>CAJTOI010000017.1 GCA_910577925.1 uncultured Roseburia sp.
ACGGACGCATTTTCGCTGACAGAGGATTTGACACTGCCGGAGGAGCCGATATTGGGAGAAGGGCTGACGGACGCATTTTCACTGACAGAGGATTTGACACTGCCGGAAGAGCCGATATTGGGAGAAGAGATTCCTCTGATAGAGGAAGAAATGCCGGAAGAACAGCCGGAAGAAGGCTTGTCGGATGGTTTGGATCTGGGATTAGATTTGGACTTCGGTTTGGATTTGGGTGTTGATGCCGGGCAAGAGGCGGCGGAGGAAGAGCCGATTTTAGAACCGGAACCGACCCCGGAACCGGTTCCAACGCCCGCGCCGATTGCGGAGTCGGAACCGACTCCAAAACCTGCTGCGGCGCCTGCGCCGGGGCTGTCCGATCCGCATAAGATGATGACGCCGGATGAGATAGCAGCGCTGCTGGCGAATATGTAGGGTATTTGTCTGCTGAGGGAAGAGATATAAAAAAGTCCCGGGAATCGCAAAACGATTTCCGGGTCTTTTTACGGGAGATATTCCGTTATCGAAAGCTCCCTTTGCCCGCCAGGGCCCTCCCCTCATGCAAAAAAAGACAGCCACTGTCGGGCTGCCTCTTAGGAGAAGGTATTTTTACTATGGGGTATAGCAAAAATATGTATAATGTATTGGGGGTTTTACAAGTATTATATTAGCACGGTTTGACGCAGAAGTGTTCACAAATCTACTAAAAATGAAAATATTTTTTTGTATATTTTGCATAAATAACTGCGCTATGTATGGGAAAAAGAAGTACCCCAGGAATTGTACGGCTGTTCCCGGGGTACTTCTTTTTCTTATGGTTCTAATTTTTCTTAAGTACTATGCAGTCTGATCTCCTTTATTACTGCAGAAGGGAAAGTACGCCCTGTGTGGACTGGTTTGCCTGTGCGAGCATCGACTGTCCGGCCTGTGCAAGAATGTTATTCTTGCTGTACTCCACCATTTCCTCGGCCATATCGGTATCGCGGATGCGGGATTCTGCGTTCTGTGTGTTCTCGGCCGCAGTGTCAAGGTTCGAGATGGTGTGCTCGAGACGGTTTTGAATTGCACCGAGGCGTCCGCGCTGCTCGGAAACCTTTTTAATCGCTTCGTCAATCGTGGTGGTCGCTTTCTGTGCGCCCGCCTGTGTGCTTAAGTCTACTTTGTTTCCGTCAACGCCGAGCGCCCGTGCGCTCATATCGTCGATGGAGAAGCTCATCGTCTGTCCTTCGTTAGCGCCGATCTGGAGGGTAAGGCCCTCTCCGGAGGATACGCCGTCATAGCCCGCCTGTCCCCACATAGCTTTTGCGCTGCCAAGACCTGCGCCATTTGCCATTGTAATTCCAGTAAATGCAGTTGCGGAGCCTGTTGCAAATACTGTATTTGGATCGTCAGGTGTTGCACCGCTTAAGGTTACATCGAAATCAAACCCTGCTTTTGCTAAAATATCTTCGATATCCTCTGCGGTATACTCTTTTCCGGCCGCAAGATTAATATCATATTCACCGGCTGTTATTGAATTGGTTCCGTCGATTGTAATAGCTGTTTTACCGGTTGTTACAGTAACATCTTCTTTTCCATCTTCAGCGCCAAATTTAATATTGAATTTTGTGCCATTAAATTCTTTTCCATATTTGTTTGCGGTAAAAGAAATCTTGTTTGCGCCTACAAAAGTTCCGGTTGCGGTTACTGCTGTAGATGCAGCTTTTACGCCACCTTCGGTTGGATCGCTCGTTTCACCGTCTGTTGCTGTCAAAACGCCGTTTTTTAAAGAAATCTTTATATCAGCTGGTTCATTTGTTGCTGTACTGTCTTCCTGTCTTGCATTGGCTACCAGTTCATCAATTTCATCCTGTGTATATACTTTTCCAGCTGCAAGATTTAATGTCAACGTTGTTCCGGCCTCATCCCAAATAGCGGACTCCTGTCCCGCTTTATTTGCAGGCGGTGCTGAAACTGTCACAGACACTCCCGCTACACTAGATGTAATAAGTGCGCCGCCGCCCGATAAGCCGGTATCGACAACGCCGAACTTCGGCCCGGAACCGGTTGTCGCTGTGCTTCCCGACCGGCTTCCGTCCAACAGTTTCATGGTGTTAAACTCGGTCGTCTCGGAAATTCTTGTCAGCTCTTCCTGAAGCTGTTCAATCTCGTTTTGCACTGCCTCGCGGTCGTCGTCCGTCTCGGTTCCGTTTGCCGCCTGTACCGAAAGCTCTCTCATTCTCTGCAAAATCGCATGGGACTCGTTTAACGCGCCCTCTGCAGTCTGGATTAAAGAAATACCGTCCTGCGCATTGTCCGAGGCCTTGTTTAAGCCGCGAATCTGGCTTCTCATCTTCTCGGAGATAGAAAGGCCCGCCGCGTCGTCCGCTGCGCGGTTAATTTTGTAACCGGAAGAAAGCTTCTCGGAAGACTTTGCCTGTAAACCGGTTGTGATACCTAAATTTCTGTTTGCATTCATCGCTGACATGTTGTGCTGTACTACCATAAATAATTACCTCCGTGTGATATAATTTGTGCCGCAGTCCTGCGGTCTGCCGCGTGATTGCGGCGTGTTCCGGGAATCCGTTCCCGAAAAGTGATATAGATGCGGCTGCGCCGTATCAAGTGGAACCTGCCTGACAAGTCAGGCAGTAGCGGCGGCTACGCCGCCTTTATAGTAAAACCGGACCCCCAGGATCGTCCGGTTCCGCTACCTTGCAGAAAATTACACGGTATTATGCTTGCTGCCTTATGCGCTCCTTTTTCAGGATCGCGTTAATCTGCTGTCTGGCCTCGAGGGAGATATCCGGCTCCTTGTAATAGGAAGCCGCCCGCTTTTTGCCCGCGCTGCTTCTTGCAATATTGAAGCTCTTGGGCGCATCCACCAACAGGTGGATATTGTTTGCGGAGCCGCCCGAAAAGACGACGCGGATTTCTTCGCCGATATCAATGTGTTCCCCCGGACGTAATGTCAGTTTCAGCATGTGAACCTCCTTGTTTTGCGGAGCAAAATGCGAACCCACTGGTGAGCAGAGGTTCTAACTCCTTGTTTTGCGGAGCAAAATGCGAACCCACTGGTGAGCAGAGGTTCTAACTCCTTGTTTTGCAGTGTCAGAGATGCAACAATTCTTATACTAGTGTTGCATCTGCAAAAGAAGGTTTGCCGCAACGGCGAGAAGGAGGGTTACCATGGGAACAACACAACCAATTCGAAAACAGGAACAGTTGGAACGATTTATGGATTACTATCACAGCGTGCGTCCGTCCGCGCGGAACGAAGCGCTGATTACCGTCGGTCTGTACACGGCGCTGCGCATCGGCGATATTCTTAAGCTGCAGTGGAGAGACGTCTTTGACTTTCGGCAGAATTGTTTCCGAAGCCATTTGGACGTGACGGAACAAAAAACGGGAAAAGAGACAACGATTGCGCTCAACAGGCATGCGGTAAAAAGTCTGTATGCCTATAAAAGAGAGCGCCGGCCGCAGCCCGAAGATTACATTTTTTCGAAAGCGACAACCTGCGGCATACCGCTGTGCCGCAGCCAGGCATACCGGATCGTGAAAAATGCGGCGGAGCATACGCTCTGCGGGACAAATATCGGTTGTCACTCTCTGCGCAAAACGTTTGGCTACCACGCGTGGAAGCAGGGGACACCGCCGGCACTTCTGATGGATATCTATAATCATTCTTCTTACCGGGTAACAAAGCATTATCTCGGAATTGAGCAGGACGAGCGGGACTCCGTCTTTTGTGAAATTGATTTCTCGGGGCATACAAAGAAAAAATCTGTAATTTTTTAAATTTGGGGTTAAGGAAAAAGAAGATGTGCCGATATAATAGGTGTAAGAAAAATGCAACATTTGTATAAGAAATGTTGCATTTTTTATGCTATAAAACCTTACAAAATTGTAATTTGATATTATTTCCCGTGCCGCATATAATGATACCGACTGCTGTTTGCAGAACGTACGGGCAATACATAAGACAGGTCCCGTGTCGAAACAATGAAAAACGGGTGTTTTAAAAAGTGTGTACAGGGAGGGAAACATGAATCGAATACTGCTCCTTGAGGATGATTCGAGTTTAGTCAACGGATTGTCCTTTGCTTTTACAAAAGAGGGATATGAAGCGGATATCGCAAGATGCGTCAAAGAGGCGGAAGACTTTTGGTCGGGCGGGACGTATGATCTGCTGATTTTGGATGTATCTCTTCCGGACGGTTCCGGATTTGACTTTTGCAGAAAGGTACGGCTTGGTTCTAAAGTGCCGATCATTTTTTTAACGGCATCCGACGAAGAGACGAATGTCATTATGGGTCTTGATATAGGCGCCGATGATTATATCACAAAACCCTTTAAACTGGGGATTTTAATATCGAGAATCAACGCGCTGCTGCGGCGTGCGAAAGATTTTGAGGTGTCTGCCGCGGAACTTCAGTCAAACGGAATTAAGGTGCTTTTGCTGCAGGGACAGGCATACAAGAACGGAAAACTTTTGGAGCTGACGACCGTCGAATACAGGTTGCTGTGCCTGTTTATGCAAAATCCCAATACAGTGCTTTCAAAAGAGCAGATTTTGAATAAATTATGGGACTGTGACGGCAATTATATAGACGGCAACACGCTTACCGTCTATATGCGTAGATTGAGAATAAAAGTGGAAGACAATCCAAGTGAGCCGCAGATGCTTTTGACGGTCAGGCGTATGGGCTACAAGTGGAATATCATCTGCTGAGGTGAACCGTGAAGATATTTGTAAACAGAACGATAAAATATTTTTTCATCTCCGTGGCCGGTATGCTGGGGGCCTCTGTTTTCCTGCCGCAGCTTGCCGCTCGGTTTCTTTACGGGGATTTTTCGCTGATGCTGCTTTTTTGTTCCCTGCTGCCTGCAGCGGGCATACTGGCAGCATGCTTTCTGTATTTTTACAGGCAGAATGAGATCATGGAAACAGCCGCCGCACAGATGGAATCTTATCTTGACGGCGATACGGATGCCCGCATTGACTGTGAGAAAGAGGGGGAGCTGTACAGGCTGTTTCACACGGTAAATACGCTGGCTGCAGTGCTGAATGCCCATGCCGCAGACGAACTGCGGGAAAAAGAATTTTTGAAAAATACCATATCGGATATTTCCCATCAGCTGAAGACGCCGCTGGCAGCCTTGAATATTTATAACGGGCTTCTGCAGAATGAGGCGCAGGGACTTCCGGCGGTAAAGGAATTTGCCGAATTGTCGGAGCAGGAGCTCGACCGCATCGAAACGCTGGTTCAGAATCTTCTAAAGATTGCAAAACTGGACGCCGGCGTTATCGCGATTGAGAAGGGCATGGAAAATGTGGCGGATATGATGAGAGACATTGAGCTGCACTTTGCATACCGCGCCCGGACGGAACAGAAAGAAATGAAACTGTCGGGCCCCGATCAGGCGCCGTTTCTCTGTGATCGGGACTGGCTTATGGAGGCTGTCGATAACATTGTAAAGAATGCTTTTGACCATACGGAGCCGGGAGATACTGTCTCCGTTGAATGGAGCAAGTCCGGGTCTGTGGTGCAGATTGTCATAACGGATAACGGAAACGGGATTCACCCGGAAGATCTGTACCATATCTTCAAACGTTTTTACCGCAGCCGATTTTCCAAAGACACGCATGGCCTCGGTCTTGGCCTGCCGCTTGCGAAAGCAATCATAGAGGCGCATAAGGGTACGATTGAAGTCAGCAGTGAGCCGGGAATCGGAACTGCTTTCGTGATAAATTTCCTCATTCCTACAAAATTGTAGTCATACGGTAAGATTGCCGTAAGGTACGGATGGTATTCTTCCAAATAGATTCAAGAAGAAAGAGGTGTCTATTATGGATTTATTAGAAGTGCAGTCAATTTCGAAAACTTATGGCAGCGGAGAAACGGCCGTACATGCCTTAAAGGAGGTCAGTTTTTCCGTACCCAAAGGTGAATTTGTGTCGATAGTCGGTGAATCCGGCTCTGGAAAGAGTACGCTGCTCAATATGCTGGGGGCGTTGGATAGCCCGACTTCCGGCAGGGTATGGATTGACGGCAAAGATATTTTTTCGATGAAGGAGGGAGCGCTTACCGTTTTCCGCCGCCGGAATATCGGCTTTATCTTTCAGGCGTTTAATCTGATTCCGGAACTGACGGTGGAGCAGAACATCATTTTCCCGGTGCTGCTGGACTATCAGAAACCAAATAAAAAATATCTGGAAGAATTGCTGACCGTACTGAACCTGAAAGAGAGGCGTAATCATTTGCCCGGTCAGCTTTCAGGCGGTCAGCAGCAGAGGGTGGCAATCGGGCGCGCGTTAATCACCAGACCGTCGCTGATTCTGGCGGACGAACCGACCGGGAATCTGGACACGCACAACAGCAGCGAGGTCATTGCCATGCTCAGAGAAGCCTCGAGAAAATATGAGCAGACAATCGTCATGATTACTCATAACAGCAGCATCGCACAGACGACCGATCGAATCTTGCGGGTATCGGACGGCAGATTGACGGATTTCGGAAGGGGGTGTCAGGAATGAGAAGTTATCTGAGTCTGATTCCGATTTCGGCTGACGTACACCGGCGGCAAAACCGTATGACGCTTTTGTGTATTATTTTTGCGGTGTTTTTGGTCACGAGTATTTTCAGTATGGCAGACATGCTCATCCGGTCCGAGACCGCCAGCGTCCGAGAAAAGGGCGGAAATTGGCATATTTACTTGGAGGGACTTACCGAAGCGGAGGCGGCAGCCATTGCAGGGCGTCCCGATGTGGCCGCGGCTTCCTGGTATGATACGGTAAATATTGACAAAAGCAGAGCGTATTTCATCGGGGGAATACCGGCCGTGCTGGGCGGTGTGGAGGATGCTTTCCGAACGGATATTATGACCTATTTTCCGAGCGGAGCCGACCTGCGGGAGGGGGAAGTCATCCTTACGCCCAACGCCGGAAACTTGCTGGGAGCGGCGGCGGGGGATGATGTGACACTGGATACGCCCGCCGGAAGCTATGTGCTGCGCGTAACGGGGTTTCGCAGCGGCAGCAGCCGCTATGCCACCGACAGCGGCGCCGGCGAGAGCACCGCGCTGCTGGTGAAAGGGGAGCAGGTAGGCGCGTTTCTGAATATCGGGACCTTCCGCCGTATTTTAAACGAAAATCAGGATGCGGGCAATCCCGTCTTCTATGTGCAGTTTGATGAGAAAGCGAACATAAAGCGGGCGCTTGCAGAGATCAGGGGACAGTTTCCCGACGCCAAAATTGAGGAGAATCTGATTCTTCTGGCAGCGGCAGGCGCGAGTGAAAATCCAGCGGCAAAGAGTCTTTATCCGTTGGCGGCGATGGTAAGTCTGCTGGTTTTGCTGGCCGGAGTGCTGATGATCTCCGGCAGTCTGAATAGTACCGTCGCCCAGCGGACCCGGTTCTTCGGCATGATGCGCTGCATCGGCATGAGCAGGAGCCAGATTATTCGTTTTGTCCGTCTGGAAGCGCTAAACTGGTGTAAGACCGCAATTCCGGCCGGAGTGCTTTTGGGTACGGCGGTCTCGTGGGGGCTGTGCGCTTTTCTGCGTTATTTTGTGGGCGGCGAGTTCTCAAAACTGGTCGTGGGCGGTGTCAGTGTGAGCGGTGCTGTCTGCGGCGCGGTAATGGGGATTGTGACCGTACTGATCGCCGCTCAGTCTCCTGCGCGGAGAGCGGCAAAAGTTTCGCCTGCGGCAGCGGTATCGGGGAATGCGGACAGCGGAACACACAGGCACGGCAGAACCGATACCCGTTTTCTGAGTGTTGAGACTGCCCTGGGTATCTCCCATGCGATGTCATCCGAAAAGAGCCTGTTTCTTATGGCAGGGTCATTCGCGCTGAGTATTATCCTGTTTCTCTGCTTTTCCGTACTGGTGGAGGCGCTGGGGTGCGTGATGCCGACCAAATCCTACAGTCCGGACGTATCTCTTTCGGTTTCGGAAGACGGGGCGTTGATTCCGCAGAATCTGGTTGATACGCTGCGGAAGATTCCCGGTGTCAGATATGTATTTGGACGAAGCGGTGCTTTTGACATTCCGGCAGTGTTTGACGCGGAGGTGCCCCGGGACAGCGCGGATCTTATCTCCTACGATGACATTCAGCTGGACTGGATACTCGATGACGGAGATCTGCGCAGAGGCGGCGATCTTAAAAAGGTTTACGGAGATCAGGGATATGTGCTCTCCGTTTGGGATAAGGATGTCCCGCTGGAGGTGGGAGACCGGGTGACATTAAACGGTGTCACGTTGGAGATTGCCGGGCAGATGACATCCAACCCGTTTTCCAATAACGGGCAGACCGGCGGCGACGTAATACTGATCTGTTCGGAGGAAACCTACGCCCGACTGACCGGCGCAGGCGGCTACCGTGTTGTAGATATTCAGATGATGCGGGGAGCGTCTGACGGGGATGTGGAGGTGATTCACGAGCTGACACGGGGGATCTGTGACTTTACCGACCGGCGGGAAGAAGGGGACCTCAGTACGGTCATTGCCTTTCGGCTGTTTCTATATGGTTTTCTGGCAATCATTGCGCTTATTACCGTGCTCAATATCGTCAACAGTATTTCTATGAGCGTGTCGGCGAAAATCCGGCAGTACGGGGCTATGCGGGCCGTGGGCATGGACGGGCGGCAACTCACAAAAATGATTGCCGCCGAAGCGGCAGCCTATGCCGTGACCGGCGGCGTCATAGGCTGCGGGATCGGTCTTCCTCTCAGCCGCCTGATGTACGGCAGGCTGATCACCAAGAACTTTCCTTATTATACGTGGAGCCTGCCTGTAGGAGCGCTGCTCGTCATTCTGCTGTTCGTGCTGACGGCCGCGGCTGCCGCGGTCTATGCACCGTCAAAGCGTATACGCCGCATGGAAATCACGGAGACGATAAATGAACTGTGACAGGGAAGCCGCCTGCTATTCCCGCTCCGCGGTGATGCGGACAATCTCGCGGATTACCCGGACCGCGGTCTGCATGCCCTCCGCAGTGATGTGCTCGTAGGGGCCGTGGAAGCCGTATCCTCCGGTGCCGAGATTCGGACAGGGCAGCCCCATAAAGCTTAAACGGGCGCCGTCGGTGCCGCCGCGCACCGGACGGGATTGCGGAGTGAGGCCGACCGAGGTGATGGCCTCTCTGGCGATTTCTACGACGTGCGGGTGCTGCTCGATGATTTCAAGCATATTGGCATACGAATCCTTCAGCGTCAACGTCACGGTCCGGGCGCCGTACTTCCGGTTCATCTCCGCCTCAAGCGCGCGGAGCACATTCAGACGGTTCTCAAAAGACGTTTTGTCGTGATCCCGGATAATATAGGAGAGGCTGGCGGAGGATACGTCCCCCTTCATATCCGTGAGGTGGAAAAAGCCCTGACGCCCCTCTGTGTGTGCCGGCGTCTCGTCCGCGGGCAGCTTGGATGCAAGCTCGCAGGCCACGAGCGCGGCATTTACCATAATGTCCTTTGCCTCCCCGGGATGGACATTGACGCCTTTGACAGAGAAGGAAGCGCCTGCCGCGTTAAAGTTTTCATACGCGACTTCACCTTCGTAATCGCCGTCTACGGTGTACGCAAATGCTGCCCTGAAATAATCCAGGTCAAAGAGGTCCGCGCCGCAGCCGACCTCCTCATCCGGGGTAAAGCCGATCCAGATATCGCCGTGAGGCTGGCCGGATGCGAGAATCTCTTCCGCTGCGGTGACAATCTCGGCGACGCCGGCCTTGTCGTCTGCGCCGAGCAGTGTAGTCCCGTCCGTTGTGATCAGGGTACGTCCCTTTAAATCTGCAAGAGACGGAAAATCCGAAACTTTAAGATAGCTGCCGCTGCCCGCAAGCAGGACGTCCCCTCCGTCATAGTCCGGGATGATCTGCGGTTTCACATTCTGACCCGAGAAATCGGGAGCGGTGTCCATGTGGGAGATAAAGCCGACTGCAGGTTTGTTCTCACAGCCCGGCGTTGCCGGCAGAAGGCCGTATACATAGCAGTGGTCGGTCAGTGTTACTTTTTCAAGGCCGAGCTCGCGAAGCTCCTGCTCTAAGACCCTGCCGAGGTCAAACTGGCGTTCCGTGGACGGAATCCGCGCGCCCGCGTCCGTCCGATTGTCCTCATCGGAGGTCGTCCAATAGGAGACATATTTTAAAAAGCGTTCCTGTACTGTCATAAAATGATCCTTTCCTGTTATTTTTCTTAAAAATCTGGTAACAATATACCACGGGCCGAAGGGATTTGTCCATATCATACAAGCCCGGAAAACCATGGATTTTTGACGATAACAAACCCGGAAAACTATGCATCGACTTTGGCGGACAAGAAAAATAAAAGAAAAATGAAAAAAATTAAAAAAAAGTGTTGCATTTGGAAAAAAACTATTATATAATAACTTTCGTGCTTACGAGATATAAACATTGTACGGGCCATTAGCTCAGCTGGCAGAGCACCTGACTCTTAATCAGGGTGTCCAGGGTTCGAACCCCTGATGGCCCACTATAAAAGTACCGATTTTGCAGCAAGGACTGCGGGGTTGGTGCTTTTTTTTTCGAAAAAACGGGAAATGAGAAAATTCTGTTGCAGTGTGGGCCAACGAAGCGTTGTTTTACCTTCCCCCGGAATTCATTTACAATAAAGGAAAAGAAAAAGGGAGGACGTAGAATGAATATTTCGGAACAGATTGTAAATGCAAGGCAGGGACAGAAAATGACCCAGGAGGAGCTGGCGGTCCGTCTTGGCGTTACCTCGCAGGCAGTCTCTAAGTGGGAGCGGGGGCAGGGACTTCCGGATGCCGCGATGCTGGCGGATATCTGTACGATTCTCGGCATAGACGCCAACGATTTGCTGGGAGTCTGCGGGGAGTGCAGGAAGACGGCGGTGCTGCCCGAAGATGATGAAAACGTGATGCTAAACAGCTGTGCGGAGCCGATTCTGATTTCCTTTGGGGAAGATTTTATCCCGATTTTCAGAGAAGGATTGAAGACAGACTTAATCAGCGAGAAGCGGCGCAGGATCGCGCGGGAAAAGGGATTTGTGATACCGCTGGTCCGCATACGGGACGATTTGAAGCTGGCACACAACGAGTATGAAATCTATATATACGGAAAGAAAAAATGCGGCGGCTCTGCAGAGAACGTAACGCAGGAGCTCTACGCGGAGATTATCAATGAGGTATTTGCGCTTGACGAAGCCGGTTATGCAGCGCTTTTGAACAAACAGATTGTAAAGAAGATGACAGATTCCTGTGAAAAGCTGTATCCCGGAATTGTGGAAGGGGTAATTCCGGAGCAGATTTCTTATCTGGAATGCGAGCTTGTTTTGAAGGAAATCTTAAAGAGGAACGGAAGCATCCGCAACCGGATTGCCATTTTCGAGGAGCTTGAGTATCAGCTGCTGCTGACAGACCTCCGAAGCCGGTGCGCGCAGCGGCAGGAGAGTGTATATGCCGCGGCCGCCGAAGCGATCCTTGCAAAAATGAACGCCTCCGCAGATTGACCGAAGCGCGCCGGATATGTTATGTTAAAAACAGGAAATAAAAACGGCAGCTGCGGCGGGGGAAACGTCCGTCTGCGGCAGATGGGAGGGAACGATGAACTACGAAGAATTCTTTCAGGAAATCAAAGAGCGGTTTGCGGGTACGGATGTGAGCGACATCGCGGAACATCTGGCATATCAGTTTACGATTGAGGACGCGCAGGCAGGCGGAGTCTTTTACGTCGAGGTCAAGGAGGGGAAACTGTATATCGAGCCGTATGACTATCACGACAGAGACGCGGGCTTCACCTGCACGCCCGACACGCTCAGAAAGCTCATCGACGGCAAACTGGACCCGGTTGCGGCATTTACGATGCGCAAGCTCAAAGTGGACGGCAGCATCGAGAAGGCGCTGCGCTTAAAAGATCTGATTGCAAAAAAGCATAAATAAAGGCGTGTGCCGCGGAACTTTTCCGGCATAAAAGGGGCTGACGCATTTTGCACTTAATATAAGCGTTAATGCGGCAGCCCCCTTTTTTACCGGGAAGCAATTAATTTGCAGATCGGATTGCCCAGAGATGAGAATTTCTCCTCGTACTCCGTCATGACATTTCCCTCATTCATAGCCGCATCGCGGTGCAGATCCCTTGTGGAGGCATCAATGCGCCAGCCGGCTTCGGGGATTTCCGCGAGGGAAAACGTGAACAGATCCTGATTGTCGGTCTTAAATTCAAGACGCCCGTCTGCCGCCAGAATCAGATCGTAGCGCGCGAAAAACTGTCTTGAGGTGAGCCGGCGTCTGGCATGGCGCTCTTTCGGCCAGGGGTCCGAAAAGTTCAGATAGATGCGGTCTATTTCCCCCGGGGCAAATACCTCGGGAAGCTCTGCGGCATCCATGCAGATAAATTTCAGATTCGGAAGAGGATCTTCCTCCATTTTCTGTAAAGCCCGGAGCAGCACGCTTGAGTAGCGCTCAATCCCGAGGTAGCTGATATCCGGGTGAAGCCTGGCCATATCCATAAGGAAGCGTCCCTTTCCCATGCCGATTTCGATGTGAAGCGGACGGGACGCACAAAATGCAGTGTTCCAGCTGCCTTTCATAAGTTCCGGCTGTTTGATGCAGTAATCGCTGTCCGCGACCGCGGCATCTGCGCCGGGAATATTCCGTAATCTCATTTTTCCTCTCATTCCACCGCGGGAGCGGCTTTTCATTCGGGATTTTATCACAGTATGCAAGCTATTCTACAATAAAACGAAAGATAAAAAAAGAGTTTTTTGGCAAAAATTGTTGCATGTATATTTTTTTACAATTATACTGATAATAAATTCGGAGAGAAAGATGGGAGTAATTATGCGATTTCGAAATGATTTGCGAAAAATTGCGTGTCTTGTGCTCGCAATTTTATTTTTTATACAGGCGGGCGCAAGACAGGAGGTCTTTGCCGCGGAATACTGGCCGGAAGCGCCGGAGACGGAGTCTCCCGCGGTCGTTTTGATGGAGCTTTCCACGGGAACGGTCCTATACGAAAAAAACAGTACGGAGGCCCACTATCCAGCGAGTATCACGAAGATACTGACAGCGCTTGTGGCACTGGAAAATTCGGATATGAATGAGGTGGTCACCTTTTCCGACCGGGCGATTGACGAAACCCACGGTTCCGGCATCGCCAGAGACTACGGCGAACAGATGACGATGGAGCAGTGTCTGTATGCGATGATGCTGGAATCGGCAAATGAATGCGCGTTTGCGGTGGCGGAGCATGTGGGCGGCACGATGGAGAACTTTGTGGAAATGATGAATGCGAAGGCGGCGGAGCTCGGCTGTGAAAATACGCATTTCGCAAATCCTCACGGGCTGCATGACGACAATCATTATACCTGCGCGCGCGATATGGCGCTGATTGCAAAAGCCGCATATGCCAACGAGACATTTCGGATTATTACAGGGACGAAGATTTATACGATTCCGCCCACGAATAAGCACCCGAATGAGGACACGATCGTGCGGAATCACCACGATATGCTCTGCACCTATCATTCGGCAAACGCGAAATATCTCTACGAGTACTGTGTAGGCGGTAAGACCGGCTATACGGATGCGGCAAACAGCACACTGGTCACTTACGCGGAAAAGGACGGCATGACGCTGGTCTGCGTCGTGATGAATGTGCAGTCGCCGGGACAGTTTGTCGATACGCTCAACCTGTTCCATTATGCGTTTGACAATTTCCAGGTGTTTCATGTGGCGGACAACGAGACCGATTATGATACTTCCCGCGCGGTCACGGTGGGCGCGTTAAATGAGTACAAGGCTTTTGTGGAGCTGGATGGCAATGCCGATATCGTGCTTCCGAAAACCGCGGAATTTGCGGATGCGGTATCGGAGATTTCCTATCGGGAGGACGGCGGCAGCATAGTCGGAACCATATCGTACACGTATGCCAACCATGAGGTGGGGAAAGCGGATATCGTCCGCAACGGCATAGAGGTAGAAGGATTTGTATTCGACAACCAGAAAGAGACCGGCGGCAGTGGCGAGGAGGCGACCGCTATTCGCATCAATCCGCTTCTGATTTTCCTCGGCGTGCTGGCGGTGATCAGTCTGCTGCTTTTGATTTATTTTGCAAAACAGATTGTGGATAACTATTATATCATTCGGCACAACATGGAGGTGCGCAGAAGTAAGCGCGAACAGTTTCGAACTGTCAGAAAGCGTCAAAAAAGACCGGGAAGACGCAGATTTTAGTATATTAAGTCAAAAAAAGACGATATTTTTTAAAAATATCGTCTTTTTATATTTTACAGACATATAAAAATAGGATCTAAATTATCTGATAATTAAGCTTTTTAACAGAATTTCAAGCTGAGATACATTTTTTGTGTAGAAAACAATGCCATTCGATGCAGCGTGCATCGTGAGATATTTTCCGTCAAAAATCGGGGATGCGGCGATGGTGTGCATCAGATAGGAGATAATGCTGCTGTCCGCCTGCAGAAAGAGAGGACTGTAATCCTCAAGAGAGACGACGGAGGAACCCGCCCTTTCAAACAGATAGCGGAGATTCTTTTCCTCAGCCAGCTGTTCGGTCGTTTTATTCGGAATAAAATAACCCGCATCGTCCTTGGGCATATCCATCGCCTTCACTGCCCGCTGAACCTGTTTGGTCAGAGCATCGGAAGCCGGGTAGAGGGATTCAAAATAACTCATAAAATCCGCCGCCGTGCGGAAATGTTCATTCTTCCCTTTTTCGAGAATTTCGGTCATGAGAATCCGTTTGATGATGCCCTCGCATGCTTCGCGGGAGGGATTCTTGCGCAATTTTGGTTTCCGATAATCCATACGGGCTCCTTTCAGGGTGCGGCATTCTGTACAAAAATCATATTCGCTGGGTATTTTTCTGCGTGTCCGGCTTCGGCCTGTTTTGTTTGCAGAACTGCCGCGCAGAAATTCTAACCTGCGGGTTCTGCCGTTTGCGATTACTTCTGTTCGTCTGACGATTGGACACTTTAAGCGGTTTGTTCGGAGGAGGAAAGAACAGGCATTTAAGCGATTTCGTGCGGCACTTTGCAAACACCCGAACAAAACGGAAACCCGCAGAGACTTGTTGACAGCGGGCAGTCAGCGGAGCGTACTGTCCGCTGTCCGAGCAGCGCTGCCGTCTTCCGTGCGGCAGCACATAATAGCAGCGCTGCGAGTTGTCGGAGCGGGTTTCAATCACGATTTTGCGAGGGTGTTTGCTTAGTGCCGCCAGAAATTGCGTGCTGCCTGTTTTTCCCCTTCGGACAAACCGCTTAAAGTGTTCAATGCGCAGACGTACAGAACCTTTTCCGGCAGAAGCCGCAGGAAGAACTGCTACACGCGGCAGTTCATGTCTGTACAAAAACAGGCCGAAGCCGGACACGCAGATTCACAGTAACAATGATTTATGTGCAAAATGTCGAAACCAGACAGCATTCGCTACTCTGCTTATTATAAAGCAAAAATGAAAAATTGACAAACAGCGGCGGATCATCTATAGTAGAAATTAAGAAATAAGTACCACAAAAGAGTACGAGGAGCGGAGAAAATATGTCAGATTCATATGCAGTAAATGAGAGAAGAGAACTGATTTTGGACCGTGTCAAGGAGTTTATCTATCAGAACGGCGGTGTTGTGAAGAAAAGCCAGTTAAATGAGCTGGGAATTGATTACCGAAGGATTCTTGACTTTGTGGAAAAGGGGGATCTGGTACGTCTGAAAAACGGTTATTATACCGTGCGCATCAGTGATTTTTCGGAGGAGGAGCTCGTCGCACGGCTGTTTCCGGACTGCGTGATGAACCTTGCGTGCGGACTCTACGCTTACGGTTATCTGGAGAAAAAGCCTTACGGTTATCAGCTTTCCGTGGATAAAAACACGTCAAAGTCGAGGTTTAAGCTGGATTTCCCGAAGGTGACGCCGCTGTATGCCGAGCCGGAGACGCTGGAATTTGGGGTGTCGGAGATTTCGTTCGGCAAAGACGGCGCGAAAATGAAGATTTTTGAGAAAGAACGGCTGATCTGCGAATGCCTGAAATATGAGGAAAAGATGGAGCGCGCGATATTTAAGGAGGGAATGCTCGCCTACATCCGCGACCCCAAAAAGGATGCGGCAAAACTGATGAGCTACGCGAGGGAGCGGAAGGTCGTAAAAAAAGTACAGACGATGATAGGAGTATGGCTGTAAATGAAACAGACGATAATCGATAAACCGACATTGAAGGCGAAAGGAGAGGAGCTCGGCGTCCCGTTTTCCGCCGTGCTGGAGGCGTATGTGGCGGAGGCATTCCGGTATCTGCTCTCGGAGTCCGAATTTGCGGACCTGCTCTGGATTAAAAACGCCGAGCAGCTTAAACAGGAGCAGTGGGGGAAGAGAGACGGGCTTACGCTGGAATTTGCCTACCTGACAGACGCGCGTGCAATGAAAAAGAATGCGCCTGTGCCGGGACAGGAATTGTCCCTGAAGATGGGTTATGTGATGCTGGCATATATACTGAAAAAGGAAAAGACGCCGGAGATCAAATGGCGGGGAAGGGCCGCGATGCACGGCGAACGGTTAGAACTTGTCGTCGCGGGTGAATTTGAGGAGATGACGGTACCGCTCGTCATTCACGTCACGGCGATGGGGGATGAGAGCGTCATGCCCGTAAGGCGGGAATATCCGCTGCTGCTGCGGGGAGGCGGGAGCATCGTATGTCCGGAATATCCCACCGGGAACATCCTGACAGAAAAGATGGCCGTGATTTTACGCGATATGGAGCTTTTGCAGGATATGGAGGCTTACGACACGGTATATCGGCTTTTGCGGAACGAGTCGGTGGAAGGGCGCTGCATCGCGGAGCAGCTGCTGGCTGCATTCCGGAAGGCGGAAATTGTACCGACGGAGGAACGACTTTCGGAGCTGTTGTCCTACCGGGACTATCCCTATATGCGGAAACGCTGGAAAAAGTATCTGCGCGGAAGGAAAAGGCAGGGGCCCAAATGGGATGAGGTGATGGATCTTTTGGCGCAGTTTCTCCCGCATATCTGGGAATCCGTGTGCCGCGACGAGGTATTCCTCGGCGACTGGATGCCGGAGCTTTGCAGATTTCTGGATTAGAAAGGACGGAGTGGAAATGGACTTGGAGCAGAGGATGCGGCGGTATCGGGATTCGGATATCTACCCGTTTCACATGCCGGGGCATAAGCGGCAGGAGCTGTCTTTTCCGAACCCCTATACGATCGATATCACGGAGATAGACGGGTTTGACGAGCTGCATCACGCGGATGGGATTCTTCGGGAGGCCCAGGAGCGGGCCGCCGCGCTGTACGGCGCGGCGCGCAGCTTTTATCTGGTAAACGGGAGCACCTGCGGGCTTTTGGCGGCAATCTGTGCCGCGGCGCGCAAGAGGGATAAGGTACTTGTAGCAAGGAACTGTCACAGGGCAGTCTATCACGCCCTGTGCCTCAGGGAGCTTTCGGCGGTATACCTGCGCCCGGAAATCACGGAGACCGGCCTGCAGGGGCAGATTACAGTCGGGCAGATAACGAATGCTTTTCGGGAAAACCCGGATATTACTGCGGTGATACTCACTTCGCCGACCTATGAGGGCATTGTCTCGGACATCGCGGGCATTGCGGCGGTTTCCCATGCCCACGGGGCAGCGCTGATTGTGGATGCCGCCCACGGGGCGCATTTCGGCTTCGGCGCGGGTTTTCCCGAGAGCCCGGTGGCTTTGGGAGCGGATGCGGTCATTATGAGCCTGCACAAGACGCTGCCCTCGTTTACGCAGACGGCGCTGCTGCATCTGTGCTCGGACCGTATCGCGGAGCGTGAAGTCAGGCGCAGCCTCGAAATTTTTCAGACCAGTTCTCCCTCGTATCTTTTTATGGCGGGGATGGACAAATGTATCGGTCTGCTGCGCGAGCAGGGGGAAGAGCTCTTTTTTCGGTACCGCAAAAGGCTGGATGCTTTTTACGCCGCGGCGGCGGATTTCGCCTGTCTGCATCTGCTGTGCCGCGGGGATTTGAGCGGCGCGGAGGCGTTTGACCGGGACGATTCGAAGCTGGTAATTTTTGCCGCAGACAGCGGAACGGACGGCATCGGGCTGCATCGGAGGCTGCTTTCGGACTACCGGCTTCAAATGGAAATGGTTTCCGCTTCCTATGTGCTTGGTATGACGAGTATGATGGATACGGAGGAGGGATTTTGCAGGCTGTCCGATGCGCTGCATCAGATAGACAGAGAAGCCGCCGCGCGGCGGCGCTCTGCGCCCGGTCGGCAGGAAGTGCCGGGGCGGGACGCAGACGGAGGAAGCGGACAGGAGCTTCTCTTTCGCATGTACGGAGAAAAGCCGCGTAAAATGGAACTGTACCAGGCCGCGGAGCTGCCGTGTGCGGAGGTCTCTTTTGCGGAGGCTGTCGGAAAAATATCTGCGGATTACATCTATTTATATCCGCCCGGAATACCGATGATTATACCGGGGGAGATGATTACCTCCGAATTTATCGCGGACGTTAAAGCGTGCATCGGGCGGGGGCTTTCGGTACAGTCGTCGTCGGATACCGCTTCGTCGCGGATAAAGATTGTATATTTCTAAAGCCTGTATTATACTGGTATAGTCACGCACAGACCCGGAATCTGTAGAAAAAAGCGTGCGTATGGAGATAAATGGGAAAGATTTATTGTATTATGGGAAAAAGTTCCTCCGGCAAGGACACAATCTATAAAATGCTGCTGGAGGATGAACAGCTGTCGCTTGCAAAAATCATACCGTATACGACGAGACCCGCGCGAGGGGGAGAGTGCGACGGCGTGGAATATTATTTCTGCAGCGAGGAGCAGCTTGCCGAATTGGAGCGGGCGGGCCGCATCATCGAGCTTCGGGCTTACGATACGGTCTGCGGCATATGGAAATATTTTACGGTGAACGATCACCAGATTTGCAAGGAAGAGCGGGATTGTCTGATGATCACGACACTTGCGGCATACCGGAAGCTTGACGCCTATTTTGGGGACGGGCGCGTCGTTCCCGTCTACGTGGAGGTGGAGGACGGCGAGCGGCTGCAGCGGGCGTTAAACCGGGAGCGTAGTGAAAAGCTGCCGAATTACGAGGAGCTCTGCCGCCGTTTTCTTGCGGATGCAAGAGATTTTTCCGAGGAGGAGCTCAAAGCGGCAGGCATCACACGGCGATTTGTTAATCGCAAGTTAATAGAAACAGTACAAAATATTAAAAATTTTATGTTAGAATAAGAGACAGGAAAAAGAACGGGAGGCGGCGCGTTGGAGAATCAAATCAAAGTGAATCAGACTGTGCCTGTCACACAGGTGCCGGATACGGCGACAACCGAGAAGGGGGACGGCTCTTTCAAGTTTACTCTGGCGAGCGCCATCACGGACGCCGAGCTGCAGGGGAAAATAGACGCGATGCTGTCCGATATCACGTTTCAGGGAAATCGCATCGCGGAGCATATGGATATCCGCGACTTGCGCAAATACCGGGAGCTGATCCGGGAGTTTTTAAACGAGGTAGTCTATCGTTCGCACAAATTTTCCAGAGAAAACTTTCTGGACCGCAAGGGCCGGCACAGGGTCTATGGGCTGATTAAGCTGATAGACGCCAATTTAGACGAGCTGGCACAGGAGCTTGTGAAGGATGAGAAAGACCATATTACCATCCTGAGTAAAATCGGTGAGATCAGAGGGCTTTTGCTGGATATACTGACATAGTGTGCCGGCGGAAAGGCAGAAAGGGACTGATATGGCGGGATTTAAAGATATTTTGGGGCACGAGCAGATTATTTCGCATCTGCAGAATGCAATTACCACGGATAAAGTATCGCATGCATACATTATAAACGGGCCGGACAAATCCGGCAAACGGATGCTGGCGGAGGCATTTGCGGCAGCGCTGCAGTGTGAGGAGAAGGGCTGCGAGGCCTGCGGAACATGTCATTCCTGTAAGCAGGCGGAGGGACGGAATCAGCCGGATATCATCTATGTGGGTCACGAGAAGCCGAATACGATTTCGGTGGACGACATCCGCACGCAGGTGAACAGCGATATCGTGATTAAGCCCTACGGCAGCCGCTATAAAATTTACATTGTCGACGAAGCGGAGAAAATGAATGCGCAGGCGCAGAATGCGCTGCTCAAGACGATTGAGGAGCCCCCCGCATACGCGGTGATTCTGCTGCTCACGACAAATGCGGACGCATTTCTGCCGACGATTCTCTCCCGGTGCGTGACCTTGAATATCAAGGCGGTTTTGGACGAGCAAATTAAGAAGTTTCTGATGCGCAGATATCAGGTTCCGGATTATCAGGCGGATGTCTGCGTGGCTTTTGCGCAGGGAAATGTCGGAAAAGCGATTCAGCTGGCTTCCTCGGAGGATTTCAACGAGTTAAAGGCCGCCACGCTGCAGCTGATGAAGCGCGTGAAAGAGATTGACCTTTATGAGATGACGGAGGCGGTCAGACAGATCGGCGAATATAAGCTGCAGATTAACGATTACTTTGATCTGATGATGATATGGTACCGCGATGTATTGATGTTTAAGGCGACCGGGGATGTAAACAGCCTTATCTTTAAGGATGAGGTCTATGATATAAAAAGACAGGCGGAGAAGAGCTCATACAACGGCATAGAGCGGATTTTGCGGGCGCTTGAGAAAGCGCAGGTCCGCCTCGGCGCCAATGTCAATTTTGATTTGGTGATTGAGCTTTTATTGCTTGCCATAAAGGAGAACTAGATATGATAAAGGTAGTAGGAGTGCGCTTTCGGAATGCCGGGAAAATTTATTTTTTCGGCCCGGGAGAGCTTGAGATAGCCGCGGGCATGCACGTGATTGTGGAGACGGCCCGCGGTGTGGAGATGGGTACGGTGATGACCGGTCCGAAGGATGTCTTTGAAGATCAGGTCATTATGCCGTTAAAGCCGGTGATCCGCATTGCCACGGAGGCGGACGAGAAACAGTCCGCGAGGAACCGCGAGAAGGAAAAGGAAGCGTTTAAGATCTGCCAGGAAAAGATTGCAAAGCATAAGCTGGAAATGAAGCTGGTGGAAGCGGAATATACGTTTGACAATAACAAACTGCTTTTTTATTTTACCGCGGACGGAAGAATCGATTTCAGAGAGCTGGTAAAGGATCTTGCGGCGGTGTTCCGCACCCGCATTGAGCTGCGTCAGATCGGCGTGCGGGACGAGACCAAGATTATAGGCGGGATCGGGATATGCGGCAGAGCACTGTGCTGCCATACGTTTCTGGCGGAGTTTGCGCCGGTTTCGATTAAGATGGCCAAGGAGCAGAACCTGTCTCTGAACCCGACGAAGATTTCCGGCGTGTGCGGCAGGCTGATGTGCTGTTTAAAGAACGAGGAGGAGACTTACGAGTATCTGAACAGCCGTCTGCCGGGAACGGGAGATTTCGTGACGACCGACGACGGGTTCCGCGGAACGGTTTCTTCGGTCAGCGTACTGCGCCAGACGGTGAAAGTGCTTGTGGAAGTCGACGGCGAAAAGGAGCTTCGCGATTACGGCGTTACACAGTTAAAGTTTAAGCCGAAGCGCAGAAAGGACAATACGAAGCTCTCAAAGGAGGAGTTAAAGGAACTGGCGGCCTTAGAGGACAAGGGAGGAAAATCCAGATTTGACGACGGAAAATAGCGGCGGCCTTGTACGTGAACATGAGCGGCTGGACGAGCTGCACCGCAACGGATACTACATTATTCAGGACCCGGCGCGCTTCTGCTTCGGGATGGATGCCGTGCTGCTGTCCGGGTTTGCCCGGGCAAAAAAGGGAGAGAGGTGCCTTGACCTCGGTACCGGCACCGGGATTATACCGATTCTGATGGAGGCAAAGACCGGGGGAGAAGATTTTACCGCGCTTGAGATACAGGAAGAGAGTGCGGACATGGCGAGGCGGAGCGTATGCTACAATCATCTTGAGGACAGAATAAATATTGTCACCGGCGATATAAAGGATGCTTCAAAGTTATTTGGAGCATCTTCTTTTGATATCATTACCACAAACCCGCCTTACATGATTGAGAGCCACGGGTTAAACTCGCCGTCCGATGCAAAGGCGATCGCAAGATGCGAAGTCTGCTGTACGCTGGACGATATTCTGCGGGAGAGCGCAAAGCTGTTAAAACCCGGCGGGAGATTTTATATGGTGCACCGCCCGTTCCGGCTGGCCGAAATCTTTTCAAAGATGGTCGCATATAAGATAGAGCCAAAGCGTATGAAGCTGGTTTATCCGTATGTCGACAAGGAGCCGAATATGGTTCTGCTGGAAGGTCTGCGGGGCGGAAAGTCGAGGCTTTCGGTGGAGAAGCCGCTGATTGTATATAAGGAGCCGGGCGTGTACACCGACGAGATTTACGATATCTACGGGTATTGACCGGCACGGATGGTTTATGACAGAAAGAAATTGGCACGAACGTGCGGAAATGAGGATTTATGTTAAACAATATTCAGATCGGACCGATTACGCTCCATATGTATGGACTGATGATCGCAATCGGTTTTTTTGCGGCGCTTGTGATGACGCTGCGGCGGGGGCGGAAACAGGGATATGACGAGGATATCATCTACGGGATTTTCTTCTGCGCGATTATCGGCGGCATGGCGGGTACGCGGCTGCTCTACTATATCGTGGAGCTGCCTGCGATTATAAAGAATCCGTCGATTCTGTGGAATTTTAAAAACGGGTACGTGGTCTACGGCGGCATCATAGGCGGGATTGTGACGAGTATGGTATATTGCCGGATGAAAAAGACGGCGTTTCTGCCGTACTTTGATCTGGTGATGCCGGCGGTTTCTTTTGCGCAGGGGTTCGGGCGTATCGGCTGCCTCTTTGCGGGTTGCTGCTACGGGCGCGAGACGGATGCCTGGTACGGGATCACGTTTCACAATTCCGGTTTTGCGCCAAACGGCGTGAAGCTGATACCGACGCAGCTGATTTCCTCGGCGGGTGATTTTCTGATCTGCGGCCTGCTGCTGGCCTATGCCCGCAGGTCGCCGCGGACGGGACGCGTGGCGGCGGCCTATCTGCTGCTCTACGGGGTGGGACGCTTTGCCGTGGAATTTCTGCGGAACGACTACCGCGGCAGCGTGGGCGCGCTCTCGACCTCCCAGCTGATTTCTGTCGGCGTTGTGGCGCTGGGGATTCTGATGTATCTGATGATGCCGAAGCTGTCCGGTATATCGGAGCAGCAGTGAGGAGAATTATGAGCGGAACATTATATCTGTGTGCGACTCCCATCGGGAATCTCGAGGACATTACATTCCGGGTGCTGCGCACGTTAAGGGAAGTGGATTTGATAGCGGCCGAGGACACGAGAAATTCCGTGAAGCTGTTAAACCATTTTGAGATTAAGACCCCGATGACAAGCTATCACGAGTACAATAAGATAGAGAAGGCGCATCAGCTGGCCGAGAAGCTTCGGGCGGGAAAAAATATCGCCCTGATTACGGATGCCGGGACGCCGGGGATTTCGGACCCGGGCGAGGAGCTGGTGCGCGTCTGCTGTGAGGAGGGAATCCCCGTCACGTCTTTGCCGGGGCCTGCGGCCTGCATCACGGCGCTGACAATGTCGGGCCTGCCGACGAGGCGTTTTGCGTTTGAAGCATTTTTGCCGAGGGAGAAAAAAGAGCGGGCCAGAGTACTCGCAGAACTTCGGGACGAGACGCGCACGATTGTTCTCTATGAAGCGCCCCATCATCTCGTGAAGACCTTAGAGGAACTGCAGGAGGTTCTTCCGGGCCGCCGGATTTCCGTGTGCAGGGAGCTCACAAAGCGCTATGAGGAGAGGACATTGACGACAATAGAACAATGTCTTGCATTCTATAAAGAGCATGAACCGAGAGGAGAGTATGTCCTTGTGGTCGAAGGAAAGACATTCGAAGAATGTCAGAAAGAGGAGCATGCGCGCTGGGAGCATATGACGCTCGCCGCGCACATGGCACTGTATGAGGGGCAGGGTGTCTCTCATAAGGAAGCCATGCGCGCGGTGGCGCGGGACCGCGGAATCAGTAAGCGGGAGGTGTATCAGGCTTTGCTCTCGGAGTAGTAATAGCGGTCGAGGTATTTTTCCACAATAGAAAACGGAGCCGGACCGATTGCGAGGACTGCCCTGTGAAACGCGATGTCGCTGTAAGCGTCGCCGTAGGTTTCACGGGCGGTCTTTTTTAAATCCAGAAACTGCAGATAGCCGACATAGTATTTCAGGTAGTGGGCCGGTTCCGCGACGATCAGGTTATAAATTTCCTGCAGCGCGGTTTTATCCGAGATACCGTAAGAGTTCCAGAACGTACACATTTCCTCGAACGTCCAGCCGCTGTAGTGAATGCCGATATCCGTGCTGGCGTAGAGAGACAGCAGCGCGGACTGATTCCTGGAGAGAAGGTCCGCCGCGGATTCGTCGAGTCCGGCATAGCGGTAGGAGAGCATTTCCACATAGGTGGCCCAGCCTTCCACATAACCGGGATAATTTAACGTGGTGCGGACAGGGGCAAGCCCGGCGTCATAGGACATTACGGTCTGATAAAGATGGCCGGGAAAACCCTCGTGGGCGAGCGTCGTAAAATACTGCATGGAGGAACTGTCTGTCTCGGCGTTGATAAAGATAGAATTTTCCGTGTAATTGTCGAGCGGGGCGGTGATATAAAAGGCAGGAGCCATGAAGTCCGCCATGCACTCGTCAATATAGCTGACCGTATAACTGGTATCCGGCGGGCTTGGAAATTCCTGCAGCATCTCGCGCTGTAATATGGCGAGTGCGGTCGTCGCGTCCATTCCGGCAAGGGTGATATCCTGGCATTCGGCCCAGAGCGTCGGATCGGTCTGTGTGAGCGCGGCAGCCTGCGCCAGATCCTCCTGCCTCTGCTTTTGGATGCGGGCCGAGATGGCGGGGATATCGTCGGCGCAGCCAGTGTTATAATAGACCAGATACTGATAAAATTTGTTTCCTTCCGGCAGATAACAGAGGCCGCCGTCATTTTTGCCGCTCCCAAGCAGCGCTTCTAGGGAGGCGGACAGACGCTCGTAAGCGGGAAGTACCTGCTTTGTGACAGCGGAAGCATTTCTGGAAGAAAAATCCTGCCGCTCACTGTCGGTCAGACCCTCTAAGGCCGCTATCTTTTTGTCGAAAGTCTCTATCAGATAGTGTGATTCGGGATTTTGTACAAAGTTTTCGCACTGGGAGATGAGCTGACGGCACAAAGTGTCTGACATAAACAGGCCGAGCTCGGCCTTGCGGGCTTCAAATTCCGCAATCTGAACAAAATATTCATCGGTGCAGGCGATAAGCGCCAGATAATCTTCCACATCCTGCCTGTCATAAAATTTGTATTCCTCAAAGAGAATCGGGAGCTGAGACGAAATACCGGTCGAAGGCCGGAGCGGTTCGTCATAGTAGACCAGATCCGCGGCGCTCTGCTCGGTGGAGAGGAAATCATACAGAATGTCGTAGGTCAGCTGCTGTTCGTCGGAGAGAGAACGGTAATTGTATGTTTTGAGAACGGAAAGTGTATTTTCCGTTGCGGCATGGGCCGTGTTTATCGCATCCTCGGATAAATCGCCGAGTGTAATCCGGGACGGGACAATGCCGTAGGTTTCCGGGGAGGAGAGGGTATAGTGCAGGTTCAGCGTATTCGCGGATACCGAATTGCAGAAAAGCTGCTGTGTGTAAGCGTCGAAATCCTCGGGAGCTTTCCCGCAGCCTGCGGCAGCGGCAAAGCAGGAAAGTGTGAGTAAGGCAGAAAGGAAGCCGGCTGCGCGGTGCTTTCTGCGGGTAAAATCAAAAGAAAAAAAGGGAAGAGTCATAGCGCCTCATTTCAGAAATGCCAGGGGCATTTTTTCGAATTAGCACATCCTATGAACAGAATAATAGAATTATTCGAACTGTTTCGAATATATATGAAGCAAAACGATAAACGGGGCAAAATCATGAATTATCTATGGGCGGGTATGATTTTAGTCGGGCTTATCTTTTCCGCCTGCAACGGCACGCTTCCGGATATGACGAACGCGGCGCTGGATTCGGCCAAAGAAGCGATCACACTGTGTATTACAATGACGGGAGTCATGTCATTTTGGGTGGGGCTGATGCGTATCGCGGAGAATGCGGGGATTATCGCGGGGCTTTCGCGCAGGCTGAAGCCGTTTTTGCGGTTTCTGTTTCCGAATCTGCCGGAGGACGATGAGGCGGGAATTTATATCGCGACCAATATGATTGCCAATGTATTCGGCCTGGGCTGGGCCGCGACTCCGGCCGGTTTAAAGGCGATGGAGGCGCTGACGCGGCTCGAGGAGGAACGGCGGGCGGGAAGGCAGCGCGGCAGTGTCCGGCCGGCGCCGCCGGGGACGGCGAATGATGAAATGTGCGTGTTTTTGATTGTCAATATCTCGTCGCTGCAGCTGATACCGATGAATATTATCGCTTACCGCGGACAGTACGGGAGTGTAAACCCGGCTGCAGTTGTGGGGCCGGGACTGGCCGCCACAATATGCAGTACCCTGGCGGCGCTGGTGTTCTGCAAAGCGGTGAGCGGGAGGCGGAAGTAAGGGTTCTGCCCCTGGAAACGGGAAAAAAGTGTTGCTCAAACCCTCAAAAAATTTTATAATAAGTATAAGAATAAAACACGATACGCGCATGAGATTGCATGAAGGAGGAAGCTTGCATGAAGAGAAAGAGACAGATTCTGATTGTGGATGACCTGAAATTAAATCGTGCTTCCTTTGCGTCCATTTTAGGCGGAAAATTTGAGATTCTGGAGGCCGAGAACGGAAAGATTGCATTCGAAATGCTCGTAAAGCACAAAGAGACGATAGCCGCTGTGATTCTGGATCTGGTGATGCCGGTGATGGATGGGTTTGAGTTCCTGGAGCGCTATAAAGATATGAGGGAGTATCAGGATATTCCGGTTATCGTGGCGACGACGAGCGACGAGCTGGAAAATGAGCGCAGATGTCTTGCGCTGGGCGCCTGGGATTTCATCCCGAAGACCTTCCACCCGGATATCATCCGCTTCCGCGTCGTAAACGCCATCCAGAAAAGCAAGGTGCGCACGCTGGAATTTGACCCGATGACGGGCATTTATAATCAGCAGAAGTTTTTCCAGGCGACAAGGGAGATGCTCGACGAGGCGGAGAATGAGAAATACGCGTTTATCCGGTTTGATATAGATCGGTTTAAGATGATAAATTCGCTCTACGGACCGGAGGAAGGCGGCCGTCTGATTCATAGAATCGGTCAGGCCGTTGCCGAGACGGTGCGCGAGAACGGCGGAGGAACCTACGGGAGAATCAGCGGCGATATCTTCTGCATGTGTGTCCTCAGCAGAGGAAAAAAGGAATTAGAGGCACTGACCGATAAAATCCGGGAGAAAGTACGAAAGAAAAATATGCAGTATTATCTGGAGACTTCTGCCGGCATTTATATTATAGAGGATCCGGATACGGAGATAAATCAGATATACGACAATGCGTCCATTGCGGCGGAGCAGTGCAAGGGACAGCATATGGTGCACAAGGTTTTCTACAGTCGGGAGATGAGTGACCGTCTGATGAGAGAGCAGATGATTATCAACGAGATGGATGCGGCCCTTGAGGCGGAAGAGTTCGTGGTATATTTTCAGCCAAAGTACGAGCTTGAGAGAATGAGCCCCCACGGGGCGGAAGCCCTGGTGCGCTGGCAGAAGCCGGACGGGACCTTAATTCCGCCGAATGAGTTTATCCCTGTTTTTGAGAAAAACGGGTTTATCGTGAAGCTGGATTACTATGTGTGGGAGAAGGTTTGTCAGTTCATTCGAAAAGAGCTTGATGCCGGGCGGGATTTGGCGCCGATTTCCGTCAATGTATCCCGTGTCAATCTCTACAACCCGAAGTTTTTTGAGACGATTATCGATCTGGTAGAGAAATATAAGATACCGACAAAATATTTACACCTCGAAATTACCGAGAGCGTGTTTTCCGAGGATGCGAAAGTTATTCAGGATGCGGTGAATTATCTGCACCGGGCGGGATTTACGATTCTGATGGATGATTTCGGAAGCGGTTATTCCTCCCTGAACGTGTTAAAGGACGTCAACCTCGATGTGCTCAAAATCGATATGAAGTTCTTTTCGAGGGGCGCATCCGAGGATAAGGCAAAGAAAATCGTCGAGGCGGTCATCCGGATGGCGGAGTCGTTAAACATGCCTGTCATCGCGGAGGGTGTGGAGGAGGAGAATCAGGTAGAGTTTTTGTGCGGACTGGGCTGCGATTATATTCAGGGCTATTATTTTGCGAAACCCATGCCCCAGATTCAATACCAGAGACTGCTTTATGCCAGAGAAAAATAAATTTGAGTGTTAAAAAGCCGGGGTACCGTCATATAATGTGACAAGAAAACTGCCGGGTGGCCGTTTATGAAAGTGATGCTGTTCCTGTCAGATGTGATGATACCGCTTTTGATATTTTTTATCGTGGGTTACGGACTTTTAAACAGGCAGAATATATACGAAGAATTTATAGAGGGCGCGAAGGACGGATTTCAGACGGTCATCGGAATTATGCCGACATTAATCGGCCTGATGGTGGCGGTGGGAATTCTCCGCGCGTCCGGTTTTTTGGAATTTTTGGCCGGAGTCTGCGGGAATCTGACCGCGCGTATCGGTTTCCCGTCGGAGCTTGTCCCCGTCACGCTTGTGAAAATGTTTTCCTCTTCGGCGGCGACGGGGCTTTTAATTGATATTTACAAGCAGTACGGGACGGATTCGCTGCTGGGGAAAATGGCGTCGATTATGATGAGCAGCACGGAGACGATTTTTTATACGATGTCCGTTTACTTTATGGCGGCAAAAGTGAAAAAAAGCCGCTACACGCTGGCCGGGGCGCTTGTCGCGACGCTGGCCGGGACGGTGGCGAGCGTACTACTGGCGGGGTATATGTAGGCGGCTGCGGGTGGAGGATACGAAAGTGAAAAACACGAAATTATATCGGGAACTGCAAAAGCGGGAAAGCGGTTATCTGAAACAGGTTGATCACGTTTATAAATATGCCGAAGATATGCTTCCGAAGATTAATCGAATTTTTGCGAATTATACGGGACACGGAATCGAACATTCCATAAACGTCATGAATTATATGTATGATTTGGTAACGGATATCTCTCAGATAAGTGATCTGGAAATCGCATGTCTGATTGATGCGGCGCTGCTTCACGATATCGGAATGACAGTCGGCGAGGATGAAATTGCGCTGATAAAAAGGGATGAGTTCAATTATCACGGAAGGAAATACTCTGTTATCTGTCAAAAATATCAGGACGAGATTACGGCACTGCAGGAGTGTGTCCGGCCGGTACACGGAGAGAGAGCTTTTGCTCATATTATGGAGATGAAAAAGGAGTTCTTTGTCATACCTGATTATACAAACTGTAATTTTCAGGAGGAACTTGCAAAAATATGTCAGGCGCATACAATGAACAGGGAATGGCTTCTGCAAAATCTGGATGATTCTCAGGTGAAGGGAAGTGACTGGCTGAATGCACAGTATATTGCAATGCTGCTGCGGATTGCGGATTATCTGGATATGGATGAAAAAAGAGCGCCGATAGAGTTATACCGATTTCTGGCGCCTGTTGGGTTCGGGGATGAGGAATGGCGGCAGCATTACATTATAGGGAACAGAGAAAAGGTGAAAAGAGATGATACATCGGGTATCGGCGTCATAGAGATATACGGGGAATGTGACGATGCGAAAATCCACAGGAAATTTTTGCGGTATCTGTCCGGTATTTCCGAAGAGCTTTTGTGGTGTACAGGCTATACGGGAAAGCATATGAAAGAAAAGTATCGGATATTCTTGCAGCCCCAGATTGATAACAGGATAAAGACAAAGGGATTTGAAATTTCTGATTTGAGATTGCAGATGGATTATCAGGCGGTCATGGCATTGCTCATGGGCGAGAACGTATATGGGGATAAAAAGTATGGGCTGCGTGAACTGGTGCAGAATGCCGTGGATGCGTGCCGGGTGATGGCCGAGGAGGCGGAGCATTTGGAAAAATACCGCTACGTTCCATATGTTCCTATGATTCAGGTTATTTTGGATGTTAAAACAGAGAAAATGATCGTTTTGGACAATGGGATCGGTATGGGAGTTGATGTCCTGACGAAATATTTTCTGAATATAGGGAAATCCTACTATAGATCCGATGAGTTTCTGTATCAGGGAAAAGATTATTGCCCCATCGGTACATTCGGAATAGGGTTTTTGGCCTGTTTTATGCTGTCGGATAGCGTGGTAGTAGAGACAAAGCATTATGCGGAGCAGCAGGGGTTCACAATAGAATTGGAAAAAGACAGCGAATATGTCTGCAAGAAAGATCGGGTTCACTTTATCGGTGAGTCTGGGACAGCGATTATACTGGATTTGAAAAGTGTGATGGAAGCATTTGACGGGGAGGAAGGAATCAGGAAGTATCTGGAGCGAACCTTTTTAAATCAGGAGGTTCCGATCCGGCTGCTTGCGATTGACGGGACGAGGAGAGAGGGAGCTCTCAATCTGAAGGAATTTGAGGCTTTAAATCCGAGCGGTATAAAATTAGACTCGTATTTAAAGGACATATCGGTTCTCTGGGAATTTCGGTTTGATAAGATAAAAGTGAGCAAAAAGTTTTCGGAATTGTGTACGGATGAATGGTCTAAAAATGAACGTGTTTTTGCCGAATATGATTTTAATAAAAGGAAGCTGTGTTTGAAAGACACAGAAGGGGAGGAGCTGAAAAAATATATTGCGGATGACCGCATTGCGGTGCTGAAAATACAGGGGATAAAGAAGGAAGAAAAGGAATTATATGTTGAGTGGAAGAAGTGGGAGAATATTATTCCGCCAGACAGTATCTTAAAAACGATATATTTTCCGGTTAAATATGACAAGTCCCTGTCCGTATACAAAAAAGGAGGGCATTCTGATAGCAGCAGCGGAGCTGTCTGGTATGGTATCGGAATGCGAGCTGTAAAAGCTGTTTATGGAAATATAAATATTCATAGCATTTTGTGTGAGTATGGTCTGTTAATGGAATGGGTCGAGATAGAACTGGGCATATTTCCGATAATTAGCGTCGGAGGCAGCCGCTATATGGAATATAATGAAAGATGGGTGTCTTCATACACAGAGGAAAACGAAACATACTGGCATGGCATCCGGCTGGACAAAGGAAAAATGAATCCTGGCATAAAAATAATTGGGACAGATTGTGGGAAGTGCGTCATTAATATTTTCCGCAAGGATATTTTTCCCAATGTGGCCAGAGATAGTTTGGAATCTGATACAGCAAAAAAGGTTCGGATGGCGGTAGAAAAGGCGGCGCACCAGTATATGGCCGACAATCTGGCGGATGATAGGGAAATGCAGACGGCGCTGCAGACCTATATTGACAAAGAATATCCGGGGGATAATCCCTATTATAAAGGATGAAAGGACTGACATTTATTAAGGAGAAAGTTTTGCGGTTCGGGTTGTGGAAGAATACGATAAAGAAGGGATAGTCTTAATCTACGTCTGATCGCGATTGATACCGGCGATGTAAAATATGCGGAATCGAATCCGGAACCGGACGGGCATAATGAAAGGATGTGATATTATGGTACCAACTGAATTTGTAACAATAAAAGTGCCGGTAGGAATGTCAAAATATCTAAAAGCGATAAATTCAGAAACGGAGCTTGTCAGAAATGCACTTTTGCTGTATCCGTATATATTAAATCAGACGATATCACATGGCGGTGCGGCAGAGATTTTGGGAATCAGGAAATCCGACCTGATTGATGTTTACGACAAATTGGGATATTCATATTTGGATATGACAATGGATGAGCTTGATTCAGAACTGGAGACTTTCAGGCAGCTGAAAAAGAAGGAGGCAATAGAATGATTGTTGTGTCGGATACAACACCATTAATATCGCTTCTCAAGATAGATCGTATAGATTTACTTGAAAATTTATTTGGGCAGGTTCTGATACCACAGGCAGTATTTAATGAATTGACAGTAGATGAACGGTTTAAACTTGAAGCAGAGCAAATCAGACGAAAGCAGTTTATTAAAGTTAAAGCTGTGAAAAATCCCGAATCTGCCAGCATACTTAAAAGAGCAACCGGGCTTGATCAGGGGGAGAGCGAGGCCATTATCTTGACCGATGAGCAAAATGCTGATGTATTACTGATGGATGAAGCAAAAGGAAGAGCAGTGTCTTTTCAGATGGGTATTAAGATAATGGGAACAATAGGGATACTTATGGCGGCTTATCAAGAAAATGAGCTAACAGGTGATGAAGTGAGAGAGTGCGTGGAAGGCTTACAAAGGGCGGGAAGGCATATTAGTCAAAAACATTATCAAATGTTGTTGGATAAGTTGAAATGAGTGTCTGATAAAGAAAGTGAAGATAACAAAATAAAAAATTCCGTCCGGTGTTCTATCTGATTGGAAACGGCATATAATAGAATCAGAGGCACAAAGAAATGCTGATTCATCAGCAGGAAACCGTGTTGTAAACTTTTTTTCACCAGTGTTTGACAAGTCGGGCAGAAATGGTTATAATAACTTATGTCAACAGTCAAAGCCGTATTGCGAAAGCGAGGAGAGGCTTTGCAGATAGCGCGGGATGGAGCAGTCTGGAAGCTCGTCGGGCTCATAACCCGAAGGTCGTAGGTTCAAATCCTACTCCCGCAACTCATAAAAATCCCGGAACCGTCGGTTCCGGGATTTTTGTGATTCCTGTTGCAGGTCAGGGGAATTGGCCGCCGTTTTCCGGCAGCCGCTTGCAAAACAAAAAACGAAATGATATAATGTCTGTGACAAATGAACAGGGGAGCTTGTGTGACAGGCTGAGAGGAAGGTAGACCTTCGACCCTTGAACCTGATGCGGATAATGCCGCCGGAGGAAGTCGTAGGAACCTGTATTTTTCAGGGGGCATCCAATCCGGGTGTCTCCTGTTTTTTTGTTCATTTGCGGAAAGGAGAACATACGATGTTTGAACAGATTTTTGAGAACGTTCGTCGGAAATCGCCCCTGGTCCACAATATCACAAACTATGTCACGGTCAATGACTGTGCAAATATGCTGCTGGCCTGCGGCGGATCACCGATTATGGCGGACGAGTTGGAGGAGGCTGCAGACATCACTGCCGTCTGCGGCGGACTGGTGATCAATATCGGAACCTTAAATCGGCGCACGATTCCCGCCATGTATGCCGCCGGAAAGCGTGCCAACGAGCTGGGCCATCCCGCGGTGTTAGACCCGGTGGGAGCCGGGGCGTCCGAACTGCGTACGGACACGGCTCTTGCGCTGATGAAAGAGGTGAAGTTTGCGGTCATTCGGGGAAACATTTCGGAGATCAGGACTCTGGCCTGCGGCAGCGGCACAACCAAAGGAGTGGACGCCGATGCGGCGGACAGAGTAACGGATGATAACCTGGATGAGACGGTATCCCTTGCCCGGGGCCTCGCCCGGCGTACAGGGGCAGTCGTCGTCATCACAGGGGCGATCGACGTTGTAGCAAACGGGGAGCGGGCCTTCTGTATCCGCAACGGCCATCCCATGATGTCCGCGGTCACCGGTACCGGCTGTCAGCTCTCCGCCTTGACGGCGGCTTTCGTCACCGCGAACCCCGGTCAAACCTTAGAGGCGGCTGCGGCCGCCGTGTGCGCCATGGGATTGTGCGGAGAGATCGCCCATAAGCGTCTGACGGAAGCAGACGGCAACGCCTCCTACCGAAATTATATCATCGACGCCATGTACCGCCTGACGCCGGCGGCATTGGAGAAGGGAGCAAACTATGAAGTGCGATAAGCGGCATATGCTGCTCTACGCCGTCACCGACCGTGCCTGGACCGGGAGACAAACGCTGTATGAGCAGGTGGAGGCAGCGCTGCGGGGCGGCGTGACCTGTGTGCAGCTTCGGGAGAAGGAACTGGACGAGGCAGCGTTCCTGCGGGAGGCCGGGGAGATCTGCGGCCTGTGCCGCCGGTACGGCATACCGTTTATCGTGAATGACAACGTGGACATTGCTATTGCCTGCGGCGCGGACGGAATCCATGTAGGCCAGGAGGACATGGAGGCGGCGGAAGTCCGCCGTCGGGTGGGAGAACATATGATTTTAGGCGTTTCCGTCCACACGGTGGAGGAGGCCCGAAAGGCGGTAGAAAACGGTGCGGATTACCTGGGACTGGGGGCGGTTTTCCCTACCGTTACCAAGACTGACGCGGATCGGATGCCGAATGACACCCTGCGGGCCATCCGCGGCGCAGTGGAGGTCCCCGTTGTAGCCATCGGCGGTATCAACGAGGGCAATCTTCTCAAATTGTCAGGAAGCGGTGTGGACGGCGTGGCTCTGGTGTCGTCTATCTTTTCCGCGGAGGATATTGAAGCGCGCTGCCGGGGGCTGCGCGCGCTGTCAGAGGGGATGGTGAGCGCTGCGTGCATTGTCAAGGGAGATGGTGAGCGCATGAGAAACTGCGCGCCTCAATAAAAGAATGAAAGGGAGATAAGGCAATGAAAACAGCATTGACAATCGCGGGAACCGATCCCAGCGGAGGCGCGGGGATACAGGCCGACCTGAAAACAATGACGATGAACGGCATTTTTGCCATGAGCGCGGTCACTGCACTGGTAGCCCAGAATACCACCGGCGTACGGGAAATTGTCGAAGTGACGCCCGAATTTCTGGGGCAGCAGATCGACGCGGTGTTTGAGGATATTCCGCCCGACGCGGTGAAAATCGGCATGACATCATCCTGCGAGTTGATTGAGACCATCGCGGAGCGTCTCCGTTTCCATCGTGCAAAAAATATCGTCGTGGACCCGGTAATGGTGGCGACCAGCGGTGACCGGCTGATTTCCCGGGAGGCGGAAGAAATGCTGAAAACCTGTCTGTTTCCGCTGGCGGCCGTGGTGACGCCCAACATACCGGAGGCGGAAATTTTGTCCGGCATGACAATCCGCAGCAAAGCGGATATGGAGGCCGCGGCGGAACACATCGGTGCGGCTTACGGCTGTGCCGTTCTGCTCAAAGGCGGGCACAGTGTGAACGAAGCAAACGATTTTCTCTATGCGGACGGCGTGGGAACGTGGTTTAGCGGAAAGCATATTGACAATCCCAACACCCATGGCACCGGCTGTACGTTATCCAGCGCCATTGCCGCTAATCTGGCCAAAGGGTTTGACCTGCCCGCATCGATCCGGCGCGGAAAGGATTATCTTTCCGGCGCGTTAGAGGCCATGCTGGATCTGGGACATGGCAGGGGGCCGATGCAGCATAATTTTAACCTGACCGGTGAATTTGCAGAGAAGGGGCGGTGAAACCCACAGACCGGTTTTCAGTAAGAAAAATTACGATTTTCACGGAATATAATATAAATGACAGAAATTTGTGCTATGATAGAGGCGCCCTTGCCAATCGAGGGGCAATGGATCAGGAACAGAAAACGCACCATGGGGAGGATATCAGTATGACGAATATCGAACGGTTTGTACAGATGGTAGAGGAATCCGATCATATTGTCTTTTTCGGCGGCGCCGGAGTGTCGACCGAGAGCGGAATCCCGGATTTCCGCAGTGTGGACGGGCTGTATAACCAGAAATACGATTATCCGCCGGAGACGATTTTAAGCCATTCCTTCTATATAAATAATACGGAGGAATTTTATCGGTTTTACCGCGACAAAATGCTCTGCCTGGATGCAAAGCCGAATATCACGCACAAAAAGCTGGCGGAGCTTGAGGCGGCGGGAAAGCTTGCCGCAGTCATAACGCAGAATATCGACGGCCTGCATCAGGCGGCGGGCAGCAAGCGGGTGCTCGAACTGCACGGAAGTGTGCACCGCAATTACTGCAGACGCTGCGGGAAGGGATTTGACGCGCGCTATGTGCTGGAATCGGACACGAAGATACCGCGCTGCGATGCGTGCGGCGGCGACCTGAAGCCGGATGTCGTACTCTATGAGGAGGGACTGGATCAGAAGACGTTAGAGGACGCGCTGTTTTACATCCGCCATGCGGATATGCTGATTATCGGCGGGACCTCTCTGGCGGTTTATCCGGCGGCAGGGCTGATCCATGACTATCATGGGGATAAGCTGGTACTTATCAACAAGTCCGCCACGCCGATGGACGGCAGGGCGGACCTCGTGATACAGGCGGGACTCGGCGAAGTGTTCGGACAGGTGGAAGTGTGAATGCGAAAATATTGCATTTTGCGCACAGAGCGGCGTGGAAACGGAGGCAAATATGGCAAATTTATATGAGAGAACGGATATTTACGATCTGCTTGAGGATGAGGACAGGTACAATGGCGTGAAAAAGCACTGGGAGGCGGTGCTTGACGGGAAAGAGATTCGGACGTTTTACGATGTCTCGATCGGCACCGGAAATCTGACGCTGCCCCTGCTCGACCTCGGGGTAAAAGTGTACGGTTCCGACCTGAGCGGGGAAATGCTCGATGCATGCGGCAAAAAGGCGGCTGCGCGCGGGCGCGAAATCGGGCTGCGCCAGTGTGATTTCCGCAGACTGACAGAGAAACCGGCTGTGCAGCGGGAAGCGGAACGGCGGGATGAAAATACATCCGTACCGTTTCCGGAGAAGTTCGACTGTGTGGCGAGCACCGGAAACTCGCTGCCGTATGTGACAAATGAGGAGGTCATACAGGTACTCGCGCAGATGGACGCGCTGGTGGCGCCCGGCGGTTCTCTGTATTACGATATGCGCAACTGGGATAAAATACTGCGGGACAGACGGCGTTTTTATCTGTATAATCCGGTATTCCGGGACGATACGCGGATTAATCTGATGCAGGTGTGGGATTACCATACGGATGACTCAATGACATTTCACCTGCTGTACACATTTGAAAAAGAGAACCGGATTTTCGGGAAGGAGCAGTTTGAAGAGCATTATTTCCCGGTGAGACGGGAGCTTTTGCTCGACAAGATAAAAGAGATGGGTTATCGGGATATCCGGCTGCTCTGCCATCCGGCTTATGTCACGGACATGGATGCCGGTGAGGCGGACTGGTACTGTGTGATTGCGGGGAAGAAGCAGGGTTCGTGTGCCTGACAAAGGCTTATTAAGTGCAGAAACGGAGGATTTTATGGACAAATATCATGTGGGGGACGTCGTGCGCCTCAAAAAACAGCACCCCTGCGGGAGCAGCGAGTGGGAGATCCTGCGTGTCGGCGCGGATTTCCGGCTCAAATGCATGGGGTGCGGACATCAGGTTATGATTGCGAGGAAACTGGTGGAGAAAAACACAAAAGAAATTCACAAAAAACTTGAAACATAAGGGAAAACATGCTATAGTAGAGACTCGTGATATATTATTAATTAATCCTTGCTCGCCGCGCAGGCAGCGGGCCAGAGACCAGAAGGAGGAAACATTCGCATGAACAAGTATGAATTGGCACTCGTAGTCAGTGCAAAGATCGAAGACGATGCGAGAACTGCTACCGTAGAGAAAGCAAAAGAGTACATCACTCGTGCCGGCGGCAACATCACAGAGGTGGAGGAGACCGGCAAGAAGAGACTGGCATACGAGATTCAGAAGATGAACGAAGGCTATTACTACTTTATTCAGTTTGAGGCGGCTTCTACCGTGCCGGCGGCAGTTGAGCAGGATGTCCGCATTATGGACAACGTTCTTCGTTTCTTATGCGTTAGAAAAGACGAGGCATAATAGAGAGGAAATCAAATCGTATGAATAAAGTTATTCTTATGGGACGATTGACCAGAGACCCGGAAGTACGTTACTCCCAGGGCGAACAGGCAACGGCGGTCGCTCGCTATACACTGGCGGTTGACAGGAGGTTCCGCAGAGACGCGGATCAGCAGACCGCAGATTTTATCGGATGCGTGGCATTCGGCAAGCTGGGTGAATTTGCAGAGAGATATCTCCGCAAGGGAACCAAGGTCGTTGTGTCCGGACGGATTCAGACCGGCAGCTATACCAACAGGGACGGACAGAAAGTGTATACGACGGACGTTGTCGTGGAAGAATGTGAATTTGCAGAGAGCAAGAATGCCGGCGGAGAGAGCTCCGGAGGCTTCACACCTTCCGAGAGACCGTCGCCGAGCAGTGCGGCGGGAGACGGTTTTATGAATATTCCGGACGGAATTGACGAAGAGTTGCCGTTTAATTAATGGGGACTACGGATACGAGATTTTAACAGGAGGTAATTATCATGGCTTTCAATAAAGCAGCAGACAAAGAAGGCGCGCCGATGAAGAGACGCCCGATGCATAGAAGAAAAAAAGTTTGTGTATTCTGCGGAAAAGACAATGTAATTGATTACAAGGATACCAACAAGTTAAAGAGATATATCTCTGAGAGAGGAAAGATTCTTCCGCGCCGTATCACAGGAAACTGTGCAAAGCATCAGAGAGCGCTTACCGCAGCAATCAAGAGAGCGCGTCACGTGGCATTAATGCCTTATGTATGTGAATAGGCAAAGCCTATCACAGTGAATAGACGTTTTTTATCGCAGATAAATAAAAATGGTTCGGGCCGTTGCACGGGAAATTGCAGCGGCCCGTTTTTTGTCTGCCGCACGGTGTGGGCACGGATTGGAACCCGGCCGGGGGAATTCTTAATTTTGTGTTTATTTGCTTGGCAATTATGGCAGAATCATATAATATAATGGTTGAAAACAGGCCGAAATGCCTGTGAACGGAGAAGACGGATGGCAGGAGGCAGCGGATGGGAGAAAGCAGAAGATGGGCAGTGATATGGGCGGCGGCTTTGCTGACAGCGGCCGGCTGCGGGGAGAAAGATAATACGGCCGGAGCGGACATGCCGGGGGAAAATGATACGGCTGTAGCCGGTGAAACAAAGCGGGAAGAGGAAAACTTTGTGCAGGAGCTTGAAGAGCAGTTTCTGTCCGCCGGGGATGACGTTGACGGTTCCGAGACGGAAGTCGTGTACGCCGAGACGGAAGAATATCCGGCGCTGGCAGAATTTTTGGCGGAATATTACCGGGTGCCGGAGGAACAGCTTGCGCAGACGAGATATTATTATAACTATATTGACTTAAACGATGACGGGACAAACGAGATTTTTGCGGTGGCAGTCGGGGAATATACCGAGACCGAAGCCGGGGGATATCCGGCGCTTATTCTCAGCACCGAAGGCGAAGACGGTTTTACCGTGTTTGAGGACTTTGCGGAGATTTCCACGCCGGTTATAATCAGCAGCCGCTCGACAAACGGACTGCGGGATATTATTTTGGACACATACGGGCTGAGCATGGAATGGCACGGCTACCAGATCTGCCATTATCAGACGGAGGGCGGCTATCAGACAGATGCGAATGAGCTGGTGGACGCGCTGGAAATGTTTCCCTGCACGCAGATTTTATCGAATAATCTGATTGATGATATGGACCAGGGAAATTATATGACACTTGCCGGAGAAGGGGTGCGGTAATCGCACGCAGTAACTGCGGAAAAAATACTTTATATCATGGCTGCAAAATGGTATAATTGATGTTAAGTAATTATTCTGGCGATATTGTTTTCTGGATAAGTGGAGGCAGAATTTGAAGAAAAAAAACGTAAGATTTAAGGGGAAATTGCGGATTTATATGTGTTTGCCGCTGTTTCTCACAATCCCTCTAATCGGTATCAATATCTTTGTATATTTTGATAATTATACATCAGGAGCCGTGTTTTCCGGGTTTGTTTTAGTGTATTTTGCGGTTATGCTGTTTGCCTATCTACATAATAAGCCGCGTCTGGTGGATGAAATGATAACGTTTGCCGCACAATACGGAACCGTGCAGAAACAGCTGCTCAACGAGTTTGAAATCCCTTACGCACTGGTGGATTACAATGCAAAGATCTTATGGGTCAACAAACGCTTTACCGAGTTGACCGGTAAGGATAAACAGTTTCACAAGTCGATCAGCGTGATTTTCCCGACGCTGACAAAGGAGATTCTGCGGAAGACGGAGGAGGCCAGCCAGCATCTGACGCTCGACGACAGGGATTTCCGCGTTGTGATGCGGCGTATTTATTTTGATACGATGGCGGAGGGAAGCGACATTATTTCCATGGATGCAAACGACGAGTACCTGACTGCCGTGTATCTGTTTGACGAGACAAAGCTCAGTCACTATATCCGGGAGAATGAGGAGCAGCGTCTGGTGACAGGACTTGTGTATATCGACAATTATGACGAGGCTCTTGACAGCATTGAGGACGTCAAGCGTTCTCTGCTGGTGGCGCTCATTGACCGGAAGGTGAACAAATATTTTGCGGAAATAGATGCCCTTGTCCGAAAGATAGAGAAGGACAGATATTTTGTTGTATTTAAGAACAAATATCTCGAACAGCTGCGGGAAGACCGTTTCAGCCTGATCGAGGATGTAAAGACGGTCAGGGTCGGCAACGAGATGGCGGTCACGCTCAGTATCGGAATCGGCGGCGGAGGGGACAGCTATGCGCAGAACTATGAATACGCGCATATGTCTATTGATCTCGCGCTGGGGCGCGGCGGAGATCAGGTTGTTGTCCGTGAGGGTGAGGATGTCTGCTATTACGGCGGTAAGACACAGCAGGTGGAGCGCAACACCCGTGTGAAGGCGCGTGTCAAAGCGCACGCGCTGCGGGAAATCATTCAGAGCAAAGAGCACGTGATTGTCATGGGACACAGCATCAGTGATGTGGACTGTCTCGGGGCTGCGGTAGGCGTGTACTGTGCGGCCCGTATGCTCGGCAAGAAGGCGCAGATTGTTGTAAATGAGGTGACGTCGTCCTTAAGACCGCTGGTCGACGGTTTTTCCATAGAAAAAGGGTATCCGGCGGATCTCTTTATACGGAGTGACGAAGCGATGCTTTTGACGAACCGGGATACGCTCCTGATGGTGGTGGATGTGAACCGTCCGAGCCATACCGAGTGCCCGGAGCTTTTGCGGCGCACCGATACCGTCTGTGTGTTTGATCATCACAGGCAGGGAAGTGAGATTATCGAAGGTCCGGTGCTTTCTTATGTGGAACCCTACGCATCAAGCGCCTGTGAGATGATTGCGGAAGTATTACAGTATTTTCCGGAAAATATTAAACTGGAGCCTCATGAGGCAGACTGTATTTATGCGGGCATACTCATTGACACCAACAATTTTATGACTAAGACAGGCGTGCGGACTTTTGAGGCGGCGGCGTATCTGCGCAGAGCCGGTGCGGAAGTGACGAGAGTGCGCAAGATGCTGCGGAACGATATGTCGGCTTACAAGGCGAGGGCGGAGGCAGTGCGCCATGCCGAGGTTTACCGCGGCTGCTTTGCCATTTCCATCTGTCCGGCGGACAATGTGGAAAGCCCGACAATCGTATGTGCGCAGGCGGCAAACGAGCTGCTGAATATCGTGGGAATCAAGGCGTCTTTTGTGCTGACGGAATATCAGAGCAAAATCTATGTCAGCTCCCGCTCAATCGACGAGATTAACGTGCAGCTCATTATGGAGCGGCTCGGAGGGGGAGGCCATCTGAGTGTGGCCGGGGCCCAGCTGACCGACTGTTCCGTGATGCAGGCCAAACATATCATTGAGGACACTATCGACGAGATGTTAAAAGAAGGAGATATCAAAGATTGAAAGTAATATTATTAGAAGATGTGAAAGCGCTCGGCAAGAAGGGCGAGGTTGTGAATGTCAGCGACGGATATGCGAGAAATGCCCTTTTTCCGAAGAAACTCGGTGTGGAGGCAACACCGAAGAACTTAAACGACTTAAAGCTGCAGAATCAGCATGCGGATAAGGTGGCGCAGGAGAATTACGAGGCGGCGCTTGCGCTTGCAGAGGAGCTTAAAGATAAAAAGGTAGTGCTTAAGATGAAGGCGGGCGAGGGCGGACGTACCTTTGGGTCCGTCTCCACAAAAGAAATCGCAGCGGCGGTAAAGACGCAGCTCGGCATGGAGTTAGACAAGAAGAAAATGCAGCTGCCGGAGCCGATTCGAACCTTCGGCATGACGGAGGTGGCGATAAAGCTGCATCCGAAGGTAATCGGAACGTTTTCGGTACAGGTTGTGGAGGAATAAATGGAAGAGGCGCTGATTAAGCGGATTATGCCGAACAGTTTAGAGGCTGAGCAGTCCGTGGTCGGCTCGATGATTATGGATAAGGACGCCATTGTCACAGCCATGGAAATGCTGAACACGGAAGATTTTTATCATGTGCAGTACGGGATTATCTTTGACGCCATGATCGAACTCTACAACAAGAGTCTGCCGGTGGATCTGATCACCCTGCAGAATCGTCTGAAGGAAAAAGATGTGCCGCCCGAGGTTGCAAGCCTGGAATTTGTCCGGGATTTGCTGACGGCTGTTCCCACTTCTGCCAATATCAGATATTATGCGCAGATTGTAAAGGACCATGCCCTGCGCCGGAAGATTATCAAGCTGAACGAGGAGCTTGAGAACGAGTGCTATCTCGGCCGGGAGAGTGTCGATACCGTTATGGATATCATGGAGAAAAAGGTCTTCGACACGATATCCGCCCGCGGCGGCGGCAATGATTATGTGCCGATCCGCAAGGTCGTGATGAACGCACTCGAGAAAATCGAAAATGCTGCAAAAGCCTCCGGAACGGTTACGGGGATTCCGACAGGTTTTATTGATCTGGATTACCGCACGGCAGGACTTCAGCCGTCGGACTTGATTCTCATAGCGGCCCGTCCGTCCATGGGAAAGACGGCGTTTGTATTGAATATTGCGCAGTATGTGGCATTCCACGAAAATATGTGCACGGCTATTTTTTCTCTTGAGATGTCAAAAGAACAGCTCGTAAACCGTCTGTTTTCACTGGAATCGCGTGTGGATGCGCAGGCGCTGCGCACCGGTAATCTCTCCGATACGGACTGGGAAAAGCTTATCGAAGGCGCCGGCACAATCGGCAATTCGGAGCTGATTATCGATGATACGCCGGGTATTTCGATTGCGGAGATGCGCAGCAAGTGCCGGAAATACAAGCTTGAGCATGACTTAAAGCTGATTATTATCGATTACCTGCAGCTGATGTCCGGTTCCGGAAAGTCCTCGGATTCCCGCCAGCAGGAGATCGCCGACATCTCGCGTTCCCTAAAAGCGCTGGCGAGGGAACTGTCGGTGCCGGTGATTGCCCTCTCCCAGCTTTCACGGGCCGTGGAGCAGCGGCCGGATCACCGTCCGATGCTGTCGGATCTGCGTGAATCGGGGGCGATCGAGCAGGATGCGGACGTGGTGATGTTTATTTACCGTGACGACTATTACAATCACGATTCGGAGATGAAGGGAATATCCGAAATCATTATCGCAAAGCAGAGAAACGGTCCGATCGGTACGGTGAACCTGGTATGGCTGCCGCAGTATACGAAATTTGCAAATATGGAAAAATAAAAACGGGATTATCACTTTCGATTGACGGGGGCATATATGCCCCCGTCAATTAAAGGTACGGATTCTGTCGCAATAAGACGAGCGAAATCTGTTGTAGTGGCGACATCGGTTGCTTATAATAGTAGGTAAGCATAGAAAGGAGAATCCCGAATGGAAAAAGTACGTTACATGATTTCGGATGCGGCAAATATTGTCAACGTGGAATCACATGTGTTGCGTTACTGGGAAGAGGAATTGGCGCTCGACATTCCTCGCAACGAGATGGGGCACCGATACTATACGAAAGAAAATATCGAAGAATTTCAGAAAATAAAAGACCTGAAAGAAAAAGGGTATCAGCTGAAGGCAATCCGCATGATTGTACATAACGGGGATCTGGTTGCAAGCACGGTGGAAAAAACCGCGGATGCGGTTGTCGCCGTGGAACCGAAAGTCCAGCCGCAGGAAGGAACGGTTGTGGCGGCGCCGAAGATACAGCCGCCCGGGAATATCCCGAAAGCGGAATCACCGCAGAGCATCCTTGATAATACCGATAAAATGGCGCAGTTTACCGAGCTGATGACGCAGATTGTGGGACAGGCTCTTGCCGCAAACAATCATGAGCTCAGCAAAAATATCGGCGAGGAAGTCGGCGAGCAGGTGATAAAGGAAATGAATTATCTCATGCGGGAACGTGAGGAGGCGGAGGAAGAGCGTTTTCGAAAGCTTGACGACGCGCTTCGGGAAAGTCTGCGGCATAAAGGCGGGAAAAAGGCAAAAGAGAAGCGCGCGGATGAAAAAGAACAGAAGCTTTATCCCTGGAGAAAGAAAAAGGTAACCGAGTAGATGCATAAAAAAATAAGAGGCTGTCGGCCTCTTATTTTTATGCGGATTATTCCTCGCTGATAGCGCCTGTAGGACAAGTACCTGCACATGAACCGCAGCTTACGCATGTGCCTGCATCAATCTGGAACTGGCTGTCTCCCTGAGAGATAGCGCCTACCGGACAAGCCGGCTCACATGTACCGCAGCTTACACAAGAATCAGAAATAACGTATGCCATTTTAAATCCCCTCCTTAAAAAAATGATCATCATACGATTACCGCAAAGATAATCTTGAGGTTATTTTAATACAAAACACGGCAGTTTACAAGAAGTAAACTGCCGTGTTTTTAATTTTAGACATTAAAAGGTTGAGAAATGGTATAAAGTCTTGGAACGGAAATTATCACCCTGCCGCAAAACAATGTCCGGAAAGTTTTTGTGATTAACGGAATCCGGAAAATGCTGAGTCTCGAGACAGACACTGGTGCGCGGAGCATAGCATACACCGTCTTTCCCCGGTGTGCAGGCCGCGCACGGGGGGACATAGAGCTGTAAACCCGGCTGGTCCGTAAAGCAGGTCATGCGGATGCCGCTTTCCCGTGACTGGAGTGCCGCGGCTTCCCGGAACCCGGTTCCCTGAATGACAAAATTATGGTCGTAGGTTCCGAAACGTTGATACTGTTCGTGCTCCGTGTTTACGGGCTTTCCGAGGGGGCGCATTTTGCGGAAATCAAAGGGAGTGCCCTCGACGGAGAGCAGCTTCCCGGTCGGCGCCTGCGTATCGTCCAGCTCCGTAAATTCATCTGCGGCCAAAAAAAGTTCATGGGAGAGAACGTCGCCGTTTCCCTGTCCGCTCAGGTTAAAGTAGCTGTGGTTTGTGACATTCAAAATGGTATCCCGGTCGCTGAACGCCTCGTACAGGATGGAAAGCTCATTGTCTTCCGACCAGCCGTAAGTGACGGTGAGCGTCAGATTGCCGGGGTAGCCCTCCTCCCCGTCGGCGGAGTGCATGGACAGGATAAGCCTGTCGCCGGAAATCTCTGCGTCCCACACCTTAGAGGCATAACCGATCCTGCCGCCGTGAAGATGATTGGTACCGTTGTTTGTGGCAAGCCGGTAGTCCGTGCCGTTTAAAGAAAAACGGCCGTCCTTGATACGGTTTGCGACGCGGCCTACGACGGCGCCGAAGCTGGCGGTGTCTGCCTCGTAATCCGCGAGCGAGTCAAAGCCGAGACATACGTCCGTAAGAATACCGTCCCGGTTCGGGACAAGAATCCGGACGACGCGGCAGCCGTAATTGAGAATATCCACGTATGCGCCGCTCGTATTTTCGAGATGATATATAAAAACAGTTTCTCCGGTTTGCGTGACACCGTAATCATATTTTGTAATTTTCATGGAAAACTCCTTTCATTAAGGTTTTATTATGCCATATTTGCAAAAACATGGCAAGTATGTTGCCTATTTTCAGGAAATATGCGATAATGTACAGTAAGCATTGAGCAGTGCCGGGGGATGCGGACGAAACGTGTTGTGCTTGCACAGGGCACGTTTCGGCTGTATCGACCGATAGGGCGAAAGCCCGTGAGCGAGACGAAGCGAAGCGCAGGCGAGCGCGCACTGCGAAACACGCAGAATGCAGCCTTGGAGGCGAAAGCCCGTGAGCGAAATGCGCTGCGAAAAGAGAGTGATACAAAATGCACACAAAAGTTGTAAAAATTGATTCTGCGGATATAGATAATAAAAGTATGACCGAAGCGGCGGAACTTATCCGCGCCGGAGAGCTCGTGGCATTTCCGACCGAAACGGTCTATGGTCTGGGGGCGGATGCATTGAATCCCGAGGCGTCCCGCAGAATATACGCAGCGAAGGGACGGCCGTCCGATAACCCGCTGATTGTGCACATTGCAAAATTTCAGGATCTGGAGAGAATTGCGGAGGAGGTGCCGCGGCAGGCGAAGCTTTTGGCCGAAGCTTTCTGGCCGGGGCCCCTTACCGTGATTGTCCGGAAGAATGACCGTGTTCCCCGTGAGACGACAGGCGGAATGGAGACAGTCGCGGTCCGTATGCCGAACCATCCGGTGGCACTCGGGCTGATTGAGGCGAGCGGGTGCCTGATCGCGGCGCCCAGCGCCAATACATCGGGAAGGCCGAGTCCTACGGAGGCGGCGCATGTGGCGGCGGATATGGACGGGCGGATTCCGATGATACTGGACGGGGGAGCCGTGGGGATCGGAATCGAGTCCACCATTATTGATTTGACCGAGGAGATACCGATGATACTTCGTCCAGGGTATATCACGGCGGAGATGCTTTCCGGGGTTTTAGGCGGAGAAGTTCGGCTGGACCCGGGTATCATTGCGGCGGACTCGAAGACGAAGCCCAAGGCGCCGGGAATGAAATACAGACACTACGCGCCCCGGGCCGAACTGACTCTGGTTGAGGGGGCGCAGGAGGATGTCGTCGCAGAGATTAACCGGAGGGCAGCCGCGGCGCGGCTGGCAGGGCAGAAAGCCGGTGTGATCGCGACGGAGGAGACGAAGGGAAAATACCGGGCCGATTATGTGGTCAGCATAGGTGCGAGAGATGATGAGGATGCCATAGCACGGCATCTTTACAGGATTCTGCGGGAGTTTGACGACATAAATGCGGATGTCATTTATTCCGAGAGTTTCGCGGCATCGGGAGTCGGACAGGCCATCATGAATCGTCTGCTCAAGGCGGCCGGGCATCGGGTTCTTACGGTCTAGTGGAGAGAAAAGAATGAAAGAATATAACAAAATCGTGTTTGTTGCGGAAAGCGGCAGCTGCAGGGCGCCGATGGCAGCAGGCATACTCGGGGAATGCATATTAAAGCATCCGGTGGAAGTCGCGGCGAGAGGGCTTGTCGTACTGTTTCCCGAACCGCTGAATCAGAAAGCCGAGGCGGTTATGATCAGCAACGGCATCAATATGGAAGGCTACATGTCCACACAGCTTTCGGAGGAGGATTTTGCCGACGATGCGCTGATTCTTGTGATGGAGGCGGTCCAGGCAGAGAAGATTTTTGAAAAATTTGAAAAGGCCAAGCCGGAAAACGTTCATGTGCTGACGGAGCTGGTCGGCGATGAACTGGAAATTATCAATCCTTACGGCGGGACGCTGCAGGTGTACGGGCTGTGTTATGAGACGTTGCGCAAGACGGTTCTGAAACTGGTAAATTTATTGAATGAAGGAGGCAGATATGTCTAAGATAGTAGTAATGGATCACCCGCTGATTCAGCATAAGATCGGTATTATCCGCAGAGAAGAGACGGGTTCCAAGGATTTCCGCACACTGGTGAGTGAGATCGCGATGCTGATGTGCTACGAGGCGACCAGGGATTTAAGGCTTTCCGACGTGGAGATCGACACGCCCATCTGCAGGACGACGGTAAAGGAATTAAAGGGCAAAAAGCTTGCCGTCGTTCCGATTCTGCGTGCGGGACTCGGGATGGTAGACGGTATGCTCAGCATGATTCCCGCGGCGAAGGTGGGGCATATCGGATTATACCGGGACCCGGAGACGTTAGAGCCGGTAGAGTATTACTGTAAGCTGCCGGAGGACTGTGCAAACCGCGAGGTGTTTGTGGTAGATCCGATGCTCGCTACCGGAGGATCTTCCGTGGCGGCAATCCAGATGCTCAAGGACAAAGGAGTCAAAAGCATCCGTCTGATGTGCATCATTGCGGCTCCGGAGGGCGTAAAGAGGATGCAGGAGTCACATCCGGATGTGGACATCTATATCGGGGCGCTGGACGATCATCTTAATGAACACGGATATATCGTTCCCGGTTTGGGCGATGCGGGAGACCGTATTTTCGGAACAAAATAGCACGGACGGGGAATCGCAGGACTTTGCGCAGCTAAGGCAGCGCAGAAATGAGGTGGATTATGAGCCGCAAGCGCGAGGACTACATTTCATGGGACGAATATTTTATGGGAGTTGCAATTCTGTCCAGTATGCGTTCCAAGGACCCGAATACACAGGTGGGAGCCTGTATTGTCAGTGAGAATCACAAAATTTTATCCATGGGCTACAACGGGTTCCCGACAGGCTGTTCGGATGACGAATTTCCGTGGGCGAGAGAAGGAGACCCGCTGGAGAGCAAATATTTTTATACGACGCACAGCGAACTGAATGCCATTTTAAATTACCGCGGCGGCAGCCTGGAAGGGGCGACGATATACGTGACGCTGTTTCCCTGCAATGAATGTGCAAAGGCGATTATCCAGGCGGGCATCAAACGGCTGGTGTATGACAGCGATAAATATGACGGCATGCCGGCAGTCATTGCCTCGAAGCACATGTTAAAGACCGCAGGAGTCGAGATGGCGCAGTATCGACACACGGGGCGGGAGATTTGTTTCACTCTGTAAAAAGTTTCGTGGACAAAAGCGGGAAAAATGGTATAATAAGCCCATGGCTGGTTGATAACCGAATCGGAGGACGGCTATGGAAAAGAATCGCAGGGTTTTTCACGCGCTGACCCTCATTTTACAGTTTAGTCTGAATATGATAGTGCCGATTCTGATGTGCACGATGTTCGGTGTGTGGCTGGGAAAGCGCTATGACATTCCCATTATCACGGTGCCTCTGTTTGTCGTGGGGGCGCTGGCAGGATTTACGAACATTTTCAAAATGGCAAAGAAACTATACGGACAGGACGGTGAATCGGACAGAAATCATGCTGAGAAGATTAAATGATGCACTACCGGGGCTGGTTTTAGGGATTTTTATATACGGAGCCGCAGCAGAGCTTATCGGGGTCTGGTTTGCCGCCGACAAGCTGCGCTTCACCAGCGGTCTTGTCATCGGCATTGTACTCGCGGCGGGAATGGCAATCAATATTGCCGTGGTACTGCAGGATGCGGTGGACATATACGGCGAGAGCAGGGCCAGGACAAAGATTATCGCCAAATCGCTGATGCGGTATGCCGTGGTGGTAGTTGTATTTTTTGTTATGATGAAATTTAACCTCGGAAATCTGATTTCCGCTTTTATCGGTGTTTTAGGCTTAAAGGTATCCGCGTATCTGCAGCCTTTTGCACATAGATTTATTTCAAAACTGAACGAAAGAGGTGATGTGTCTTCGGACAGTGGTAGTAATGAATCTATATAAGGAGGTGAAATTGTGAACAACGCAATTTTGATGACGTCCGGTGCAGACAACATTGACTTTATGATTCATGGGATTTTTTCTTATGAATTTTTCGGTCATGAAGTCTGGATCACGACGTCACATGTCTGCATACTCATCGTAATGCTGCTGCTGGCAGGATTTTCCGTCGCGGCAAACCGCAGGATGAAGCGTGCAACAGAAGTGCCGGAAGGCTTCCAGAATGTTCTTGAGCTCATCGTCGAAAAGCTGGACGGGGTAGTGTACGGAACGATGGGAAAAGTGGCCGCGCCGAAGTTTGTGAACTACATCAGCACAATCTTTGTATTTATTCTTATGAGTAATATTTCCGGCCTGTTTGGTTTGAGACCGCCAACCGCCGATTACGGCACGACATTAGCATTAGGTCTTATCACGTTCTTCCTTATCCACATCACGCAGTTTAAGAATCTGCCGCTGAAACAGATATGGACGGACATGTGTTCGCCGCTGCCGCCGTGGCTGCCGCTCTGGCTGCCGATTAACTTAATCAGCGAGATAGCGGTTCCGATTTCCCTGTCGTTACGTTTGTTTGCGAACGTACTGTCGGGAACGGTAATGATGGCGCTTGTTTATGGTCTGCTGAGCAAGGTTGCGCTTGTCTGGCCTGCAGCGCTCCATGTGTATTTTGATTTGTTCTCGGGAGCAATTCAGACGTATGTATTCTGTATGCTGACAATGACGTACATCAGTCAGAACTATGAGACAGAATAAGGGCGGCGGACAATTATGCGCGCCGGAGTGCGCATCGGCCGTCGCGGCAGACGCTGCGTCCGCACAGCGGATGGGGCAGAGCCGTACAGCACAGTCAATGACCGCGGTGAGCGGCAAATTATTTTAGGAGGATTTTACTATGAATATCACAGGACACGATTTAATTATGGCATGCTCGGCAATCGGTGCAGGTTTGGCAGTTATCGCAGGTATCGGACCTGGTATCGGACAGGGTATCGCAGCAGGACACGGTGCGGCAGCAGTGGGAAGAAACCCGGGCGCAAAGGGAGATATCATGTCTACCATGTTACTTGGTCAGGCCGTTGCAGAGACGACCGGTCTCTATGGTCTGCTTATCGCAATGCTCTTACTTTTCGTACAGCCGCTCGCGTAAATCGGGCCGGAATTTCGATTTCAAAGAATATGAAAAATAACGGAAAGGAGGCCAACCCTTGGAAGAGATGACAAGACTCTTTAACCTCGATGCCCAGCTGCTCCATGACGTAATCCTGATGGCGATAGCCGTGTTCTTCTTATTTATGTTCATGTCCAAGATGCTGTTCAATCCGGTGCGCAAAATGATGAGCGACCGTAAGGACAAGATCGCGGGCGAACTCGAAGACGCTGCAAAGGATCAGGAAGAGGCCGCTGCATTAAAAGCGGAGTATCAGGCAAAGTTAAAGGACATCGATAAGGAAGCAGAGCAGATTTTAAGCGAAGCCCGCAAGAAGGCGCAGCAGAATGCGGCGCGTATTGAGAGCGAAGCCAAGGAAGAGGCTGCACGTATCATCCACAATGCAAATGAGGAGGCGGTGCTTTCACGCAAGCGCGCGATGGATGAGGTAAAACAGGAAATGATAACGGTTGCATCCATGATGGCGGCAAAAGTGGTCGCCGCAAATATCGATGCGACGATACAGGAGAGGCTGGTAGAAGAGACATTGAAAGAAATGGGTGATTCGACATGGCAAAGCTAGTATCAAAAACGTACGGTGATGCATTGTTTGAGGTCGCGGCGGAATCCGGGCGGGTAGACGATTTCCTCGCGGAAGTCAAAGCCGTGAAAGCAGCCGTGGACGAGAACCCGGAGCTCTTCAAATTAATGGGTCATCCCAAGATTGTAAAAGAGGAAAAAGTAAAAGTAATCGAAGACATATTTGCAGAGAAGGTTTCCGGCGAACTGGTTGGACTGCTTCGAATGATCGTGGAAAAAGGCCGCTTCGAGGAAGTAGGAGAGATATTGGACTATTTCATCGGCGAGGTGAAAGAGTACAAGAATATCGGAACCGCCTATGTGACCTCTGCCCTGGAACTGTCCGGGGAACAGAAAGCAGCGGTGGAGAAACGGTTGTTGGAGACAACAAAGTACGTGGAATTTGAGATGCATTATGCAGTGGATTCCGCATTGATTGGCGGAATGGTAATCCGAATCGGCGACAGGGTTGTCGACTCGAGTGTCAGGACAAAATTGTATGACCTGACAAGAGAATTATCCAAAATACAGTTGAAAGCAGGTGAATGCGCTTCATGAATTTAAAACCAGAAGAAATAAGCTCCGTAATCAAAGAACAGATTAAACGATATGCAGCGCAGTTAGAAGTAGCTGACGTTGGTACCGTTATTCAGGTAGCAGATGGTATCGCACGTATTCACGGTCTTGAGAATGCAATGCAGGGCGAGCTTTTGGAGTTCCCGGGCGAAGTATACGGAATGGTGTTGAACCTTGAGGAGGATAATGTCGGCGCCGTGCTTTTGGGCAGCCAGAAGAACATTAACGAGGGAGACACCGTAAAGACAACCGGACGCGTTGTTGAGGTTCCGGTCGGCGACGCTCTGTCCGGACGTGTCGTGAATGCGTTGGGGCAGCCGATTGACGGCAAAGGCCCGATTGAGACCGATAAGTATCGCCAGATCGAGCGTGTCGCATCCGGTGTTATCTCCAGAAAATCCGTAGATACGCCGTTACAGACCGGTATTAAGGCAATCGATTCGATGGTTCCGATCGGACGCGGTCAGCGTGAGCTGATTATCGGCGACAGACAGACCGGTAAAACCGCGATTGCGCTTGATACGATCATCAATCAGAAGAGCCAGAATGTAAAATGTATCTATGTTGCAATCGGTCAGAAGGCTTCTACCGTTGCATCGATCGTAAAGACGTTAGAAGAGTTCGGCGCGATGTCCTACACGACCGTCGTTGCCTCCACCGCGAGTGAGCTGGCGCCGCTGCAGTATATTGCACCGTATGCCGGATGCGCGATCGGCGAGGAATGGATGGAGAACGGACAGGACGTTCTTGTTGTCTACGACGATCTGAGTAAGCATGCAGCGGCATACCGTACCCTCTCTTTGCTTCTCAAGAGACCGCCGGGGCGTGAGGCATATCCGGGCGACGTATTCTATTTGCACTCGAGACTGCTCGAGCGTGCGGCGAGACTTTCCGACAAGCTGGGCGGAGGTTCTCTGACGGCATTGCCGATTATCGAGACGCAGGCGGGCGACGTATCTGCCTATATTCCGACGAACGTGATTTCGATTACCGACGGCCAGATTTATCTGGAGACGGAAATGTTTAATTCCGGCTTCCGTCCGGCTATCAACGCGGGTCTTTCGGTATCGCGCGTGGGAGGTTCCGCGCAGATTAAGGCGATGAAGAAGATCGCGGCGCCGATTCGTGTCGAGTTAGCGCAGTACCGCGAGCTGGCAGCGTTCTCACAGTTCGGGTCCGAGCTGGATGCCGATACCACAGAGAAGCTGGCGCAGGGCGAGCGCATCCGCGAGATGTTAAAGCAGCCGCAGTATCAGCCGATGCCGGTTGAGAGGCAGGTCATGATCATCTATGCGGCGACAAAGAAATATCTCATTGATATTCCGGTTGATGAGATTCTTCCGTTCGAGAAAGCGCTGTTTGAGCTTGTAGATACAAAATATCCGGAGGTTTCCGAAAGTATCCGTACCGAGAAAGTGATCAACGACGAGACGGAGAAGAAGCTGATTGCGGCAATCGAGGAGTGCAAAACTTCCTTTAAAAAATAAAAACGGTAGAAAGGCGGTGCGCAGATTATGGCCTCAATGCGGGACATAAAAAGACGAAAAGGCAGTATACAGAGTACGCAGCAAATCACAAAAGCCATGAAGCTTGTCTCTACCGTTAAATTGCAGAAAGCCAGAAACAGGGCGGAGCAGACGAATCCATATTTTAATTATATGTATCGGACGGTGGCTTCCATGCTGGCGAAATCCGGCGGAATCAATCATCCCTATCTGAACAGGGGAGAGTCTGCGAAAAAGGCAGTGGTCGTCATCACCTCAAACCGCGGGCTTGCCGGGGGATACAATTCCAATGTTGTAAAGCTTGTGACAGGCTCAGAGGACCTGCATGCAGAGGAAACCGAGGTTTATGCGATCGGCGGCAAAGGAAAAGAAGCATTAGAGCGCAGAGGTTATGAGATCAAGGCGGACGGTTCCGCGATTATCGAATCTCCGACCTATGAGGACGCCGCTGCACTTTGCAGAAGGGTTTTAGAGGCGTATACGACAGGGGAGATCGGAGAGATCTATCTTGCATACACGCACTTTAAGAATACGGTAAGCCATGAACCGACATTGATCAAATTGCTTCCGGTTGAACTCGACGGGGAGGAGCTTGAGAAGGCCGCGGACTCCAACGTGCTTATGAATTATGAGCCGGGCGAGGAGGAAGCGCTTGATACGATTATTCCCAAATACGTGACGAGTCTTTTTTACGGCGCGCTCGTAGAAGCGGTTGCAAGTGAAAACGGTGCGAGAATGCAGGCGATGGATTCCGCGACCAGCAATGCGGAGGAAATGATTAGTGATTTGACACTGAAATACAACAGAGCACGTCAGGGCTCCATCACGCAGGAATTGACGGAGATTATTGCCGGTGCCTCTGCGATTTCCTAGATGCGCGGTGTGCGCAGACTGGAAAGGAATATCAAAATTTTTGACAAGGAGAAATAAGCGATGGCAAATAATAAAAGCAATCAGGATTGCTTGGGTAAAATTACCCAGATTATTGGCGCCGTTCTGGATATCAAATATTCGGAGGGCAGCCTGCCAGAGATCAACGACGCGATCAGGGTTCCGATGAAAGACGGAAAAGAGCTGGTCGTCGAGGTGTCTCAGCATCTGGGTGATGATACGGTAAGATGTATCGCCATGGGCTCCACCGACGGACTTGTACGCGGTATGGATGCAATCGCTACGGGAGGCCCGATCAGTGTCCCTGTAGGCGAGAACACGCTGGGGCGTATGTTTAACGTATTAGGAAATCCGATTGACGAGATAGATTCGCCGAAGGATGTGGAGAACTGGCCGATTCACAGACCGGCGCCGGCTTTTGAGGAGCAGGCGACCTCCCAGGAGATGTTAGAGACCGGTATCAAGGTCGTGGATCTTCTCTGCCCGTATCAGAAGGGCGGTAAGATCGGTCTGTTCGGCGGCGCCGGTGTAGGCAAGACCGTGCTGATTCAGGAGCTGATTCACAATATCGCGACGGAGCACGGCGGATATTCGGTATTTACCGGCGTAGGAGAGCGCACCCGTGAGGGAAACGATCTCTATTACGAGATGAAGGAATCGGGCGTTATCGATAAGACAACGATGGTGTTCGGACAGATGAACGAGCCGCCGGGAGCGCGTATGCGCGTGGCGCTGACGGGTCTTACGATGGCAGAGTACTTCCGTGACAAGGGCGGAAAGGACGTGCTGCTGTTTATCGATAATATTTTCCGTTTTACACAGGCAGGTTCCGAGGTGTCCGCGTTGCTCGGACGTATGCCTTCCGCAGTTGGTTATCAGCCGACTCTGCAGACAGAGATGGGCGCGCTTCAGGAGCGTATCACATCCACGAAAAACGGCTCCATCACATCCGTACAGGCGGTGTATGTGCCGGCCGATGATTTAACGGACCCGGCGCCGGCGACAACGTTTGCCCACCTGGACGCGACGACCGTATTGGAGCGCTCGATTGCGGAGCTTGGTATTTATCCGGCCGTAGACCCGCTGGGATCTACTTCTCGTATCTTAGACCCGCGTATCGTCGGACAGGAGCATTTTGAGACGGCCCGCGGTGTTCAGGAAATTCTGCAGAGATATAAAGAATTGCAGGATATCATTGCGATTCTCGGTATGGATGAGCTGTCCGAGGACGATAAGCTTGTCGTAAACCGCGCGAGAAAGGTACAGAGATTTTTATCTCAGCCGTTCTTCGTTGCGACGCAGTTTACCGGTCTGGACGGAAAATATGTTCCGATTGCGGAGACGGTCCGCGGATTTAAAGAGATTCTGGAAGGAAAGCATGATGACATTCCGGAGAGTTACTTCTTAAATGCAGGAACGATTGACGAAGTTCGCGAGAAGTTCAACAGCCAGAAGTAACAGCGGAAAGATGGAGGTTCATTATGGCAGACGACAGCAGAATTTTTAAAGTGGAGATTATCACGCCGGACCGTGTGTTTCATACGGGCGAGGCGACCATGATTGAATTTAATACGGCTGCCGGTGAGATCGGTGTGTACAAAAAACATATTCCGCTCACCACGGTTCTTGCGCCCGGAATTGTGACGATTCACAGAGACGGCGAGGAGAACATCGTTGCAGCGGTTCATTCCGGTTTTGCGGAGATTCTGCCGGATAAGGTGACGCTTCTTGCAGAGATTGCGGAGTGGCCGGAAGAGATTGACAAGAACCGCGCGGAGGCTGCGCGTCAGCGCGCCGAGGAGCGTCTTGCCAACAAGACAGAAGCGACGGACTTAAGACGTGCCGAGTTTGCTCTGCGCAAGGCTCTGGTGCGGATCGATGTCGCCAGATAGTGTATAAGAGAAAGCTGACAGTGTTTTCGGCGGATTGCCGGAAACGGCTGTCAGCTTTTCAGATGCGTGGGTAAGCGGCAGACGCAGCGGGGAGATGGACAATGAAATTATTTTTTGTGCGGCACGGAGAGACAGAGTGGAATGTACAGAAAAAGATACAGGGTTCTGCGGATATTCCGCTGAACGAAAACGGCCTGCGGCAGGCGAGGCGGCTTGCGGAGGAACTGAAACGGCAAAAGCTTGAGGGACGGTTTCATCCTGCAAGAGTCTATACGTCACCGCAGCTTCGGGCCGCACAGACGGCCGAGTTTGTGGCAAAGGCGTTGCAGATTGCATGTGTTCCGTGCAGCGGCCTGCGGGAGATGGACCTGGGGGAATGGGAAGGCCTGAACTGGGATATCATCCGCGAGAGTTACGGCGAAGTGTACACATATTGGAACGAACACCGGCGCTACACCCATACGCCCGGCGGAGAGAGTTATCAGGAGGTCGTGGAGCGGACCTTTACCGCGCTGGAAGAAATTCTTGAAAGGGAGACGGCGGATATGGATATTCTTGTGGTGACACACAGCGCGGTTCTTATGGCACTGCGCTGTTATCTGGCCGGGCGGCCTTTTGAGGAGATGGTAAAGCGGTACAAGACAAAAAATGCGGAGGTAGTCGTGATTCCGGCGGAGGAGATCCGGGAGGCGGCCGGGCGTTTTTACAGAGGGGAATAGCGAGAACCGGTGGGAGAGTCCTGCTTTTTGGCAATAGTAGCCAAAAATGCAGGGCTTTTTTTGTGATTGATTTTGACCGATTATGATTGACTTTGACGGAATGTGGTTTTATAATTCAAGTATCAGAAATGAACGATTTTGACCGATTGTGAATGAAAATGGAGGTGGGATATGCTGACAGAGGAACGGTACGGAAAAATTTTATCCATACTTGAGCGGCTTGGAAGTGTGACGGTGCAGCAGCTGATGGCGGAGCTGGATGCCTCGGAATCTACGGTCCGGAGGGATTTAACCGCGCTGGACGCGGGCGGTCAGCTGACAAAGGTACACGGGGGCGCGATTTTGAAGAGTACCGTGTACAGTACAAAGGACGACGAGGTGGTGCATCGAAAGGAACAGAACAGAGAGTCCAAACTGGCAATTGCAGAGTATGCGGCGGGTCTGATTGTCCCGGGCGATTTCGTGTATATCGATGCGGGAACGACGACGGAGTGCATGATTGATTTTATCACGGATAAGCAGGTGACTTTCGTGACGAATGCAATCACCCACGCGAAGAAGCTGGCGGAGCGTGGCTGCACCGTCTATATTCTGGGCGGGGAGTTTAAAGCCGTCACCGAGGCGATCGTGGGGGAGGAAGCGGTTGCGACGCTTGAGAAATACAATTTTACAAAAGGTTTTTGGGGAGCGAACGGTGTAAACAGGCAAAAAGGATTCTCTACGCCGGAGTTAAAAGAGGCCATGGTAAAGCGCAAGTCCATGGAGAACTGCAGGGACTGTTATGTGCTTGCGGACAAGAGCAAATGGAACCGCATTTCAAGCGTGACATTTGGCTCCTTTGAGAGCGCGGCGGTGATAACCGCGGGTCTCGCACAGTCGGTATTGCGCGATTGTCCGAATGTGATAAATGTGCAGGAGGGGGCAATATGATTTATACAGTAACGTTTAATCCGTCGCTGGATTATATTGTGACGGTACCGCAGTTTACCTGCGGGGTGGTGAACCGCACGAGCAAAGAGCTGATTTATCCCGGCGGGAAAGGCATCAATGTATCGATGGTGCTTAAGAATCTCGGTTACGACAGCACGGCGCTCGGGTTTCTGGCCGGCTTTACCGGGGAAAAGCTCAAAAGCCTGCTCGAAGAGAAGGGAATCCGGGCCGACTTTATCGTCGTGAAGGAAGGAATGACCCGCATTAACGTAAAGCTGCGCTCGGAGCAGGAGACGGAGATCAACGGACAGGGGCCAAAGATTAGGACCGCCGACATTGATCGGCTGTACGGACAGCTGGACGCGTTAAAAGACGGGGACATTCTTGTGCTGGCGGGGAGCATACCGGATGTGCTGCCGCAGACGATTTATATGGATATCATGAAGCATCTGCAGACGAAAAATCTCAGAATCGCGGTCGATGCGACAAAAGACCTGCTGGCAAATGTGCTGCAGTACCGTCCGTTTCTCATTAAGCCGAACAACCATGAGCTCGGAGAGATTTTCGGCGTTGAGATAACAGAAAAGGAAGATGTGATCCGATACGCACGGAAATTGCAGGAAATGGGGGCGCAGAACGTTCTGGTATCCATGGCGGGAGACGGGGCCGTCCTCGTGGCGGAGGATAAAACCGTGTATCAGGCGGATGCGCCGAAAGGAGAGGCGGTAAACTCAGTCGGCGCAGGGGACTCCATGGTAGCGGGTTTTCTGGCGGGCTTTCTCGAACAGGGAGATTACAGAAGAGCCTTCGCAATGGGGGTGTGTACGGGAAGCGCGTCTGCGTTTTCGGAGGAGCTTGCAGTAAAAGAGGATGTAATGCGGCTGATGGAACAAAATCGGTTTTAGGAGGAGAGATATGAAAATCAGTGAATTGCTGGCAGCGGAAAGCATCGAATTAAACGGCGCTGCACAGAGCAAAAGAGAAGCACTGGATGCGGTGACGGCACTTATGGCCAAAAGCGGGAAAATCGCGGATATCGAGAAATACCGCGCGGGCGTATACAAAAGAGAGGAGGAAGGCACGACGGGAATCGGCGAGGGAATCGCGATTCCGCACTGTAAGTCCGATGCGGTGGCGGCGCCGGGGCTTGCGGCAATGGTGATAAGGGATGGCGTGGACTTTGACGCGCTGGACGGCGGGAACGTAGACCTTATCTTTTTGATCGCCGCACCGGACACGGAGGACAATGTGCACCTGGATGTTTTGAGTAAGCTGTCGGTGCTTTTGATGGACGAAAATTTTACGGCGGGGCTGCGGAATGCCAAATCCGTCGAGGAATTTATCCGGGTCATTGATACGGCGGAAGCCGGAAAAGACGCGGAGCAGGCCGGGAAGGATGAGGAGAAGGCCGCGCAGGCGGGCGTGCAGACTGCGGAGATGGCGCAGACTGGTGCGCAGGCGGGTGCATACATCCTTGCGGTGACCGGGTGCCCGACCGGAATCGCCCATACCTATATGGCCGCGGAGAGCCTTGAGAAAAAGGCGAAAGCACTCGGGTGCCGCATTAAGGTGGAGACAAGAGGCTCGGGCGGAGCGAAAAACGTTCTTACGGCGGCGGAGATAAAAGAGGCGGACTGTATTATTGTGGCAGCGGACACACAGGTGCCGATGGAACGTTTTGACGGGAAGCCGGTCATCCAGTGCAAGGTGGCGGACGGCATCAGCAAGGCGGAGGAGCTTCTCAACAGAGCGACGGAGAGGAAGGCGCCGATCTACCGCGCAGGTCATAAGGAGGCGGCAGAAAGTTCCGATGGAGGAAATGACAGCATCGGACATCAGATTTACAAACACTTGATGAACGGCGTCTCCCATATGCTCCCGTTTGTCGTTGGAGGCGGAATCCTGATTGCAATCGCATTCCTGATTGACGGGTTTGCGGTAGACTTAAATGCACTGCCGCTTGAACAGCGCGGCGATTTCGGTACCATCACCCCGGTCGCGGCGATGTTTAAATCGATCGGCGGCGCGGCATTCGGCTTTATGCTTCCGATTCTGGCAGGGTTTATTGCGATGAGTATCGCAGACAGACCGGGTCTTGCAGTCGGTTTTGTCGGAGGCTCCATCGCGGCAGGCGGGACGTCCGGTTTCCTCGGGGCGCTTGCGGCAGGCTTTCTCGCGGGCTATATCGTTCTCCTTTTGAAAAAGCTGCTTGAAAAGCTGCCGGAAAGCCTAGAGGGAATGAAGCCGGTGCTGCTCTACCCGCTGCTCGGCATTTTACTGACGGGCATAATTATGATTTATGCCGTGGAGCCGCCCATCGGAGCGTTGAACACGTTTATCAATGACGGCTTGAACGCGATGAACGGCGCCAGCGCGATTGTACTTGGGGCGCTGCTCGGCGGAATGATGGCGGTTGACATGGGAGGCCCTTTCAACAAGGCGGCCTATGTATTCGGAACCGCGTCGATAGCGGCCGGCAATTACAATATTATGGCGGCGGTGATGATTGGCGGAATGGTGCCGCCGATTGCGATCGCGCTTGCAACCTTGCTGTTTAAACATAAGTTTACCGCGGAAGAACGCAAATCGGGTCCGACCAACTTTATTATGGGGCTTTCGTTTATCACGGAGGGAGCAATCCCGTTTGCGGCGTCCGACCCGCTTCACGTGCTGCCGGCCTGCATTATCGGCTCGGCCGCCGCGGGAGCGCTCTCGATGGCATTCGGGTGCAGCCTGATGGCGCCGCACGGTGGAATTTTCGTGGTTCCAACGATCGGAAATCCGTTTCTGTATCTGCTGGCGCTGCTCGTCGGTTCCGCAGTCAGCTGTGTGCTTTTAGGTGTGTTTAAAAAGAATGTAACAACGGAATAAATGGAAAAAATAACATATCAACAAAATAAACGGAAATGCAGGAGGCGCGGAAAGGCGCCGGGAAAGGAGCAATTATGACGGAATTTAATTATGTAATCAATGACAGACAGGGAATTCACGCAAGACCGGCGGGACAGTTCGTGAAGGAGGCAGCCTCCTTCCCATGCGAGGTCCGCATTGCAAAAGACGGAAAAGAAGTCGATGCAAAACGCATTTTGGGCGTGATGGGACTCGGTGCGAAGTGCGGGGAGACGATCACCGTAAAGACAGACGGGGAGCGGGAGGCGGAGGCCGCGGAGCATCTGAAAAAGTTTTTGGCGGAAAATCTGTAGGAGAGCGCCGCAGGGCGCCGCGTCATAGAAAGCATGGGGGAAACGGTCATGATGTTACAGGGAAAAAGCGTATTCGGCGGAATTGCGATCGGGAAGCTGGCGGTATACCGCAAGCGGGACAGTCAGGTGAAACGGGTGAAAATCAGCGATGCCGAGGCGGAGATATGCCGGTTTGAGGCCGCCAGAGAGCTGGCGAAGGAACAGCTTGGGGCGCTGTATGAGAAAGCGCTCAAAGAGGTTGGCGAGGTCAATGCAATGATTTTCGAGGTGCATCAGATGATGCTCGACGATCTGGATTACATAGAGGCCGTCGCCAATATGATACGCACACAGAAGGTCAATGCCGAATTTGCGGCGGCAGCGGCCGGTGATAATTTCTCGGAGATGTTTGCGGCGATGGAGGACGACTATATGCGGGAGCGCGCGGCGGATGTGCGGGATATCTCGAATCGCCTGGTCGCCGTTTTGCAGGGGACTGCAGCGGGCGGGATTGCCGGTCACGAACCGGTGATTCTGCTGGCGGAGGACCTGGCGCCGAGCGAGACGGTGCAGCTCGATAAATCCCGCGTCTTGTCCTTTGTCACGCGGGGAGGCTCGACCAATTCCCACACCGCAATTTTGGCTCGGACAATGAATATTCCGGCATTAATCGGCGTCGATTTCCCCGCGTGTGCGGCAGGCCGTGAGGGTGAGCCTTCCGGGGAGGAGAGGCCTGCGGAGGAAGACTGGCTGGCCTGGGACGGGAAAACGGGGATTGTGGACGGATATACGGGGATGCTGTATGTGGAGCCGGACGAGGAAACCCTGGCAGAGTACCGCGCGAAAAAGCAGGAAGACGAGCAGAAAAAGCGCCTGCTCCAGGAGCTTAAGGGCAAGGCAAATGTGACGGAAGACGGCAGGGAGATAAAACTTTATGCCAATATCGGCAGTGTCTCGGACACGGCAAACGCACTCGCCAATGACGCGGGCGGAATCGGTTTGTTCCGGAGTGAGTTTTTATATCTGGAGTCGGAGGACTATCCGGGCGAGGAGGTTCAGTTTGCCGCATACAGGACGGTCGCCGAGAATATGGCGGGGAAAAAGGTGATTGTGCGGACGCTCGACATCGGTGCGGATAAGCAGGCGGACTATTTCGGGCTGGCGCGGGAGGATAATCCGGCGATGGGGTATCGGGCGATCCGCATCTGCCTAGACCGCAGGGATATTTTTAAGACGCAGCTGCGCGCGATTTACCGGGCAAGTTATTACGGCACGATCTCGATTATGTTTCCGATGATTATTTCGGTGAGCGAGGTGCGGCAGATTAAGGAAATAATTGAGGAGGTGAAGGCGGAGCTTGACGCGGAGGGGATTCCCTACAGGGACTGTGAGCTCGGCATTATGATAGAGACGCCGGCAGCGGTTATGATCAGCGATCTGCTGGCGAAGGAAGTGGATTTCTTTTCTGTCGGGACAAACGATCTGACGCAGTATACGCTGGCGATTGACAGACAGAATCCAAAGCTTGACAATCTCTATGACGCGCACCACGAGGCTGTTCTGCGCATGATACGGACGGTGGCGGAAAACGGGCACAAGGAGAATTGCTGGGTCGGCATCTGCGGGGAGCTCGGAGCCGACACGACGCTGACGGAAACTTTTATCAGAATGGGCATCGACGAATTGTCGGTGACGCCGTCTATGATACTGCCGGTGCGGGAGGCAATCCGGAGATCGCGGGCGTCTTCACAGAATTTTATAAGGTAGGCATATTCCCTTCGGACAAGGAAAGCGGTCTTTGCGGGCGGCAGAGCTCCCAGCATAAAAGTAAAAACAGAGTCAGGAAAGAGAATCCGCGCAAAAAAAGGCGGGTTCTTTTTCTTGTGTTTGTCGTATGAAAATGATATATATAAAGAAATGATAGAAATAAGAAGATAGGAGAAGCGCGTATGGGAGAGAATTTGTTAATCAGACAGGGAACGATTCACAATGCCGTCAGGGAGGAGGCTTTTGTGGCGGATATACTGGTGGAGGACGGAAAAATCAGACGGATTGCGCCGGTGTTGGAGGGAGAGCTCCCGGAAGGGACGAAGGTGATGGAAGCATCCGGGATTGATGTGTATCCGGGTTTCGTCGAAGCACACTGCCATCTGGGTTTAGACGGCTATGCGGTGGGATTTCCGGGACAGGATTTCAATGAGGTCGGGGATGCCGTCACTCCGCAGTTATCTGCGATTGATGCGGTAAACCCGCAGGACGAGACGTTTCGGATGGCCAGAGAGGGCGGCGTGACCTGTGTGTCTACCGGCCCGGGGAGCTCGAATATTATCGGCGGAACGTTCTGCGTGATTAAGACGGCGGGGAAGCGGGTCGACGATATGATTGTGAAGGAAAAGTCCGCGATGAAGATTGCATTCGGCGAGAACCCGAAGAACTGCTATAAGGACAAAGGCGTCTACTCCCGTATGTCCGTTGCGGCAAAGCTCCGCGAGATATTGATAAAAGCGGCGCTTTATGCAGAGAAATGCGAAGAAGCCGGATGCCCGGAAGGTGTTGCGGGAGCAGAACGCCTTGCGCTCACGAAAGAGCAGCGAAAAGAACTCCCGGCTTACGATGCAAAGCTGGAAGCGCTGATTCCGGTAGTGCGAAAAGAGATGCCGTTAAAAGCGCATGTTCACCGGGCGGATGATATCTACACGGCGATCCGCATCGCAAAAGAGTTTGATCTGGATCTGCGTCTCGATCACACGACGGACGGAGCGCTGATCGCGGATGATTTGGCAAGGGAAGGGTTTCCCGTAGCCGTGGGTCCGTCGTTTGGACATGCTACAAAGTATGAGCTGAAAAATAAAGGCTTTTCCACGCCGGGTATTCTGGCAGAGGCGGGCTGCCGGGTCTCTATCATCACGGATTCGCCTGTGATTGAGCAGCGGTATCTTGCGCTCTGCGCCGGAAGAGCGATTTGCAACGGGATGAAGGAATTTGACGCGCTGCAGGCAATCACGATTAACGCCGCAAGACATATCGGGGCCGAAGCGCGCGTCGGAAGCATCGAGGAGGGCAAGGACGGAGATTTCGTGCTTGTAAGAGGAACGCCGTTTGCGGTGGATGCAAAGATATTATATACTATAATAGAAGGGCAGATTGTATATGAAATGAGGACTCTATGATAAAAGTAGCGATTGTGGAAGATGAGGTGCAGCAGGCAAATCAGCTGTCTGATTTTTTGCTGCAGTATGGGCGGGAGAACGGCGAGATATTTGATGTCACGCTGTTTTCGGACGGTGATGCCATTGTAAATAAGTACAGGGCACAGTTCGATATGATTCTGATGGACGTTCAGATGAAATTTATGGACGGGATGTCGGCGGCGGAGGAGATACGCAAGGTGGACACGGAAGTGGTCATCATCTTTATCACAAATATGGCGCAGTATGCAATCCGCGGTTATGCGGTGGACGCGCTGGACTATGTGCTCAAGCCTGTGTCATACTTTGCATTTTCCCAGCGGCTGAACCGTGCCATTTCCCGGATGAAAAAGCGCGAACAGAAAGCGATATCGCTGAGTATTAAAGGCGGCGCAATCCGGGTGGACGTGACGGATATCTTTTATATAGAAAGCCAGGGCCACAATCTGATCGTGCACACAGCCTCCGGTAACTATGAATCCCCCGGGGCGATGAAGGACATTGAGGGGAAGCTCGGCGAGATGAATTTCTTCCGCGGGAATAAGGGATATCTGATTAATCTTGCCCATGTGGACGGTGTGCAGGACGGCTGTGCGATGGTAAAAGGGGAAGCGCTGCTTCTCTCCCGGTCACGCAGGAAAGATTTTATGGAGGCGTTGACGAATTACTGGGGAGAGGTGATGAAGTAATGGAGCAGCTGCTGACAGAAATTCCCAGACATTACACGGGGATCGCGGAGTGGGGGTCCTGCCTTCTGTTTGTACTGCTACTGCGGCATCGATTTTCGCGCGGGAAGATGATCGGTATCTCTACGGGAGCGCTTGTGCTGCAGATTGCATTTTTAGTGCTGACAGGCGATGTGCCGCTTGCCTTTTGGATTCCGTGTATGGCCTTTGCGGTGATGCTCATGTATGTGTACATATACAGTGTCTGTGATATCAGAAGGGTAGATGCCGTTTACTTCGGAATCCAGGCGTTTGTCGTGGCGGAGTTTATGGCGTCGCTGCACTGGCAGATTATCGGATTTTCGTGGATGATGAATGTCGTGGCGCCGGTATGGGCGGAATGGATTTTTCTGCTTGCGATATACGGGGGTATCTGGTCTGCGCTCTGGGGCCTTCTACACAAGCATGTGCCAAAAGACGGCAGGATGCATATCCGCAGACAGGAATGTATCTCGGCGCTGATTATCGGCATCGCCGTTTTTACGATCGGCAATGTGAGTTTTCTGAGTATACAGACGCCGTTTTCCGGTCGGTATGCGTTTGATATTGTCAATATCCGGACGCTTGTCAACCTCGGGGGAGTGGCGATGCTCTACGCGCATATGGTGCAGTGTTGCGAGATACGTGTGCGGGAGGAACTTGAGGCGGTACACAATGTTTTGCAGAATCAGTATCTGCAGTATCGCCAGTCTAAGGAAAGTATTGATCTGATCAACTATAAATATCATGATTTAAAGCATCAGATCACAGCGCTCCGCAGTATGGAGAATGCAGAGGAGCGAAGCGAGTTTCTGGATAAAATGGAGGCGGATATCCGCGCGTATGAACTGCAGAATAAGACCGGCAATAAGATTTTGGATACGGTGCTGACGAGCAAGAGCGTAATGTGCGCGCGGAGCGATATCACGTTTACCTGCGTGGCGGACGGGACACTGGTGGACTTTATGGATACCACGGATATCTGCAGCATTTTCGGAAATGCGCTGGATAATGCCATCGATTGTGAGAAGAAGATTGCGGACAAGGAAAAGCGTCTGATTCATGCGACGGTATCGAGACAGCGGGATTTTCTGATGATTCGGGTGGAAAATTATTTCGAGGGGCAGCTGAAATACCGTGGAACCGCGCCGGTCACCACAAAAAAAGATAAAAAAGTTCACGGATACGGCATCAAGAGTATGCGGTATACGGCGGATAAATACGGAGGAGCGCTCAGCATTCAGGACAATGACAACTGGTTTGAGCTAAAAGTGCTGATTCCTCTGCCGAAAGAGAAGCGGCAGGCGTGACGGTGCAGCGGCATTGTGTGATTTGTGCGGCAGTCGAATTTGCTCTTCTTCCAAAAATCTCCCGGAGCCCCTGTAAAATCAAGCTTCCCGGGGATCACAGTTTCAAATTGAGATTTTTCTGGATGGAACAGATAATATTACGGCGCGATACCCTCGGCGGGCAAAGGAGCACACATCCCTTTGTCCGCTGAGGGTATTATTCGTTTTATCAGTTTCTCCTCATATCTATGACCAAAAGCGGTACTGCCATTCCAGCGGTACCGCTTTTGGCGTGTCTTTTTGAACTCAAATTCGGAGGAGTCGAATTTGCTCCCCTCCCAAAAAACTCCGGGAACCCTTGTAAAATCAGGGGTTCCGGAGACTGACATTTCAAATTGCGTTTTTTCTGTATGGAATAAATCATATTACACAGGCCGCATGCAGCGGCAGAATGGAGGAAACAACAATGACAAACA
>CAJTOI010000018.1 GCA_910577925.1 uncultured Roseburia sp.
GGAATGGATACAAACGTTGGAGTATGCAGATATTCGCTTAATCAGCAGACATTAATTATAAAAATTATTTTCTTGTGCTGATCCCCCTAAAAAACAATGCCTGCACTTCAAATTACAGTTTCCGGTAAGTTGAATAAATAATCTTACATTCTGATATTCTTTGGAATCGACTACATAGGGATCGTAAGTCTCGCTACATTCATCAATAATCCCCTCTTTTATCAGGAACTGCATAAATTCATTTCCCAAACATTCAAAATTAAACTCCAAACTGTATAAATGTATTCGCTGTTCCAATTCCGTCGGTAATCGATAAGACTTTCCATTGTTTTTTTTAATGATTATACCGTCTTTTATTAAAAACCTTCTACTAAATGCTTTCATTCAATTTTTCCTCTAGTATTTCCTGAAAGGCATACTCTATTAATACATTCCACGGAAGAACCTCTAAAACATGTGGAACAATTATATCAAAATAAATCTTTTTGTTACATTCTAAAAAAAATTCATACGCCTGACTATTTTTGTATTCTGCAAATATATTCTCCAGCGTCTCCTCCCCACCTTTATCAATATCCGTAAAAAACATAAATCGCGGATTATAAACTCGATATGGCGTTATTCCCTCTTTTGTTATATATAAATATCTTGGATATGCACTTTTATGTGAATGACAATTTTCTCCCTGACACATATATGCATTACATGGATGTTCAAGAACTAAGTATGTTTCTTTAAACAATGGCAACAAAGAAAATGTATATGGCATCTTTCTCAAGGCTTCCATTATTTTGATACAATTTTTTAATCCTACATTTTGACTGCTTACCGATAATAAAACAAATATACTCTGGCTTTTTACTGTAGTAAATTTCTGTTTTATTCGTGCAAAATCATCATCCGTGTAATCTTTACAAACATCAAATTCCAAAAAAAACATTTCTACATTTTCATTTAGTACAGTTTCTTTCAAATTATCAAAATGAATCTTTTGAAACGCCACACAATTCTCATATTTAACCATATTTTTAGATATACTTTGTTCTAAATAGAAAATTTTGTCTTTATTCGCAAGCATACTCTTCTGTAAATTCATTACAATTTTTTTATTTAATGCCTCACCCACGTTTATAATAAAAAAATTAAAATCAGAATGATTAAATATCTTCTCTATATTCTTTTGATACCCTTCGTCATTATAAAGTACACATTCTATAACAGGTTTTTCAATTTTTCTAAACAATCTACCCCTCACTCATTTTCCCATATAAAAAGGGCGCTTATAAAGCCCCTTTTATATGTAGTTTTCTTAAAGCACTATGCTCGTCCTGAACAATGACATGTACCAAAGAAAACTAATCCTTCTTTTTCCCCTAATTCTGCGACCTGAATTTTCTTAATTAATTCCTGCTCTTTTGTTTTCGCTTCCTGCGTCATCTCGTTAGAATTCATTTTACTCTCCATATTTTATTCACCTCCTTTTATCATTCTACATTTAAAAACTACATTTGTCAATTATCCTCTTTTATCTTAACAAAAAGCCACTTAAAGGACCATACCCATATGGCATATCTCCCTTAAGTGGCAGTTTTATTTTGAGTTATTACAAAAAATCAGCTGTTTATACGTTATTACCGGAATACCGGAAGCGCCTCACCCGCGCACTCGGGCGTCAAGCCGAAATACGACAGAATCGTCGCGGCGATATCGGCAAAGCTCTCCCTCGTCCCGAAATTTTCTCCCGCTTTCACCGGCGCGCCGTAAATCACAAACGGCGTATACTCTCTCGAGTGGTCGGTCGAGGGCGTAATCGGGTCGCAGCCGTGATCTGCCGTGATCATCAGCACATCCTCCTCACCGAGCCCCGCAATCAGTTCCGGCAGCCGATTGTCAAAATAGGTCAGCGCCTTCGCATAGCCGTCCACATCGTTGCGGTGGCCGTAGAGCATATCGTAATCCACCAGATTTGTAAAGCAAAGTCCGTTGAAATCCTTTTTCATGTAGGCAAGCGTCTTGTCGATTCCGTCCGCATTGTCCGTGGTGCGCACATACTCCGTAATGCCCCGCTCCGCAAAAATATCGATGATTTTTCCGACGGAAAGCACGTCAAAACCCGCCCCGGAAAGCTGGTCTAACATCGTCTTTTTCGGCGGTTCCAATGAAAAATCATGGCGGTTTGCGGTCCGTTTAAAGTTCCCCGTCTCCCCCGTAAAAGGTCTTGCGATAACGCGGCCCACGCCGTGCTCGCCGACAAGCATTTCGCGCGCGATCCTGCAGTACTCATAGAGCGTCTCAACCGGAACGATCTCCTCGTGCGCCGCTACCTGGAACACGGAATCCGCGGACGTATACACGATCAGATCCCCGGTCTTCCTGTGCTCCTCCCCGTAATCCCTGATGACGTCCGTACCGGAATAAGGCTTGTTGCAGAGCACGCCCCGCCCGGTCCTCCTTGAAAATTCGTCGAGAAGCTCCTTCGGGAAACCGTTTGGATAGGTCGGAAGCGGCTGCGGGGAAATCACCCCGGCGATCTCCCAGTGGCCGATCGTGGTATCTTTGCCTTTCGATACCTCCGTCATGCGGGCAACCGCCGCCGCGGGATGCTCTTCCCGCCCGCAGATATCCACCCCGTCGATATTAAAAAATCCGAGCTTTTTCATATTCGGCATGGAAAAATAACTGCTTGTGGAAGCCGCCTTCACGGTGTTGCTTCCCTCGTCGCCGTAATCCGCCGCATCCGGCATCTCGCCGATTCCGACGCTGTCTAACACTATCAGAAATACGCGTTTCATGTCTGTCTCCTCACTTTCTTAATCTATGGAAACATTATAGCGCAATTTCCGAAAATAATCTACACATCCGTCACTCTCCGGCCGTATCCGATGTCGTATCCGTGATCGCGATCGGTGTGATCACGATTTTGTCTGCGGCGATATTCGTCTTGCGCTTTACGATATCCTCCACCTGCGCGCGCTTCGCGTCGGTGACCTCTCCCATATTTAAGACAACGTCGCAATTGTCATCCGTGATGCTCACCACCACATCGGAAAATCCCTTGGCCTCAAGCAGCATCTCCGCCGCGGCCTCACGCTCCGCGATATCCGTCAGCGCAACCATCTTATTGACCGCATCCTGCTTTAAGCTCTCGTCAATCGCCGTATTGTTTACGATCTCAAGCAGCGTCTCCCTGTTTTTGGAGCGGATCTGCTCGCGGTTCAGTTTCATCTCCGCCGCATAATCGAGGTTTGCGATTGTCGTGCTTGTGAGCACCGCCTCGCCGGCGCCCTCAATGTCGGTGGCCGTCGCCTGTGCTACCTGTTCACCGTTCTCTGCCTGCGCCACCTGTTCGCCGCCCTCTGCCTGCGCCACCTGTTCGCCGTCCGCGCTCGCCGTAAGCTCGCCGTCAAGCGTTCCCTCGTCCGTAAAAATCTCATTTGCAAGAAGCGCATCCTCGTCGGAAATCTCATATGTATCTAACGTCTCTCCCCCCATCTCCACATTCGCGGCCACCTGGGTATCCTCGATGTTTTTATTCATGCAGCTGAAATATCCAGCCACCGCAATCATAAGTGCCAATGCCGTAATCACCAACTGGTTTTTTCGAAATATTTTCTTCAACCCTATTCCTCCCTGGATTCCATCTTAACTACCTTAATTCTATGCACCTCTACCGGCAATAATGCCTGAACCGCCTCCGAAATATCGGAAACCACTCTCGGATTTGCACCGCCCTCGGCCACGACCACCACCCCCTCTATGGTGGGAAGCTTCTCTTTCTGCACATAGGGATACGTCTCGTTTCCGTTCTCCACATAGACGGTCGCCTCCCCGTTTTTCATGTCCCGGCTGTCTCTGCTCCCGCCGCTGCCGTCATTCTCCGTAACCTGGCTTTTCTCCTGGTCCGCGTCTTTTTCCACCACATGCTCCCCCGCGTCCGATACCGTGACCATGACCGCCACCTTTCCCACACCTTCCATCTTCGTGAGCACACGCTCTAATTTTTCCTCCAGATACGCGACATACGCCTCCTCCCCCGCCTCCTGCTCCTTTTGCGCGGGCAGCACCGTATCCGCCTCCGGCACGCCGTCGTCCCGCCGCGTTTCCCCTCCGTCCGGCAGGGAAATCACAAGCAAAAGCACGCCTGCCAAAGCCAGCACAATCCAGTCACTTTTTTTAATCTGCTTCCACTTTTTATTTTCGATAAATTGTTTCAAAAACTGTGACATTTTCCCTCCTAACGTGTCCTGTAATACTCCAGCAGAATGCGGCTTTCTTCCACGCCATAGAAATCGGCCAGCTCCGCCGTAAGCAGCGCACACCGCCCGTTCGTTTCCTGCTCTTTTGCACCCTCGCCGCGGCTTCCCCCGAGCACCACCTTTCCCACCGTAATCGCTCCATCCGCCTCATCCGTGACGACAAGCCGGATTTCGTCCACCTGATAGTCTTCGGAAAGTCCGACCGACACTTCCGAAATTCCGAGTCCGTGTTTTTTTGCGGCTTCCTCCGCGGTTACGCGGATCTCCTTTCCCATCGCCTGCTCGTACTCTTCCCGGAACCGCTCGCTCTGACCGTACGATACCTTCTCCATATCCCTCGAAAACTCCTCCAGACTCTGCGCAAATGTCTCGTAGGCAATCTGTTCCATAAATCCGTCACTGCCGTAAATCCACTCGCAGACCGGCGCAACCAGCCCGATCACAAGCACAAGCTCCGCAAAATGGCGCAGATATCTGCCGTACCGTTCCCCCGGCGCAAGGTGCAAAAGCAGCACAAGCAGCATCTGCAATGTGAGAAGACCTTTGATATATGTCATCCGTATCCCTCCTATCCCGCCATGCCCGACGCCCCGGCGGCCAGCGCGACGGTCACGAAAAACAGTGCCATCGAATACACCGTCAGCTGAAGATACAGCACGCCGCCCTCCGCCATGCCGCGCAGCGCTCCGGCAAACCGTTTGTCCGCCACCGGCTCCACCACAACCGCCGACAATTTATAGAGCAAAGACAGCAGCAGTATTTTAAGCGCCGGCACAAGGCCGATGAGAAGCAGTACAAAAAGCGCCGCCGCTCCGATGCAGCTCTTAATCAGCGCTCCGGCCCCGAGCATCAGCTCCCCTACGCTCCCGATGGTATTTCCGATACCCGGTATCGCGGAAGCCGCTTTCCCTATCGCGCCGCCGAACAGTCTGTCCTTCGCGGGAAGAATCAGTCCCTGCACGACGTTCAGCCCCACCACAACCGCCGCGGCCGTTTTCATGCTCGACCGGATAACGGTCAGCAGCAGTTCCTCCAGATTCTGGAATTTCTCCTCCTCATAAAAGTGATTAAACAGTGTAATCAGGATGTACACATGCACAAGCGGCACCAAAATCTCCAAAAACAGCCACTGTATCAGATAGATTACCAAAAAAGCCATCTGATAGAATCCTTCCGCGGTCTGAACGCCGGAAGAAAAGACCATGCCAAAACAAAAGGTCGGCACCAGCACTTTCATAAAATCCACGCTCTTCCCAAGCGCCGTCTCGACGAGAGAAGAAAACACGGAAAAAGACGTCAGCAGCAGAACCGCAGTCACACAGTACACCAGCAAAAACCCCAGATCCGCGGCATAGCCGTTTCGGAATGTCCCGGCAAAATTGCAGAGAACCGAAAAAATCACTGCCAGAAATACGACCTGAACGAGAAGGGTCCGGCTCTGCGAAAGCTCGTAGGCAAAGACATCCGAAATCCAGCCGAAAAACAGGTCCGCTTCCATCCCCCCGATCCCTTCGGCAAGCAGGATGTCCACAAGCTCCGAAAACGTATGCTTCTCCCGAAGCTCCGGAAATAAATCCTGCTCCAGCATATCGTCTAACGCCCCAAACTCCAGCTCTTCCATCCACATTTCTATGTAGGAGCTCCCCGCAGCTTCCCGCTGCGGATTCTCCGCCGCACTCACGCAAAACGGCAGCCAAAGGACACAGAGTATCCCCAAAACGGCGATTCGGCTCCTGATTTTTTTCATCGGAAATCTATTCATAAAAAGCTCCCCATCGTCTCTAAAAACACATGAATGACCGGAATGCTTACCGCGAGAATCGAAAGCTTGGCAAAGATTTCGATCTGGTTTCCGATCGCGGCATATCCCGCATCCCTGCAGATATCCGTCGCAAATTCGGCCACGTAAGTGATCCCCACCATTTTTATAATCAGACCGATATAGCGGCTGTCCACCGGAATCATTTCCGTGAGCTCCTCCACAAACAAAAGCACCGCCCCCACTTTTGTGAGCAGGTAAAAAAAGATGCAGATACAGACCGTCATCGCCACGAGCACGGCGTATTCCCCCCGCTCTTTTCTCAGCGCAGCCGCAACAAGCACCCCTACGATCCCAAGCGCCGCAATCCGTATAATATCCACAGGCAACCTCCTCCCCGCTAAAGTGCAAACAGGCTCTGCATCGTCTCAAATAACTCATAAATATACGGGACAATCCAAAACAGCACAATGATAAGTCCCGCAAGGCTTGTGAGAAATGCGTGCTCTTCCCTTCCGCTGTGTTTTAATACCTGGCTTATGACCGTCACCAGAATCCCCACTGCCGCAATTTTAAATATCAGATTTACACTCATGGTCTCTTGCCCTTTCCTATACCAGTATGATAATCAGCAGCAGTCCGCCGAGCACGCTGACTGCGGCATAGACCTTCTGTTTTTCCTTCTGCTCTGCGCGCACGGCTTTAATCCGGAAATCCGTCCGCTCGAGCAGCATCGCAAAATGCCTGCTGTTTTCCTCCACACTCTTCCCGAAAAATGCTCTGCCGGCATCCTCCGCAAGCTCCTGCTCCTCCGGTGTAAGTCCCAGCAGGTATCTGTATTCCGCAAATACGCTCCGCCACACCTGCTCCCCCGTCCCCTCCTCTTTTCTGGTGAGCCGCTCCGCGATTTCCGTGCATATCATCTGAAGTCTCTCATCCTTCGGCTTCACAAAACAGCCCAGAAGGATTTCCACCGACTGTAAGGAAGTACGGGCCGAACAGTCCAGATCCACAAACAGCGCGCGAAGCTCGTACAGCAGCCGCAGATGCATTCCCAAATCCCTGCGCAGCGAGAATGCCAGCCCCACACTGGCCGCAAATATCAGCGCGCATCCTGCTGCCCTCATCCGATTTTTTCCATGCTGCCGTCGTAAATCTGTATCGCGCGCCCACCGTCCTCCCGCCGCTCGATCCGCACGTAACGGCCGAAGAGCTTCCGCTCTGTTAAGCGCCGCAGGCAGGGCTTCGCGCTCAGATCACGGATATTTCCCGCATGTACGGTTCCGAGCACGCGGCACCCGGAATAGAGCGCCTGCTCCACGGCCTGAAAATCGCGCTCGTCCCCCAACTCGTCCACCGCTAAAATCTGCGGGGACATGGAGCGCAGCAGCATCAGCATCCCCTCCTTTTTCCCGCAGCCGTCTAACACATCGGTGCGGGGCCCCAGATCATTCTGCGGCATCCCGAGATGACAGGCCGCAATCTCCGAGCGCTCGTCCACCACGCAGACCTTAATCCCCGGATATTCGTCGTCTCCGCGGGAGAGCAGGCGGATGCAGTCGCGCAGCATCGTCGTCTTTCCGGCGCCCGGTTCCGACAGAAAAAGCGTATTATAAATACTGTTTCTGCTGCGCAGGTACGGCAGCGCCTTTTTTGCACAGCCCTTTCTCTCATGGGCCACACGCACATTCAAAAAAGACACATGGCGGATTCCCGCCAGCTTTCCGTGCTCAAGTACAGTTCCGCCGGCCAGTCCCACACGATGTCCCCCCTCTATGGTGATATAGCCCTGACGCAGCTCCTCCCGGTAGGCATACAGGGAATAATCACTGATATAGTTGAGCATTTCCGCAATATCCGTCATATGCATCCGAAAATCGGGTACCAGATAACGGATTCCGCTGTCAAAACAGAACTCTAACGGTTGTCCGACACGGACGCGTATCTCCTCAAGCCCTTCCTGCCATGCCTCCCCCGCGAACGCTTCCCGGACGGCTGTCGGAAAAATCTTTGACAATGTAAACTGTTCCACACCTCATCCCTCCTTACGTCTAATTCTATGACTTGTCTCTGCTTTTATGACTGCTATTTCATCCCCCGAATGCGGACGGACAAAAAAGAACCGCCCGGACACGCCCGAACGGTTCTTTTGGTATGATTTTATGTTTACATGCGTTCCGGCGCCGCAAAGCCCAGAACATCGATACAGATTTCCAAGACGGATTTCGTCAGCTCAAGTACCCGGATATAGGACTTCTGCACGGACTCGTCCTCCTCGGCCATAATTTTGGTATCATGGTAAAAGCTGTTAAACGCATTGGCCAGATCATAGATATATGCGCAGACCTTGTGGGGCGCCGTCTCCTCGTATGCGTTCTCCATCACCGCATTGAATTTGGCAAGCTCCAGCATAAGGTTTTTCTCGCCCGCGGAGTGAGCGGGCGCAATCCGCGTACCGGCGGCATCTCTGCCAAGCCCGCGGTATTTGCCGAGAATCGACTTGATTCTCACAATCGTATAGAGAATATACGGACCGGTATTTCCCTCAAAGGAGGTAAAGCGGTCGATATCAAAAATGTAATCTTTGCCGGCCTGATTCGAGAGGTCGCCGTATTTGATGGCGGCAAGCGCAATCATCCGCGCCGTCTGCTTCGCCTCCTCCTCGCCGATATCGAGGCTCTCCTTTGACTTCTGATTCTCCGTTATCTTTTTTAGCATTTCCGCATTCACGCTCTCGACCAGATACTCAAGCCGCATCACGCCGCCCTCTCTCGTCTTAAACGGCTTGCCGTCCTTGCCGTTCATCGTGCCGAAGCCCAGAAACGCAAGCCCCGTATCCGCCCCGACAAGCCCCGTCTTTCTCGCGCAGCGGAACACCTGGGTAAAATACAGCTCCTGGCGCTTGTCCACCACATAGATGATTTTATCCGGCCGGTAATCCTTCATGCGCCATACAATCGTTGCGAGATCGGTCGTGTTGTAAAGCGACGCGCCGTCCGACTTTAAAATCATGCACGGCGGGATCTCCTTTGTGTCCGTATCTTCTTTCACATCCACGACAAGCGCGCCTTCGCTCACATAGGCAAACCCATCCTCTTTCATCTTCTGCACCATGGCAGGGATATAGGGCTGCGCGTCCGACTCTCCCTTCCACAGCTCAAAGGAGACGTTTAGGTTCTCGTAATTACGCTTCAAATCCGTCACCGAGACATTTAAGATATGCGACAGCAGCGCCTGATAGCCGCGCCGCCCGTGCTGCAGCTCATAGGTCGCCTGCATCGCCGCCTCCTTGTACGCGGCATCCTCTTTTGACTTCCCGCTGGCCGTCGGATAGATCTCCTCAAGCTCCGAAATGGTAAAGGGCGCTTCCGCCGGGTACTCCCCCTCGTAGCTCTCGTCAAAATAGACAAGACCTGGCCTGCGCGCGGCAAGCTCCGTAATGATAAGCCCCATCTGAAGCCCCCAGTCGCCGAGATGCACATCCCCGATCATCGTATGTCCGACAAAACTTCCGATGCGCTTTACGCTCTCCCCGATAATCGCGGAGCGCAGATGTCCCACATGCAGCGGCTTTGCGACATTCGGTCCGCCGTAATCAATCAGAACCGTCTTCGGATGCGCTGCCTTCTCACATCCGAATCGCCCCTCGTCCGCCTGCATATCCGCCACATAGGCCGCAAGGTACGCCTCGTCCACTTTCATATTCAAAAATCCGGGCTTTACGGATTCCACCATCGAAAAGGTAGCCGAGCCCGACAGCTTTGCCGCGACCGCGTCCGCAATCTGAAACGGCGCCGTCTTATATTCCTTTGCCGCCGCCATCGCGCCGTTGCACTGGTACTCGCACAAATCCGGACGGTTTGACAGCGTTACTTTTCCGTATTTTTCATCGTATCCGCACTCCGCGAAAGCACGCTTCACTTCCTCCGTGAGCAGCTCCAACATTTTCTTCATCCTATCTTCCTCCTGGGCCGCAAGAGCGGCCTATGGCCATTCGGCCGGTATAATGTCTGTCGACATTATACCATATCCGCTACGCGGACATGCTATCGCAAGAGCGGCCTATGGCCATTCGGCCGGTATAATGTCTGTCGACATTATACCATATCCGCTCTATTTATCAAGCAGGTCTTTCTCGTCAAACTCTGCCGGCTTTTCTCTCCCCCGCGTCCGGGCCGCTTCCTGCCGTATCGCTTCGCGATGCCTTTGCGCCAGCCACTCCACCAGTTTTTCATAGCGCGCATGATCCTAAAAGAGCGCGGACATATCCTTCACCCGGTACAGCCAGACGCCCTGCAAAAGCTCCGTCTCATACACACAGGGGATCGTTATCCCCGCGGGCAGCCTCAGGGCAAGCTCCTTCGGGTGCTCTTCGGATACAATCGCCGCATAGCGGTAATTAAAATCGCGAAGCGTCACCTTCCCGCTTTTCGTCCCGCCGCACGCCACCTCGGTCTCCAGAAAAACCCGCGGATACCGGCGTTTCTGATAAAACGGCGCCGCCGCGCGCTTTGCCGTATTCAGTTTTAAATCCTCAAAACTCCCGCTGCCGCGCTTAATCTCCTGCGGCAGCACCGGAATCCTGTCATAGAGCATCTGCAGATAGTCGTCATAACTCTCCAGATAGTCCCAAATCCGCATCGAATAATTCCAGCAATCCCCCTGCGCGTTTATATACACGAGCCGCACAAGCATCCTGACCCGGTAAGCACCGCTGTCTAAGAGTATCTCCGCCGGCTCGTCGGGGTCAAAATACCAGGGCTTTTCAAGAAGCACCGACACGCCCGTCTCGGAGATGTCGCGGGTCACTCCCCGCACCGTGCCCCTGCCGTTCTTAAGCTCTGCCTCCACCTCCACCGCGACGCGCTCCGCCTTGCGGTACGGCACTCTGCCGTCCACAAAAAAGAGCGCCATCACCATCAGATACAGGTTGTTGAGCAGCCAGAACAATACGACAACCGGCCCGAACGAGCCGCTGTCAAACATCATCCACACACAGCGGCCGATCCCGACTGCGGACAGAAGAATCCATATCACAAACGGAATCGTGTATACCGGATTCTGCCCTTTTTGATTTCGCTGTTCCTCCTTCGCGGTCACCTTAAATTTTTTCAGCGTGATTCCCACGCTCTCGAGCAGCACCGGAAGCAGCATATAAGGCGCAAGCACCGTCTCGTAGATATTGGTCCACTTCGTATTGCGGATCTGATTGCTCATCAGGCGCAGGCTGATGCTGCCGGACACATACATCGGAAGCCAGAACAAAAGCACCTGCGGCAGCGTGCACTCGAATACCATAAACCCAAACACCGCATACCGAATCGGCGACATAATGTAAATCATACGCTTTACCGGCGCATACCAGTACCAGACAGACGCCCAGTAATTCAGCTTCTGCACCGACGACAGCTCCCTGCACCGGAAAATATGCATTTTGCGGCCCGTGGCGATCACGCCCCGCGCCCACCGGGTGCGCTGCTGTATCAGCCCCTGCAGATCGGAGGCGGACATGCCGGACGCAAGCGGCTCCGCAATTCCAAGCGTCACATACCCCGCGCGCTGAATCAGAATACCGGTCGCAAAATCCTCGGTAATCGCCTCCGTGTAAAAGCCGCCGACCGCTTCTAATGCCTCCCGCCTCAGCACCGTATTCGATCCGCCGTATATCACGCTGTTCGTGCGCGTTCTGGAAACCTGGATATCCCGGTAAAAATAATCCTGTTCATTCGGAATCCGCTCCTCCGAAAACAGATTAAACTGAAACAGATCCGGGGTGTAAAAGCACTGCGGACTCTGCAGAAAACCGAGCTCAATCCTTGGCTCCGTTCTCTGCCCGCTGTTTCTTTTGTCCGCGTCCGCAAAATACGGAATCGTCTTGAGCAGAAAATCACTCTTCGGAATCATATCCGCATCAAAGGTCACGATAAGCGGCGAGGAGGAATGCGCCAGCGCATGATTCAGATTGCCGGCCTTTGCCCCCTTATGATCCGGCCTGTCCAGGTAGCAGACTCCCATCTGCTCCGCCAGTCTGCGCATCTCTGGCCTCCGGTTGTCGTCGCACAGATAGATATGCACCTTTCGTCTGTCCGGATAGCGCATATGCTTACAGCCGTTGAGCGTCTTATACAAAAGCTTCGGCTCCTCGCTGTAGGTCGGAATAAAAACGTCCACATCCGGGTACTCCGATTCGTCGATTTCCGGAAGCGGATAGGTCCTGGCCGAAAACAGATTTGCATAGTGAATGACGGCCTCCGCCATGCCGAGCGTCTCCACCGCAAAAAGCAGAAGACCGGCCGTCACGGAAACCGCCCCGTGCCCAAACGGTATCGTAAAAAAAATCCGCCAAGTCAGATAAGTAACCGCGCAGAACATATAGATCAGAAACCACAGTTTTTCCCGCCTCTTTCTCAGGAATTTCATTCCCCCGTCCCCTCCTGCTCCTCAAAAAAAGAAAACGCCTCCTCGCTGATATTATACGGATAGACCTCCATGATCAGGTAGTCGAATTCGTTCTCTCTGACATACCGCTCAATATCCAGCTCCTCCTGCTCCTCAAGCGACCAGATTGCATCGATCTGTCCGCACATCGGCATCAGAAACGCCATGACCGGAGAAAAATACGAATCGCGGATCAGAAACATTTTACAGCCGTTCGGATTCTCCTCATTCACGATTTTCTCATAGACGCGCAGTCCGTTTAAATACAGCGAATACTGGGAATCCGAGTAGAGATCCTCCCGCTCCGTGAGCACACGGTCGTCCATCAGAACTTCCGCAAAGCTCCCGGTCCGTCTGACGGTCTTTCCGTCCTCCGTCATATACTCCCTTGTATATTTTCCGGCAAATTTCGGCCGCAGCGCGGTAAAATTCTCGGCGTCTGCAAAGCCGATGCCCGTTTTCCGGCCCATCGAACCGAGCATTCCTCCCTCGTAGGTCTCGCTCGTGTAGGCAGAGCCGTCCGTATAGTAACCCTCCGGATCCAAATCCTGCCCGAAGCGCTCCCCGATCTGTTCCACAAGCACGGCCGCGGCATAAAACGCCGCCGGTATCGTCCAGTGATGGTCCGTTCGGAAAAAAGTCTCCTCATAAGGCAGCGCCGCATTCGGCATATACCGCCGCAAATCCAGCGTCTCGACTCCCAGCCGGTTCAGATAAAATATCAGCTCATCGACGATAGAACCGGGGTCATTGACCGGCATTCCGGTTATAAACTCTGTCTCGTCTGCATCGTACTTTGCCGGAGGAACGACAAAAAGCACCTTCGTTCCCGCCGCCTTCACATAATCCTGCATGCGTTTTACCCGCAGCGCACAGGCGAACAGATCCGTATCCTCCTCCCGGAAAAAAGATGCGTAGTGCAGAAATCCTTTTTCGTCTCTGATATAGCTGAAATTGTTGCACTCCCGTTTGCCCAGAATCCGCTGCGCATACCCGTAAGTCTCTATAAAATCCATTCGGCCGTACAGATTTTCCTCGATCACCGCCGTAAGCCCCGAAATGTCCGGTTCCTCCTCTGCCAGATATGCCGCAAGCGCCTGTCTGCCGTGACAGACATTCACCGCCGAAAACGCGCATACAACCGCAAGAAAGACAACCGCAAAAATTCTTTTTTTCCGAAAATAGTTCCGGCGCATGCCATCCCTCCTCGTATAATAAGTTTGTAAGCAAGATGTATTGCTAGAAATTAAAATAGATAAACGGATTGTAAGTCCCGCTGGCCAGATAGGACACCGACATGAGCAAAACAAGCAGCATCCCGACGGGATATGCCGCCGTGCCTATCTTATGTGCCGCCGAATCCGGATTTTTATAAAACCACGCATTGACAGTTCTCGCAAGCGGCATCGAAAATACGATTCCCGCAGCAAAAAACACCCAGTTTTCCCGCAGCAGGAGCACCGCAAGGTCACTGTAAAAACCGTTGTTGTTCATTCCCAGCATATTCAGAAAAAAGCGCCCCGCCTGGTACAGATCATCCGCCCGAAATACCACCCACGCCGCATTTACAACCACAAGCGTATAGACATGACGCACAAATTTACTTCTGCCCCGCTTCGGGTATTCAAAAAACCGCTCCGCAAGCTGAACCGCAAAATAAAAAAACCCCCAGAAAAGAAATGTCCAGTTTGCCCTGTGCCAGATTCCCGTAAGAAGCCACACCAGAAACATATTCCGCACCATATCGTCCTGATTTTGGACTCTGCTGCCTCCTAGCGGGAAATACACATATTCCCGGAACCAGTCGGTCAGGGAAATATGCCACCGCTTCCAGAAATCCGACACCGACTCCGCGATATAGGGATAATTAAAATTTTCGCCGAACCGGAACCCAAAGCAGAGGCCGAGGCCGATCGCCATATCGGAGTACGCCGAAAAATCAAAGTAGATCTGCAGCGTGTAGGCGATACTTCCAAGCCACGCGAGCATCGCGGGCACCGGCATCCGGTCAGTCCCCACGGCCGACCACGCAAACACATGGTCCGCAACCGCCGCAAAACAGTTTGAGAGCAGCACCTTTTTCCCGAGGCCCGCCGTAAAGCGGCAGAGGCCCGCCGCAACCCCGTCAAAGGAACTGACCCTGTTTCGGATCTGCTGCGCAGCCGTGCTGTACTGGATAATCGGCCCCGCGACCAGCTGCGGGAAAAACGCGATATAAAGCCCCACATAAAACGGATTTTCCGCCCGAACCGTCCCCCTGTACACATCCGCCACATAGGAGAGCGCCTGAAACGTGTAAAAAGAGATCCCGATGGGAAGCGGCAGAGACACCGTCCCCGCCGCACTCCCGAAAACCGGCCCGAACACCCCGCGCACAAATCCAAGGTATTTAAACACAAACAAAACGCCGACATTCAGCACAATTGCCACGAGCAGCAACCCCTTTTTCCGTCTCGCGCACCGTTCCACCCCGTACCCCAGAAGGGAATTGACAAGGATGGAACCGAGCATCAAACTCATGTACACCGGTTCGCCCCACGCATAAAACACAAGGCTTGCAAACAGCAGCCAGACATTCTGCAGCATCCGCGAAAAAAACAGCAGATAATAGATCAAAAAAACCGCCGGGAAAAACCAGAACAAAAATACCACACTCGAAAACAGCATCCCTACGCTCCTTTTCTGTGAATCAGTACCGACGGGACCAGAAACAGCAGCATGATGACAAGCAGCAGCCGCCCGTTTTGACTCCGGGCCGACGTGTCATATTCCGCCGTCTCCAAAAGCTTCGTCAGCTCCCCCTGTATCACCCCTGCGTGTCTGTGCAGATAGGTTCTGATGAGATAAAGCTCCTGCTCATAATCGTCGTTAAAACGGCTGATCGTTATGCCGTCCCTCTCATAGTCGTACAGATAATAATTCCCCGCATTCTCAAACGAATCGTCCAGATAATCGGCCGCCCAGCGAAACCATTCCCGCTGCCCGGCCGATTTCAGGCAGTCCGCCGCCTGATCGAGCACCGAAAAGACATGCTTCTCCGAAAGCGCTCCCCTCCGCAAAACGGCGTACCGGCTCTTTAGCCGCCTGATAAAAGCCTTGTCCCTGCACAGATTTTCAAAGAACGGCTTTGTCTGAAATGCCAGCGTTTCCGGTTCCATCTCCTGCGCGTAATAATTGTTCATCGCCTGATCAAAATCCCACACCGGCCCGATTTTCAGCTTTCCTCCGGACTCTTTGTACATATAAGTCGAATGCTGCCCCGCGTCATAATTCCCGAAAAACTCATTGATCAGAAAATAGTCGACAAACGAATCCACGTCAATATATTTGTCATACACGCCAAACACCGACGCGTCACGGGAATACAGAATCTGCTCCGTCTTTGAAAAATCTGCCTCGATATATGCCAGCGATTCCTCTGTCAGCTTCCGCTTGGGAGGATATTTGAGTCCGATCCACTCCTCCGACAGCCCGTTTATGCGGCCGTAGGTATCGAGCATTGGGTCAAAATTCGTGTAGCGGTCTCTCCGGACGATATAGCTCGTATACACGTTCTTTTTCTTTGCCTCGTCGATATCAATCCGGTCTCTTCCACGCTCGACGCTCTCCATCAGCAGGTATACGCCCTGATAGACATAGCGGCCGTCCTCGTATCTCACCACCTCACAGAACCTGCAGTCCGGCGCCATCGCGGCCCCCGACGCCTCCGTGGCGATTCTGCAGGCCAGATAATTGCGCAGCATGCTCTTGTCCGCCATACTGCCGTTTAACACCCATCCGTTTCCCTCCCCAATGCCCAGCAGATCCGCATCGCACGGTTCCCCCGACGCGTCCGCAAGCTTGATCAGATACTGCGGCTTGTCATAGGCAAACGATGTGTGGCCGCGTTTTTTTATCACGATGTCGCCCGTATAGGACGCCGCATCCCAAAGGGTATTTCTCCCGCCCTCCCCGGAAATAATGCGGATGTGCCCGGCCGTCCACGGGTCTATTGTCCCGTCGGAAACCTCCTCCCCATAAGAAAAATACTTATATTCGGCAAGCTCCCCCTCCGTCTCCAGCACCACCAGCGGCAGATTGGTAGAAAAGCCCTCCCGCACCGTAAAATCCTCTGCGAGATACGCAAGCGGGTCTTCCGTGCCCAAATCCTCCGGCAGCGCCCCGTAGGTTCCAGCGCTCCCCCGCGCTTCCCCGGCGCAATACCGGCGCAGCACCGCCAAAAGAAGCAGCGCCGAAAATACCGCTGCCGCAAACAGAGCGCGCTTTTTCATCTGCCGACTCCAAACTGTCATACCCGTCACTCCCTACTGGTTAATCTCATCTTCCTGCCGCACCATACTCACCGAAGACACCCCAGCAATCCCCGCGATACGGCTCATGCACGAACCGTTTGTCTTCTGCGACTCGCGCAGCAGTGCATCCGAAATCTCATAGATAGCCTCCGCCTTTCTGCCCGCCGCAGAGACATTTTCCATCCGCAGAACGGCCTTTCCCGAAAACAGCGACGCCATCTGGTTTTCTACCGTTTCGCGCGCGTCCGCATCCAGCTTCATCACAATCAGAATCCGCTCGTTGTCCCGCACAAACCCGAAGAATACCAGATACAGAAAAATAATCACACTGCCGATTCCGGCGGTCAGGTAATCGGAGACGCCGCAGCAGACTCCGACTGCAATCGCCCAGAAAATATATGCGGTGTCTCTCGGGTCCTTTATGGCCGTGCGGAAGCGGACAATCGAAAGCGCTCCCACCATACCGAGCGACAGGGCAATATTATTTCCGATTACGTTCATAATCAGCGTTGTAATCAGCACGAGCATTACCAACGATACGTTAAACTTCCGGCTGTACACCGGACCCGAATGGGCCATGCGGTAAGAGACAAACAAAAGCGCTCCTATCACGCAGGCTGCCAGAAAATTGAGAAATACCTCCTGCGGCGTCAGTTCCCCGGACGCCGTCACCAGACTCTCATAGAAAAACTGTTTCATCCTCTATCTCCTCCCGCTTTTGAAAATCATGCGCGCTCTGCAGTACTTGCTGCTCGAAATCTGCATGCGCCCGGACGTATTCAGAATCTGCCTGATATAAGAAAATAAAAATCCGCTGTACTTGACCTCCAGCGTCACCTCGGAAGGCGCACAGACCGGCCACAGGACCGGCGCCGGATCAAACAGGTCAAGCGACGCCTCCGTGGCGCGCAGATTCGCGTCAAAGGTAATGCGGATATCATTCTCCTCCCGGATATAGGCCAGTCTGTCGTACTCCACCACACACTTCGGCCGGTAGCAGCGCGTCACAAGAAACGTTTCCTTACACTCCAGCCTGATCGTTTCGGCATCCCCGCCGTAGACGCGCATTCTGATCTTTTGTCTGCAGTCATATCCGTCTGTCTTATCCTCAAAGTCAGAATCGGACAGACTGTCAAAATACAGCGAGCGCACCGCATAGCCGCTCCCGCCGTTGTGCGGGTCCGGCCGCAGGACGGCCGCAAGCCTGTCCTTAAGGACATACAATTCCTGCGTCCCGATCCGGTACTTTAATTCCCGCCTCTCCACTTCAATCATTCCCGCCCTCCCCTTCCTGCGGCGCATTCATCCGGTATAAATCCTCATATGTGTAAAAATAGATTTCCGCGGCTGCCCTGCGTTTCCCTCTGCGGTACGACCAGACAAACAGCCCCGCAAACAGCAGCACACAGAAAACGGCGTTCCGATATACCTGCAGGTACAAAACGCCCGAGACAACCGCCGCGCCGAGGAAAGCGCCTGCGGCAGGCAAAAAGCCCGCGCGCCTGCGGCGGCCGCCGCTCCTGTGTCCGAAACACGGCACACGCTTTAAAAATTTCAGCAGCACACAGCAGCCAAGTTCGCCGAAGAACACCGCCGTCACAAAAAAGAGCATCGCGGCAATCTCATGTTCCGTGACAGAATCCATCACGGAGACGGCAAGACCGCCGATACCGAACCCTGCCAGAATCAGACACATCGTCTGTAGATATTGATACCCACAGGCACAGGTAAATATGCCCGCCGCGAGAACACCGACGACAAGACAGACGGTCACCGTCCCGCGCGCAAACACGATCCTGCCCTGCCATTGCGGGATTTCCAGAATCCAACCCGACATCTTTCTCTCCTTTCCTCACAAAAAAAAGACTATTGCTCCGGTTTTTCCGAAAACAATAGTCTCCATCTTTAAAAAATATTATTCTTATATCTGTGCAGCGCGCTGTAGAGTATATTTCCGAGTACATAACAGGAAATCACTTCCCCGATCCCTACCGTCAGCATAAAAAACGGAATCGTTCCCTCCGCCATGTACACATACGCCAGCACAAACGGAACGATCACGGTGTTTGATACAATCGGCGGAATCGGCGCAAGCCAGCGGTTTTTTCTGAGCGCATAGGTTCCGGCCGCGCCAATCAGCGTCGCAAGACTTCCGAACACCACGTCAAGCGGCATACATCCCGTCAGAAGATTGGCAAGCAGACAGCCGACAAAAAGTCCCGGAACCGCGGCCGGCGTAAACACCGGCAAAATCGTAAGCGCCTCGGAAATCCGAACCTGAATCGCTCCCGATGCAAGATTGAACGCGCTGACAAAGTAAGTCAGCACAACGTAGACGGCCGCAATCATCGCCGCCTGAACAATAAACAGTACTCCCTTGTTTCTCATATTCTTTTTCTCCTTTAGTTTTGTTTTTCGTCAGGAAGGTCTCGAACTGACGTATTTCTATTCGTCCCTGCGCGCATAACGGCAGCGACTTGTAAAGTTTATCACATCTTCTCTCCAAATGCAACCGCACCGCATCCCATTCACGCAAAAAAGTGTTCCGCGACCGTGATTTTTCCGATATACACAACCGGACCGGTCATAAAAATATGCCCCTCTTCGTCAAACCGTACCTGAAGTGTTCCGCCCTGCATATGTACCGCAAGCGTATCCTCCACCAGGCCGAGTCTGTGGGCTGCAGCTGCCGCGGCACAGGCCCCGGTTCCCGATGCATACGTGTATCCTGCCCCGCGCTCATAAATCTCGATCTCTATATTCTTCCGGTCAAGCACATGCATCAGCTGCATATTGATCCGATTCGGAAAATACTTGGAATTTTCCACGTAGGGCCCCAGCTGCAGCGCCTTCTTCGCGCTGATCTCCTCAAGCAGCAGCACACAGTTCGGATTTCCCATCGACACGCAGGTGGCGTTATAGAAATTATCGCAGAAAAAGATAGATTCCCCGACAATCTCCTCCCCAAAGCCAAGGGCGGGGATCTCTTTTGCCACAAACTTCGCCGGGCCCATATCCACGCACATCACGCTTCCCTCGTCATCTAAAAAAGTCACGCCTGTCTTTCCCGCCTTTGTATACAGCTCATAGCTGCGCTCCTTCACATAGCCGGCATCCCTGAGATAGCGCGAGAAAATACGGATTCCGTTTCCGCTCTTTTCCGCTTCGCTGCCGTCGGGATTGAAAATGCGCAGTATCATTTTTTCCCCATCAAAAAAAGGGCCGTACAAAATCCCATCTGCCCCGACTCCCACATTCCGCCTGCACAAAAGCGCAATCTGTGTTTCCGTAAGCGCTGTCTCATTGCGGTTCGGGTCATATACCAGATAGTCATTTCCAAGCCCATGGTATTTACGCAGAATCATCTCTGACATAAACACCTCCAACATTTTCTTATTCTATTATATGCCGGATTTTTCTGTTGTTACTTCTCCTCCTCTGTGCCCCGCGCAATCAAATCCCGCAGCGCGTCGGAACGGGCGTGCAGAATTGCGTCAATCTGCCCCTTCGTCTCCTCGTCTTCCACCTCTTTCCGCCCGTATGCGCCGGAGTAGGAACCGGTCGTCTTATTGAAGATGGCCTTCTCTTCTTTCAGATATTCTTCCCCGGCGCGCAAAAGCGCCGCCTGCTCCTCGGCTTCATCCCAAATCTCATCTTCATCCGCGCGGTCGATAATCCCCATAATCTCATCGTCAAGCGCAATGTCAGCCGTCTCTTCCGCCTCTTTTGTCTCCTGCGGCGCCTCCGGAATCACATAATTTACATTCCAATATTTGATAATGCTTTTGCTGATACGTTCTCTTTCATTTCTTTCGTCAATAATGTCTTTCATACAATCTGCTCCTTCTAAATTGCACTGCATAAAATTTTATAAAATGTAGCATCCTTTAATCAGAATCTTATTCAATTCAAAGATCCCGGAGGATAAACTATTTATGGCTTCTTATTCATTTAAAGTAGAAATCTGCGGTGTGAACACTGCCAAGCTTCCCATACTTGGAGAGGAGGAAAAAGAAGCCCTCTTCACCCGTATCAAGCAGGGCGACGCCGCAGCCAGGGAAACCTATATCAAAGGAAATCTGCGCCTTGTTCTAAGCGTCATCAAGCGTTTTTCCGGCAATCACGAAAACGTCGACGACCTCTTTCAGATCGGCTGCATCGGTCTCATCAAATCCATCGACAATTTCGACCCCACCATGGGCGTAAAATTCTCCACCTACGCGGTTCCGATGATTATCGGGGAGATACGACGCTATCTGCGCGACAACAATTCCATCCGCGTCAGCCGGTCCCTGCGGGATACCGCCTACAAGGCCATCCACACAAGAGAACTTTTGTCCCGCACCTGCACGAAGGAACCGACGCTCGAAGAAATCGCAAAGGAATCGGGCATCAGCAAGGAGGAGATCGTCTTCGCCCTCGACGCCATCCAAAGCCCTTTAAGCCTCTACGACCCGGTGTATACCGACGGCGGCGACACGCTCTATGTCATGGACCAGATCAGCGACAAGAAAAACCGCGAGGAAAACTGGATCGAACAGCTCTCGCTAAACGATGCGATGGATCATCTGAACGAGCGGGAAAATTATATCCTGCGCCTGCGCTTTTTTGAGGGAAAAACACAGATGGAGGTCGCAGAGGAGATCCATATCTCCCAGGCCCAGGTCAGCCGCCTGGAAAAATCCGCCCTGCGCTCCATCCGCAATTATCTGAGTATGTGATGCAAACGGACAGCCCTTACCGTTCCCACTTGCTGCACAGATTATTAATCTGATCCGCAAACTTGCCGAGTTCCCGGTTCGGCATACCCTCACAGCGCTGAATCACCGTCATCAGACGGCCGCCGGCTGCGAGAAGCCTTGCAAAGACATTATTGGACGCCTTGCCGGCACTCTTATCCTTCTTCGCCGCACGGGCTCTTGAGCCCTCTCTGATGCACGCTCCGGTCAGCAGGTCGAACGCGTCGCCGCTGTAGGGCGCATACGCGGGAATCCCGAATTTCTCGGTGATGCGGGCCGCAAACTGCTCCGTAACCGAATCTTCCCCGTGTACCACAAACACTTTCTCGGGGCGGCCCGAAAAAGCGCCCACCCAGCGGAGCAGCTGATTGACATCCGCGTGTCCGCTGATGCCCGGAAGATTCAAAATCTTCGCGCGCACCTCCACGACTTCTCCGAACAGCTTCGCCTGACGGGCGCCGTTGAGCAGCGAGTGTCCCAATGTCCCCGGCACCTGAAAGCCCACAAACAGGATCGTCGAATCCTTCCGCCAGAGATTATGCTTCAGATGATGTCTGACCCTTCCGGCCTCGCACATGCCGGAGGCCGAGATAATCACCTTCGGCTTCTCGTCAAAGTTAATCATCTTCGACTCGTCGCTGGTGATCGCCATCCGAAGGCCCGGGAAGCTGATCGGATTGATGCCCTGACGCACCAAATCCAGCGCCTCCTCGCGGAAACAGTCCTTAACGTTCTTATTGAAAATACTTGTGGCCTCCACCGCCAGCGGACTGTCCACGTACACTTCAAAATTCTGAAACTCCGGCAGCAGCCCCTCAAGCTTAATCCTTCGGATGAAAAACAGCATCTCCTGCGTGCGCCCGACGGAAAACGCCGGTATCACCAGGTTGCCCCCGCGGATAAACGTATCCTTTATGACCGTCGCCAGCTCTCTTGCGTAATCCGGCGGTGCGGAGTGCTCCTTGTCCCCGTAGGTGGATTCCATCACCACATAATCCGCGTCCTCTATATACTCCGGGTCACGGATCATCGGCCGGTTCCCCGGTCCGAGGTCCCCGGAAAACACGATCTTGCGCTCCTGTCTCCCGTCTTCCGTCTCCTCCGCAATCCACATCTCAATAGACGCGGAACCCAAAAGATGCCCCGCATCCACAAAGCGCACCTTTAAGTTCTCACACACCTCGACAATCGAATCGTAATCACAGGAAACAAACTGTGTGAGCACGCCCATCGCATCATTCATATCATACAGCGGCACCACTTCCGGTTCTCCGGCGCGCTTCGCCTTGCGGTTCTTCCACTCCGCCTCAAACATCTGGATATGCGCACTGTCTTTGAGCATAATGCCGCACAGCTGCGTCGTCGCCGCCGTCGCAAAAATCTGTCCGCGGAATCCGTGATTGTACAACAGAGGCAGCAATCCGGAATGGTCAATGTGCGCGTGCGTGATGAACACATAATCCACCGCCGCGGCATTGACCGGTATCTCCTGATTCACATACAGATCCGCCCCCTGCTCCATTCCGCAGTCCACAAGAATATGCTTATCGCCGAATTCCACATAATGGCAGCTTCCCGTTACCTCGTGCGCCGCCCCCAAAAATTCAAGTAACATATGACGCCCCTCCCCTGTTCTTATCCTTCGTGGCAGTCCGTCTTTCAAACCGGACCGCAACCGGTCTCTATGAGATTATTATACTATTTTCCGGCCGCAGATACAATCGCTTTTTCCTTCCCCCTTCTCTCTGTCTTCCCCTGCGCCTTACTGCGCGCGCACGATTTCCTTTCTGAGACGTCCCATAATTTTTTTCTCCAGGCGCGAGATATAGGACTGGGAGATTCCCAGCATATCCGCCACTTCCTTCTGTGTCTTTTCCTCCCCGTTTTTTGTGTTGAGCCCGAACCGAAGCTCAATAATCATCCGCTCTCTGCCGGAGAGTTTCTCAATCGCTTTTCCGAGCAGCGTGCGCTCCACGTCACTCTCGATATCCCGGTATATCACGTCCTCGTCGGTGCCGAGGATATCGGAGAGCAGCAGCTCATTTCCGTCCCAGTCCACATTCAGCGGTTCGTCAATGGAAACTTCCAGTTTTGTCTTGTTATTCCTGCGCAGATACATCAGAATCTCATTCTCGATACATCGGGACGCATACGTTGCCAGCTTAATATTCTTGGTCGGATTAAAGGTATTAATCGCCTTGATCAGCCCGATCGTCCCGATGGAGATCAAATCCTCCACACCGACGCCCGTATTGTCAAATTTTTTAGCGATATAGACCACCAGCCGCAGGTTGTGCTCAATCAGCCGCTTGCGGGCCGTCTCCGCATCGTCCCCGGAAAGCATCCTGATACAGACGCTCTCCTCCTCCCCCGCGAGCGGCGGCGGCAGAATTTCGGCGCCGCCGATATAGCAGACCTCATCCCGCTCACCGTGAAATAATTTCTCAATCCCGGCCAGAAGTCCCTTCATCCGGTACTCCGGCAGTATCAATTTTATGTACATAGAAAATCCTTTCCCTTTCCGCGGCCCCAGGCTTACACTTCACTTATCCTGCAGGCACTTTAATTTACATCAACGAAGCATGCAAAATCATGTCATACTCTTTCTGTTCCAACAATCCCGGATTTGCAATCCCAATCGCAGCCGGCGCAATGCGGTGTTTCTTCCCGCCGTCATAAATACACAGCTCCTCCACCGTAAGGACCTCCATCAATCCGTGTTCCATCCCAAGCGCCCGGAAAGGCACATACCGGATGGCGTCTCTTTCACGGTTGACAAATTCCGCCGCCGCACCGTGGCTGATAATGCTGATCGCCTGCCCCGTGTAGGGATCCCGCAGCTGATTTCCGCTGTCCCAGTAGGCGCGCAGCTCCTTTTTGCGGTCCTCCTTTTTCAGACTCACGGAAAAAAGCTGGTTTGCAAAGTCCTTTCGCCGCATAAGATATGTCAGTATCCCGTATACTGCAAGCACGGCGGGCAGCCACAGGTTCCCGATCCACTGACAAATGCCCCCGAGCAATATCACGCACAGATATATCACCGCCCAGTTTTCCAAAAATTCCCGCTTCCCGCACTTTCCGAAGCAGAGCCATACCATGCTCGTGTTTATAACAAAATGCATCAGAAGCAGATACAGGACATAGTTATGTATCACGAGCAGCAGCGCCACGGAAATCACGGCATACAGCGCTGCGAGTCCCGCCAGCCGCACCGTTTTCCGACGCCGTTTTAAAAAATAGTTTGCACCGCACAGCGCCGCAAAATCCATCAGAAAATTCTGCAGCCAGAATGCGTCCGCATAAAATACATAGATAACCCTCACCTCGCTTTTCCCTGAATGCTCTTTATTTTACACCCTCCGTCCCGCATATTTTGTCAAAAGAGGGACATAAAAAAAAGAAGCGCCCCGGGTTATCTGCCCCTGGCACTTCTCGCTGTGTACTCTTTCTTATTTTCTGGAATTCTTAAGGAAATCCGGTATGTTCAGTTCCACCGGTTTTACGGTGCTCTCCGGCTGGCGCGGCTTCTGTATGCCTGAAAGTGTCGACGGTGAAGCGGACGCCGCCGACCCCGCCCCGAATGGCGTAGAGGCAGCCGCAGTTCTTCCGAGCCCTGCCGCGGACACCGGCCTTGTCGTCATCCCCGCCTCATTGGTATAGTGAAGCTTCGGCATGATATTGCTCGGCTTCGGCGCATTCTCAAGCCCCGTGGCGATAACCGTGATCGTCGCCTCGTCCGTCATCGACTCGTCAAACTTCGCACCGAAGATAATATTGGCGTTGTCCCCTGCCAGATCCTGCACATAGCTTGCCGCATCGTTTGCGTCCATCAGAGAAATATCGCCGGAAATATTGATAATCACATGGGTCGCACCGCTGATTGTCGTCTCAAGCAGCGGGCTGGCAACCGCAAGCTTAACCGCCTCAATCGCCTTGTCGTCCCCTTTGGCGTTGCCGATACCGATATGCGCGAGACCCTTGTCCTTCATAACCGTAGACACATCCGCAAAATCAAGGTTAATCAGCGCCGGCAGATTAATCAGATCCGTGATTCCCTGCACGGCCTGCTGGAGCACCTCGTCCGCCTTCTTTAACGCGTCCGGCATCGTAGTGCGCCTGTCCACAATCTCAAGCAGCTTATCGTTCGGTATTACAATTAAAGTATCGACACTCTCCTTTAAGCGGTCGATACCGGAAAGCGCATTCACCATACGCTGTTTTGCCTCGAATTTAAAAGGTTTGGTGACAACACCGACGGTCAGAATCCCCTGCTCCTTGGCAATCCGCGCGACAACGGGCGCTGCTCCGGTTCCTGTTCCGCCTCCCATACCGCAGGTGACGAACACCATATCCGCCCCCTTTACCGCGGCGGACAGCTCTTCCATACTCTCCTCCGCAGCCTTCTCGCCGATCTCAGGCTGTGCGCCGGCGCCGAGTCCCTTCGTAAGCTTTTCGCCAATCTGAATCAGAGTCGGCGCCTTGCAGAGCGCAAGCGCCTGCTTATCGGTATTGACCCCGATAAACTCCACTCCTCCGATACTTTCATCAATCATTCTATTCACAGCATTGTTACCAGCTCCGCCCACACCGATCACGATGATTTTTGCACTGGTATCTGCTTCCGTTGTCATAATTTCCAGCAAGGTACTTCCTCCTTAAATATGCGTACACATAAACTCATATACACTATAATATAATTTTTCTCTGAATTAATCAACTAATTTTTTCAAATTTTTTATGCGGTTCGGGGTTTTATTCATCCCTCTCGTAAATAATTCCCGTGGTGTCCGGCGTCCATGTTTCCATGTGCAGCGTGCCGTACAGCCCGCTTAACTGCGGCATAATCGCCGACAGTCTCACCACCTTCTGCGTCAGATATTCGTCGGTCCCCATTTTCACCCTGGTTCCGTAATAGGTGAGCGTCGGTTCGAACTTTTCGTCATAATAGATTTCCTGCGGCAGCAGGTCGTATTTTTTTAATGTCTGAGTCAGATTCAGCAGGTTTTCCAGCACGGCTTCATTGTCGAGGGGCAGCTTCTCATAAAGCACCACGGAATCACAGGCAATTCCGCCGACGACCGGCACATCGGTGATTTCCTCCGCCGAGGTCTCCACGACAAAACCGTCCTTGTCAAAATAGGCGTACTGTCCGATCGCATTAATATAGAAGCAGCCGAGGATTCCCTTTTCGTAGACCGCGATGCGCACCGTGTGCGGGTCGTCCAGCGACACCTCCATCGCATCGACAAACGGCACATCCCCCACATCGAGAATCCGGTACTTCAGATTTACATACAGCGAATTCCACGAGTACTCGTCGTTAAGCACAAGCATTTGAATCTGTTCGTCGGAGTAGAGCTCATTTCCCTCCACCACTACCTTTTCCACCGTAAACACATTCCAGACGATCAGAACCGCCGCAGTAACAATCAGCGCAAACACCGCAAGCACCATCAGTCGGATTTTTCTTCTTTTTTTTCGCTTTCTCTGCTCTCTAATCATAATCAGGTAACCTCGAATTTAATTCCCCGCGATACCGAAAGAGCCAGCCCCATCTCCGACAGCAGAAACAGAATGGACGTGCCTCCGTAGCTGATGAACGGGAGTGAGATTCCCGTATTCGGGATCGTGTTGGTAACCACGGCAATGTTCAGCACGACCTGAATGGATATATGCGCCATCACCCCGACCACGATCAGCGCCCCGTACAGATCCGCCGCATTGTTTGCGATAATCATAAAACGCCAGATCAAAAGCAGATACAGCGTGATCAGGCAGACCGCGCCGAAAAGGCCGAGTTCCTCGCAGATCACCGAAAAAATCATGTCATTCTGCGCCTCGGGAATAAACCCGAGCTTCTGCATGCTCTCGCCGAGCCCTTTCCCGAACAGACCGCCCGAGCCGATCGCATACAATCCCTGAAGCGTCTGGTACCCCTTCTCATGCTCCTCGGGGTTTAACCAGATCTGGATTCGCTCTGCCCGGTAGGCTGCCAGGGAGATAAACACTACTCCCACCACCAGCACCGCAATTCCCACAAAGACAAAGTGGGAATACTTGGGACTCGCCACAAACAGCATGCACACCGCAATCCCCAGGATGATAATCGCCGTACTTAAATTATTATATGCGACCACCGCCACGATCGGCATTACAATCACCATGATTTTTACAAGCGTCTTAAACTCTCCCACCTGCTTCGATGTCTTGTAAACGACCATGGCCAGAAAAAGAATGACCGCAAGCTTCGCAAACTCGGAAGGCTGAAACGAGAGCGGTCCGATATAAATCCACCGCGCCTGTCCCTTTGCCTCCGTACCGATAAAAATTACCGCGGTGCAAAGCCCGAGCGCCGCAAGGTACGCTATCCCGCTCAGGTTCATCCAGAACCGGTATGGAATCCTTGAGACAACAATCATCGCTACAATCCCGAGCGACGTGGCGCGCAGCTGCTTTTTCAGATAATAGGCCGCATCCTCAAAGCGCGTCGAGCCGTAGTAGGTACTGGTGCTGTAGAGCATGATAAGCCCGAAACACAGCAGAAAAATAATCAGGAATAACAGGCTGTAGTCAAAATATCGAATTGGTTTCTCTCTTTTGTCTTTGTCCTGACCTTTCGCCATCTACAATCCTCTCTTATTCAAGGCCGCGCACGTATTCCTTGAAAATGCGTCCGCGCTCCTCATAATTCGGAAACATCCCCCAGCTTGCGCATGCCGGCGACAGCAGCACGGCATCCCCTGCCGCGGCATTCTCATAGCACACGTCAACCGCCTCCTCCAAGCTGTCGCAGAGCACGCAGTCAAAAAAGCCGTGCGCCCGCGCACACGCGGCAATCGTCTCCCTGGTCTGCCCGATTAACACCAGCTTTTTGACCTTGCCGTCAAAGCTCTCTATCCACTCGTCATATTCGGCCTGTTTGTCGTAGCCGCCGCCGATCAGCCAGGTCGGACGGTCCATTGCCGAAATCCCTTTGATCGCCGCGTCCGGGTTTGTGCCCTTCGAGTCGTTGTAATATCGGACGCCGCGTATCTCCGTCACATACTCAATCCTGTGTTCCACGGCCTGAAACCGTCTCAATACCTCCGTGATCTTCTCCATGGGAACTCCGACGGACAGCGCGATTCCCACCGCTGCCATGACATTTTCATAGTTGTGTACGCCGAGGATGTTAAGCTCGCCGACATCGATCACCGACACCGGCGCCGCCCCGTCTCCCGCGGCATACCAGATCTTCGTTCCGTCCAGATAAAGACCGCTTGCAAGCGTTCGTCTGCTGCTGAAATACAGCACTTTCGTCTGCGCCTGCGCTCCGAATCCGCGCAGCACCTCGTCCTCATAGTTGAGCACGCACACCTCATCCGGCCCCTGCATTTTCGTGATGCTTTCCTTGGTCCGGATATAGCACTCCATCGTGTGATGGCGGTCCAGATGATCCGGCGTGATATTCAAAATCGCCGATACCTGCGGCCGGAACGCGTGGGTTGTCTCAAGCTGAAAGCTGCTGATCTCCGCCACGGTCACGGTCTCATCCGCGGTCTCTGCGGCCACCGAAGTATAGGGAATCCCGATATTGCCGACCACCTTTACATCCGAAAAATAATTCCGCATAATCTCCCCGGTCAACGCCGTTGTTGTCGTCTTGCCGTTTGTCCCGGTGATCGCTATGATCTTCCCCTTTGAGAAATGGTATGCCAGCTCAATCTCACCCCAGATCGGAAGCTGCCGCTCCCGCATGGCCTTTATCACCGGAAGGTCCGTGGGCACTCCCGGGCTTATGACCACAAGATCCACGCGCGCCATATCCTCGCCGTCCATATTCCCCAGAATAATTTCCGCATCCGAAAACACCGGCCGGCTCGCGCGCAGCGCCGCGACATCCAGCTTCTCGTTTCCGTCGAACAATAGAAACGCAATCCCTTTCTTTTTCAGAAGCTCTGCGGCGGAAGCACCGCTGATTCCGGAGCCGACCACCAAAACCGTTTTCCCTGTCAAATCCATGTTTTCCTCCGTTTCCGCACCGCCCGTATTACAGTGCCAGCAGTGCAATCATGCACAGAATCGCCGTGACAATCGAAAATACCGCAACCACCCGCGTCTCCGACCAACCTCCGAGCTCAAAGTGATGATGAATCGGCGCCATGCGGAAGATACGCTTGCCCCCGGTCCGCTTAAAGTAAGTAACCTGAATGATGACCGAGAGTACCTCCACCAGATAAATCAGCCCCACAATCGGGATAAACAGCGGCATCTGCATCATATAGGCAGAAGCCACCACAAAGCCCCCGAGCGCGAGAGAACCGGTGTCCCCCATAAACACGCTTGCGGGATATACGTTAAAGAGCAGAAAGCCCAGAAGCGCCCCCACGACCGCACAGGTAATCGGCGCAATCCCCGCATCCGTGCCGATGGCCACCACCGAGAAAAACGTCGCGACCATGACCGTCACACTCGACGCAAGACCGTCGAGGCCGTCGGTAAAATTAGTGCCGTTCACCGTGCCGATTACCGCGAAAAACAGCAGCGGAACCGCCATCCAGCCGACATCGAGATAGCAGCCTCCGGAAAACGGAATCAGCATGGAAAGCGAAATGCCGGACTTTTTTACCATGTACCATGCAAAGACACCGGTGACGGCAATCTGGCAGAGCATCTTCTGCCACGCCAGAAGTCCGTCGGATCTGCGCAATACCACTTTCAGATAATCGTCGAGAAAGCCGATCACACCGAACCCTACCGTCATAAACAGTACCGGGATCATCTTTGGGTAATCTTTCACATAGAGCAGCGAGGTGACAATGATACTGGCGAGTATCATAAGTCCGCCCATGGTGGGCGTGCCGTTCTTCTTAAGATGCGACTCGAGCTCCTTTCGCTCCGTCTGGCCGATTTTTAAACGCCGCAGAAACGGAATGATAATCGGCCCGAGCACCGCGCTGACTGCAAATGCAATAATTACCGGAAGTACAATTTCATATGTCATAACTCACACCTCTTGTATTTTACGTTTGATAACTTATCCAGTATACGTTATTTCTTTTTATTTATCAAGGCCAAGGTATGGCAAAATGTTTTCCATGACCTCCTTTACCACCGGCGCCGCAATCATACCGCCGTAGTAAGTTCCCTTCGGGTTATCGATAATTGCAAGGACAAGGACCTGCGGGTCGTCGGCCGGAGCAAAGCCCAGAAACGACGAGATGTAGCGGTGCTCGCTGCGGGGAAGCGTCTGGGAAGTCGCCGTCTTTCCCCCGATGGCGTAGCCCTCGATCTTTGCATTCTTGCCGCCGCCGTCATCCACGACCCGCTGCAGCAGATACTGCATGGTCTCCGAGGTCTCTTCGCTGCATATCCCCTCCTGCGTCTCATACTTAAGCGTCTCGACCGGATTGCCGTCGGAATCCCGGACTTCCACGCCGAAATGCGGCGTAATCCGCTTCCCTCCGTTGATAATCGAGGATACGGTTGTCACCAGCTGAATCGGCGTAATCTGAAAGGACTGGCCGAAGGAGACGGTCGCGAGCTCCACAGGGCCTACATTTTCTTTCTTGTGCATGATGGTTGCCGCCTCGCCCGGCAAATCAATCTGTGTCTTCTGCGTCAGCCCGAACTGCTTAAAGTATTTATAGAAGTTATCCACTCCGAGGCGCTCCCCCAGCTCGATAAAAACGGGGTTGCAGGAATTCATGATTCCCGTCTCAAAGGTCTCCGCCCCGTGTCCCTGCACTTTTGCACAGCGGATCCTGCGGTCCTCCACCATCTTATAGCCCGGGCAGAAAAAATTGTCGGTGAGCGAGACTACATGCTCCTCGAGCGCCGCGGTGGCCGTGATAATCTTAAACGTGGAACCCGGCTCATAGGTGTCGCTGATACACCGGTTCCTCCACATCTGATTTAGCAGGTTCTGCTTCTCCTCCGCGGAGAGCGCCGTCCCCTCCTCCGGTTCCAGCTGCGGAATCAGCGTGAACGGGTCGTTGAGGTTAAACTCCGGGTAATTGACCATCGCAAGCAGCTCCCCGTTCTGGGGGTTCATCACAATCAGCGAGACACCGTCCGCGCTCTTTTTATCGTACGCCTTCTGCGCCGCCTGCTCACAGTACTTTTGGATGTTGACATCCATAGAGATAATCAGGTCATTGCCGTTTACCGGCTCTAAGCGGTTCTCCCCGGCATTTTCAATCTCGACGCCTCTGGCGTCCGTGAGCGTCAGGATCTTGCCGCTTGTTCCCTGCATATATGCGTCGTATTTCACCTCAAGCCCGAGGATTCCCTGATTGTCGGCGCCGGTAAAGCCCAGCACCCGCGAGGCGAGCGTGTCATAGGGATAATAGCGCTTGTAATCCTCATCCACCTTGATTCCGTCGAGCCCGTATGCGCGGATCGCATCCCCCACCTCCTTATCCACATTTGTTTTCACGCGCTCGATAGAGCTGTTCTTCTCCACCCGCTTTCTGGCCTCCTCCTCGGAAATGCCAAGCTCCTTTACCAGCGCCGCGATAACCTTCTCGGGCTCCTTAATCTGGCTGTGGATGACCGATATCGTACAGACCGATTTATTTGTCGCAAGCACCGTCCCTGTCGCATCGATAATCCGCCCTCTGGCCGCCTTGATATCCCGCTCTCTCTCGTGAAGATTCTGTGCTTTCCCACCGTAATATTCCGAGCAGAACACCATCAGATACACCAGCCTTCCGATCAGGAACATCATCATAAAAAACACGGCAAGAAACATAACCATGATTTTTTTCCGGTTAAAGGTCTTATTTCGATACAGGGGCAGTTCTTTCATATGAAAAACCTCACAAAAGTCAGTTACACCACTCTTGGCATTTTATTCAAACTTTTGTGAGGTTATACATTGTACTAATTATTATCGCCGCCGGGTTCCGCCACATCTGCGTCCTCCGCGGGCGCGTCCGAAACCGGGTCCGCAGATACGTCCGAAACCGGATCTGCGGTGTCGACTCCCTCCACACGCTCCCCGGTGTTCTCCGGCAATTCCCCCGTGGTATCCGGCACGTCCGTAAGACCGTCCTCCACCGGCACTTCGCCGGTTTCCTCCTCGCCTTCTTCACTGTTGACAATATCGGTCATCGCGGAAGCTCCGGTCTCCTCCCCCCGGATATCCCATCCCGAATGAATCCCTGTCGTCTCCTCATCCCTGTATATATTCATATAAGGAAGAACTTCCTCCAGAATCTCTCTCGCAATGTTCTGCGCAAAGGTGCTGTGGTACTGCTCCTCGGCATTCGGCTCGTCCACAACGCAGTAGATCACCAGCTGCGGGTCCTCCACCGGTGCAAAGCCGATAAACGAGACCAGATAGTTGACCCCGTCACGCCCGGCCTTCTGCGCGGTTCCCGTCTTTCCGCCCATAGAGTATCCGTCCACTTTGGCAATTGATGCGGTTCCCGATGTCACCGTGGAATACATATATTTTTTCAGCAGATCGCCGGTGCTCTTTGATACGGTCTGCCGCAGCACCGTGGGCGAAATATTTTCGATGATATTCCCGTTTTCGTCCGTGATTTTTTTGACCACATGGGGCTGGTACAAGTATCCGCCGTTTACCAGCGAACAGTATGCGCTCGCAAGCTGAATCATCGACGTATTAAAATTCTGTCCGAAAGAATTTGTCGCAAGATCGATCGGCTTCATATTGTCGCTCGTATAGATCAGCGAATCTGTCCTTGTCTCTCCCGGCAGATCAATGTTTGTCTTCTGTCCAAATCCGAAAATCTGTTGATATTTCGCAAAATTATCGTTTCCGATCACATAGCTCATCTGCATCAGCGCATCGTTGCAGGAGTTCATCAGCGTCTCCTCGAGCGTCTCCATGCCGTGTCCGTTCCGGTTCACACAGTTCACCCGGTGTCCGCCGACCTCCTCATAACCGTCGCAGTAATAGGTCTCCGTGCCGTTTAAAAGTCCGGTTTCAAGACCGGCAGCCACGGTAAATGGCTTCGCGGTGGAACCCGGCTCATAGGTGTAGGACACACAGAAATTCTGCCACAGACCGTTTAAAATATCCATCTTTGCGTCCTCGCTCATCCCCGCAAGCTCTTCCTCGGTATAGTACGCGGACAAGTCACGCGGATTGCTCAGATCATAATTGGGGTAATTTGCCATTGCAAGCACATCCCCGTTGGACGGATTCATAAGGACGACTCCGATATGGGTTGCCCCCGTGTCCTCTGTTCGAAAAGTTCCTGCATAGGCCTCGTTAAACTCCGCAATCTTAGCCTCCACAACCGACTGGATGTTTATATCGATCGTCGATACCACCGTATTTCCGTTTTTTGCGGGTTTGAGCATTTTCTCGAAGTTATTGTCGGTATTCAGATAACCGTATTGTCTTCCGTTAACGCCGTTTAACACACTGCTGTAATAGTTCTCCAGGCCGTTGACGCCCACATTTCCGGCCGCGGTAAATCCCACGACCGCGCTGGCGAGCGGGCCGTACGGGTATTCCCTCTGGTATTCTTTTTCAAACCACACCCCTTTGATATCGGGGTTGATTTTCTTGTCTTCCTCGTCCACGGCCTCCTGCATCTCCACAAAAGGCTGTATCTCTTCATAAGAAACCTTTTTCTTTAATACGATATAACGCCTGTCCTTCTCTTCTCTGGCATAGCCGTAGAGCTCGTCCGAGGACAGATCCGGAAAGCACGAGACAAGGGCACGGATTGTCGCATCAATATATTTCTCGTCGCTGGTCATCACCGAGCAGTCAAGAATCACATTGTAAACCGCAATGCTTGTCGCCAGCACATTCCCTTTGATGTCAAGGATATCCCCCCTCTGGTACGGAATGGTCTGACTGTCATACCCCTGCTGCGACAAAACGATTTTTTCGTACTTTTCTCCGCTGGTGTTCTCGATATACATCAGACGTCCCATCAGCCCGATCAGCATCAGCGCAACGACGCCGAACAGGACAATCAGCTTTTTCTGCATTCGTCTCGGGAACTTCAGCAGCGGTTTCTTTTTCCTTCTCTTCGTCTTTGTCTTCGTTTCTGCTGCCATTTCTCCACCTGTCTATTTATCCGGAATCGCGCTGTGCTGGGTCATGTAGTCGTCATCCCCCACCGTATAGTAAATGATCTGTGATTCCTTCGCATAGGACATGCCCATCTGGTTCATAGCCGTATCCCGCACCTGCTCTAAATCCACCGCCGTGCGGATACGCTTGTAAGCCTCGTCATTGTCCGCCTTTAAGTCCGCAATCTGGCTCTCAAGCTTTGAAATGGTCTTCATCCGGGCCGTGATATCGGACTGAACCGCAATGTACATACCGGCAACTCCGCCGAATACAAGCACCGCCATCGTCAGAAACGCGACATAGCTCTTGCTCACGCGCATTGCCCGCTGCTGATTTCTTCTTGCTTTCCGCTTCCGTCTCCTCTGTGCCTCCTCCTGCTCTCTTCGAATGCGCTCTCTGCGCTCCCTCCTGTAATCGGGAGCGGTCTGTGCCCTGCGGACTGTATTTCCGTCTATATAATAATCCTCTGCCGTAGCTGTCCTTATATCTCCGCTTCTCATAATACTCCTCAATTTTCCCGTCTTTTCTCAAACACCCTTAATTTGGCGCTCCTTGAACGGGAATTTACCTTCAGCTCCTCCTCCCCAGGAAGAACCGGTTTACGGGTAACCACCTTTCCTTTTGATACATTGCCGCACACACATACCGGAAAATCCTTCGGGCAGGTGCACGGGTCTTCATTTTTCTTAAAACAGTTCTTGACAATGCGGTCCTCGAGGGAATGAAATGTGATAATACAGATCCTTCCGCCCGGATTTAAGAGCCCTATCATCTCATCCAAATGCTCACGCAGTACCTCAAGCTCCCGGTTGAGTTCGATCCGGATTGCCTGGAAGGTTCGTTTCGCCGGATGTCCCCCTGTCATCCGCACCTTCGTCGGTATGGAAGCACGGATAAGATCCGTCAGCTCCCCGGTCGTCTCAATCGGCTTTTTCTGCCGCTCCCGCACAATGTGTTTCGCAATGTTTTTTGCAAATTTATCTTCCCCGTAATCACGTATGATACGGAACAACTCTGTCTCACTGTATTCATTGACAATATCGCGCGCCGTCTTTGTCTGGCGCAGATCCATGCGCATATCCAGCGGAGCATCCGTCTCCCGATACGTGAATCCCCGCTCCGGCGTATCTAACTGGAACGAGGATACCCCCAAATCCAGGATAATTCCGTCCACCCGCTCCACACCGATTGCCGCCAGTTCTTCCCGCATGGCGGCATAGTTGCTGTGCAGGATCGTCACCTTCCCCCCAAATTCCGCAAGGCGCTCTCCCGCCGCTCGTACGGCATCCGCATCCTGGTCGATTCCGATGAGACGGCCCCCTTTCCCCAGACGCTTTGCAATCTCATAGCTGTGACCGCCTCCGCCTAAGGTTCCGTCCACATAGATTCCGTCGGATTTGACATTTAAGTATGTAATTGTCTCCTCCAAAAGCACGGAATAATGTTTAAACTCCACCGGCAATCCTCCTATATGCTGAATCCCATCTCTGCCATATGTTCTGCGATATCATCCATCTCGTCTTCGTCATAAGTATTTTCCTGCCATCTGTCTCTGTTCCAGATCTCCACCCGATTCAGAACTCCGACCAAAACGACATCCTTTTCAAGCGCCGCGTAGTCGCGTAAAACCGGAGGAAGCAAAACTCTCCCCTGCTTGTCCAGCTCCGTCTGCGCCGCCCCTGCGAAGAAAAAGCGCGAGAACTTTCTCGCATCCTTTGATGTTCCCGGAATGCTGCGAAACTTCTCTTCCATGCTCTGCCACTCATCCATGGGATACACAAACAAGCATCCGTCCAGTCCCTTTGTCACAACAAATTCAGCGCCTAACTGCTCTCTGAACTTGGCCGGAACTATCAGTCTGCCTTTGGGGTCTACTGTATGATTGTATTCTCCCATGAACATGACACAACACCTGCCTTTTGGCGAATGCGGTATTTCGCTGCACACATGGACAGTCCGCAAAGCATTCTGTCCATTGTTATCCACAAAGTTATGAACTTATCCACCACTTCGCGCCACTTTATTACCACTTCCCTCCACTTCGTAGGTATATCATACCCTTTTTGCATTTAAAAAGCAATAGAAAAGCAAAAAAATAACAGCAGGCCATTTTGGCCTCCCGTTATCTTTTTGTCCGTTCGACAATCCGCAGCGCGTATCGTCATCCGGTTTCCCGCAGAAGCGGTGCAAAACTGCGCCGCTCTCTGCTTATTCTTCTGTTGCCTGCTCTTTTCTCTCAAGGTACTCTTCAATCAGCTTATCCAACTTCGTGCTCTTCTCATAGTAACACTCGAACTGGTCCTCCACAAGATACGCCTGGTCCAGCTCCCGTCGGGCTGTCTCGATTTTCTTTTGTAACTCATACATTTTCTTCATATGAATCCTCCCCTAGTCTCTTAAGATTCGTATGTATCCTCACCCATCTCTATATTACTCCCAAAAAGCGCAAAAATCAAACAAAACTACATGCCACAAGTCCCCATTTTTCGACAAAATTCGTCATTTGGTCTTCTAGTGCTGCCCCGCAACCGCGGATTTATGCCGTGCGAGAAGCATCCGCATTCCCGCCAGCGCTTTGCGGTTGACCTCTATAATGTGACAAATATCGTCATCAACCCCATGTTTATGACAAATATAGTCGTCGTGGGCACACTGGATAAAATTGCAGAGCGCCTCCGCACTGTGAAACTGCTCCGCGCGATCCTCCAGCTGCTTTACCCGGCCGCTCTTAAGGTATTCCCTCAGGTCTCTCTTAAGCTTCTCCTCATAGGAACAGTGCTCCTTTAAGGTTCCGGGATAGATCTCATTGTGCGGAAACGTAAAATAATCTGCCAGGTAGTGACTGATCTGTCCCAGATCAATGTAATACTTGCGCCCGGTTTTCTCCACGGCTTTTCTGCCCTCGGAAAGACGCTCGATATGTCTTCTGAGATCCGGGAACGTACCGTTTATCTCATGGCGGCGGTACACAAAAGACGGCTTGATATCCGGCAGGATACTCCCCAGATAAAATGCAAGCTTATGTTTTTTCAGCTCTTCATCCCCGAGGCTGTCTACAATATAACGTGCCAACGAAATATGTGATTTTTTACGCATCATGCAACCCTTTCTTTCGAGTTTGTTTTGGCTAACTGCAACCTACGCTTCTATTTTACCGCCACTTATTCCATAATTCAAGTAGAATCCGAAAACAGAGCAAATCCAAAAGCAGGAAAGACTCCCGCACTCCGGCGGAAGTCTCTCCCCTTTCCATACATATCACTATCTGCAGCAGCAGAAGCTTGCACACTCTGTCTCTTTGCAGTCGCAGGCATTTCCGCCTGAAATGCCGATATGCTTTGCACTGCATTTTTTGTCCTCGTTAAATTCACAGTTGCACGCATCACAGCACACATCGATTTCCTTTGAAACGCGCTTTAATACGTTTGTTCCGTCTCCTCTGCGCTCTTTAAAGCTCGCACAGCAGGTATCTTTCGTCTCCTTCGCCTGATGTCCCTCCACAAGGATCTCACCCTTGCAGCAGCAATTCTCGGAATTGTACATACATCCGGTTACCGAACAGTCTAAAAATGTCATATTCATCCACCCCTTTCCTTCGTGTTGCATCCTTTAGTATTCCACCGCACAGCACTTCTATACAGAGGATATGACATCCGATTGTCCGGAACATTTTGACGGAACTGTCAAATTTTAAAATTTTTATTTGCGCGCTTCCTCGGGCATCTCCGTGCGGATTTCCTTTGTGCGGATTTCCGCACAGATTGCTTCCACAAACTCCGCGAGCGGCTTTACCCCTTCGTCTCCCGCAAAACGGCTTCTGACGGATACCGTGTGTTCCGCCTCCTCCTGCTGTCCCACAACCAGCATATAGGGAAGCTTTGCAAGTCTTGCCTCCCGTATCTTAAAGCCGATCTTTTCGGAGCGTTTATCCACGGAAGCGTCGATGCCGTTTGCTTTTAATTCTTTCAGAACTTCATCTGCGTACGCCTCGTATTTGTCGGAAATCGGCAGCACGCGCACCTGCTCTGGACACATCCAGGTAGGGAATTTGCCGGCATAATGCTCAATCAGCCACGCCAATGTCCGCTCATAGCAGCCGAGCGAAGTCCTGTGGATAATATACGGCCGGACTTTCTCACCCTTCTCGTCGATATAGTACATGTCAAAATTCTCGGCAATCGCACAGTCTAACTGCACCGTGCACATGGTATCTTCTTTCCCGTATACGTTCCGCGCCTGTGTGTCGATTTTCGGTCCGTAGAAGGCCGCCTCTCCCTCCGCCTCGACGAAGGGGAGATTTTCCTCTATCAGCACCTGGCGCAGCGCATCCTGTGTCTTCTCCCAGTACGCATCGTCTCCCAGATATTTTTTCTTATTATTGGGATCCCATTTGGACAGACGGAATGTCACGTCGTCCTGAAGCCCGAGCGTTCTCAAAATGAAGAGTGTCAGATGCAGACAGTTCCGAATCTCTTCCTCCGCCTGATCCGGACGGATGACATTGTGCGCCTCCGTAATCGTAAACTCGCGCACACGGGTCAGTCCGTGCATCTCGCCGGAATCCTCCGCGCGGAACAGCGTCGACGTCTCGCTCATACGGAACGGCAGATCACGGTAGGAATGCTGCTCATTCTTGTATACATAATACTGGAACGGACAGGTCATCGGGCGGAGCGCGAATACTTCCTTATCCTTCTCTTCATCCCCGAGCACAAACATTCCGTCCTTGTAGTGATCCCAGTGTCCGGAAATCTTATAGAGATCGCTCTTTGCCATCAGCGGCGTCCTTGTTCTCTGATAGCCCCACTCACCGTCCTCAAGGTCCTCGATCCAGCGCTGCAGCTTCATAATCATCCTGGTCCCCTTCGGCGTAAACAGCGGGAGGCCCTGCCCGATGACATCAACGGTCGTGAACAGTCCCATCTCACGGCCGAGCCTGTTGTGGTCGCGCCGCTTTGCGTCCTCCATGCGCGCAAGGTGTGCAGCAAGGTCTTCCTTCCTATTATAAGCGGTTCCGTAGATGCGCTGCAGTCTCGCTTTTTCGGAGTCCCCCCTCCAATATGCCATGGACGAGGAGGTCAGTTTAAATGCCTTGATTCCTTTTGTGCTCATCAGATGCGGTCCCGCACACAGGTCGACAAACCCGCCCTGGTCATAAAAAGAAATCTCTGCCCCCTCCGGCAGCTCACGGATCAGCTCTGCCTTGTAAGGCTCCTCTTTCTCCTCCATAAGCGCGATCGCTTCTTCCCGCGGCAGTGTGAATCTCGTAATCTCATGGCCCTCTTTGATAATCTTCTTCATCTCGGCCTCAAGCCGATCCAGATCTTCCCTCGAAAACGGGGCCGCGTCAAAATCGTAGTAAAATCCCTCGTCAATCGCCGGTCCGATTGTCACTTTCGCTTCCGGAAACAGGCGCTTTACCGCCTGCGCCATCACATGCGATGCGGTGTGGCGGATGACACGCAGTCCCTCCGGGTCGTTTGCCGTCACAATATTTAAGCTGCAGTCCCTGTCTACGATTGTGCGCAGATCCGCGATCTCCCCGTCGATCTCGCCGGCGCAGGCCATTCTCGCAAGCCCCTCACTGATATCTTTTGCGATCTCATAAACGGATTTCGCCTCGCTGTACTCCTTTGCGGAGCCGTCCTTCAATGTAATCTTCATACTTCTTCCTCCTCCGGCCCATAATTATAGATCGTCGTAGTTCCGTTTCCGCAGCCGAAGGTCCCTTTTCTGCGGGGCGCAAGCAAAATCCCGAACAGGATTCCCAAAAGCAGGGTGTCGGCCACCAAAAGTACGCCGTCTAACTTTGTGAGGGTGATCTCTTCGGGTATATTGTTCCACAAATCTCTCAGTTTTTTCATCATTGTTTTCTCCTTTCTTTTTGCTGACATACTTCCATTGGGTGCCCGTGTGCATAAAAAAACCCTGACATGCATACTGCAATGTCAGGGACGATCAGCATCCTCGCTGCCGTGGTTCCACCCGGATTTGCTTTCTGTTCCGAAAGCCTCATTCTGATGATAACGGAATCACCGGACCGTATTGGGGTCACTCCGAGGTGGTCTTCCACTGTGTTCCGCAGAGATGCTCACAGCACCCGGGCGGCATACCTTACCGGCGCTCCCGTCCCCGGGGCATCTCTCTCTGATGCTTCCCGCAATGTACTCGTCTCGTCAACGTTTTCTCTCTGTCTGTATTGTAGCTCCAAACAGACGGTTTGTAAAGTCCTTTTTATCTGCCGCAGCAGTGCTTGTACTTCTTGCCGCTTCCGCAGGGGCAGGGATCGTTGCGCCCGGTCTTCTTGCCCACAACGACCGTTCCTGACTTCTTCTGCTCTAAATAAAGCCGTTTTCTGGTCTCGTCGTCAAAAATCTCTTTCCACTGGGGAAGCTCGTACAGCCAGTCCGCTTTCGCGTCCACCATATTCTTATACAGCTTTTCTTTGTCAAACGCAAGGCTGACTCTCGTGTCCTCCTCCATCGTGTCGATCGGATTCGCCTCCACAAGGCTCTCGTTGATTCCGTCGAGAAATCCCGTCATCTCCATGACACTCAGCTCATATTTATCCGCAAGCTCCTTTACCGTACCCTCGACCTTCTCGTCGGGATTCGTCAAAAGCTTCTCATATACGCCTTTCTCCAAAAGGAAATATCTCTGCCAAAATCTCTGCAGCTCTCCCTTGTCCATTTTTTCATTATAGGCAACCTTCTGCCACTGCTCTAATAATGCCATACTTCATTCCTCGATTTCCTAAAATTTAATTATTTGCATCCCAATGTCAAATACCTGTATCATTATAGCAGATGTACCCGCACTTTTCAAAATATTTTTTACCTTGACAGGAAAATCCCCTCCGAATTAGAATAGACAGCGGAACCATGCGCATCTATTTATGAAAGGATTTCACATGAAAGGATTTCATATGAAAAAAGTAAAACGGATTCTCGCCCTGATCGGCGTGCTCGTCCTGGGCGGCCTGTATGTCGCCACTCTCGTCTGCGCGTTCTCCGCGAACGAGCACTTTATGGATATGCTGATGGCTTCCCTGTATGCCTCCGCCGTTATCCCGGTGCTCTTATGGGCCTGCTCTTTTATCTCCCGGCTTCTTAAAGGAAGCGGCCGCGGACAGGATGAAAACATCGACGGGAACTGAATTCCCGCCGATGTTTTTTGTGCGGCGGCCGGCGCACAAAGCGCCGCGGCCGCATCTGCCGTTCTCATCCCTGCTCTTCGCAAAGCCTCTCCAATTCCTCTTTGGCCTGCTTTTGATTCTCAAACACAACCCCGTGGATTCCCGCGCGCCCGGCCGCCTCGATATTTTCCGGCCGGTCGTCAAAAAACACACACTCACCGGGCACGAGCGAATATCGATCCAGCAGGGTCTGATAAATCTCCGGCTCCGGCTTCACCTGCTGAACCTGAAAGGAAAACAGTGCTCCGTCCACCTCCGACAGGAAGGAAAGCGCCTCGTCCTTCGTCTGGGAATAAGTGCGTCTGCCGTAATTCGACAGAATGTAAACCCCGTAGCCGCGCTCTTTGAGCTCTCTTATCCAGTCTTTCGTATAGTCAAACTGGCGGACCGGGAGCCCGACGTTATCCCAGAACAGGCGAATCTCCCGCTCATATTCCGGCGCCCTGCGGACAAATTCCGCGGCAATCTCCTCATCGCTTAAGAGGCTTCTGTCATTCTCGCTCCACGCCTCCGACTCGATTGTCGCGGCCGCCACGGCCTTCACGGTCTCCTCGTCAAACCCCAGCTGACGGAACGCATCCCGCGGCTGCCAGTCGACAAGCACCATTCCGACGTCAAAAATAATATTCCGAATCATAACTTCTCCTTAATTACGGTAAATGATATCGTCTCTTCCCGGCCCGTTCGACACCATCGTAATCGGATATCCGAGCTGCTCCTCGATAAACTCAATATAGTGTCTGCAGTTTTCCGGAAGTTCCTCGTATTTCTTAATGCCGCGGATATCGCAGTTCCAGCCCGGCAGTTTCTTTAATACCGGTTTTGCCTTCTCAAGCCTTGCGGTCGTCGGGAAATCCGTCGTCACCGCTCCGTCAATCTCGTAGCCTACGCACACCGGGATCTCCTCCAGATACCCGAGCACGTCCAGCACGGTAAACGCCACGTCCGTCGTCCCCTGCAGTCTGCAGCCGTATTTGCTCGCCACGCAGTCAAACCAGCCCATCCGTCTCGGCCGCCCGGTCGTCGCCCCGTACTCGCCGCCGTCGCCGCCGCGTCTGCGCAGTTCATCCGCCTCCTCGCCGAAAATCTCGCTGACAAAAGCTCCGGCTCCTACCGCGGAGGAGTATGCCTTGCACACCGTCACGATCTGCCTGATCTCATACGGCGGAATCCCAGCTCCGATCGCGCCGTAGGCCGCCAGCGTGGACGAGGAAGTCACCATCGGATAAATCCCGTGATCCGGATCCTTTAACGTCCCAAGCTGTCCCTCGAGAAGAACCGTCTTTCCCTCTCTGATCGCTTTATCCAGATAGGAGGAGACATCGCACACATACGGCTCCACCATATCGCGGTACTCATGCAGCGTCGCGAGCAATTCCTCCGGCACGATCAGCGGCTTATGGTACAGGTGCTCGAGCAGGACATTCTTGGTCTCCGCAATGCGGACCGTCTTTTCCTTCAGCAGCTCCTCGTCAAACAGCTCGCTGACCTGGAATCCGATCTTTGCGTATTTGTCCGAATAAAAAGGCGCGATTCCGGACTTTGTGGAACCGAAGGATTTCCCCCCGAGCCGCTCCTCCTCATACTGGTCAAAGAGAATATGATACGGCATCACAATCTGCGCACGGTCCGAGACAAGAATCTTCGGCTTCGGAACGCCGCGGTCGACAATCGACTGAATCTCTTCAAACAGCACCGGAATATTCAAAGCCACACCGTTTCCGATTATGCTGGTGGTATGCCCGTAAAACACCCCGGACGGCAGGGTGTGAAGCGCAAACTTTCCGTAGTCATTTACGATGGTATGACCCGCATTTGCACCGCCCTGAAAACGGACAATAATGTCGGCTTCCTTCGCCATCATATCCGTAATCTTTCCTTTTCCTTCGTCGCCCCAGTTGGCTCCCACTACTGCTTTCACCATTTGTTTGTCCTCCTAGTTTCCATATTCAAACATATGCGCTCCGTACACTGCTTCGCGCCGGCGCCGGCTGCACGCAGCCGCTTTCCCGTCTTTCCTCATTGATTATACCCGAAGATTCTGCATAAGTAAAATTAATATTCATTATATATGACATAATGAATCATTATACCGTTTCATCCTCACCGGACGGCTTTTCGTCAATCAGAAAATCCAGCAGTTTTCCGGCCGCGCGGGACACCGGAATGCGCTCGTCCGTCACGATGCACAGCCTGCGCACGGGGATTTCCCTCTCAAAGCGCAGCAGGCAAAGTTCCCCGCTTCGAATGCGCTCCGCGGCAAAGTCCTCCACCACACTTGCAATCCCGAGATTCCGGACCGCAAACTGTATGAGCATCTCGCTTGTCGGCAGCTCAAACTCCGGCGAAAGACGAACCCCTTCGGCCGAGAGAAACTCCTCCACGTAACGTCTTGTGGACGTCGTCCCTTCCAGGCACATGACAGGCAGCTTCCCAAGCTCCCGGTAAGGGAGCACCTTTTTTGCGAGATACGCAAACTTTCTCCCCGCCACAAACACATCCCGAATCGTCCGCACCGGCACTGTCCGCAGGGACGCCCTACGCGCTATCGGGGTGCTGACCACGCCGAAGTCAATGCGCCCGTCGCCAAGGTGCTGCAATGTTTCCGGCGTCGGCGCGTTGGTGACAGTCACGCGGATTTTCGGATGGGCCTCATGAAACCGCTCCAGATAGGGAAGCAGATAAAACTGAAGCGTCATATCGCTGGCCCCGATGCATATCTCACCGCTCTCGGGATTCAGCATCTCAGAGAGCTTTTTCTCCCCGGACAAAAGCAGTTCGTACCCGCGCTGTACATAAGAAAAAAGCAGCTCCCCCTCTTTTGTCAGACGCATTCCTTTGGAAGTGCGCACAAAAAGCGCGCACCCAAGCCCTCCCTCCAGATGCTTCACCGCCTGGCTCACGGCCGGCTGGGAGATCGACAGCTCCTCCGCCGCCAGTGTAATGCTCTGCCGCTTTGCGACATAATAAAAAATCTTATAATATTCCAGATTGATGTCCATTTCATTTTCCCTGATTTTTCAAAAAACGGATTGTTTTTTTCTGTCTCTTGAAGTATACTAAGCCCTACGCACATTTGCATATCGATACTGCGGCGATCCGCGTACCGTATGCCTACTATATCAGATATCAAAGGGAGATGCAATTATGACAAAGGATATGACAACCGGAAATCCGCTGAAAATCATTCTTCTGTTTTCCGTTCCCGTGCTGCTCGGCAACCTGTTTCAGCAATTTTATAATATGGTGGACACAATCATTGTCGGCCGCTATCTCGGCGAGGAGGCACTCGCAGCCGTCGGTTCCACCGGCTGTCTGATGTTTCTTGTGCTCGGCTTCGCAAACGGCATTGCACAGGGCTTCGGCGTTATGGTCTCACATGCCTTCGGCGCAAAGGATTTCCACCTGCTCCGGCACTACGTGGCGCTTTCTCTGATTTTGACTGTCATCGTGTCCGTCCTGCTGACGATTCCGACCGTTGCGGCCTCAAAGCTGCTCCTCGCGTGGATGCACACGCCGGAAAACATCCTGCCCATGGCGGATTCCTATATTCGGATCATCTTTGGAGGAATCCTGCTCACAATGTCCTACAATGTGCTCTCCGGCATCCTACGCGGAATCGGAGACAGCAAGACGCCGTTATATTTTTTGATTTTTTCATCCGTGCTCAACATTGTGCTCGATGTCTTTCTGATTGTGACCGCAGGACTCGGAACCGCCGGCGCAGCCCTGGCAACGGTTATCGCGCAGGGGCTCGCCGCCGTGCTGTGCCTCTTTTACATGTTCCGCCGCTTTGAGATACTCCGCACAAAACGTGAGGATTATTATCTGGATGCCGCCGGCATAAAGAACATGCTCGCCGTCGGCATTCCCATGGCGCTCAATTATTCCGTCACTGCCGTCGGCACGATGATTATGCAGAGCGCCGTCAATGTGTTCGGCTCGAGCGTGGTCGCCGCTTTTACCGCAGCCTCCAAAGTGAACAGCATCGCGACCCAGACCATGCCGACACTCGGCACCGCGATGGCAACCTACTGCGGACAGAACCTCGGCGCCGGAAAATACGCGCGCATTTTTGACGGCATGCGGCAGGCATTCTTTATCTGTCTCGCCTGCACTGCCCTCGGTGCGGCCGTCTGTCTTCTCGGCGGACGTTTTATCGTGAGCTGGTTTGTGACCAATCCCTCGGAAGAAATCTTCACGCACGCGATGCAGTATCTGACGATTGCGAGCTGGTTTTACCTCCCGCTTGCAATGATTTTCTGTTACCGCAATGCGCTTCAGGGACTCGGAGAAGGTCTTATTCCGATGTTGAGCGGCGTGGTCGAGCTGGTAAGCCGGCTGGCGGTCATCCTGCTCGTTCCCAAAAGCGCCGGCTTTACGGGCGTCTGCTTTGCGGACCCTGCCGCGTGGCTGTTTACCGCAATCCCGCTGGTTATCACCTATCTCCTCTGGGAGCGCAAGAAACGAGCGCTCGAAAAAACAGCGGCAGCTGCCTGACGGCAGCCGCCGCTGTTTTTGTTGTCATCGTCTCTAATCCGTCAATTCCGGCAGTTTCTTTGAGCAGGCAACCGCGAGCGCCCCGGGGCCGATATGGCAGGAAACGCTTAATGAAAGCGGGTCCATACAAATCTCCATTCCCGGAAATGCCGCCTGCACTTCCGTTTTAAACGCTTCCGCGGCCGCAAGATCGTACGTGTACGCCATTTCCAGATACATTCCCTCCCCGTTCGGCGCGTGGAAACGGTTTACGAAATCGTTTTTCATCGCTTCTATCATAATGCTTTTTGCCTGTTTTACAGTCCGTGCCTTCGCAAAGGCATCCAGCTTTTCTCCCTGAATCTGCAGCACCGGCTTTAATTTTAAAAGCGTTCCGAGCGCCGCGGCCGCAGGCGTAATCCTTCCGCCCTTTTTGAGATAATAGAGCGTATCCACCATAATGTAGATGGATGATTCGAACTTGTCCCGCTCCAGAATCTGACGGATTTCCTCCGCAGTTCTGCCCTGCTTTTCGAGTGCAAGCGCGTCCATCACCGACTGCCTCTGCGTCACGGAAATGCGCTGATTATTTACAACCTGCACCCTGCCGTCGTAGTCCTGCGCGAGCATCAGCGCCGTCTCGCACGAACCGCTGAGACCCGAAGACATCGGTATATGGACAATCTCGTCATATGTTTCCAGCAGTTTATCCCACGTATCCGTGACATCTCCCACCACCGGCATCGATGTGGAAATATTGGTATTCTCCGACAGCATCTGATAAAACTCTTCCTGTGTGAGATTAATGCCCTCGTAATAAGTTTCGTCACCCACAAAAAAGGGCATCGGCAGAATGGTGATCCCCAGTTCTTTCGCCTCCGATTGTGTGATCCCGCTGTTGCTGTCCGACACAACTGCCACTTTACTCATAATAAAACTCCTCCCTATAATGTCTCTGAACGCTCTTTGATGTTCTTTTTAAAGTTGATAACCTCATGCTCGTATTCTTCGTCCATATAGCGCGACTGAATCATAAAATCCGCGGAAGCGCGGTTATTCGCGATCGGAATATCGTAGACCTGCGCGATCCGGAGCAGCGCCTTGACATCCGGGTCATGCGGCTGCGCCGTCAGCGGATCCGAGAAAAAGATGATGAAATCCACTCTGCCCTCCACGATCTTGGCACCGATCTGCTGGTCTCCTCCGAGCGGACCGCTGTTGTACCCTCTGACCGGGAGTCCGGTTTTATCCGTGATCATGCGGGCCGTCGTCCCCGTCCCGCACAGAAAATGATTTTTCAGAATATCCTTGTTGATCTCACACCACTCGATGAGATCCGCTTTTTTATTATCATGTGCAATTAACGCGATATTTTTCTGCCTGCCGATCGTCAATGTAATAAAATTATCATTCATAAAACTCTCTCCTTTTATTTACCATGTGCTTTTCACTGCCTTTTATACACACCGCATGTCAGCCTGTGCCGACTCACGCCAGTGGGACTTATTGGCTCACGCCAGTGAGACTATTATAGCACACCTGCATACAATGCGCCATAAAAAATCGTCGCTTTGCAGCGACGATTCCAAAGTGATTTTCACTGTTGCAGTTTCCTATTTTTCCTGAACCAATTCCTTCATATGCTCGGAAATCTCAAAAATCTCGTCCAGAAGACTGTTCAGCTCACCGAGCGCATGCATGCTCTCCTCGCTCACGTTGATACTGCTCTCCGAGGACGCCGCAACCTGCTCGCTTGTCGCCGACAGGTTTGTGATGCTGTCATTGATCTCGGTATTGGCTGCCAGAATACTGTTCACTTCATTGGTAATATTCTCAACCGCCATATGAAGGTCGTTGACCTTCTCCTCAATCAGGTTGAATTTCTCCCGCGTCGTCTCAATCATTTCATTTTGCCGCTCGGAGGATTCCGCGGACCGCTGCATATTCACGGACGCCTCCTCCACATTTAAAGTCAGCTTTTCGATAATATCGGTAATCTTACCGGTTGACTCCTTCGTCTCCTCGGACAGCTTGCGGATCTCATCCGCCACAACGGCAAAGCCTTTTCCTGCCTCTCCGGCTCTCGCCGCTTCAATGGAAGCGTTCAGGGAAAGAAGATTTGTCTCCTCCGAGATATTCAAAATGGTAGAAATGATGACCTCCACCTCTTTGATCCTGTCATTTAACTCGTCCGTCGTCGTTCTGGTGGAGCGGTTAATCTCTGCGGTCTGGGTCGCCTGCTCCTTTAATATGCGGATAAGCTCGGAACCCTCCTGTATCGCTTTCTGCGAAGTCTCGGAAGCGGCCTTCATCTCCTGCGTCTCACGTCCCGCATTTTCGATATTCGTCTGGATATCGCTGGTGCGCATCGTCTGAACCTCAATCGCCTCCGCCGTCAGCTTGACGCTCGATGCGATCTCTTTTACGGAGCTGCTGCTGACGTCCATACTGTCGGTCAGAACCTCCGCCCGCTCACGCGCGTTGTCAAATTTATCCGCAAGCTGCTCCGACGCCGCGATAATCTCCATCGACAGCCGCGATGCCGTATCCATCTGCTCGGTGATCGCGTTCACATCCTCCCTCGCATGACGCTCCTGAAGCCTTACGATAATATAAGCGGTAATGCAAAACAGCAGCGCATAAAAAATCTGCATCAGACTTGCCGCGCTCGATTCCGGATACATGTTATAGTTCTTGATGCCGCCCGCCACATTCAGGACGATCGCGGTAAACATCGCCTGTCCGGCAATTTTTTTATTCATATAGAGCATTGCGGTCAGCATAATCGGATAAACCAGCGCATACATATACACGTTTCTCTGCGTCATAATCGTGATTCCGTATATGACAAACATGCATATGAGACATGCTTTTTCAAACTTTGCATCGCCTCTGTACTTAAAATAACAAACGATAAAAATGACGAGAGCCAGCACGCATATAACGGCCCGCGGCACAACCAGTCCCATATTTGCCGTTTTGTCAAGCATGCCGAGCAGTGAGATGACTGAGGCATAACCCAAAATCAATACCCCGAGAATCATCGTTGTCTTGTTCTTTTCCAGTGCCTGTCTTTCTTTTAGCTCCATTTCTCTCCAGCTCCTTCATCCGTATTCGCTATTGCAATCTTTCGATCCATCAGCATTTTCACAAACGCCGTATCCCGCACAATCCACGGATCTTTCTCAATCAGGATATTCCTCTGATAGATTTCCTCCGGCGTTGCCCAGCGCAGTTCATACCCCTTTGCGATCTCACTTTCAGTCAGCTGTAATGCATCTTGTTTTCCCTCCACTCTACACTCATAAAACAGAGAATGACAGACATATTTTGTCTTTGCCTCAAACAGATCGCGCCTGATCTCGACAATCTCTCCGATTTCACGAACTGCCGATACAATGACATGCAGTCCCGTCTCCTCCCGCACCTCCCGCACCAAAGCCTGCAGATATGCTTCCCCCGGCTCTATGCCGCCTCCGGGAATCTTGTACTCTCCATCCCTGCTGCACTGCATTGCGAGCTTACCGTCACGCATAATAATCCCGCGCACAGAATATTTCTCAAATACTTCCGTCGTGTCCTGGTAATCCATCGCATCAAATGTCGCAAGAATTTTCATATCCGCTTCCTTTCTCATCGATTATACCTGATTGTTATAGTTATAGCTGATAATATTATACTACTTTTTCCCCTGGACACAATACCTTGTGTTTATTTTTTTATTTTAACTATCTATTGTGTATGCAACTATATCTGTAGTAAAATTCCGCAAAAAAACTCAGGGCATCATCGGTGTTCCCTCTGATACCCTGAGACTGTTTTATTTTATTCCGTTATACCGGCATGTTTTACATCATGCCCATGCCGCCTGCGCCGCCCGCCGGCATCGCCGGAACATCCTCTTTGATGTTTGCGACAACAGACTCTGTGGTGAGCAGTGTGGATGCAACGGAAGTCGCATTCTGCAGTGCGGTTCTCGTCACTTTCACCGGATCAAGAATTCCCTGCTCTACCATATCGACATACTCCTCGGTGGAAGCGTTAAAACCGATTCCGGCCTCGGACTCTTTTACTTTGTTGATGATCACCGCGCCCTCTAAACCTGCGTTTGCAGCAATGTAGTACAGCGGGGACTCGAGCGCCTTTAAGATTACTTTCGCGCCTGTCTTCTCATCGCCCTCTAAGGTCTCTGCCAAAGCAGCCACATCCTTGGATGCATGGATATATGCGGAACCGCCGCCCGCGATGATACCTTCCTCCACCGCTGCTCTCGTCGCATTGAGCGCATCCTCCATGCGGAGTTTTGCCTCTTTCATCTCTGTCTCTGTCGCCGCGCCCACGCGGATAACCGCTACGCCGCCTGCAAGCTTTGCAAGGCGCTCCTGTAATTTCTCTTTATCAAACTCGGACGTCGTCTCCTCAATCTGCGCGCGGATCTGACCTACGCGGCCTGTGATAGCCGCCTTATCGCCTGCGCCGTCAACGATCACCGTATTCTCCTTCTGAACCTTTACGGATTTTGCGCGTCCCAGCTGATCCAAAGCCGCATCCTTCAGCTCTAATCCGAGGTCGGAGCTGATCACCTGTCCGCCGGTTAAGATTGCGATATCCTCAAGCATTGCCTTTCTTCTGTCGCCGTAGCCCGGAGCCTTTACCGCCACGACATTAAAGGTTCCGCGCAGCTTATTGACAATCAATGTCGTAAGCGCCTCGCCCTCAATATCCTCCGCGATAATAAGAAGTCTTGCACCGCTCTGTACCACCTGCTCTAAAAGCGGGAGAATCTCCTGGATATTGCTGATCTTCTTGTCGGTAATCAGAATGTACGGATCGTCCAGTACCGCTTCCATCTTATCCATATCGGTGCACATATATGCGGATACATAGCCGCGGTCAAACTGCATACCTTCCACTAAATCCAGCTCGGTCTGCATCGTCTTTGACTCCTCAATGGTGATAACGCCGTCGTTGGAAACTTTCTCCATCGCGTCGGCAACCATGTTTCCGACCTCGTCGTCCCCTGCGGAGATAGCGGCAACTTTTGCGATCTGGTCTTTGCCGTTGACTTTCGCGGACATCGCGAGAATCGACTCCACTGCCTTGTCGGTCGCTTTCTTCATACCGCGGCGGAGGATAATCGGGTTTGCGCCGGCCTCCAGATTCTTCATGCCTTCCTGGATCATCGCCTGTGCGAGCACGGTTGCGGTCGTGGTTCCGTCTCCCGCCACATCGTTTGTCTTTGTCGCAACTTCTTTTACAAGCTGTGCGCCCATATTCTCGAACGCATCCTCAAACTCAATCTCTTTTGCGATCGTCACACCGTCGTTTGTGATGAGCGGAGCGCCGTAGGATTTGTCTAATACGACATTTCTCCCTTTCGGTCCAAGTGTCACTCTCACTGTGTTCGCCAATTTGTCAACGCCAGCGCCAAGGGCTGTTCTGGCTTCTGTTCCGTATTTGATTTCCTTTGCCATGTCTGCTTACCTCTCTCCTGAATTATTCTACAACCGCTAAAATATCGTTCTGTTTTACAATGATGTATTCCTCGCCGTCGAGTTTCACTTCCGTCCCGGCATATTTGGAATAAATCACCTTCTGTCCGGCTTTTACCTGCATCGTAACTTCCTTGCCGTCAACCATGCCGCCCGGTCCGACTGCGACAACCTCTGCCTCCTGGGGCTTCTCCTGCGCGCTTCCGGTCAGGATAATGCCGGATTTCGTGGTCTCTTCCGCTTCACACTGTTTCAACACAACTCTGTCGCTCAATGGAACTAATTTCATTTCACATGCCTCCTACTTACTTTATAAACTATTTGCTTTCCTTTGTTGTCTGTTGTTAGCACTCACTCAATTTGAGTGCTAACCGATAGTCCTATAATAGAGATTTACCAATCAATCTGCAACTAAATATATTTCCATTTATTCGCATTTATATCGCATTTTAAACATTTTTTCTCTGTTTTTCTCTTTTTTTTATATATTCCCGGTTTTTATACTTTTTTTAGAATCTGTCTTGCTCTCCTCCACGGCCTTCTTTACCGAGCGTTTGATCGTCCGGTTTCCCGCATTCCACAGAAGCTTGAGCGCCTTGGAAAACAAAAGATGCGTTTCCTCCGGCAGCCTGCTCTTGGCCCGCAGGATCTCCTGCAGCTGCTTCCATTTACAGTGGTACAGATCATCCACCGTATAGATCTGCGCCTCCTCGAGTATATCAAACACGGTCTCCACAATCTCTCTGCGCTCCTCATAGTCGAGCTGATCAATCCACTTCTTCATCGTCTCGTCCAGCAGAATACTCTCGGACGCCACATCCTCGGCATGGACAAGCCCTGTGCCGAGCACCTCCCAGGACATCTCGTCGTGCTGCTGCGCGCCGCGTCCCGTGCTCTTTACCACCTCGTAATCCCCCCGGTGCTCCAGCAGCATCCCCACAATCGAAGATTCCGGCATAATATTGCGGACTTTGGGGAGAAGCCGCTGATACTCGCTGCTCTCCGCAATCTCCTTTCGAAAGCCCGGACCGTCATTGCTGTAGACGCAGACAATCTGCCGCAAAAGTTCCGGCCTGCATTTCATCGCGGCATACACCGCAAGGTTTCCTCCTTTTGAGTGTCCGCCCACCCGGATATCCTTCTGTGCAAACGCGCCGGCGATTCCGTCCAGATACGCGGCCGCTTTCAGCTGTCCCGGCGTCTCCGTCAGAAATCCCATATTAAAATTCTCCCGCCATCCCACAATCGTATCGTCCGTCCCGCTGTAGGCAACATAGATGCTCCCGTCCTCCAAATGCACGCACATCACGGAAAACTGCGACTGTTCCTCGTCGCTGATATCGTTGATGTAGCGGGACAGGCGGATATCGGCAAATCTGCGTGTCTGCGCCATTCTGCGCATCACAAACGGCGCCGATTTTGTCATGGACACCTTCGCAAGAATCTCTTCTTCGTCATGCCGCTGCCAGAAACGCTCGGAAGCTTCTTTGATACTGACCGACTCCCCGCTTTTCGGCGGCGGCACAATCCCCTCAAAATCCACATAGACCAGCTGTGCGAAAAGAAGATTGTCCACATCGTTAAACCCGTCTGTCTTCATCGACAGATCCCCGCGCCAGTCCAGATAATCCATCATATTTGCCATATCAGCCCCTCCGCTTCTTTTTATATCAGACCATAGTGCCGCAGCCCCTGTGCAATCCCGTCCTCCCGCAAGGACGACGTCACAAATTCCGCGGCCTGTTTCGCCTCTTTTGTACCGTTCCCCATGGCGATGCCGTGTGCCGCGAATGTGAGCATCTCCAAATCATTTGCGCTGTCTCCAAACGCATAGGTATCTTCGCGTGCGATTTTGTATGCCTCACACATTTTCGCAATTCCCGTAGCCTTTGAATGTCCCGCAGGCACAATCTCAACCAGCTGTCCCGCGTGTGCAATCACCGCAAATTCTTCCCCCAGCTCTTCGGTCACTTTCGCGAGCCCGGCTCCGTTTAAGACGGCGCTCAGCTTGTTGATTTCAAACTGCTTTGTGCCGGAAATCACCCGCAGATCCTCTCCCAGCTCTCTGCGCAGATAAACCACATACGGATCTTCCGAAAACGCTCCCTCCTCCACGTAGATGTATCTGGGGCCTTCAAGTACCGCATGCAGCCTGTTTTCCTGCACGACTTTAAGAACGCGGGACACCTGTGCATCTGTCAGCAGATTCTCATAAAAAATATTCCCGTCCCGCTCCATATGCGCGCCGCAGGCCGCCACAATCCCGTCAAATCCCAGCGCAAGCAGTTTTTCGTTCCGAATACATGCCCTGCTTCTGCCGCTGCACAAAAACGCATAATTTCCGGCCGCCCGAAGCGCCCCAATCGCCTCCGCCGCACTCTTTGGAATGCGCATATGTTCGTCCCATATCGTTCCGTCTATATCAAAAAAAACTGCCTTCTTCATTGGTCTCCCCCTTATTTTATGTGTGAGCGTCAAAAAACATTTTAACAGATTTCTTTTTCATAGAAAAGAGACCAATGTAAAATTGCAGATATCTGCCGTTTTACACCGGTCTCTCTTGTCATGATTTTCTTTGCTATGACTTCGCTTTACTCGCGATGCAATAGCATAGAGAATAATTTCTCCCGCAATTATTCTCTATGCATGGAAAAACTGTCCATGTCGTAATTGCCCAGATTTTCGTGGATGCCGCGCCCGTCTGCCTGACTGATCAGCGAATCGCGGTCTTTCCGCGCGGAGAACTGGTCGTTGAACGCGCTCGGTCCGCCGACACAGCCGCCGTCGCAGATCATGCCCTCGACAAAATCTTCGGGCAGTTTGGCCGCCTTCAAAAGCAGCAGGGCTTTCTTGCACTCCTGCGCGCCGTTTGCTTTATAAACCTTCGCGTCAATCTCTTCGTTCGCTTCCTTTAAGCTCTGCAGTACCGCCGCGGTCACTCCGCCGGAATTTGCAAAGCGCTTTCCGAAGGTGGATGCGATCTGGTCGTCGTTTGCACACGGCTCCAGGGCGACATCCTTTGCTTTCATAACGGCACGGATCTCGCTGTAGGTCAGCACATAGTCCGCATTCCCCGGAATCTTCTGGTCTACGACCTCGGATTTCTTTGCAAGGCACGGTCCGATAAATACGGTCACGGCATCCGGATCCTTCGCCTTGATCAGGCGGGACACCGCGCACATCGGGGATACCGTAGTCGATACCGCCTCCGCCAGCTGCGGGTAATGCAGGCGAACCATATTCACAAACGCCGGACAGCACGAGGTCACTTTCTTCTTGCCCTCTTTGTAGGCCTCCGCCCACTCCTCGGCCTCGTAGGCCGCAGTCATGTCTCCGCCCAGGCCCACGTCATAGAAGTCGGTAAAGCCCAGCTCTTTCATGGCCTTTTTCCAGCTTGCCATCGTGATGTCATTCCCGAACTGTCCCTCGGTGGCAGGCGCCGCCATCGCATAGACATGCTTCCCGGATTTTAACGCGTTCACCACATCCACAATGAACGTCTTAGATCCGATCGCGCCGAACGGGCAGCTGTGGATACATTTGCCGCACCGGATGCATTTGCCTCTGTCGATGACACAGATTCCGTACTCATCGTATGTAATCGCGTTGACCGGGCAGCTGTTCTTACACGGTCTCTTCAGATGCGCAATCGCATTGTACGGACATGCCTGCGCGCATTTGCCGCACTCCTTACATCTGGAGGCATCGATATGGGAGCGGTACTTTCCCGCCTCGATCGCGCCGAAGTTGCAGGCGTTGACACATGCCTTTCCGATACAGTTCTGGCAGTTCTCCGTCACCGTGTAGCTGGAAATCGGACAGTCCTCACAGGCCGAGCTGATTACCTGGATAATATTTCCGTCGTCCACCGCGCCCGGCGCTTTGCCCTCCGCAAGCCGCACTCTCTGACGGATAATCTCTCTCTCCCTGTAGATACAGCAGCGAAACTGCGGTGTCGGCCCCGGAATCAGCTCCAGCGCAATGTGATCTCTCTTGGAGTCAAGCTCCTCGGCAAACGCCAGCTTTGCCACCTCATAGAGCACATCATGTTTGATTCGAATTACATTTTCATCAGCATACATCGTATTTTACCTCGCTTACTAATAAATCCATATGTTACCAATTTCGTTAAACTTTTAACCATTTTAGTCATTATACCTTATCTGTATGGATTTTCAAGAGGTTCTGATGTACTTCTTCAAATACATTATACGACGGCCGTCAGCGCTGCTCCATGATTTTATGTGCACGGTAATGCGACAGGTTGAAGTTGCGCAGTCCGATATCCTCCGTCACCGGCTCGTTTTCTCCCCGGTACACCCGGTACAGCACCGCATGCCAGTCCTCCGGAATCTTCTGCTCTGCCGCATATCCGCCGCAGTACCGCTCTACCGCCGGCGCCGCATCCGTCGACAGATACGCCACGTATTCCCAGTCGGCTCCGCTTCCCTGCCGCTCCATCTGCGCCAGATTGTACGAGGCAATCACATAGTCCACCCGGGAAAAGGAGAAAATCAGATACACCGCACCGACCACGGCCGCACCGTAGCGCAGCAGAGGAAACCCTGGCTTTGCGATCGCAAGCACGACACCGCACATCAGAAGCGCGATTGCCGCAAGCGCCACGAGCACCGCCACACGCAGAAAAGTCAGGTGGTAGACGCTGATATAAAGCAGCATGCGGTATGCACTCGACGCCGTCATCACAAAGGTACAGGCGGAAATCACCAGAAGAATCCCGCTCAGCAGACGGTTCCTGCGGAAATATTTCCTGATGCCGAGCACCAGCATCAGATTCAGCACGCACACAAACAGCAGCTGAAAAAATCCGCTCCTTGCGTACTCCGCGTAAGTCACCCCCTCCGGCAGTTTCCTGCCGCCGACAAACAGATACGAGATCTGCACCCCGCAGAATACCACATACAGCAGTGCAATCGCCGATGTGACCGTAACCGCAAGCACCGGCTCCCCGACCCAGTGCTCCTTCATCTTTGCCTGCGGGGCGTGATATTCCACATAGCGCACGCCGCAGTAAGAGGAAAAAAAGCCGAACAGCAGCATAAACAGAATGCCGAATATCCGCGTCGGAAACCGCAAGGTCTCAAAAAATCCAAGCACCATATCCGCAAACACCATATCCGCACTGACCAAAAGGCTCCCCAGAAAAAGGACACAGGGAATGGCGATGCCGATGCCGGCCGCAATATAATTTCCTTTTCCCTTCTCTTTTTGCACTCTGCTCTTTCGCCAGGCGGCCCCGTCGGTAAAAGGCTTCGTGCCAAATTCCATGGCTCCGCAGAGCGCGGCCGCGATTTCCGCCGCATATTTTCCCAGATCCCAGTCTGCGTCCTGACAGAAATTGTGTAAAACCAACGCCACCACCAGAAGAAAGACCGCTGCGTAGTTGAGCCACACGATCCATTCGTTTCCGGTTAAAACGGTGGACACTCCGAGAAGTCCGATGACCGCCGTATAGACCGCACTGCCCCTCTTCCTCTCCGTCTGAAATATCCGAAGCACATAGTTGATATAAAAGATTGCCGCCCCGATCCAGAGAAGCACGAAAAGCCCCATCGTGTTTTTGTACAGACAAACCGTATAAGTGACCGCATACGCAAGACTTGCCGCGGCCAGCTTTCCGAACAGCGCCGCACTCTTCTTTTCTTCCTCCGCTCTCTGGCGCTCCGCTTCCACGCGCTGCAGCCGCAGTTCTTCCTCGCGGCTCTGCCAGGCTTCCATCCTGTGCCTGTTCCATTCTTCACAGTTCATTTCCCGATTTTCATTCATAGTTTCCTCCATGCGCACACGCATTTTGTGCATTTCAAGTTTGTGCGTGTGCGCACAAACTTGAGATTGAAAATTTTAATTTTCAATCTTTCCCCTCATTTCCGCGCTGCCTTTGCGCATTCTTCTGCAGAAGGCCGTCTTTCACTCCTGCTCCCCGGCTCCCGAAACATACTCTAAAAGGTCCCCCGGCTGACAGTCGAGCGCCTTACAGATCTTGTCAAGTGTGTCGAGTTTGATTGCCTTTGCTCTGCCGTTTTTGAGAATCGAAATATTTGCCATTGTGATTCCGACCCGCTCCGACAATTCCGTCACGCTCATTTTGCGCTTTGCCAGCATCACATCCACGTTGATAACAATCGCCATTCCTTCCCGCCTTTCCTCCTAGATTGTCAGCTCATTTTCCCGCCGCAGTTCATATGCCTTGCAGATCAAATGCGACAGGGCCGCGGCCAGAACCGCGAGCACGATAAAAATAAAGACGATGAGCAGCAGAAAAATTCCGACGGACGGCGCAAGGCATTTCAAAAAGGCAAGCCCCACAATTCCCGCAAACCAGATCACCGCCAAAACCGCGGTCAGACGGCTGATCACAAGAAACGATTTCGCATTTTCTTTTGAAAAAGAATTGTCGTTTCCGATCTGGACGCACACCTTCCAGAATTGAAACAAAACCGCATAGCAGATAACTCCTATCCCCCAGCCGTAGCAGATCCCCGGCCATTTCAGATAAGCCATCGCCGGATATGCCTGCCTGCAGCTCTCCGCCATCATCGGCATGAGTACCAGAAAAAAGACTGCTCCCACCACGCCGATTAATATCGTAATTCCTTTCAGCCATTTCGCCGCTTCCATTCGTTCCATACGCATTCCTCCTGTCTCCGGAAATTCTTTACAGTTTTATTATACACATTCAACCACAAAAAACAACACATTTTTATCGTAAAACGATAAAAATGTGTTGTTTTAAGAAATTCTTCATAAATGATTCAAATGATCCGCGGTCACGGATTTTCCCTGCGGGCCTCGCTGCCCGAATCTGCACAAACCGCAGGAAAGGTCACCGTCACCACAAACAAATCCGCATCCGCCGCAAGTGCAAAGCTGCCCCCGCAGGCCTCGGTAAAACTTTTTGCGATGGAAAGCCCAAGACCGCTGCCGCCGTCCGTACGGCTTACATCCCCACGCACAAAGCGCTCCGTCAGCTGCTCCGTGGCTCTAAGCTCCTCCCTCGAAATATTTTTGACGGTGGATACGGCCGTCCCCGCCTCCGCCTTAAGCGTCACAAACACACGCGAGCCATCCAGCGAATATTTCAGGGCGTTTTCGATCAGATTCTGAAAGACCCGATACATCCGCTTTCCGTCCGCCTCGATGTAAACCGGTTCTCCCGGGAGCTCTGCCACAAGCCGCACCGCGCTCTGATTTATTTTTTCGTCCATATCCGCCAGCGTCTGCCGCAGCATCCGCGCGAAATCCAGCACCTCGATTTCCACCGGGAGCTGTCCCGCGGCGGCCTTGCTCACCGCAAATACATCCTGCACCATATGATTCAGGCGGTCTGCCTTCTCGTCTAACACGCGGATATAATCCTTTACATGTTCCGGCAAATCTTCCTCCTGCTTCAAAAACTGCACATAACTGATAATCGAAGTCAGCGGCGTTTTGATATCATGGGAGACATTTGTCACGAGCTCGACTTTCATCTGCTCGCTTTTTACACGCTCACAGACTGCCCGCTCCATGCCGTCCCTGATTTCTTCGAGATTTTCGGCGGCCTCGTAAAGCTTCGAGGTCTCCGCGATCCTGCATGCCCCCCGCTCATAGTCTCCGTTGCGGATGACCTTCATCCGTTCCGTCAGAAGGTCCATATCCTCCGCAAGCCTTTTTGTCTCCTTCAGATAAAAATAATGTACCAGAAAAATCATAAGAACGGTTCCTGCCGCACAAATGGATACGACCGCAGCCGCAGCCTCCTCTCTGACGCATCCCGCAAGACTGCTGCTGAGTATAATCCCTCCCAGCACCACAATTCCGTCGGCAATCCCGAGCAGTTTTGTTTTTTTCATCAGCTCTTCCGAAAATGCACTCGCGCCGTTTTTCTCCAGAAAAATCCCGACCAGCCGGCTGATTCCTCCGTGCCAGAAGGTTTTCCTGTTTCTGCGGATATCGTTGACGCCCAGATAGCAGACCCAAAACAGCGGCAGAAACAGATATGCTTTCTCCCGCAGCAGGTACCCGATATCCCAGGACAGCATCGCAAAAAGCTCCATTCCGCTGTCAACCGATGCCGCCGTCCCTTCCATCGCGACCGACTCAATGACATCCGACACAACGGCCGTATCATAGCCGAACTCTGTCCGCAGAACACCAAAAAGCAAACCGATACTCACTGCCACCGCCGCGGCCGCCGTCAAAAGCTTCCACTCAAACCAAATCCGTCCCGTCACACATGCGATGACATCATCTGCCTCTCTTTTTTCCTTCCTCCAAAAAAAGGAACACACAAGCAGGACAATCCCCGCCAAAAGCTCTGCGATATGCTTCCGAAGTGCGGCTGCCTGAGCCGTCACACTCCGCTCAATGCTGTAAAGTGCACTGCTCATCTGAGAATATCCGTCGTCCCCGTAATTCATATAAACATAGCGGAACGGTGTCTCTGCGGCCAAAAGATAAATCCTGATCTCCCCGGTACCTTCCATCACAAAATTCTGATACCCGGGCACGCGCCAGCTTCCCGGCCTGTCGCCGTCGTAATAGCCGTCGCCGTAGACATCCGGCTCCACACCGTCCTTTTTGATATGAACCTTTTCCCCGTCGAAATACAGCGCAAAGTTGTACCCCTCCGGCAGGGGCGCATCCCAACTTTCCCAAGTCACGTCGTCCATATTGGAATAGAGTTCCTCTTTTCCGTTTACCACACGGTACAGCAGGTTGCGGTCATTTTTGACCGAATTATGATAATCGGCGGCCTCCTGTTTGTACAGCTCTTTCTGCTGCTGTTCCTGTCTGTGCAGTTCTTTCTGCTCCTCCTCCGTGATGCCGCTTTCCGCCTCCGCGGCAAAAGCTTCGTTTACGGTCTCCTCCGCGCCCTCCCAGAGCTCTGCGCCGTAATAGTCGTAATATTCATCATAATTATAATCGTAATTATAATACGAATATCCGTACCCGATACGACTGCCGGATGCCATTGCAATAAAGTCAAATAACCGGCTCTCTATGCAGCTGCGGAAATCCGCCGTATTCTGATAATCCGTCTCAAAGGGACTCTCCTCCGCATAGGAAATGCGTTCCGCCGTTCCGGCAAGGCTGATCCCGCTTACAAGCACAAGGCTTGTGCCAAGCGCAAATGCGCCAAAACTAATGATACGTTTCCATTTTTTCGATTTTATACCCAATTCCCCACACCACCTTTAAATATTCCGGCTCTTTCGGATTCAGTTCGATTTTTTCGCGTATGCGTCTGATATGCACCATCACGGTATTCTCCGAGGCAAATCCGTTTTCTCCCCAGATGCGCTCATAGATTTCCTCTGCGGAAAACACTCTTCCCAGATTGCGCATCAAAAGTTCCACGATTTTGGTCTCGGTCGCCGTCAGGCGTACCGGCTCTCCGTCCACATACAGCGTGCGCTCTCCGATGTGATAGCACAGCCTGCCGTTTTCCAGCTCGTCCTCCCGTGCGCCGGTATGGATATCCCCAAGGCTTGTGTAACGCCGCAGCTGGCTTTTCACCCGCGCTAAAAGCTCCGCCGGATTGTAAGGCTTTGCGACATAGTCGTCGGCTCCCATGGATAAGCCGAGAACTTTGTCTGTGTCCTCACTCTTGGCACTTAAAACGATAATCGGTATATTCTGCCGCTCTCTGATTTTCATCAGTGCGGAAAGCCCGTCGAGCTTCGGCATCATCACGTCGAGCACCACCAGCTGCACCCGGTTTGCCGCGAGAATATCAAGCGCTTCCATTCCGTCGTAAGCCTTTTTTACGCAATACCCCTCTCCCTCTAAAAGAATGGATATCGCCCGCACAATCTCTCTGTCATCATCCACCACAAGCACGCATTCGCTCATCATCTGTCCCCTTTCCGTCTGCCTGCAATTATCCTAACGCACCACTCTTACAAAAAAAGCAGGCGTTTTCTTACAAATTTCTTACAATCGCTACCGAAAAGAGCCCACGGCAAATCGTCCGAAAAACGATGCACCGCAGACCCCTGTCAAACTCATTGATTGTTGCACCAGAGCTGCCCTTCCTGCTCCTCCTCTTCCTCTTCCTCATACCACCATATCCCAAAGCCCTGATTGTTTGCAATCTGATACAGTGGCTCTATCGTCTGCCGCATCGCCCGCACAAACGCATCGTGCCCTCTGTCGCTGCACGCAATCTCAAAAATGTCTCTTTTGACATTCAAATACTGTTCTTTCAGATTTTGAAATTCCCCGTCCCACTTTTTCGCAACCAGAAATGCCTCGTACTGTCTGTCGCAGAACCGTGCAAGGTAACGCTCTTTATCCGGAAGCCGGTCGCTTTTTGCACTGTTGAGTTTTCCGAACATCGGATACAGATTCCAGATTTCATTGTGCAGCACAAAACTCCACGGGATAAAATGATCGATGCTGAATTTCCCGTATCGGTCAAAGTTCGGCCGGTTAAATTCCCGTTCCGTATAGAGATCGTAAAGCGGCATCTCCTGCTGTATTTTCCGCCAAAATTTCGTCTGCGCCGAGAGGTTTCTGTCCCGCTCCGTAGGCGCAAACAGCTTAAACGGTATCGCCGGCACATTCGGATTGCGCTCCTGTATGTATTTGATGAGCTTATAATTGAGCCAGCCCTCGACAAGCGCCGCATTGGTCCGGATATAGAGCGCCCATTTCGGCGAGACGGTCAGTTTTCTGTTCTTCCTGTCCAGCTGATAAAACGCCGCCCCATCGTCACTGCGGTTGCACTGCTCAATAAATGCATTGACTCTCGCATCCCGAAACGTCAGATCTGTCTTTTTCTGATACTGAATCTCCGACTCATAGAACGGGCGGATCAGACGGTACGGCACCATACCGGTAAACCCGTTTATCATTTTCCAGAGACACTTATCCCCGCTCTCCTCGATAACGGTTATAAGCGCGTCCTCCCGGATTTCTTTCGCCACCCCGAGTCCCGTGTGCAGATACCGGATTGCATCCGACAGCTTGTCGGAAACGCCGAGACTCAGATTATAATAATTGACCGGATACCACGCCGCCGCAATCATCCGCGCGACAATGCGGCGGTACGATATCTCTGTGTTTCCCTTTATGATCTCCGCAAAAATCCCCTTAAACCAGAATAGTTTGTAGCTGGTTGAAAAATTGTCTAACATACTCTCGAGATAACCCGATTCCACAAGTTCCGATTTCGGAAGAATCCGGCCGATATCACGTTTTTCCATCGCACATATCCTCAATCACAATTCAGACAGGCCGACTGTATCCCCTGCATGGCCTGTTTTTTACATTACAAGATTAACACAACAGCGCTTTATTTACCAGAACGGATTGCTTCAAAAGCTGTCGAAAATCGTAAGCGTCAAATAAGTTGGTGTATTGTTTCCCGGAATTCATTCGGAGATAATCATCATATATTTTAGAGTTTTTAGAGCCTACTCCAAAAACTCTAACACAGGAGGTCTCTCATGAATGAACTAACACCAAACGCTCAGCTTCGTATCCAGTACTGGCTTGATATCATCCACCAATGCCGCGAGAGCGGCCAAAGCAACAGCCAATGGTGCGCAGAAAACGGTATCAGCATCAAAAGCTATTACTACTGGCTCGCAAAAATCCGAAAAATGGCAGTGGAAGAACTCCCCCGAAAGAAGCATGCTTTTTGTCAGACGGAAAGTGCCGTGAGCTTTGCAGAAATTTCAAAAATCCCCCTTGTCCCAGACCGCTTGGTCCC
>CAJTOI010000019.1 GCA_910577925.1 uncultured Roseburia sp.
TCTCGGCCAAACAGCTCGGACGCGGCATCGGCAGCGCAAGGCTTCACAGATGACCGTGAGATTGTGCATTCTGCACAATCTCACGGCGTGTTTTTTGTAAATAAACGGTAATTATACTACCGTTTATGCCGAAAAAAAAGCGATTTGTGCCAAAATGCTTTTTCCCGGAAAGATTCTGATAAAATGGTAGCATCTGATGAATCATGTGAATTTTTGCCAGGCAGGGAGGAAGCGGAAATGAATTTAAAATACGGGGAAATAATCGGCAGAATGTCTTTGGAAGAAAAAGCAAGTATGATGTCCGGAAAAAATACATGGGAGACAGTGGATTACGAGAAGTACGGGATCCCGTCTATGGTGATGTCCGACGGCCCGCACGGCCTGCGGCGTCAGGCGGGAGCGGGAGACCATCTGGGACTCAATGCAAGTCTTCCGGCCACCTGTTTTCCGACGGCTGCGACAATCGCAAACAGTTGGGACGAGGCATTAGGCGAGGAAATCGGTGTGGCGCTTGCCGAGGAAGCGGTGACGATGGATGTCAATGTGGTTTTGGGCCCGGGGCTCAATATCAAGAGGAACCCGTTATGCGGGCGCAATTTTGAGTATTTTTCCGAGGACCCGTATCATGCGGGAAAGATGGCTGCGGCCTATGTGAGAGGAATCCAGAGTAAGGGCATTTCTGCCTGCCCGAAACATTTTGCGGTCAACAGCCAGGAGCTTCGCCGTATGGCGAACAATTCCGTGGTAGATGAGCGGACGCTCCGCGAGATCTATACCACCGGCTTTGAGATTGCCGTAAAAGAGGGAAACGCAAAATCGATCATGTCCGCGTACAATGAGATTAACGGAGTGTATGCGAACGAAAACCGGCGCCTGCTGCAGGAAATCCTTGTGGATGAGTGGGGCTTTGACGGCTATGTGGTCTCGGACTGGGGCGCGAGCAATGACCATGCGCTTGGGGTGGAGAACGGAAGCCATCTTGAGATGCCTGGCACCGGGAAATGCGGGATGCACGACATCGTAAAGGCGGTGAAAAACGGCACATTGAAAGAAGAAATGCTGGATCAGCGCTTAGACGAGCTGTTAAAGGTTATATTTGACACACATCAGGCGACGGCGGACGGTAAGGGAACTTCCTTTGATATCGAGGCGCATCATGCGCTGGCGCGAAAGGCCGCCGAACAGAGCATTGTTTTGCTGAAAAATGACGGCGGTATCCTTCCGCTCGCCAAGGGCACGAAGGTCGCGGTCATCGGTGACTTTGCAAAGACGCCGCGCTATCAGGGGGCGGGCTCCTCTCTGGTGAATCCGACGAAAACGCCGGAGACGATTTTAGAGTGTATCAAAGACAGCGGACTTACCATGACGGCCTACGCGCAGGGCTATATCCGCAACAGCAAACCAAATGCGCAGCTGACGGAAGAGGCAAAAAGCGCGGCAGCGGCGGCGGATGCGGTGCTGGTATTTGCAGGGCTCGACGAGATCAGCGAGAGCGAGGGCGTAGACCGCGCCCATATGCGGATGACCCAGGCGCAGAACGAGCTGATCGAGGCGGTCTGCGCGGCAAATGAAAACGTGGTTGTGGTATTGTCGGCGGGCTCCGCGGTTGAGATGCCGTGGCTTGCAAAAGTAAAAGGACTTCTGCACGGTTATCTGGGAGGGCAGGCGGGAGCCTCCGCGATGCTTTCCGTGCTGACCGGAAAGGTCTGCCCCTCCGGAAAATTAAACGAGACCTATCCGTATCGTTATGAGGATGTACCGTCTTATCGCTATTATCCGAGTAAAGAGCGCAGCAGCGAGTACCGCGAGAGCCTGTATGTGGGTTACCGGTATTACAGCACGGTCGGCAGGCAGGTGCAGTTCCCGTTCGGCTACGGACTGTCCTACACGACGTTTGCATATGACAATCTTACGGTCGAGGGGGATAAGGTGACGTTTACCGTGAAGAATACGGGAACCGTGGACGGAGCCGAGATCGCACAGCTCTATGTCGGAAAGGAATCTCAGACCGTGTTCCGCCCGGTGCGGGAGCTCAAAGGTTTTGCAAAGGTGTTTTTAGCGGCCGGCGAGGAGCGGCAGGTGACGATTCCGCTTGACGACAAAGCATTTCGCTTTTATGATGTCCGCACGAATACCTGGGAGATTGAGCGCGGCAGTTATGTGATTTCCGTGGGAAGCAATGCGGAAGATATAAAGCTTACGGGCTCCCTTGAAGTGGAGGGAACCGTGGAGACAGGCGGTTACAGTGCGGCGGTTTTGCCGGATTATTTCACCGGTCAGGTGACGGACATTGCGGACGCGGAGTACGAGGCGCTCTACGGAGGAGCGATTCCGGACGGAAGCTGGAGCGGTGAGATTCGGATGAACGATGCAATCTGCCAGCTCTATTACGGCAAGAGCATTATCGGAAAAATTGCCTGCGCGGTACTTAGCCGTATGAAGAAGAGCAGTGAGAAGAAGGGCGAGCCGAATCTCAATGTGCTGTTCATCTACAATATGCCGATCCGCGGACTTGCGAAGATGACGGGCGGCGCGATCAGCATGGAGATGGCGGAGGCGATCACGGAAATCTGCAACGGCCACCGCATCAAAGGAACCGGGCATCTGATTGCAGCCTGCTTCCGGAAATAAGACAAATTGCACAAAAAATAAATAAAAATATATAGAAAATTCACAAAATGCACAACCGTTTATGCAAAAAACTTGCAGGTTGTGCATTTTTTTCGCAGCGCAGCCGTTTTGTGATAGTGTTAAACTACAAACAAAAACAAAAGGGAGGAAAGAAAATGTTAGCAATCAACATCGACGACGTCATTAACGTCATCAATTCCATCAGGTCCTATCTGATTGCGCTGGGTGTATTCCTGGTACTTGCAATTGTGGTTACCGTGGCCTGTGCAAAGCTGAATGTGTCGTTAAAGAAAATGGTCCGCAAACAGACGTGGATCGCATTTTTTCTGGCGGCAGTCATCATTATCAACCTAATCTGTTTTATCCCGATGAACAGTATGATTTCACTGGCTACGGGCGCGGGCTCTATCTCGGATGAGACAGTGGAAGAGGCGAAAGCGCTTTGTACCGAGATTGCGGAGGAAGGAATCGTTCTGTTAAAGAATGACGGAAACACACTTCCGTTTGACACGAGCACAAAGCTGAATATTTTCGGCTGGTCGTCCACCAATCCGGTGTACGGCGGAACCGGTTCGGGCGGTCTGTCAGAGGCATATCCGACGGTTTCTCTTCTGGAAGGTATTCAGAGTGCGGGTTTTGAGGTCAACGAGGAACTCGTTAATTTCTATACGGAGTACCGTGCAGCGCGTCCTACCGTCGGTATGTGGGGACAGGATTGGACCATTCCGGAGCCGACGATTGAAGAGTATGAGGCGGCAGGAATCTTCGATTCCGCAAAGGAATTTTCCGATACCGCAGTTGTGGTAATCTCACGCTCCGGCGGAGAGGGTGCGGATCTTCCGCTTTCCATTACGGACTTAGACACGTTTGAGGAGGGCGGTACATTCGGTTCCTCGGGTGTTACATACACAAAGAACGCGGACGATGTAGACCCGTCAAAGCATTTCTTAGAGCTGACCAACCGCGAGCGCGCAATGCTTGAGCGCGTCACTGCAGATTACAGCAATGTCACGGTGATCGTCAATGCGGCAAATGCGATGGAGCTCGGCTTTGTCGAGGAATACAGCTCTATCAAATCCGTAATCCTGTGTCCGGGAACCGGACAGACCGGTTTTACCGCGCTCGGCGAGATTCTGGCCGGGACCGTAAATCCGTCCGGAAAGACCGCAGACACATTTGTCTACGATCTGACAACGACGCCGACGTATAATAACTTCGGATATTTTCAGTATGACAATATGGCAGATTATGCGGCGGAAAGCAACGGTATGTCGGTGCTGCCGACCTTCGTAAATTATACGGACAATATTTATGTAGGCTACCGTTTCTACGAGACAGCGGATGCGGAAGGGCTGATTGATTATGGCAAGACCGTGCAGTATCCGTTCGGTTACGGCTTATCCTACACCACGTTCAGCCAGGAAATGGGCAGCATCACGGAGAGCGACGGAACCATCAGCTTTGACGTGACCGTGACAAACACCGGCGATGTGGCAGGAAAAGACGTTGTGGAGGTATACTACAACCCGCCGTACACCAACGGAGGAATCGAGAAGGCCGCTGCAAATCTTGTCGCATTTGACAAGACCGAAGTACTTGAACCGGGTGCGTCCGAGACGATCACCGTAAGCTTTACCGCCGAGGATATGGCATCCTACGACGCAGAGGGCGCAAAGGCATATGTGCTTGAGGCAGGCGATTACGGAATTTCCATCCGGAGTGATTCGCACACGATTATTGACGAGCAGACTTACACAGTTGCTTCGACCGTAAACTATAAGGACGGAAGATCTACCGATGAGGTTGCGGCGACGAACCAGTTTGACGACGCCAAAGGTGACGTGACATATCTGTCCCGTGCGGACGGTTTTGCCAATTATGCCGAGGCGGCTGCGGCACCGGCGAGCCTTTCGATGGCGGCGGAGTATCAGGCAACCTTTATGAACAACAGCAACTATGACCCGGCCGCATACAACAACGATGCGGATGAGATGCCGACGACCGGCGCAGGCAACGGTATGACGCTGGCACAGCTGCGCGGTGTGGATTACGACGATGCGCAGTGGGATGCGCTGTTAGATCAGATGAGTGCCGCGGATATGGACAGCCTGATCGCCCTTGGCGGTTATCAGACAAATGCGGTTTCTTCGATCGGAAAGATTCAGACCGTAGACTGTGACGGACCGGCTTCTATTAACAATAACTTCACCGGCAAGGGTTCCATCGGTTTCCCGGCGGCAGTGATGATCGCTTCCACCTGGAACATCGATCTTGCGGAGGCATTCGGCGAGAGCATCGGCAAAATGGCTGACGAGATGGAGGTATCCGGCTGGTATGCGCCGGCAATGAATACGCACCGCAGTGCATTTGCAGGACGTAACTTTGAGTACTATTCCGAGGACGGCGTTCTCGGCGGAAAGATGGCGGCGAATGCGGTGATCGGTGCGGAGAAGCACGGGGTATATGCATATATCAAGCATTTTGCGCTGAACGATCAGGAGACAAACCGTACCGAGATGCTCTGCACATGGTCGACGGAGCAGGCGATCCGCGAAATTTACTTAAAGCCGTTTGAAATTGCGGTAAAAGAAGGCGGAGCAAAGGCAGTGATGTCCGCATTCAACTATATCGGAACGACTCCGGCAGGAGCGCACCCGAGTCTCTTAAATACGGTGCTCCGCGACGAGTGGGGCTTCCGCGGATTTGTACTGACCGACTACTACGGCGTATACGGTTATCAGGATGCGGACCGCATGATCCGTAACGGCAACGACTGTATGCTCGTGGCATACGATACCGAGACAAACCATCTGACAGACCAGACAAGCGCAACCTCACTGCTGGCAGCGCGGCAGGCATGTAAGAACATCCTGTATACGGCAGTCAACAGCCGGGCTTACGATGAGTCCAACTTAAAGGGCGGACTGCAGGGATGGCAGATCGCGGCAATTATGATTGACATTCTGTGCGCGGCACTTATCGTGTTTATGGAATACAGAGTGATTACGCGCTACAAAAAGGAAAATGCCGGCGGAACCGTAAAGTAACAGAGAATAACAAAGAAGGCAGATCCGGCGGGGCATAATGCTCCGCCGGATTTGCAAAAAAAAGAGGGAAAGATTGATTATGAAAAGAAGAGTGATCGCAGCAATACTTATGGGGGGATGACGGCGGCAGAGACAGACAGAAGCGGCGCCTACGAGTATATGGGGCGCTGGTCCTGAATCTATACACTTAATAATGAGTGTGTCGAAACCATTGACGGCACGGAGACAACGGTGTTTGAGAGGCTTTCGCAGCAGAGCAGATAAGCGCGGAGAACGGGCACAACCATTTGTGCCGAAAAATGTGCAGGTTATGCCGAACCGGCCCCGAAAACGACGTTTTTGTGCTAAACTGAAATTAGTGAATAAAGTCCGTGAAGGAGGAAGAAGCATTGAGTGGAACAACAAAGACAAATCCCGTTATAAGCTTTTGGAATAATTTTGCCGAGAGCCATCCGGCAGCGTCAAAATGGATTCGCGAGGGCGGTCTGTTTGTGATTGTCAGCAACCTGATTACGGTGTTTAAGTATATTCTGCTGCAGTTTCTGCCGGCGGCGTTTGCCGGGCTGCCCGTAGTGGATTTCGGCTGGCCGGGAATACCGGTAACGCTGTTTGGGGAAACCTTCAAATGGAACATTATAGGTTATGACGCGGCACACGGCGGACTGCCCTATTTCTGCGCATATATGATTGCGATGGTGGTGGGCGAATGTATTAATTTCCCGCTTCAGCGAAATCTCGTGTTCCGCAGCAAGGGAAATATTGCAAAACAGATCGGCTGGTATCTGATTGCATTTTGTGTGATTACCTGTATCGTGAATTCGATTAACTGCGTGTGGGTGGCAGTGGCCGGACTTCTGGTACCGGATTTCATCTACAATATCGGGACGACTGTCTTAAACGGCGGCGTGTCTATGATCATCTTCTTTTTCGTGAATAAAATTATTTTCCCGGAGGGAGAGGTAAAGAAATAAAATAATCGGCGCCATGGCGGAGCGGCTGTAAGAGGCTGCTCCGTTTTTTTTCCGAAACGGCATGGACGACATTCTTTGATGTTTGTAGCGCAGGCGCCCGCTTGCGGTTTACATATCAAATATTTTCGTGTAAAATACAGGTGCCGGGCATTGGCAGAATGCAGGCAAATACATAATATATTAGGGACTATTGGGGGAGAGGACATGAGGCATTACAGGAAATATTTGACAGGGCTTTTGCTTGCGTCGATGCTTGCGCCGCAGTTTGTGGGGACAACTGCGGTTTTGGCCGAGGGGCAGAAAAAGGAAGCGGATATCGTGTTCACACATGATACGCATTCCCATGTGGACAGCTTTTGTACCGTGTATGAGGGGGAGACGAAGGAGCTTGGAGGCTTTGCCCGAATCAAGACGATTGTGGATGAGAAGAAGCGCGAAAATCCGGATACGCTGGTACTGGATGCAGGCGACTTTTCTATGGGAACCCTGGTACAGACGATTTATGAGCAGGAAGCCGTAGAGCTCCGCATGCTCGGAGAGATCGGCTGCGAGGTCACGACGCTTGGAAATCATGAGTTTGATTTTCGTTCGAAAGGACTTGCCGGCATGTTAAACAGTGCAAAGGAAAGCGGCGATGTGCTGCCTGAGGTTGTGCTGTGCAATGTGGACTGGGAGGCTATGGAGCAGCAGGGGCTCGGAGAGGGACAGCAGCTGCTTGCGGACAGCTTTGCGGACTATGAGGTAAAGGATTACGTCATTTTGGAAAAGGGCGATGTCCGCATGGCCGTAATCGGAGTGTTCGGCAGTGATGCTCTGGCCTGCGCGCCGACGTGTGAACTGCTGTTTGAGGATCCGGTTGAAGCGGTGAAAGAGACCGTTGCGGAGATTAAGGAAACGGAGGACGTGGATTTGATGATCTGCGTGTCTCACAGCGGAACATGGGAGGACGAGAGCAAGTCGGAGGATGAGATTCTTGCCAAAAGTGTGCCGGAGCTGGATTTGATTGTCAGCGGTCACACGCACAGTGAGCTTGCGGAGCCGATTGTCCACGGAAATACGGCGATTGTGTCCGTCGGAGAGTACACAAAGCGCGTGGGAACCGTTCATATGCAGCAGCGTGAGGACGGGAGATGGGATATCACGCAGTACGAGCTCGTGCCGACTTACTCGGGGCTTGCACAGGATGCGGACACACAGGCAAAGGTGGATTCTTTTAAGGCGATGGTGGACAGTCAGTATCTGGCAGAGTTCGGATATACCTCCGAACAGGTGCTTGCGCAGAACGATATTGTATTCAGTACGCTGCAGGATTTGGAACTGGTGCATACCGAGCATAATCTCGGGGATATTATATCAGACGCTTATGTTTACGCAGTGGAAAATGCCGGGGATTACAACGGCGTGCCGGTAGATGTGGCAGTGGTGCCGAGCGGCACCATCCGCGACACGTATCTGCCGGGAGATATCACGGTGGACGATGTGTTTACTTCATTTTCTCTGGGGATCGGTGCGGACGGCGTTCCCGGTTATCCGCTGATCGATGTGTACCTGACCGGCAAGGAGCTGAAAACGGCGGCGGAGATCGATGCGTCCGTGTCGGATTATATGAAAACGGCGCGGCTGTATTGCAGCAGAATGTGCATGAGCTACAATCCGCACCGCATGATTTTAAACAAAGTGACGGATCTCTATCTGACCGACGCAGACGGATCGCGAATCGAAATAGAAGATGATAAGCTGTACCGTGTGGTAGCGGACCTGTACAGCGGACAGATGCTCAGTGCCGTGACGGATATGTCTTACGGAATTTTATCCATTATTCCGAAGTATGCGGACGGGACGCCCATCGAAGATTTTGAGGACGTGATTATCAAAGAGAACGGGAGAGAATTGAAGGCATGGGATGCGATTGCGCGCTACATGGCATCTTTTCCTGATTCCGACGGCGACGGTATTGCAAATGTACCGGAGTATTACGGGGAACTTCACGGCCGCAAGGCAGTGGAAGACAGCAGAAATATCGTCAGTCTGCTGAAAAATCCCAATAAGTATGCAGTGATGATTACCGCAGCTGCAGCGGCGGTGATTCTGCTGGCAGCCTTACTGATCCTGCTGGCGGTAAAAACAGTAAGACGTATTCGCAGAAAAGGAAGATGAGAGGAAAGCATGGGAGCGCAGGACAGGACGGAACAGGTATTGCGGGATATCTATATTTTGCTGGCAGGGAGCGAGACATACCGCGGGGAAACGAACCGGATAATTGTGGACAAAAAAGAGATGGTTCAGCTATTGAACCGCCTGAACACCTGCATTTATGAGATTATGGAAGAGCATGAGCTGACGGTGCAGAGCCGGAATGCCGCGGAACGGCAGGCGCGCAGGCGCTCCGACGAGATTGTGGCGGATGCCGGGCAGATGGCGGAGGATGTATATGCGGCCTCCATACTCTATACGGATGAGGCGCTTCGAAATGTACAGGGAATTATGCAGGAGGCGAGCGACGCCGTGCGCGGCATATACGAAAAGATGGACAGCGCGCTCAAAGAGGAAAAGCAGAAAATAAGCAGGGATCAGTCGGCGCTGAAAAGCAATCTCGCGGATTTGAAGGATACGCAGAAATATCTGAATCTTATCGAGGAACGCAACCGCCAGATCGCCAGAGAGAAGGCGAAAAAGGAGAGAGAGCCGCATGAGGCTTCGGCCTATGCGGCGGTCAAGCCGGAGATTAAGATCAATCAGGAGTATTTTGATAAGATGGGAATGGCGCTTGAGAAGGAGCTGCCGGAAGAAATACCCCAGGAAGAAAAAAGAGAAGTCAAGCCGGAGATCGTGGTGAATCTGGACGCGGAGTACTTTAAATGGAAAGAAAACGGCGAGGAGGGAAAACCTTCCGGGAAAAAACAGGATAAGAAAAGCGCGAGAAAATTCTTTTGAGATAAGAATTATAAAACTACAAATATAGATTGCGGAAAGATGCGGCAGGTGATATGATAATAGCAGGACAGGAAGATTTGCGGTTTGAGAAAGGCAGAAAAATAAATGGAAGAAGAAAAAATTCTTACGAAGGAAGAAAAACGCGAGGAACGCAAGAAAAAAATTGATTATTGGAAAAAGATAATGTTTCCGGACGAAATGTCGGTGATTCAGTTTTTTTCCATGACAACGATTGATCCCGGAATCGTTTTCTTTGCTCTGTGTTATGTGACGGCAACGACGCTGGACGTGATCTATCTGCCGCTGATCTATCTGATTGTCGACACGATACTGATTGCATGGTGGATTTCAGAGGGGTTTAAATACAAAAAAGAACTGGAAGAGAAAAAGATGGACCGGATGGACCGCATTATGCAGCTGATTGAGGAACTCAATCAGGAGGAGGCCGAGCGTCTGAGGAATGAGCAGACGCTGAAAGAGAAAAAGAGACCATGGATTTAGACCATGGTCTCTTTTGATTTCCGCGGCGTCAAAATTAATGAAAGTTTAAGAAATCTTTACTACAACAATTTAGACATTCCTGTTAGAATAAAAAAATATAACAGCGAAGGCGATACGTTTGTTTCGATTAGGAGGACATCATGCAGACGATACTGGTATGTGATGACGATAGAGAAATTGTGGAGGCGATTGATATCTACCTGCAGCAGGAGGGCTATGGAGTATTGAAAGCGTATGACGGGGAAGAGGCGCTTTCGATTCTCAGAGAGAATGAGGTGCATCTGCTGATTATGGACGTGATGATGCCGCGGCTGGACGGTATTCGGGCCACTTTAAAGATCCGTGAGGAGAGCAGTATCCCTATTATCATACTCTCCGCAAAGACGGAGGACTCGGACAAGATTCTCGGCCTGAACATCGGAGCGGATGATTATGTCGAGAAGCCGTTTAATCCGCTCGAACTTGTCGCCCGGGTAAAGTCTCAGCTGCGCCGTTACACACAGCTCGGCAATGCCGCGGAATCCGGGGAGGCGGTCTATACCGTGGGAGGCCTTGCGATTAATGACGATTTAAAGGAAGTGACCGTGGACGGCGAGAGCGTGAAGCTGACGCCGATTGAGTACAACATCCTTCTGCTTCTGGTGAAGAATCAGGGAAAGGTCTTTTCGATCAACCAGATCTATGAGAGTATCTGGAACGAGGATGCGATCGGCGCGGACAACACGGTGGCGGTGCATATCCGTCATATCCGGGAAAAGATTGAAATTAATCCGAAGGAGCCGCGATACCTGAAAGTTGTGTGGGGTGTCGGTTATAAGATTGACAAGAACTAGGAGCGTACATGGAAAGAAATTCATATAGCTACGGAATGAAAATGACAGGCTTGCTGCTGCATTCATTTTTTACCATTGTGCTGACGGTTTCTGTTTTTCTGCTTGGGACATTAATGAACCGGAGTATTCTGGAGCTGACAGATATCGGAACCGAGAATTTTCTCGGTTCCGGCTATTATCAGAAATGTATGGAGCAGAAATGCAACGATTTGTACGAGTATTTAAACTTAATCAAAAAAGGGGAGGCCCGCAACGCCGAGGAAGATAAGCGCTACCTGCAGTACAACAGCGAATTTAAGCGGGAAGACACGAATTTCTGCTATTGGTACAAGGAGGACGGGGTCTGGTATACCAATCAGCCGGACACCGAAACCGGACAGACATTCGATATCGAGACGATTCTGATGGAAGCAAAGACCATGGGGAATTATCTGCTTTACGATATGGAGAAAAAGGAGTTCGGCACAAATATCCGCGGACTGGAAACTTATTTTCTGGGAAGCTACAATTCGCAGGCCTACTGGCCTATGGAAAATGTGGTGCTTGTTATCAGCGTGGACACGCAGCTTCCGGTCAAGGACGAATTGTACGAGGCGCGCAGGGAGTATGAACAGCTGCATCCCTGGATAAAAGTGAGTATTTTTGCGGGGATGGTAAGCCTGATGGGGTGGATTCTGACACTGGTTTATCTGACACTCGCGGCCGGACACCGGGAGGGCGAAGAGGGCATATTTCTGTGCACGGCGGACAAGATTAAGACAGAGTTGCTGATTGCCGGATTTGTCCTGAGCGCGAGCGAGCTGATTCTTTTGATGGGGCAGACCGGGAGTAAGAAATGGGATGTGGCAGGGCTGCTTGTGGCGTCGGGAACGATCAGCTTTATTGTAGACGTGCTGTTTCTGATTTTTTATCTGAGCATGGTGCGGAGGCTTAAGGCGGAAAGCATCTGGGAGACCAGCCTTACCTGCTGGCTGGTGCGTGGAATCGGAAAGACACTGCGGGAACGGACCGTGACGGTGCGCGTGCTGATCGTGTTTGCCGCGCATATGGCAGTGTGCTTTGTGCTGGCGCTCGGAACCTTTCAATACAGAAACGGACCGTGTCTTGTGCTGCTTTTGATATTCTGCGGTGCGGAGGCATATTATCTGCTGCGCACGTCTGTGGAACACTACCGGATTTTACAGGGTGTGTGCAATATTTCCGAGGGAAATCTGGACGCGAAAATTGATGTGGAGGAGCTGCACGGCGAAGAACGAAAGCTGGCGGAGGCAATCAACAATATCGGAAGGGGACTTTCGAATGCGGTGGATGACAACACCAGAAACGAGCGCATGAAAGCGGATCTGATCACAAATGTTTCCCACGATATCAAGACGCCGCTGACATCGATTATCAACTATGTAAATCTGATAAAACGCGAGAAGATCGACAACGAAAGAGTCAACGGTTATATCTGCATTTTGGACGAGAAGTCTCAGCGGCTAAAGCAGCTGACCGAGGATCTCGTGGAGGCGTCGAAGGTGAGCTCGGGCAATGTCAAGCTGGATATGCAGCGGATCGATTTTGTCGAACTTGTGTGCCAGACCGGAGGAGAATTTAACGAGAAGTTTGAGGGCAAAGAGCTGACGATTGTGACGAAGCTGCCGCATTCGGCGGTGTATATCCGGGCGGACGGCAGACAGCTGTACCGGGTGATCGAGAATCTTTATAATAATGTAGCGAAATACGCGCTCGAGAAGACGCGGGTATATGTGGAAGTGCAGACCGACGGGGAGGCGGCAGTATTTTCCATCAAAAACGTGTCGGAACAGTCGCTGGCAGTGGAAAATAACAGTGCGGAGGATCTCACGGAGCGCTTTATCCGCGGGGACGCTTCGCGGACGACCGAGGGGAGCGGACTCGGACTCTCAATTGCCAAAAGCCTGACACAGCTGATGGGCGGACAATTTGATATTTCTGTGGATGGAGATTTATTTAAGGCGAACATTCTGTTCCCTGTCGAGAAGGAGGCGGCAGATGATTAAGGCGGTAATCTTTGATATGGACGGCGTCCTTATCGATACGGAAAAGTGGCTGAACAAATACTGGCGGCAGGCGGCCGGGGAGGCAGGCTTTGAGATGACAAAGGAACAGGCGCTTGCCATCCGCAGCCTGGCGGGAAAGTATGCAGAGCCTTATCTGAAACGGGAGCTCGGGGAGAACTTTTCCTACCGGGCCGTGCGGGAACGGCGGAAAGAATTGATGAATGCCCATATCGAGCAGTACGGAATTGAGAAAAAACCCGGAGCGGACGAGCTTCTCGACTATCTGCGCGGGCATAAGATTCAGACGGCGGTGGCGACTGCCACGGATTTGCCGCGCGCCGAGGACTATCTTAAGCAAGTCGGGCTGTATGAAAAGTTTGACCGGATCATCTGTGCGTCCATGGTGGAGAACGGAAAGCCGAAACCGGATATTTATCGGTATGCCTGCAGGCAGATTGCGCAGCGGCCCGAGGACTGTATTGCGGTAGAAGATTCCCCGAACGGCGTGCGCGCCGCGGTGGATGCGGGACTGCGCACGGTTATGGTGCCGGATCTAAGCCGCGCGGAAGGGGAGACGGCGGCTGTCATTACCGCGGAGGCGGACACGCTGTTTGACATTATCCTTATGATGGAAGACGGGGCCCTTACATAAACCGGTTTTGACAAAACGTGCGGAAAGATTTCGGATTTTAGCAGAGCAGTGCGGAAAAGTACTTGATTTTTGCCGGGTCTGCCTATATAATTTTTGACAAGCGGTGTTTTTGGGCCGTGTGGTCACAAGACGATGGAGGTATTCTATGAAATTATACGAAAACGGCGTGTATCTGGTAAACGGCACAGAGCTGATTGAGGACGGCGGCGGGGCGCCTGCCGCGATCGCGCAGAAAACGGGCGGCTCCTGCACAAAGGAACAGGCGGCGGCAAATACGATTGCATACGGCATATTAAAGGAACACAACACATCCGGGGATATGAAAAAGCTCCGGATTAAATTTGATAAACTGACGTCTCACGACATCACTTTTGTGGGAATTATCCAGACGGCACGCGCCTCGGGGCTTGAAAAATTCCCGATTCCCTACGTGCTGACAAACTGTCACAACAGCCTGTGTGCAGTCGGCGGAACCATCAACGAGGACGATCATATGTTCGGGCTGACCTGCGCGAAAAAGTACGGCGGAGTTTACGTGCCGCCGCATCAGGCGGTCATCCATCAGTACGCGCGGGAAATGCTTGCGGGCGGCGGCAGGATGATTCTCGGCTCCGACTCCCACACACGCTACGGCGCACTCGGGACGATGGCGGTAGGCGAGGGCGGACCCGAACTCGTAAAGCAGCTTCTGTCGAAAACCTACGACATTGATATGCCGGAGGTTGTAGGCGTCTACCTGACAGGCGCGCCGGCAGAAGGCGTGGGGCCGCAGGACGTGGCGCTTGCGATTATCGGAGCGGTATTTGACCGCGGCTATGTAAAGAATAAGGTGATGGAGTTTGTCGGACCCGGGGTCTCGAATCTGAGCGTCGATTTTCGTATCGGCGTGGATGTGATGACCACGGAGACGACCTGTCTGTCTTCGATCTGGCGGACCGACGATAAGGTAAAGGAATTTTATGAGATTCACGGGCGGACCGAGGATTATCTGGAGCTGAATCCGGGACAGGTTGCTTACTATGACGGTATGATTGAGATTGACTTGAGCGCGGTGAAGCCGATGATCGCGATGCCGTTTCACCCCAGCAACACCTACACGATTGAGGAACTGAATGCGAATCTTGCGGATATTCTCGCGGACTGCGAGAAGCGCGCCGAGGTCAGCTTCGACGGCGCAGTGAAGCTGGACTTGAGGAGTAAGGTCAGAGACGGCAGACTGTACGTGGACCAGGGAATCATTGCGGGCTGCGCAGGCGGCGGTTTCGAGAATATCTGCGACGCGGCGGATATTTTAAGAGGAAGCAGCATCGGTTCGGGCGAGTTTACGCTGAGCGTTTATCCGGCCAGCACGCCGATTTATATGGAACTGGTGAAAAACGGCGCCGTGGCATCGCTGATGCAGGCGGGAGCGATTGTTAAGACGGCGTTCTGCGGCCCGTGCTTCGGGGCGGGGGACACACCGGCGAATAATGCATTTTCCATCCGCCATTCCACCCGGAATTTTCCGAACAGGGAAGGCTCTAAGGTGCAGAACGGCCAGGTGGCATCGGTGGCGCTTATGGATGCGCGCTCGATCGCGGCTACCGCGGCGAACAAGGGTTATCTGACTGCGGCCACGGATGTGGATGCAAAGTTTACAAAGCCGAAATATTTCTTCGACAAAACGATATACGAGAACCGTGTGTTTGACAGCAAGGGGGCTGCGGATCCCGATGTGGAGATTCAGTTCGGCCCGAATATCAAGGACTGGCCGGTGATGAGCGCGCTGCCGGAGGATATGGTACTCAAAGTGGTGTCCGAGATTCATGATCCGGTCACGACCACGGACGAGCTGATTCCGTCCGGGGAGACCTCTTCTTTCCGCTCGAATCCGCTGGGGCTCGCAGAGTTTGCGCTGTCGCGAAAAGATCCGCTGTATGTCGGCCGCGCAAAGGAGATACAGAAGGCGCAGAAAGCGGTTGAGGCGGGAAATTGCCCGCTCGAGGTTCTGGATGAGTTAAAACCGGTGATGGCGGCGGTTCATGCCGCGTTCCCGGACAAAGACTACAGGGATGCAACGGCTGCGCAGATCGGTTTCGGAAGCACGATTTTTGCGGTGAAGCCGGGAGACGGCTCGGCCAGAGAGCAGGCGGCGTCCTGCCAGAAGGTGCTCGGCGGCTGGGCGAATATCGCCAACGAATATGCAACCAAGCGCTATCGCTCGAATCTGATTAACTGGGGCATGCTGCCGTTTCTTATCGAGGAGGGCGAGCTGCCGTTTCGGAATCTCGAATATCTGTATATACCGGGAATCCGCCGTGCGGTGGAGGAGCAGCAGTCCGAAATTACTGCGTATGCGGTGAAGGAGGACGGACTCAAAGAATTTACACTCGGCCTCGGTGCGATGACCGAAGACGAGCGCGAGATTATCTTAAAGGGATGTCTGATTAATTATAATCGTGCATAAAGGATTGCGCAAAACCGTGAAAACGGATAAAATGGAGAGGGGGTTAGCTTCGGCTAATCACCTCTCCGTTTGCGTATAGAGATGGGGAAAGATGGAATATTATCCGGTGCAGAGGATAGAATAAAACAGAGAGAAGGGAGAGACAAGTATGATAAATTTGAGAAAAGCAGCGATTATCGGATGCGGATTTGTGGGTTCCTCGATTGCGTTCAGCCTGATGCAGCGCGGAATATATTCGGAGATCGTGCTGATTGACGCGGATCACGCGAAGGCGGAAGGGGAGGCAATGGATCTGGGACACGGCCTGCCCTACACGGCCTCGATGGACATCTATGCCGGAGATTACAGTGACGTGAAGGACTGTTCTCTGATTATTATCACGGCGGGAGCAAATCAAAGGCCCGGGGAAACCCGTCTGGATCTGATCGGGAAAAACGTGTCCATTTTAAAATCCATCATCCCGCAGATTACGGCCGCAAAATTCGAGGGGATTCTGATGATCGTGGCAAATCCGGTGGACGTGCTGACGTATGCGGCTCTGAAAATTTCGGGTTATCCGAAGGAGCGCGTGTTCGGTTCGGGGACGGTGCTCGATACGGCCCGGCTGAAATACCTGCTGGGAAAACATCTGGATGTGGACAGCCGCAGTGTGCACGCGACAATTATCGGTGAACACGGGGACAGCGAGCTGCCGGTGTGGAGTGCGGCCAATGTTTCGGGCATCGAGCTCAATCATTTTTGCGAGTTGCGGGGACACTTTAACCATGAGGCTTCGATGGAGCGCCTTTATGAGGACGTGCGGGACAGCGCCTATGCGATTATCGAGCGGAAAGGCGCAACCTACTACGGGATTGCGATGGCGGTGGCAAGGATAGCGGAGTGCATCGTGAAGGACGAGCACGCCGTACTTCCGGTATCGGCCGTGCTCTGCGGGGAATACGGCCTCTCGGGGCTGGCGCTTAGCATCCCGTCGGTGATCGGGAAAAGCGGTATCGAGAAAGTGCTTGAGATTCCGCTCAGTGAGAAGGAAAGTGCGGACCTGCTGGCGTCTGCCGAGCAGCTCAAGGGCGTGATTGATACACTCACCCTGCCATAAAAAAGACGGGGAAAGAATTCCCCGTCACAGGGAAGACAAACGGATTTCTCCATTGAAAAAAGTTCAGGATGCGATATAATAACAGTATGGTCTGAATAGAGATAATTTCGGCAGATAAAGGAGAAAGCGGATTGGACAAGCAAAATCATAAAGAAGAGAACGGAACCCTTACCGATAAAAGAAAATATGACTGGATTGTAAATGAACGCATTCTTATAATTGCGATGGCCGTATTCGGGACATTTTGCTGCTGTACACTGTTTTTCTTTTTGATATACCGCTATAACGGGTTTGCCGATTTTTGGAAGCAACTGTTCGGCATTTTGCAGCCGATTACAATCGGAGTTGTTTTGGCCTATCTGCTGAATCCGATTATGAGATTTATAGAGCAATATGTCCTGCGGTTTCTGAAACCTCGGATGAACAATAAGAAAAAGGCCGGAAAAACGGCCCGTGGGGTCGCGATTTTCGGTTCGCTTTTATTCCTGGTGGGAATCATCGTTCTGTTGATCGCAGCCATCGTGCCGTCCATGGCAGCAAGTATTCAAAAGATGGCGGTTACATTGCCGGAGGAGATTAATGATCTGGTAATTTGGGTGGAGGATTTTACAAAGGGGGATTCGGAACTGGCAGAGTTTGTCGGGGACGTCTTTGAGAAGGTGACCGCCGGCGCGCAGCAGTTTTTTGAGAAGGATTTGCTTCCGAAGACACAGAAGTATGTCTATTCGATTACCAGCGGCGTCGTGTACGGCGTGAAATTCCTGCTGAATATCTTTGTCGGTGTGATTGTATCCGTCTATGTGCTGGCGAGCAAGGAGACGTTTGCCGGTCAGGCGAAAAAGATTATCTATGCGCTTTTTAAGCCGGTGCGCGCGAATGTGATTGTAGAGACCGTGCGTAAGAGCAACGAGATTTTCGGCGGGTTTATTTCCGGAAAGATACTCGACTCGGCGATTATCGGTGTGCTTGCGTATATTGTTCTTATTATTATGAAAATGCCGGACCCGATTCTGGTGGCAGTGATTATCGGTGTGACGAATGTGATCCCGTTTTTCGGGCCTTTTATCGGAGCGGTTCCGTCTTTTATCATCATCGTTCTGCAGAATCCCGTACAGGGTCTGTACTTTTTAATCTTTGTTCTTGTTTTGCAGCAGGTGGACGGGAATATTATCGGGCCTAAGATATTGGGGGAGTCCACAGGACTTTCTTCTTTCTGGGTAGTCTTTGCGATTATAATGTTCGGCGGACTGTGGGGCTTTCCGGGAATGCTCCTCGGCGTGCCGCTTATGGCGGTCATTTATTATATTATTCAAAAGTCTGTGTCCTATTTTCTGCGGAAGCGCGGACTGACGGATGAGACGAAGGATTATATTTACCTTGTAAATGTTGACAAGGACACAAACCGGCTTTATTACGGGGAACAGACGGAGGAAGAAACGGACCGGGAAACAGGCGGTAAAAATTGAGAAAAAGGGCGGAAAGCAGACGGCTTGCCGCCCCGTCTTTATTCGATAATTTTTGACATCTATAAATGCGTATGATAAACTAAAACTTATATAAAAGAGATAAACTTGTACATTTTGAGGTGGCACAGTTGGATAAATACGAATACAAACTGAAGCTGGATCAGATGAAATCTCTGGCGGCGGACCGCAATTACAATGCGGCGGCAGAGATTGCAGACATGATTAACTGGCATAAGATAAAAAATGTAAACGCATTGATGAAGGCGGGGGAGATCTATGAAAAGACCGGGCGTTATGAGGAGAGCAGAGATATTCTTCTGATGGCTTATGACCGCTCACCGATTGGGCGTATGATTATTTATCACCTTGCAGAAGTTGCCGTCAAAATGGGAAATTATACCGAGGCAAAAGATTATTATCAGGAGTTTGTGGAGATTGCACCGCAGGACAATCTCAAATATGTACTGAAATACGAAATTTCCAAAGCGGAGGGAGCGGATAACAACACGCTGATTTCCATTCTCGAAGAACTGAAGGAGCAGGAATATTCCGAGGAATGGGCCTATGAGCTGGCCTGTCTCTATCACAAGGCGGGAATGAGCGACAAGTGTATTGAGACCTGCGACGAGCTGATCCTCTGGTTCGGCGACGGACCTTATGTGGAGAACGCACTCGAGCTGAAGATGCTCTATCAGCCGCTGAGCAAACAGCAGGAGGAGAAATACCGGCAGTTCCGACTGAACAGGGACGGCGTTGTGGAAGTGAATCCGGAGGATGCTCTGATATCCGGAGAGATTGTGAACGAGACGGTTCAGATTCCGGATGTAAAGCTTTCGCCGGAGCGGTTTAACACACAGAATCTGCAGGAGGAGCTGCAGAAGAACATGCAGCAGATTCTGTATGCCACGGAAAAAGAGACCGTGGATGACAGTATGGACAGTATCAAGAAGCTGGTGGAGGATATCCCGTATCTGCAGCTGCCAAAGGAGGCGCCTGCGCAGGAGGAGAGCGGGATGCCGCACATTGCGACGGATGCCGAAATTGATAATTCGCTCCGGAACGATTTCAGAGAGTATCTCGCGGAGGATTATGACGGCCAGATGAGTATGTATGTCCCGGAGAGAGGGACGGCCGAGCCGCAGGTGACCGGTCAGATCAGTATCGACGAGGTGCTCGCAGAGTGGGAGCGGACAAGGCGGGCCGCGGAGGCTGCGCTGCAGGAGGCGGAGCAGCGGAAGCTGGAATCGGCAAAGGCGAGGGCGCTGCAGGAGGCGGGAGATATTATGGGACGCCTTGCGGATGTGATACCCAAGCTTAACTCGGGACTGACGCCGCGGGATTTGCTGGAGGAACAGTATCTCGCGGGGCGGCCGATTGAAGATGACCGGGCGGTGGAGATGGTTGCGAATATGAACCAGATCCTGCAGGAGGAGATTGACCGGCTTTCCAATGAGAATGCGATAATTGACGAGCGGCTGGCAGCCGCCGAGACGGGAATCGGCACCATATTCGGCGATGATATCCGATTGACTCCGGAGGAGGCAGCGGCGCTCGGTGTCGGGGGAGGCATGCGGGAGCTGTTTGCGGATATTCCCTCGTTCTCGGAGGAGATCACGGAGGAAGAAGTTTATCCGGAAGAGATCGCAGAGGAAACGGTTTTCCCGGAGGAGATCGTGGAGGAAACGGTTTATCCGGAAGAGATCGCGGAGGAAGCGGTTTCCCCGGAAGAGATTGCGGAGGAATCGGCTGTGTCGTCGGAACCTGCAGGAGAGCCGATTTTACGGGGAGATTTAATCCCGCCGGAAGAGGAAGCGGTTATACCGTCGGAATCTGCGGTGTATGAGGAAGAAGCCGATGAGCCGTTTGATTTTGCAAAAGCGATTCTGTCGCTGATAGACGCGCCGGAGGAGCAAGCCTCAGAAGATGCGGCGGAAGATGCGCAGAAGGCAGAAACCGCAGCGCATACGGAGGAACAGATAGAGGCGGCGATTCTTGCGCAGACCACAAGGAATCTGCAGGAGGATTTCCGGAACGGCAGACGGGACGATATTTTACCCGAGATCGCACTTCCCGAGGGGATTCTGCCGGAAATCGAGGAGCCGGAAGAGGTCGGTGATGCAAAGGTAATTCAGAAGCTCTCCAAAGAGCAGAGGGAAATTTTTACATATTTTGTCCCGATTAAGGGCATGGAGCGGCAGCTGTGCCAGGCGATGACCGGCACGATCAGACGCCTGTCTGCGGGAGGAAGCGCGGCAACCGGCAATATGGTGATCCAGGGCGGGCAGGGAAGCGGGAAAACCGTGCTTGCCACCAGCATGATAAAAGCACTGCAAAAAGAAATCGGAAAACCGAAAGGCGCGGTCGGAAAGATTGAGGCGGCCGCGCTCAATCGGAAAGATATTCCTGCGCTGATGAAAAAAGTTGCGGGAGGCTGTCTGATTATCGAGCGCGCAGGAGGGATTTCAAAGGAGACGGCGGAGCTGCTCTCCGACTGTCTGGCGCACGATACGAGCGGCGTGCTTCTTATTATGGAAGACACACACAAGGGAATCGAGAAGGCGCTGAGCCGGGATGCGGGATTTGCCGCCCGATTTTCCGAGAAGATAAATATTCCTATTTTTACGAGTGACGAACTGGTTGCGTTTGCGAAGTCTTATGCAAACGAGCTGGGGTATACGATTGATGAGATGGGTGTGCTTGCGCTGTATAACAGCATCAGTAACATTCAGAAACTGGATAAGGCGACAACGCTCACGGAAGTCAAAGACATTGTCGATGATGCGATCGCAAGGGCGGAGCGCGGAGGGTTAAAGAAGGCGTTCAGCATCATTTCGTCGCGCAGGTATGACGACGATGACTATGTGATTCTGCATGAAAAAGATTTTGGTTTTTAATATAAAAATAAAAGGAGTAATGGAGTATGGCAAGATTTTCGGAATTGGATCGCTATCTGTTTGGGCAGGCGACACACTATGACATCTATCAGAAATTGGGGGCACATCCGACGGACGAGTTCGGAATACGGGGCGTGTGTTTCGATTTGTGGGCGCCGAATGCAAAGCGCGTCTGGGTGATCGGAAGCTTTAACGGATGGAGTGAGACGGAGCATGAGATGGAGCGCTTAGAGCCGGAGACAATGGGGATATATGAGTTGTTTATTCCCGGTGTCGAGGAAGGGGCGCTCTATAAGTATCTGATTGAGACGAAGGACGGAAAGAGGCTGTATAAGGCGGATCCTTATGCCAATTATGCCGAGCTGCGGCCGGGGAATGCGTCTGCGGTGACGGATATCGGACATTTTAAATGGTCAGATGCAAAATGGATGAGCAAACGGGCGAAAACAGAAGACCCGTACGCACAGCCGATGGCAATTTATGAGGTACATCCCGGCTCATGGATGTGTCATCCGGGCAGGGAAGACGAGGGCTTTTACACGTATCGGGAGCTGGCGAAATCGCTGATCGCCTACGTGACGGATATGGGCTACACGCATATTGAGCTGATGGGAATCTCCGAGTACCCGTTTGACGGCTCCTGGGGATATCAGGTGACGGGCTATTATGCGCCTACGGCCCGGTACGGAACGCCGGAGGACTTCGCTTATTTCGTAAATGAATGTCATAAGCACAACATCGGTGTCATTTTGGACTGGGTGCCGGCGCATTTTCCGCGGGATGCCCATGGGCTTGCGGAATTTGACGGAACCTGTCTGTATGAATATGCAGATCCGAGAAAAGGTGAGCATCCCGACTGGGGAACCAAAATCTTCGACTACGGCAAGAATGAGGTAAAAAATTTCCTGATCGGCAGCGCTCTGATGTGGATTGAGCATTATCACATTGACGGACTGCGGGTGGATGCGGTAGCTTCGATGCTCTATCTCGATTACGGCAAAAATGAGGGACAGTGGGTTCGCAACAAATACGGCAGCAACGAAAATCTGGAGGCAATCGAGTTTTTCAAGCATATCAACACACTGATACTCGGACGCAATCCGGGAGCCGTGATGATTGCCGAAGAGTCGACGGCCTGGCCGAAGGTGACGGGGCCGGTGGAAGAGGACGGACTCAATTTCAGCTATAAGTGGAATATGGGATGGATGCATGATTTCCTGGATTACATGAAGCTTGACCCGTATTTCCGCAAGAACAATCATCACAAGATGACGTTTGCGATGAGCTATAATGAGAGCGAGCATTATATTCTGGTGCTCTCACACGACGAGGTAGTGCATCTGAAATGTTCTATGCTAAACAAAATGCCGGGACTCGGTATTGACAAGTTCCGCAATCTTATGGTCGGGTATGCGTTTATGATAGGACATCCCGGCAAGAAGCTGCTGTTTATGGGACAGGAATTTGCACAGCTTCAGGAGTGGAGCGAAGCGCGTGAGCTCGACTGGTACCTGCTGGAGAATCCGGATCATAAGCATGTGCAGAACTGGGTCAAGAAGCTGCTTCATCTCTACCAGAAGAATCCCGCGCTGTATGAGCTTGACAGCAGCTGGGACGGATTTGAGTGGATTAATGCGAATGACGGGGAGCGCAGTATTTTCAGTTTTGTGCGCAAGAGCAGAGACGGCAAGAACAACCTGCTGTTCGTGTGCAATTTTACGCCGATGGAGCGGCCGGATTACCATGTCGGCGTGCCGCTGAATAAGAGCTACCGCCTTGTGCTTGACAGCGATGCGGAAGAGTTTGGCGGGGACGGAAAAAAGAAACCGCAGAGTTATCGCGCAAAGCGCAAGGAATGCGACGGAAAGCCGTACTCGCTTGCATATCCCTTGTCGCCTTACGGTGTGGCCGTATTTCATTTTTAAACTTAATAAATAAACTGGTATAACCGATATATATATCAGCTACGGATGGCGCATTGCGTTCTCTGAGCTTGCTCAGAAGGCACGATGCGCTGTTTTAATGAAAAAAAGGACAGTCCGGGAAGCGTGCTGTCCGGCCTTTAGGAAGACGGAGGGGAACCGCAAATGAGAGTGGAGCAGCAGAATACGGATTTCATTGATAAATTGCAGCAGACAACCGGCCCGAAGGAGCAGGAGGGCCGTATCACATTTGCAGATATGACCGCGCAAAAGAGCAGCACATGCAGCAGCCAGAAGTCGGTCAATGTAAAAGACGCAACCTACTTGAAACCAACCGCGGAGGAAAAGCAGGATATTACGGAAGAAATCGGACAGTCTGCGGCGTTAGATGCGACGGAGCGCAAAAATCAGATGGCTGTCCTCGCGAATACCACATCGCCGGAAGACTATGCGCGCATGCAGGAGGAGGGCTTTACCGTCGATGAGACTGCCGCGCATGTCATTGTGACGGAGACAGACAAGATCAAGGCGCAGCTGGCGAAAGCGGGCGTGGATATCTCGTTTTTCGGCGATGATTTGGATATTGAGGAGCTGCAGGCAATCACGGGCAGTGCGGAGATTGCTGTACAGATTGCCTCCGAATTATACAGATGGGATCTGCCGGTGACGGAGGAGAATGTCAGGGAGGCATACAATGCGTTAAAGCTTGCGGGGACATTGGAAGCGCCCGGCGACGGAGCCGTGAGATATATGCTGGAGAACAGGCTTTCGCCGACAATAGAGAATTTTTATCGGGCGGAGCACTGCGGAAGCGGATATTACCGCAATGAGACCGCAGACGCCGTGGACATGGATGCATTTATCGGGCAGGTGGAAACTGTCATCCGGCAGGCAGGTTTTACGGCGGACGATGAGACAAAGGCGGACTGCCAGTGGCTGATTGACAACGAGATACCTCTTACCGAGGAGAACCTCAAGTATTTAAAGGCACTTAAAGGTATGGAATTTCCGATGCAGACAGCGGATGTGACGGCACGGATTGCGGCGGCGATCGCGGAGGGGTCACGGCCGGAACAGGCGATGCTGATATCCGGCTGTACGCTTACGGAGCGCGCGGAGCATGCCGCGGAAGTTATAAACAATGCGTCTGAGGCGGATGTGACGTATCTGACGGAACACGGCATGGATCTGACCGTGCGGAACCTGGAGTATGCGTATGCGGTCCGCGCAGGAGCGCAGGAGGCTGCGGCGCAGGACGGGCAGACCGAGGCCGGTCAGGAGGCTGCGGCATGGGACGGACAGACTGATGCCGGGCAGACGTATACCGAGCAGGGACTCGCGGTACTGACGGCGCGCAGACGGCTGGAAGAAGCCCGGCTTCTGATGACGATACAGGCAAATTACAGTCTGCTCAAACAGGGGATCTCGATTGAGACGGAGCCTCTTGAGAGACTTGTGGAGCAGTTAAAGGCGCAGGAGGATGCCTATTACAGGCAGATGCTTCTGTCGCAGGGAGCGGAGGACACACAGGAAAATATTTCCGTGTTCCGCGCGGCCGCAGAGAAAGTCAATGAGTTAAAGACGGTTCCGGCATATGTGCTGGGAATAAGAGAGGTACAAAGCGGTACGGTTGAGGATGCGCACAGAGCTGGAATGAGACTTCGGGAGCGTTTCGAACAGGCAAATGAGCGCTATGAGACACTGATGACGGCGCCCAGGGCAGATCTGGGGGACTCTATCCAAAAGGCATTTCGGAATGTGGATGATATTCTGGGAGAAATCGGGCTGGAGACCTCTGAGGAAAACCGCAGGGCGGCCCGCATTCTCGGCTACAACAACCTCGCGATTACTCCGGAGAGCATTGCGCAGATGAAACAGGTCGATGAGGAGGTTCAGCGTGTTTTCCGGAATCTGACGCCGACAGCGGTCACGCAGATGATAAAGCGCGGGATCAATCCGCTGGATATGGATTTCGCGAGCTTAAATGCCGCGGCGGAGCAGTTTGAGGCGGAGAGCGGAGAAAAGGAGAACCGGAAGTTCAGTGAGTTTTTGTGGAAGCTTGAGCAGAACCATGAAATCAGTGAGGAGGAGCGGGCATCCTATATCGGTACATACCGGTTGATTCGCCAGGTTGAGCAGACGGACGGCGCTGCGATCGGCGCGCTGGTAAGCCAGGGTGCAAAGCTTACGATGCGCAATTTGCTGACTGCGGTGCGCTCGGCGAACCGCAGCGGAAAAATGGAATATACCGTCGATGATTCCTTTGGCGCAGTTGAGGGCGGCGGATACCGCGGCGGCTCCGTTACGGAGCAGATCGAGTCCGCGTATCAGATGAACTGCCTGAAAGATTTGATGGACGATATCACACCGGAAAGACTGCGCGCAGTGATGTCTTTGCGCGGGGACTGGCAGGATATGACGCCGGAGCGTCTGCGGTCGGCTCTTGCACAGGCCGAGACAAATGATGCGGAATTAAATCATGCATACGCGAAAGAGCAGCTTGCCGCGGCGCAGCAGAGCGCCCAGGCGTCTGCGGATGTTTACCGGATACTTGAGAAATACGATATACCGAATACCATGGCAAATGTACTTGCGGTGGAGGAGATGACAAAGAACCGCAACGGTATTTTCCGGAAAATATTCGGAAAAGCGGCGGAGAATACGGGAGCGGATGCGTCGGGCTTTGCCGAGGCGAGTGAGCGTCTGCTTGAGGATTACTGCGACGCGCTCGCAGCGCCGGAAGCGCTTGGAGAGGTTCAGGAGCGGTTAGGAGAGCTGGCCGAGAACGTTATGAAGGGCATGATCGCAGATGACGGCGTGACGAGCCTTGATATGAGGGAGATGCGTCTGCTGTCGGCGCAGCTGCAGGTAAACGGTATGATGGCGAAAGAGGAACAGTATTCTGTTCCGGTAATGGTCAGCGACGGTGTTGTCAATGTCTCTCTTAAAATCGTCCGCGGTGCCGATAAAAAGGGGATCGTGGATGTCACAATGGAGAGCAGTCTGCGGGGGAAAATAGCGGCAACCTTCCAGGCGAAGGAGAACGGCGTGAGCGGATTGATTGCCACAGACAACAGAGAGACGCAAGAGGTCTTAGAGCAGAGTATGGAAGCGCTTGTACGGCGTCTTGGCGGAGAGGAACATGCGGATATGCGTGTTGCATACCTTGCGGATTTGGATATGACTCATTTCTCGATGGGATTGTTCGGAGTAAACGCGCAGTCTGAGGCAGAAGAGACAGGAGAAAATCAGGAATATCAGGTACAGACCACGCGCTTATACCATATTGCAGAACAGTTTATCCGTCAGATACGTGAGACGCTTTAAGGGGCGCTGCCCTCTAAGTAGGTCATGATTCCGACCGAGATGGCATCTACCAGAGAATCCTGGTAATCTTCCGCGAGAAGCAAATCGGCTTCGGTCGGATTACTCAGAAACCCACACTCTACGATTACCGTAGGTGTGGGTGTTTTCTTAAGTAAATAATAACTGTCGTTTGCTTTGGCGGCCCGCTTGTTTTCGGGGTCTACGTTGGCAATCAGACTTTCCTGAATACAGGAGGCGAGCTTTTGTCCCTCGGCGGACTGACTGTAATAAAAGACCTGGGCGCCTTTGACATCGGAGGTCGTGTAGCTGTTCTGATGGAGGCTTACGGTAAATACCGGATTTGCATCGGTAATGATTTTGCACCGGTTCTGCATGTCGGAAACTTTTTGATTTGCTGCGCCTTCGGTATGCAGTCCCGCGTCGGTGTCTCTGGTGAGAATAATTTCAAGGCCCTGATCCGTAAGGGAATCCCTTAGCTTTAAGGCAAGCGTGAGGTTAATATCCTTTTCAAGTGCCTGATTCACGCCCACTTTGCCAGGATCGTTTCCTCCGTGACCGGCATCGATGACAATGCAGGTTTTGCTGCCGGTACCGGTTTTCTCGGGTTTATCATTGGCCTGATCACTTTGCACGAGGACCGCGCCCTGTTTTGCGAGAACAAAAGCGGAGATAACAAGGCAGATTGCCATAAGCAGTTCAATTCTTTTTTTCATAAAAAACCCGGAATTTCGTTTATCAAAAGATATTCCGAAATTCCGGGAAATATGTTTTAATTTATATATTTAATGATCGTGTCCCAGACGGTACTGCTTTCCAGACCCATTTTCCAAAATGCGCCGCCCGCCAGGTTGTTTGTCTGCAAAACTTTCAGTTTTTCTTCGAGAGAGGCGGCATCCTCAATCCATATCTTATAGGTGACACCCGAATTTACATATTCGACATAATACTGACCGGCATCTTCGGACCAGATCGGGATGGCGCCGTTGGCGTCAATCAGGCTCTGGGCTTCCCGCATACTTGCGGAGTAGCTTCCGAGGGTGTAATTCTGATAGCTGTCCGCGGGCACATCGGTATCGGCGCCCCCTTGGTCTGCCGGCGTCTCGCTCCAGACACGGGTGTAGAAGGGCATACCCATAATCAGCTGATCCGCCGGAACTTCTTTGAGCGTATCGGTTACCGCATCGCGGACAAAACCGATGGAGGCAACGGAACCGGCCTCGTCGCAGCCCGCGTAGTGTTCATCGTAAGCCATCACAATCACATAGTCGGCAAAGAGCGCCTGCTCTGCGCGATTGTAAAAGGCAGTGTATGCGGAAGGCGCGTAGTTATCCACGGATAATACAAGGCCGTTATTCGCACATTTTAAAGATAATTCCCGTACAAACTGAATGTATGCATCTCCGACGGAGGGATCGACCGACTCAAAGTCCAGATTGATTCCGTCCAGATTGTAGCGGATTGCCATGGAAATCAGGTTGTTGATCAGGTTTTCCCGCCGGGAAGTATAGGTCAGGATCTGTGTCAGGTCCGGATTTTCCAGCCCCTGGTCTTTGGCGCCGAAATTGCTTACCAGAGCCCAGACCTCCACACCGTTCTGATGACAGTAGTCCACATAGTCCGAGCTGGCAAGGGAACCGATATTGCCTGAGGTGTCCGTCAGGAAAAACCAGGTCGGCGAGATAACGTTAATACCCTTGGAGGCAGACAGAAGCGAGCCGATATTTTCGTTTGCCGTAGGATTGGTAACCTGGTGCCAGCCGAGACTGATCGCGCGGTCTTTGGTAATATGCGTAAATTCCTCCTCGGTATAGTCGCTGGTACGGACGGCCGCAGAGGGATTGCCGAGGGTTTTTGACTTTACATAGCCGATGATTCCGTCTGCGGTGGAAACCTTCGTCCAGGTCTCGTCCGGTTCCAGAAGGATAAGCTCGGCGCCTTTTTCGATATCCGCAAGGATGGGGCTTTTAATGCCGCCCTGATAGCGAAGCTCGGTGGACTTCTTAGCGGATGCGATATTATATTCCCCCCAGGAATTTGTGAGTACGACCCGGTTCGGAGAATCAAAAACTTCGTAAGAAAAGTCGGAATACAGCTTTACAAAATCAATCGCAATATAAGCCGTGTCCGCATCAGCCTTTACAATCACATGGTCGAGAGAGAGCGAATCCTTCCCGACGTAGTAGGAGGTACTCTCCGCGTCGGCGCTGACGAGATTGTCGGCCGTGGTGTAGAGAAGCTTATTTTCGTTGGAATCCCAGTAAAAACGGCTGTTGATTCTGTCATGTACGGTATTGAAATCCAGATAAACGGTGCCGTCAATCATTTTCCCGTGGATATCGGTGACTTCATTATTGAATATAATGGCAACCTCATCCTCGGAAGTCATGGAATAGTAGTCGGTCAGCTCCTGACGCTCCTTGGAAGGTGTATATTTTTCGATGAGCTTTCCGAGCAGCAGGAAAAGGATGACGACAATGATTAAAATGACGGCCGCGAGAACCGGAACGATTTTTTTATTTTTCATGGAAAAGATCCTTTCTTATGTCAAAACTTTACCTGCATATTGTAGCATACAGAACGCGAAATTCCTAGATATTTATCGTTTCTTAAGGAATTGACAGCTTTTTACGGACGGCCGCTGTTCGGACGGCCGCCCGAATCTTTTATCAAACACGCAGTATCAACTGCAAATGCAGATGACCGGGCATTGAGGGTCTCGATCGTTCTGCTCATCCGGTTGCAAAAATTAGTTTTTCTTTACTTTGTCAAAATGTACTTCTTTTAACACCCCCTCGTCAAAAATGTAGTCCCGCATATACGAGCTGTCCTCGTTGAGGGACAATTCTCCGGCAACGCTTTCGGGATCGCTGGGATATCCTTCCAGCCAAATCGTGACGCCCCGGTTTTCAAAAGAAGCAAGCTCCAAGTAAAGCTTTCTCATATGTTCGTGATTCAATGTGATATCCCCCATAATAGATGAGACCAGAAGAAAATTCGCTGGTTACAGAATTCGTGATATATTGCGTGCCCGATCCCCGGCGGACAGCAGTGCAGAAAAAAACAGAAATAAATCTTTGTCAATGCGGAACGGATTATCGATGTGCGGAACACTCTGCATCCGGATGTGATGCTCCCTGGAAAAAAGTGAAAGCGTTTCGTTATTTCCCGTCTGCACAAGATAGCAAAATCCTTCCCCAAGGTTTAGTTGATGGTCAAATTGTTCAAAAAACGCTTCATATTTCCGGAGCTTCCATGGGGCGAGACTGCCGTAGACTAACTTGCGGTCACAGCGCAGAAATTCAGAGACGTCTGCCTCGTCGAGCGCGCCCATGTCAAGAATCAGATAGTCGTATCCGCGGTTCAGCAGCGAAGGAATTTCACTGCTGCGGACCCGGGGATAGTAATCGACCCTGTGAAGTGTGAAACGGGGACGTTCCCCGTCCGCTGCATTCTGTACATGAAAGCCGGGATCGGAACAGAGCGCAGACAGCTCGTCCCTTGCGTGCAGCTCTAAGAGCGCACAGCGCAGCTTTAGTTTGGATGCACAGAAATTACACAGACTGACGGCCAGATGCGTGACGCCGATGCCGGGAGTGCACCCGGTAATTCCGACGGTAGCGTGTGTTTTTGTTCCGTTTCGATCAAATCCAAATATGTGCAGGACCTCCTTTCTTTTTAAGTATGGTGCGGACAAGCCGCTCTTTTTCGGCCGTGACGTGATACGGATCGCAGTCGGTCGGAAAGCAGAAAACCTTCCGGCCGAGAAGTCCGGCGCATCGTCTGGCGGCTCTTTTGTTCTGGAAATTCATAATAAATACGGTTTGCGGAAATGCCGCGCAGGATCTTGCGGACAGAATGCTCTGTTCCATATCCCAGTCGCTTCCGCTCAGAACGAAAAAAACAGAGTCAAAAGCCGCCGGCGAAATAAAGCCGCCGCTGCCGAAAGCCCCGCAGTCCCGGACAATACAGTGACCGGTCGGAAGCGGAACTTCCACACCGGTTCCATAGTCCGGAACACCCTGAAAGGAACCGTAGCGGTAGATGCCGTCCTGCTCCTGAAAGGAGCGGTTGAAGGCGGCGCATGATTCAAGTGTGCGGGAATCGTCGGCAGACAGATAAAGCGCGGGCAGGCCAAGCCTGTTCAACACACAGACAAGCGAAACGGAAATATGGGTACTTCCGACACCCGGCCGGCTTCCGACTACGGCAATGTTTGAAATGGGATGCGAAAAAATTCTGCCGGTGCTGGTTTGCACCTGCAGCAGAGCACTCTTCATCTGTGCCGCGCTCTGATAGCGCTGCTCCGGGCGCTCATTTACCGCATGTGCGATGATGTCTGCAAGAGAACGGGTGCATTCCGGCGCGGCATGGTCTGCCAGAAACGCCAGAACCCGGCCGAGACCGAAAAGATCCGATGAGGCCGTGACAGGGAGGCCGGCAAGGGCCTCCGGGGCCGCAAAATCTTTTGTTCCGAATTTTTGGAAATGTTTACCGGAACCGGTAAAAAAAGTAGCAATGCCAAAATCGATTAATTTTAAATGATTTCCACATAATATAATGTGCTCGGGTTTTAAATCCTGATACAGGATAGGGTATGGAGCACAGTGATGCAGATAATCCAAAATCTCACAAAGCTGGATGCCGAATTCAATAATCAGTTCCTGTGAAATGCTTTCCTGACGGAGCACAAATGTGTCCAATGATTCACCCTGGATAAATTCTTCTGTTATATAAAAGAAATCGTTGTCCTCGTCGATATCATAAATGAGGGGGATACCAGGATGATTCAGATTTTTCAGAAGAGAAGCTTCCGTCGGAAAGCCTTCTTCGAAAGAGAATGAAAACTTACCGCCCGCATTTTTGGGGATACACTTGATGGCACGGTAAACCTTCAGTTTGAGATGTTCGGCAAGATAGACGGTGCCGGAACTTCCGGAGCCGAGAACCGAAACAATACGGTACTTGCCAAACAGAATAATTTTTTCTATGCGATATTCCGCTCCTTTCCTGATGAGGCAGATTCGCATCCCATGCATATGGTATAACACGAGACTTGTAGTTTTGCAACAGCTTTTGAAAAATTTGTACATCTTTCACAAATTTTTTGAGGCATGGAAAGAATTGGTTTTCTTTACAAAGATTTTATAAAAAGGTATACTTTACAGCAATCATACATTTGATTATAATAAGTATACGGTTTACAAGGTTTTCCGGATGAAGGAAGTGATGAGATGAAAATTGAAAAAGTTAGCGAGAATCAGATTCGTTGTACGCTCACGCGGGAAGATCTGGCGGAACGCCAGATTAAGCTTTCCGAGCTGGCATACGGGACGGAGAAGGCAAAGCTGCTGTTCCGTGACATGATGCAGCAGGCTGCGTACGAGTTTGGTTTTGAGGCGGATGACATTCCGCTGATGATAGAGGCAATACCGTTGTCGGCAGACACGATTATCCTTGTGATTACCAAGGTAGAGTATCCGGAAGAGCTGGATACACGTTTTTCAAAGTTTTCCGAACCGGATGAAGAGGATTTATACGCAGATGCGGCGCCTGGGAGTGCGGCGGCGCCTGCGGAAGGTGCGGACGACATTCTAGGACTGTTTAAGAAAATCCAGGAGGAGCGCAGAAAAGCTGCGGAAAAGGCAGCGGAGAACGAAGGCTTTGGCGCGGCCGCGGGAGAAGAGACAACCGCGGACGGCAGACAGAAAAAAGAAAATCCGGTAAGTGTACTTGTAGACATCACAAAGCTTTTTGTTTTCGGAAGTCTGTCGGATGTGGAACATCTGGCGAATATTCTGGAGGGATTTTATACGGGAGAGAACGATCTTTATAAGAGCAGGAAGGATCATAAATACTATCTGCTGGTACACAAGAGCAGCCAGACACCGGAGGAATTCAACAAAGTGTGCAATATTCTTTCGGAGCATGCGACACAGCGGGCTTATACGCCGGCGGTGGAGGCTTTTATGAGCGAGCACTACCAGAGTGTTCTTGCGGGAAGCGCGCTGCAGGTTTTGGCAGAAATATAAAAATGGGAGACACATATGTCTCCCATTTTTGGTTATGCAGGATTTTTTGCGAGAAATTCGTTGATTTGATTTACCAGCGCATCCGGCTCAATTCCGTGCACCATAGCGGCCTCCTCGATGGTTTCCATCTGGGAAGACGGGCATCCAAGGCAGTGCATACCGATATTTAAAAGAATTGGCGCGATATTCTGGTCAATCTGAAGTAATTCTCCGATCATGGTTGATTTTGTCACCTGTGTCATTGCTGATTCCTCCTTTTATCTGTTTTTATCATGCGCAAAACGCAGATTAATTATAATACGAAATGTGCCGGATTGCAAATAAATTCATGAAGTGGAAAAGCGGGACTTTAGGGAAGCGCAAACATAACCGATATATATGGCAGAGAAAAGACAACGGATGTCGTTTATGGCTGCACGGATGCAGATAAAGCAAAGAAACGGAGCGGACAAATATGAAAATTAATTACAATGTATCAGCGGCGATCGCCAATAAGCATCTACTTGGGATCGAGGGCAATTTAAAAACTTCCATGGAGCGTCTCTCTTCGGGACTCAAGATCAACAGTTCGAAAGATAATCCCGCGGGAATGGCGATATCCAATAAAATGAGAGCACAGATTAAGGGATTAGATCAGGCATCCTCAAATGCCTCGGACGGTATTTCCGTGATAGAGATTTCCGACGGTGCGTTAAACGAGGTGACGAGCATTCTGCAGCGTATGCGAGAGCTTTCGGTGCAGGCGGCCAGCAATGCTACAATGTCGCAGCAGGACAAAGAGGCCATTCAGGACGAGATTGATTCGTTAAAAGATGAGGTCAACCGTATTTCCAGAGATACGGAGTATAATACAAAAACGCTGCTGGACGGCTCTCTGGACACCAGGATCTATGCGGACCATGCAACCAGGATTCAGACATCCGCACAGCTGGAGGCAGGAATATACGGTATTACGATCACCGCGGCGGCGACACAGGCCGGCGGTATTACGGCATCCGCGGACTTTAACGATATGACCGCGCAGGTCGGGGTATCGGGGGCCATGAGCATTAACGGTTTCAGCGTCAGCATTGAGGAGACCGATACCTATGCGGAAGCATATGAAAAGATCAGGGACGCGGCGGCTGTCGGTGAGACAACGGCAGTTCGTGACGAGACGACGGGAGAGATTTCCTTTACCGCGACTGCGTACGGAAAGAACAGCGTGCTTGAGATTGCGTTCAGCGATCAGGCGCTTGCGGGGGCGCTTGGCGTCGGGGGCCTGGTGCATGACGTTGATAACGACAGATGGGTGGTCGGGACACAGAATGCGACGACGGGCGTGATTACCGTTCCGATGGGAACCGATATCGAATACAACAATCTCGAGGGATTTACCGGCTCGGCAACGGTGTCTACCGAAGGAAACCGGGTGACAATTTCGGATATCGGCGGAGTCAGACTCTCTTTTCTGGCGGAGTCGGCATATGCGGGTGATTTTGAATTTGAAGTTACGGAAATGGGAACCATGACGCTTCATATCGGGGCGAATATGGATCAGAATATGGAAGTCCGCATTCCTGAAGTTTCGACGGAAAGCCTTTACATTGACCAGCTGAATGTGACGACCGTGACAGGGGCGGATCGGGCGATTGCGAGCCTTGATAAGGCGATTGCACAGGTCAGCGACGTGCGTTCAAGCCTCGGTGCTTATCAGAATCGTCTGGAATATACGACAAAGAGTCTTGACGCATTCGAGGAGAATATGACAGGGGCGATTTCGCGTCTGACGGATGTTGATATGGCAGACGAAATGACAAATTACACGCATCAGAACGTGCTCAATCAGGCCGCGATTTCCGTGCTGACACAGGCAAATGAGCTGCCGCAGCAGGTATTGCAGATTTTACAGTAGGAGGTCTGTTTTGAAAAAAGAGCAGATTGGAGATTTTACGCGGAGAATCAGCCAGTGTAACAAAGGCGGATTGATTGTCGTGATGTATGATATTTTTTTTACATACACAAAAGATGCACAGGAAGCATTGGCTGCCGGGGACCGGGAAGCTTATAAAAACGGACTTCGCGGCGCACAGCGCACGCTTGACGAGCTGCTGGGCGCATTGGATTTTTCCTATGAGCTGGCAAAAGATTTATACAGTATTTATGTATTTTGCCGGAATCTGCTGGCAAAGGCGATGTATAAACAGAAGCCGGAGGAGATTTCTCAGGCGGTGCGCCTGATGGAAACCCTTTATGATGCTTTTCGGCAGGTGGCAGAGGCCGACAAATCGGCGCCGCTGATGCAGAATGCCCAGCAGGTCTATGCGGGCTACACATACGGGCGTGACGAGTTGGTCGAAACTTGCCGGATCACGGATACCGGAAGAGGATTCTTAGCATAAGAATCCTCTTTTTTGTAGAAAATCCAAAGGAATTTGCAGGTTAAATCAGGGCGGAGTTTTCTGTGCCGAAATTTGCCTGTTCGTATTTTTTGATGCTGGTGAGCAGGAACTTATAACGCATCTGTACGGAATTGAGCTCATAGATATAACAGTCAATTAAATCCGGATCAACTACGTTTTCCAGATTGCGGTAAGCATCCTGCAGATCCAGGGCTGTCCGGTGCAGGTCATTCATGAGTAATGCATAGTGTTTATCATTCGTTTTTTCACTCTGAAGAAAACGTAACATACATCCTCCCTGTCTGCTTTGCAAGCGCGTTTATATTTGCGGCAGCGTCTGTTTTTCTATATTTCAAGTATAAGCAGATAAATTGTATTCTATGCAAAAAAAGGAAAAAAATTTCATGCATAGCGCGCGGTGTACGGGCATAGCATAGAAAAAAAGAGGTCGGCAGCAATGGAACAGACAGCGGCATTTGGCCTGATTGCAGGTACTTTGGTATTGGTTTTGACGATAGGTGCGTTAAAGCAGCGCGCACAGCTCGTTCTCTGGTTTTTTGTGCGCATGGTTCTGGGAAATCTGGGCATTCTCTATGTCAATGAAATATTGGCCGCGCAGGGGATTCCCCTTGCAGTTGGAGTCAATTACATAAGTCTTTTGACAAGCGGAGTGCTTGGATTCAGCGGGGTTGCGCTTTTATACGGGATTTTGGCGATACAATTTTTGTGAAAAATTTACGATAGACAAAGCGGAGAGGGGTTGTTATAATCCGATTTACAAACAGACGAAAGAGGTGATGAATTGGGGAACGAATGGCACTGACGCTGCTGACATTTCTTGTGATGGCGGTGGTGACAGACTTTAAGGAGATGCGGATCAGTAACCGGCTGATTGCCTCCGGACTTTTTTGGGGACTTGCACTCCGCGTGATGGCGGAAGGATATGCGGGGATTGCCCATTTTCTGATGAATATTTCTATTCCGGTTATCTTATTATTTCTGTTTTTTCAACTGCGTGCACTCGGTGCAGGCGACATCAAATTGTTTTCCGTAGCAGGAGCCTTTCTGACAACCGAACAGTTAGCGGAATTGATGGTTACGTCATTTCTTGTGGCGTGTGCCGTCGGAATTGTCAAGATGATCCGACAGAAGGGCATCAAAGGCATTTTCGGAAAACAAAAAACTCTGTTGCATTTTTCAGCATCAATTTTAACTGCATATTTTATTGTGATTTGGAGGTGGACGATTGGCTAAAATCAACGTGGCAATCTGTGATACCGATGACGGATACCGGGAACGCCTTGTCGCATACCTGATGGAGCATCAGGCACAGGAAATGCGGGTACATGCATTTTCCGCACCAGAGGTATTTGCAGCGTGTATCGATGAGCAGCGGTTTGACACGGCGCTGTTTGGAGAAGGGTTTGAGCATGTGATAAATGCGGCGTTAAAATGCGGCATACGGGGGCTGCGGCTCTGTGAATCACCGCCTGAAAACGCGGCGGACAAGAGCGGATTCTGCGATGGCGGAGAGACCGGCTGCGGGGAGGTATTCCGTTATCAGCCCGTGGAGGCGATTATTCACGAAATCAAGGCCGCAGGCGGAATGCATGCGGTAAATGCGGCAATTGTGCGCAGAGGCATGGAAGTACTCGGCGTCTGTTCGCCGATCGGTCATGAGATGCAGGTGCCGTTTTCGATGGTACTCTGCGCACGGCTGGCCGAGAGATATCGGGTGCTTTATATAAATCTGACGGCACGGGCGGGATTTCTTCGGGTATTCGGAATACAGGGGGATTATGACCTGGGTGATATCATACTGCGTCTCAGAAATCAGCGTCTCGAGCAGAGGACCTTTCTGAAATGTGTTTATGAGGAAGGGCGGATTCGCTATATACCGCCGTTTGCAAATCCGGAAAATATCCGCGATTTTTCGGCGGAGGAGTATGCGAAGCTGCTTCGGTTTCTGGAGGAGGAGACCGATTTTGAGACGGTTGTGTTTGACTTCGGGGAGGGGATATGCCGGCTCGCGGATATGATGAGTCAGTGCACGGGGATCTACTGTCTTACGAAAAACGGGTTTTATTACGAGGAACAGACGGCTTATTTTCTGGATTATTTAAAAAGGGAGGAGGGACTTGCCGAGCGGATTCACCTTGTGAACCTGCCGTTTTCGGCCAGGCATATCCGGGCGGATACGGATGCGTTAAGACAGCTGGAGTGGAGTGAGTTCGGCGATTATGTGAGGAATTATATGGCGGGAGGTGACATGTGAGAACGGACGCGGACATAGAAGGACTGCGCAGACAGATTTTGGAGGAGATGGATCTGACGCGGGAGTTGGGAGACGAGGAGGTCTGCCAGCTGATCGAAGAGCATGCGGGTCGGTTTGCAAGAGAACATTTTCTGACACTTAAGGAGAGAAGCGAGATAGAGCAGCAGCTGTTCCATTCCATGCGCAAGCTGGACGTGCTGCAGGAGCTTATCGAGGACGAAGCGGTTACGGAGATCATGGTAAACGGGGTAAACCATATCTTCTATGAGAAGCAGGGACGCCTTTACGAATCCCAAAAACATTTTTCTTCGAAAGAGAAATTGGGGGACGTGATACAGCAGATTGCCGGTTTCTGCAACCGGGTGGTAAATGAGGCGTCTCCCATTGTGGACGCAAGGCTGTCGGACGGTTCGAGAGTAAATATTGTCCTGGAACCGGTCGCGCTTGACGGTGCGGCAATCTCCATCCGAAAGTTTCCGAAAAAACCGCTTGAAATGAAAGACCTGATTGCAATGGGGGCGCTGACGGATGAGGCGGCGGAATTTCTGCGGATTCTGGTGCGGTCCGGGTATAACATTTTTATTTCGGGGGGAACCGGCTCCGGTAAGACCACATTTTTAAATGCGCTGTCTCAGTACATACCGAGTGAGGAACGGATCATTACGATTGAGGATGCGGCGGAGCTGCAGCTTTGGGACAAGCCCAATCTCATTCGGCTTGAGACAAGAAATGCCAATATGGAGGGGGTGACGCCGATCACGATCCGGGATTTGATTCGGACGGCGCTGCGCATGAGGCCGGAACGGATTATCGTGGGGGAGTGCCGCGGGGCGGAGGCCCTGGATATGCTGCAGGCGATGAATACGGGCCATGACGGGAGTCTGTCTACGGGCCATGCCAATTCCTGCAGGGATATGTTAACCCGCCTTGAGACGATGGTGCTTATGGGGGTAGAGCTTCCGCTGCAGGCGCTCCGCAGCCAGATTGCATCGGGGATAGATATTCTGATACATCTGGGGCGTTTGCGGGATAAGACAAGAAAAGTTTTGACGATCGCGGAAATCACAGGAATGCAGGGAGGCGAAATTCAGTGGCAGGAGCTGTACCGTTTTGAGGAGACGCCGGGCAGCCCGGACCGTGTGCAGGGAAAGCTCATGCGTGTAGGAGAGCTTCGGGAGCGGGAAAAATGCCGCAGGGCAGGGCTTGAAGTTGCAGAGGGGGATGCGGATGGAGTATGACAGATATCATCTAAACGGAAAGGAATCTGCACAGTGCTTTCTGGCGGGTCTCGCACTCAGTGCAGTGCTTGCATGGCTGTTTTACCGCTCGGTATTCGGGATGATTCTGCTGCCCGCCGTATGCTTTATTTATACCCGAAGTTTCCGGAAACGGCGTATTTGCGAACGGAAAGAGCAGTTGCTGTCGGAATTTGCGGATGCGATGCGCGCGGTTTCCGCAGCGCTGCTTGCGGGGTATTCCATGGAAAATGCGTGGAGGGAGGCACAGCGTGAGGTGAAAAAGCTGCGCGGAAAAGATTCTTACATGCTTTGGGAATTACAGCAGATGAACGCGGCCGTCGGAATGAATGAGCCGATCGAGCGGGTTTTGGAGGAATTTGCCGGCAGGAGCGGCTGTGAGGAAATCGAAAGCTTTGCGGAGATTTTCGTGTTTGCAAAGCGCAGCGGCGGAGATTTCCCGGGGATTATCCGCAATACCGTCCGAAAACTTGCGGAGAGTATGGAGGTGGAGCAGGAGATTGCGGCTGTGCTTGCGGGAAAAAGACTGGAGGGAAGGATCATGAACGGAATGCCCTTATTTATGCTGGCTTATCTGAATTTGACTTCCGGAGATTTTCTTGACGCACTGTACGGAAATCTGTTCGGCATGTTGGTTATGAGCGGTGCTTTGCTCGGCTATTTCGCGGCACTAAAGCTGTCGGAGCATATTCTGGATATCCGTGTGTGAGAAAGGAGCGGCTTATGACGGTAGAACAAAAGAAAGCGGCAGGGGTTCTTTCGGCGGCAGTACTGCTGGCGGGGGCCGCATTTCTGACGGAGAGGAGCGAATCCTGCCTTGCGGAAGGCGGGAGGCTCGCGCGGCGCGAATACGGCGCCGGGGATTACGAGGCATATCTGACATTTACGGCGGGAGAGCTGGGGGATTTTTCTTATACGCTGACGGTGCCGGAGCAGAAGCTGACCGAAACCGTGCAGAGAGCGCTTATTGAAGCGGCGGAACAGGAAATACAAAATGAGTTTCCGGGAGAAAATGAGTCTGCCGAATGCATCCGGGATGCGGTCTGCATCCGCGGCAGCTATCAGGAGGGGAGGGTTCTGGCGGAATGGAGTTTTGACAATTATGATGTGATGGATGAGGCGGGAAATGTAATCGGAACGGAACTTCCCGGGGAGGGAGTGCTTGTAAACGCTGCGGTGGAGCTGCAGTGCGGGGATTCCGTTGTCTGGAAGGAGCTGGCTTTTCGGGTATTTCCGGCAGCAGTGCCGGACGATAAGACCAGGCTGCTGATGGGGCTTGAAAAAGAGATTTTAAGACAGGCGAACCAGTCCGGAACGGAATACATCACACTGCCGGAGGAGATGGGAGGCTATGAGCTGGCGTGGAAGGAACAGAGGAGCGATACGGCGGCGCAGATTTTACTGCTGGGACTTGTGCTGGCCGCGCTGCTGCCTCTGGCGGAGAGAAGCCGCAGAAGAGAACGCGAAAAAAAGAGACTTGACTTGCTGGAATCGGAATATCCGGAGCTTGTGAATAAGATGGCATTGCTTTTGGGAGCAGGTATGACACCGTCTGCGGCGTGGAAAAAGATTGCATTGGTCTATGAGGAGAAACGCAGACGGGGAAAATGCCCGGAAATGCCCGCTTACGAGGAGATGCTGACAGTCTGCCATGAGATAGAGAGCGGGATCGGAGAACAGCGCGCCTACGAGGAATTCGGGAATCGATGCGGAGTGAGGCGTTACCGCAGATTTGCAAATATACTGGCGCAGAATTTGAGAAAGGGCAGCGCAGGCCTGCTTGCAATGCTTGAGGCGGAAGCGGAAAATTCCTTCGAAGAGCGTAAACGTACCGCTAAAAGGTACGGGGAGGAAGCGTCCACAAAGCTGCTTGGGCCGATGCTATTAATGCTGGGGATTGTGATTGTAATTTTGGCCGTTCCTGCGGCAGTAACGTTTCAATTCTAAAATTATCAGAGCCGCGGAGGCGGCGGAACAGGAGGATACAATGAGAGGAATCAGAGAATTTCTGGCGGAGGAAGACGGAGTAGGAGTCGTTGAGATGATTTTGATTTTGGTGGTGCTGATCGGTCTGGTGCTTATATTTAAAAAGCAGCTGACGAATCTGGTAAATGATATTTTTAAGACGATTACGAGTAACGCCAAAAAGGTACAGTCATGAGACAGAGAGGAAGTATGACGGTTTTTTGTGCGCTGGCGTTCATGCTTGTCGCGTCGTTTTTGTTTGCACTGCTGGAACTGGCAAGGCTGCAGAGCCTTGCCGTGCTGGCGGACCGGAAATCCGAGCTCTGCCTGGAAGCCGTATGTTCGGAGTATCAGCCCGTATTGTGGGAAGAATATCGGTTGCTCGGACTGGACGCTTCATACGGGGGCGGAGGTTTTTCTATGGAAAAGGTCAACCGTAAGATGAACGGGCGGGTGAGTGATAATTTGACGAGGGACGGGGACGGGGCAAATATTTTGGCGCTGGGGCTTTCGGATGTCCGCCCGGTGTCTTACCAGGTGCTGACCGACGGGGACGGCACGGTATTTATGGAGTGTGTGGCAGGCTATATGCGGCAGCATCTGCCGCAGGAAGCCGCAAAAAAAATCTATGAGAGATACCGGGAAAATACTGAGGTAGAGCAGAGCGGTGCAAAAGAAGACAGTGTGCAGAATGCGCAGAATGCACTTGACGAGGCCCGCAGAGCCGCCGAGGAGGAGAGAGCGGACGAGGAAGACGGGACAAAAAGCGAGCAGGCAAGTCCGGTACAGGGCGGCGGGGACACGAAAGCGGAAACGGAGAAGGAAAATCCGATAGAACTGGTACTGCGGTTAAAGCAAAATGCATTGCTTTCGATGGTGACGGATGCGGGCGCCCTTTCCGAGCGCAGAATATCTTTGGAGGATTCCATAGAGAAGAGGGAGTGCATCGAGGGGACTGCGGCAGCGCCGCAAAAACCGGAATGGTACGAGAGGATTCTTGTAACGGAGTACCTCGATGCGTATTTTTCGGATTTTACGAACCCGAATGAAGATCATGCGCTTGCCTATGAATTGGAGTATGTACTTGGAGGTGCGGCGAGTGACCGGGAAAATTTAGAAAAAACGGTCGGAAAGATCCTGCTTGTGCGCGAGGCGGCAAACGTGGCGCATATTCTCGGGGATACGGGGAAAAGACAGGCAGCAAACGAAGCGGCGGCGCTGTTGGCGGGCTTTACCGGGAATCCGGCTGTGATTAAAGTTGTTGAGATCGGAATTGTGGCGGCCTGGGCTTACATGGAAAGCGTGCTGGATGTGCGGGCGCTGCTGTCGGGAGAACGGATCGCATTGATTAAGAATGCAGGGCAGTGGACGACGACGCTCGGGAACCTGTCGGCGGCTTTTGAGAGTGACAGTCATGCGGCCGGATGCCCGGATGGCCTCTCTTATCAGGACTATCTAAAGGCGTTTCTCTTTGTAATGAACCAGAAACATCTGACATATCGGATGATGGGAATTATGGAACAGAATGTTCGCTTTCTGCAAAATCAAAATGATTTTCGCATGGATTATGTCATAGGCAGAATGGACTATGAGGTGATTTATCAGGCGGAGCCGTTGTTTTCCCGACTGTCAGTGCTGGGGGACGGACGCTTAACCACAATGGAAATTGAAAGCTATACACGGTTTTCTTACTATTAAAAAGGCGGGTGCATCACGGTGTCTCTTTACTCTGTAAAAAATCCTTATAATAATACAAAAAAATCTCTCCCAAAAAGATTTTTATTCATTGCAGGTTCTAAACTTCAAAATATGGTGTCTGGTAAGGAGACACCGCGATGCGCCCGAAAAGCGGCCTTTACGTTGGAGGCAGCCATTTTGATGCCGCTTCTGGCATGTTTTTTTGTGAGTATTCTGTTCTTTTTCCGCGTGATGCAGGTTCAGACGGAAGTGCAGAGCGCATTGGAACTCACCTCGCGGGAACTGGCCGTATGCCTCGAGGAAGAGAGCGCAGGGGAATTGATGCTGGCAAAAGCGTTGTTTCTCAAGAATATGCAGGGACATGAGACGGCTTTGGAGTGCGTAAGAGGCGGCGGCCTTGCGATCAGTCTTGCGAAGTCAGTATTTGCCGGGGATGAGATATGCCTGAGGGCAGAATATCGGATGGAACTGCCGGTCTCCGTTTTTTGGAAAAAGAGACTGAATGTGGCGCAGAGTGCCGTGACAAGAAAGTGGGTCGGGTGGAAAGGCGAAAAGGAAGAAACAGAGGATTCCTGGGTCTATATTTCCGAGACGGGAACGGTGTATCACCGAAACCGCTCCTGCACGCATCTGAAATTATCGATTCGGTGCGTGTCGGGAATCGATATAAACATTCTGCGCAATGAGAACGGAGAGAAGTACCGCCGCTGTTATAGGTGTACGGAGCAAAACCATACGGGCGGGAAGGTATACATTACCGACGAGGGGGAGTGTTATCATGCGGATTTGAATTGCAGCGGGCTTAAGCGAACGGTGCGGCGCGTACATCTGTCTGAGGTGGCGGGATGGCCGTGCTGCAGCCGGTGCGGCGGCAGCGGGGATGCGGCCGTAAAAGCGAGTGATGTGACAGGAGGATAAAATGATCGGAAATACGATGTTATTGGGGATTTTGGCGGTGAGTGCATACCGGGATTGGAAAGAAAAACATATTTACCTGTATGTGCCGGCGGGCGCGCTTGTGATGGGACTTATTTTACATATTCTGTGCAGAGAGCGGGCGCTGACGGACATGCTGGCGGGCGCGGCGATCGGAGGCGTCATGATCATAATCGGCCGGATGACGGGGGAGGCCGTGGGATTCGGAGACGGGCTGATGCTTGTGGTCAGCGGGATTTTTCTTGGCTTTTGGGAAAATATGTGTCTGCTTATGACGGCGCTTCTTTTGGTCGGCGGCGCCGCGCTGTTTATGATATCCGTCGGAAAAAAGGGAAAGGATTACAGGCTGCCGTTTCTGCCGTTTTTGCTCGTGGCATACCTGCTGCAGCTGATATGAGGAGGGTAAAAGGGAGTCTTACGGTCGAGGCATCTCTGATTTTTCCGCTGATTCTCGCCGTGTTTGTGCTGGCGATGAGCACCGGTTTTCAGCTATACCGGGAATGTCTGGAGACGGGAAAGCAGATTTCACAGGAGGAATTTGACACGATAAAATGGTTTTACCGCTGTAAGGAAATGGGAGAATTGACAGAATGGAAATAGCGTACAACAGGAGTCTGATGACAAGCAGTATGATTCTGGAGGCCGGAGAGGCGCCGGCAGAGTGGGAAGAGCGTATGATTGCCAATCTCAAGACGGACAGGGTATTGTTCGGAGAGTGGGGAAAAGAAAACGGGCGTGCCCGGGTGTGGTATGATATTACAGGGAAACAGTCACTCCAGCAATTTTTAGAGGACGCGAAGCTCGGCTATGACTTGCTGGCAGATTTGCTGTTTGGAATTTATGAGACAGTGGAGCAGACAGAGTCAATGCTGCTGTGCACGGATGCCATATTGCTGATGCCGGAAACGATTTTTTTGGATTATCGGAGCGGGAAAGTGATATTTTGCTATTACCCGGGATACGGAAAGACACTGCCGGAGGCTTTTGCGGTTCTGATGGAATATCTGCTGGTTCACTTGGATCACGGAGATGAAAAAGCGGTAAAATTGGCATATGATGCATATGGACGGATTCCGAAGGGAAGCATAAAAATGCTGGCGGATTTGCTGTGCACACCCTATGAATCGGAATACGGCACGGATGACGGACCCGCGGACACCGTGCCGGCGCAGCGGAGGGGAGAGCCGGAACAAGAAGAAATGCAGAGACAGGAGGAACCGCCCAAACACAGCAAAAAGCGGGACGGTGTACTCTTAATATGGAAGAAAAAGGTCAGACTGCCGCAGGTGTTTGACTCTGTTTGCAAAGTATGCAGGGGTATATGGGAAAAGGCGGGCCGCAGGAGCAGCCGCACGGACGGTGAGGGATATGTCTTTGCTCCCGAGGAGGATGAGCCGTCGTCCGTCATGCGGCCGACCGTGCTGCTGCAGGAAATCAGCCGCCCGCCCGAAGGGATTCTGCGCTATGAGGGAAACGGAGCCTGTACCGATTTAAAAATTGAGGGGGAAAGCTGTGTCATAGGCAGCGACAGAACCTGTGAGTGTTATGTGCCGAGCGCGACGGTAAGCCGAAGACATGCAAGAATTACGCGCAGGGGAGAGCTGTTTTTTATTGAGGATCTAAACTCTGCCAACGGAACTTATGTCGGAGGTGCGCTTTTAAATTACAGAACCCGGATGAGCCTTGAAAAAAATGAAATTATTCTGTTGGCGGACGAAAAGTTTAGATTTATTTAAGAAAAATGGGACTTGTGCGATTTGCATTCTTATTTCCGAACCATTATAATAACGGTATGTGTAGAAGAAGCCGGACGGAGAGGAGACAATATGGTTTCGGGAGAACTTGATGCGGTATTCGGCAATATGGGTTATCGCGTTTATGAGAGAAATGCAGGGGCCGTGCGGGTATACTACCGCTATTATCAGGAGGGGTTCCATGCCGTGCTTGCAGTGGATCTGGACGGAGAGCCGGGATGGAATGCAGCCGTGCAGCAGACGACGGCAGAGCGGGTGCAGGGAGCATTTTATCGGCCGCAGGAATTTTTGTCTGATTTTCCGGAAGGATTTCCGGTGTATCATGTGGAAGTCCTGACCTTACTGTACGGGACACAGCCCGAGCGAATCCGGCAGCTTTGCGCCGTATGCCGGGATACCTGGGGATATCTCGGCGAGAGCAGACGGCTTCTTATATTTGAGAATCAGCCGGGAGACTTTTACGGACTTGCAGCGGTTCTGGAAAATATGGAATCAGGGAGCCGTGCTGCGGGCCGTGCAAAGATACCTCTGGTGACAATCGGACTTGTCGCGGTGAATGTCCTTATTTTTCTGCTTATGGAGTTGTTTGGCGATACCGCGGACGCGGGGACTGTGCTGCGCTGGGGAGGTCTGTATCCGCCTCTGATCGCGGACGGGCATCAGTGGTGGAGACTTTTGACGGCGGGGTTTCTGCACTTCGGGGCGGAGCACCTCGTGAATAATATGCTGATTTTATACTGCATGGGAGACCGGCTTGAGCACGCGGTAGGGCACGGGAAAATGTGTGTCATTTACCTGCTGTCGCTGCTGGGCGGCAGTCTGCTCTCCTATGGCATGATGCTTGCGGCGGGGGATTATGCGATCTCCGCCGGCGCTTCCGGAGCGGTCTACGGAATAATCGGCGGAGTTTTGTGGATCGTGATCCGGCATCAGGGGCACTACGCGGGAATATCCACAAAGCGTATGCTCTTTATGCTTCTTTTGACGGTATACTATGGTTTTACCTCTGTGGATATTGATAATTGGGGACATATCGGAGGTTTGGCTGCCGGCTTTTGCGCAGCTGTGATTTTATATCACGGAAAGTATCAAAAAGATTGATTTTAAAGCGGAAAATTTATATACTGGAAGAAGTACTTCTGTTACGGAAGAGATAGGCAGATGGAGGCGGCGAATGAAAATCAACATTTACTACGGCGGAAGGGGTCTGTTAGATGATCCAACCTTATATGTATTGAATAAAATGGAGGAAGTGCTGCGGGAACTGCGTGTTACCGTGGAACGCATCAATATTTTTGAACATAAGAACGAGATAGCGACCCTGCCGCAGACAATCAAGGATGCGGACGGTATTATACTGGCGACGACGGTAGAGTGGCTTGGAATCGGCGGGTATATGCAGCAGTTTTTAGACTCGTGCTGGCTTTACGGGGATAAGACGAAGATACAGACGACATATATGCAGCCGATTGTGATGTCGACGACTTACGGAGAGCGGGAGGGAGAATTGACCCTTGCAAATGCATGGGAGATTCTCGGCGGACTGCCCTGTCCCGGAATCTGCGGATACGTGGAGGATCTGGTCAGCTTTGAGATGAATAAGGAATATACGGTACTTATCGAGAAGAAAGCGGAAAACCTGTACCGCACCATTTCGCAGAAGATGAAAAGCCTGCCGAACAGCAATCAGGCGGTTAAGCAGAATATACTGCGCACGCCGCAGATGGAGCTGACGCCGCAGGAGAGCGAGCAGCTGTCAAAGTATGTATCGGACGACAGTTATGTCAAAAAGCAAAAGGAAGATATTCAGGAACTGGCAACCATGTTTAAAGATATGCTCGGCAAAGAGAGTAAAGAGGAGGACACGGCGTATATCGAGCGGTTCCGGAATACATTTTTGGGACAGCCGGATTTTCATGCCAGGTATCTGTTTATGATATCCGACAAAAAGCCGCTGTTTATCGAGGTAAATCAGAACGAGCTTACGATTCATTACGGGCAGGAAGAAAATATTGATATATATGCCAAGCTGTCACCGGAGGTCATGGAAAGTATTACAAGCGGAAGAATGACATTTCAGCGGGCTTTCATGACAGGAGAGATGACAGCCAAAGGGAATTTTAAAATTCTGCGCATGCTCGACACCATATTTAACTTTGCGTAAGCGGCAGGCAGATGATAAATGTGCATCCGTCACCCGGCCGGGATTCATAGGAAATCGTTCCGTGATGGAACTCTATGATCTGCTTGGTCAGGGACAGACCGATGCCGCTGCCGCCGGTTTTCGACGTGATAAACGGTTCGAAAATACTGTTCTCGATTGCCGGATCTAAGCCGCCGCCATGGTCTGCAATAACAATAGACATGTGGGGATACTGGCAGGAGACATTGATATTGACAATGCCGATATGATTCATGGCTTCATAGGCATTTTTTACAAGATTGATAATTGCCTGCCGGATGAGCTGTGGGTCCAGTTCAATCAGAGGCAGATTTTCATCCAGTTCAATGACGCAGGAAAAGTCGCTCCATGTAGAATCGTGCATTGACATAGAAAACTGGTGCATAAAAGAATAAATATTTACCTGCATAAGGTTTAAGTGGTTGCACAGGCGCGCGGAGGAGAGTTGAGTCACCATGCCCCTTAAAAAGTCAATTTCCGACATTGCCTCATCCCAGTACTCAAAGCCGGATACCTCCGGATGCTTTTTGGCCACAAGCTGCAATGTGCCGTTTACCAGAGTGATAGAATTTTTAATTTCATGAAAAATAGTAAGATAATCTTCGTTTTTTAACAAAAAAAACAACCTCCATCTCAACATATATTCTGTACTATGTAAGCGACAAACATAGTTTAGCATTAAAAAAATGTAAGTTCAACAAGAACCATACAACAAAATTCGACAAATACAAGCAAAGGAGCAGGTGTTATGAAGGATAAAAATTGCATTTTTTGTAAAATTGCGGCAGGGGAAATTCCGTCGAATACGATTTATGAGGATGAAGATTTTCGAGTGATTTTGGATTTGAGCCCGGCGTCAAAAGGGCATGCGCTGATTCTGCCGAAGGAACACTGTGCGGATATTTATGAGATTGATGAGGAGCTTGCGGGAAGGGTTATGAAGCTGGCTAAGAAATTGGCGGTGCATATGACGGAAAAGCTTTCCTGCGACGGGTTTAATATCCTCCAGAACAATCATGAAGCGGCAGGACAGACGGTGTTTCATTTTCATATGCATCTGATTCCGAGATATAAGGGAGCGAAGAATAACGATATTCTGATGTGGAATCATGAGACGTTTACCCCGGAAGAGATGGCTGAAATTCGGGATCAGATTCGGTATCGTTAACGCAGAAAAAGACGGTAAAACTGCGGACGACAGCAGCGGGGAGCGCAGATATCCCCGGCTGCTGTCGTTTTTTCGAATACGGGAAAGACGGTCGTATTTTGTCGAAATAATCTGTGAAAAAGCGGGATTTTCTCACTTGAAAAAGAGCCTCAGCGGACAAGAGTTCACTGAGGCTACCTGCGCCGTCTGCCGTTATTTTGCAGCCGCGCGTATCAGCGCAGCGATTGTTTTGATCGGATCACTGCTGCTGCTCTGTTCCATGGCGGCGATGTAGTCCGCTTTTTTGCGGAAAACGTGTTCAATGGCCTCAAGCAGGGCCGTGTTGGTAAGCGCTTCCTCCTCAAGAACGTAGCTGAATCCCTGCGCGCGGAAAGAATTTGCATTCAGAATCTGGTCACCGCGGCTGGCCGCTGCGGAGAGAGGAATCAAAATATTCGGTTTGCGCAGTGCTAAAAGCTCACAGATCGCATTTGCACCGGCGCGCGAAATGACAAGATCCGCAAGGGCGAACATGTCCGCAAGCTCCCGGTTTGCATATTCAAATTGTGCATAGCCGGGCACATCTGCCAAATCGGAGGCAAGGTTCCCTTTTCCGCACAGATGAATAATATTGAAGCTTTTGATTAATTCCGGCAGCAGATCGCGGATCGCCGTGTTGATGGCTTTCGAACCGGTGCTTCCGCCTATGATTAAAAGTGCGGCCTTAGAGCGGCTCTTAAACCCGCACAGAGAGAACGCACGGTCACGATTACCGGAAAGCAGCTCTTTTCGGATGGGGGAACCGGTCAGGACCGCCTTTTCGGCGGGAAGATATTTTAACGTTTCCGGAAAATTACAGCAGACCTTTGTGGCACTCGGAATCGCAATGCGGTTTGCAAGTCCCGGCGTCAGATCGGATTCATGGATAATTGCAGGAATGCGGCAGCGTTTTGCGGCCAAAACGACCGGAACAGACACAAAGCCGCCTTTTGAGAAAACGACATCCGGTTTCAGCTGCTTTAAAAGCTTTACGGATTGCCGATACCCCTTTAGAACTTTAAACGGGTCCGAAAAATTTTTGACGTCAAAATAACGTCTTAATTTGCCGGAAGAAATACCGTAATACGGAATATGTTGTTCTTCTATCAGATGCTTTTCGATACCGTCATAGGAACCGATATAAGAAATTTCATAACCTTCTTTCTGCAGAGTGGGCATCAGGGCGATGTTAGGGGTTACATGTCCCGCAGTCCCCCCGCCGGTCATTACAATTTTACTCATAAGAACTATTCCTTTCCTGTGCTGTACTTCACTATTTATAATACCCTTATGCCCAAAAGTCAAGAAAAGACTTGTAAATTTAGGAATAAGGACTAAAATAAAGATAGATTTGTATCAAGCACTGCCGAGGAGGGAAAATGTCGGAACTTGCGGCGAATTTCCGGCCGGGCACTCTTTTCAAATATCGAAAATCTACTTATAATAGTAGAGAAAAGATTTGGCGGACAGGCAGTATACCGCCGGAGAAGAAAAGAGAGGTAATGTGTATGGAGCAGATCAGTTATCTGATAGTGCAGTATGCCGACGAGATCGCCGTTGCGGCAGGAGGCTTTGCGCTTATTCTTTTGGCTGTCGCATTACATAGGATAAAACGGATGGAAAAGACGATGCGGGAAATTCTCGGCAGACTTCCGTTGCGGGAAAAGGTGATTGCTTCCGCGGAACCGGCACGGCAGGAAGCGGTGTCGGAGCCTGCAGAAAGCAAAGAGACCGGCGCATCGGAAGGCCGGCTGCCGGAGGATGCAGCGGAGCTTTTAGATGCTGTCTTAGACGAGGTATTTCTGTAGGAACTATGAAGAATGAAGCCGAAAGCGCTTGCAGGAACAAAACAGGTTTGATAAAATGAAAAAAATTCAGGGACAAAGGAGTACAGAGTATGGGAAAAGTATCATTTGATTACTCGAAAGCAGCTGGTTTTATCAGCGAAGAAGAAGTGAGCTACATGGAGAAGCTTGTGGCGGATGCAAAGGAACTCCTGACTTCAAGGTCGGGCGCCGGCAATGACTTTCTGGGATGGATCGATCTTCCGGTGGACTATGATAAGGAAGAGTTTGCCAGAATCAAAGAGGCGGCGAAGAAAATCCAGTCCGATTCGGAGGTGCTGGTGGTCATCGGTATCGGAGGTTCTTATCTCGGAGCGAGAGCGGCGATTGAGTTCCTGAGACATGGATTTTACAACAATCTTCCGAAAGAACTGCGCAAGACACCCGAAATTTATTATGCGGGAAACAGCATTAGCGGTACGTATTTAAAAGGGCTTGTGGATGTGATCGGGGACAGAGATTTTTCCGTGAATATTATTTCCAAGTCCGGGACAACCACCGAGCCGGCCATCGCATTCCGCGTATTTAAAGAGCTGCTGGAAAAGAAATACGGCAAAGAGGGCGCCGCAAAAAGGATCTATGCAACCACGGATAAGGCGAGAGGGGCACTTAAGAATCTTGCGACAGAGGAAGGCTATGAGACGTTCGTGGTTCCGGACGATGTGGGAGGACGTTTTTCCGTGCTTACCGCAGTCGGACTGCTTCCGATTGCCGTCAGCGGAGCAGATATTGACAAGCTGATGCAGGGCGCGGCAGAGGGAAGAAAGCTTGCGCTTGAGAATGATTTTGCGGAAAACGATGCCTTACAGTATGCGGCAGTGCGCAACATTCTGCTGCGCAAAGGAAAGGCTGTTGAGGTGCTCGCGGATTATGAGCCGAGCCTTCATTACGTAGCGGAATGGTGGAAACAGCTCTACGGTGAGAGTGAAGGAAAGGACCAGAAGGGTCTGTTCCCGGCATCGGTAGATCTGACGACGGACCTTCACTCTATGGGGCAGTTTATCCAGGACGGCGCCAGAGTGATGTTTGAGACGGTTTTAAATGTGGAGAGTTCGCGCGAGACGATTGTGCTGAACGAGGAGCCGGTAGATCTTGACGGGCTCAACTACCTCGCAGGCAAAGATATGGATTTTGTCAACAAGAGTGCGATGAACGGAACGATCCTCGCGCACACGGACGGCAATGTGCCGAATCTTATGGTGAAGATTCCGGAGCAGAATGAGTTTTATCTCGGAGAGCTGTTCTATTTCTTTGAATTTGCGGTGGGAATCAGCGGATATCTTCTGGGAGTAAATCCGTTCAATCAGCCGGGTGTTGAGAGCTACAAGAAAAATATGTTTGCACTCCTCGGAAAACCGGGTTATGAGGAAGCGAGAGAGGCTCTTTTGAAGAGACTTTAATAAAAAATTAAGAAGGCGGAAACCATGAAATACAGTGGTTTCCGCCTTTTTGTGAAGAAAAATAGGGCAAAAGTAACAAAGATGTTACAAAAACTTGACAACGATAAAAAGCTTTGTTATAATTCCGTTGTAACAAATCCGTAATAATTGTAACAAAAACGAATAAAATGAAACAAGAAAGTGTAATACTATTTCAAAAAATAGTTCACACCTATGGAGGTTTCTATGAATTTGAATAGGAGAGCGGTTGGGGGAATCGCTGTTGCCGGTTCGCTGGTAGTGATGAGCGCAGTCGCGGGAGCTGCAGAGACGGTTGCGGCAGAGCCGACAGCCGTGGCAGTGGAGACAAGAACGGACTTAGCTACGAATGGGACAGCGGGAGTTGTTGTCTGGTTGAATGAAGTTGAGACAGAAGCGATGGGAGCCATCGACAGAATTACCGCAGGGATGGAGCATACCGAAATAGCACTGGTTGCAGCTGCGGAAGAAGAGCAGGAAATATCCCCAGAGCAGGAGACGCCTGCAGAGCGGGGGCAGGAAATACTCGCGGAGCAGGAAATGTCTGCGGAAGAAGAGCAGGAAATACCCGCAGAGCAGGAAGTGCCTGCAGAGCAGGCACAGGAGACGCTCGCGGAGCAGGAGATGCCTGCAGAGCAAGAAGTGCCTGCGGAACAGGAAGCATCTGCGGCATCCGAGGAAGAGCTTTTGTGGCAGAACCGTCTGATGGCGGAGGTAGAGGAATTTCTGTATGTCAGAGCTGCGGGAGACGAGAATGCACAGATCGTGGGAAAGATGTACAAGGGAGACGTTGCGGAGATTGTTGAAGTCGGCGATACATGGAGCCATGTGGTATCCGGCAATGTGGACGGCTGGGTGATGAATTCCTACTGTGTGTCCGGAACGGATGCAATGAATTATGCGATGGAAACGGTTGAGACATCGGCGGCGATTCAGGCGGACGGCCTGCGCATCCGAAGCGAGGCCGACACGGAGGGGTCCGTTATCGGAGTGGTTTCTACAGGTATGGAGCTTACCGTTGATACGGACGCAGAGCTGGTGGACGGCTGGGTGGCCGTAAATTACGGCGGACAGACCAGTTATGTCAGCGCAGAATATGTCACGACAGAGCTTGCGCTCGGCGAGGCGATTACGATTACTGAGGAGCAGGAAGCGCTTGCAAAGCAGAAGGAAGCGGAAGAGGCCAAAAAGGCGGCGCAGGTGGCAAGCTCGGGAACCGTACAGAGCACGGCGGTGGCGGCATCGGTGGACGATGTGACACTGCTTGCGGCACTGATTCAGTGCGAGGCCGGAAACGAAAGCTATGAGGGACAGCTTGCGGTCGGAGCGGTTGTTATGAACCGTGTGAAATCCGGCAGCTATCCGGGAGATATTTACTCGGTGATTTATCAGAGCGGACAGTTTCCGCCGGCGGGAAAAGGATCTGTTGCGAATATTGCCGCAAACGGACCGAAGGGAAGCTGCATTCAGGCAGCACAGGAAGCCATAAACGGTATGGACAATACCGGAGGGGCCGTGCGTTTTAAGAGAGCATCCTCGGGCCAGGCCGGAGTGGTGATCGGCAATCACGTATTTTATTAAAATGAAATATATAAATTGGAGGACAGCCGCAGGAGCGTATGCGGGTGCCGCAGGATGTTTTTCGATGCCTGCGCCCCGCGAATCAATTTCCTGCGGCTGTTCTTGTAATTTGAAATTAAATATAGTAATATGATATCAAACGGGGAAACCTAAACTTTAGAAACGAGAACAGAGGGAGGACAGTATGGGATTTTTTGTTGGAACACTTGTATTTCTGGTCATTATCTGCCTGATAATTGCAGCATCCTGTATTAAAATTGTGCCGCAGGCAAATGCGTATGTGGTGGAGCGGTTAGGAGGATTTCTAACGACATGGTCGGTGGGGCTTCATTTCAAAGTGCCGTTTATCGACCGCGTGGCAAAACGCGTCACCTTAAAGGAGCAGGTAGTAGACTTTCCGCCGCAGCCGGTAATCACCAAAGACAACGTGACAATGCAGATTGACACGGTCGTATATTATCAGATTACGGACCCCAAGCTGTACGCATACGGTGTAGAAAATCCGATTATGGCAATCGAGAATCTTACGGCAACCACCCTTCGTAATATCATCGGTGATTTGGAGTTAGACGAGACGCTGACCTCGAGAGAGACGATCAACACAAAGATGCGCGCGACGCTGGACGTGGCGACAGATCCGTGGGGGATCAAAGTAAACCGCGTCGAGCTTAAGAACATCATTCCGCCGGCAGCCATCCAGGATGCAATGGAGAAGCAGATGAAAGCGGAGCGTGAGCGCCGCGAGGCCATCCTTCGTGCGGAGGGCGAGAAAAAGTCCACCGTGCTTGTGGCAGAGGGTAAAAAGGAATCCGCGATTCTGGATGCGGAGGCAGAGAAACAGGCCGCCATTCTGCGCGCAGAGGCAAAGAAAGAAGCGACGATCCGTGAGGCCGAAGGTCAGGCGGAGGCAATCCTCAAAATCCAGCAGGCAAATGCAGACGGCCTGCGCATGATAAAGGAAGCGGCTCCGGACAAGGGCGTGATTCAGCTTAAGAGTTTAGAGGCGTTTGCCAAGGCGGCGGACGGCAAAGCGACAAAGATTATCATCCCTTCGGAAATTCAGGGAATTGCAGGGCTTGCAAAATCTGTGATGGAAATTGCGGAAAACAAATAAAAGAAGCTGGTTTGCAGGCTGCCACTTTGGTGGCAGCCTGTTTTCTCATTAAAAAAGGAGAACGGACATGGATTTAAAAGGAAGAAATTTTTTAAAATTATTGGACTACACGCCGGAAGAGATCGCGTATCTGATTGATTTGGCAGCGGATTTGAAGGAGAAAAAAAAGCAGGGAATCCGCCATGACAGCCTTGCGGGGAAGAATATTGCGCTTATTTTCGAGAAGACAAGCACAAGAACCCGATGTTCCTTCGAGGTGGCGGCGCATGACCTGGGGATGCATGTGACCTACTTAGACCCGTCTGGCTCGCAGATCGGAAAGAAGGAGAGTATTGCGGATACCGCGCGCGTGCTCGGCCGTATGTTTGACGGTATCGAGTATCGCGGCTTCGGGCAGGAGATCGTGGAGGAGCTTGCGGCATATGCGGGAGTTCCCGTGTGGAACGGTCTGACAAATGAGTTTCATCCGACTCAGATGCTGGCGGATATGCTCACGGTGCGGGAGCATTTGGGGAGATTAAAGGGCGTTAAATTTACATATATGGGGGATGCGCGCTATAATATGGGAAATTCTCTCATGGTAGCCTGCTCAAAGCTTGGAATGGATTTTACGGCCTGCACGTCGAAGAAATATTTTCCGGAGGAAACGCTGGTTGCGGAATGTCTGGCGATTGCGAAAGAGACGGGGGCGACGATCACGCTGACGGAAGACGTGGCAGAGGGGACAAAGGATGCGGATGTCATTTACACCGACGTGTGGGTGTCCATGGGAGAGCCTGATGAAGTGTGGGCGGAGCGCCTTTCGGAGCTGATGCCGTATCAGGTAAACAAGGCGGCGATGGCAAACGCAAAGCCGGATGCAATTTTTATGCACTGTCTGCCGGCATTTCATGACTTAAAGACGAAAATCGGACGGGAAGTTTACGAGAAATTCGGCTACGGCGAGCTTGAAGTGACCGACGAGGTATTTGAAAGCGCGCAGTCGGTTGTCTTTGACGAGGCGGAGAACCGGATGCATACCATCAAGGCGGTGATGCTTGCGACGCTGGGCGAGTGACGGCATACACACGGTTCTGAGCGAACCGGAATCGGGGGATTTATTATGAAGACAGAGTTGCTGACAGCCCTGCGCGAGGCGGGGGATTATGTGTCGGGACAGGCCCTGTGCGAAAAGTTCGGCGTTTCGAGAACGGCCGTCTGGAAGGGGATTAATCAGCTGAAGGAAGCCGGTTATCAGATTGAGGCCGTGCCGAACCGGGGGTATCGGTTTATAGCCGCGCCGGATATATTGAGCGAGGAGGAGTTAAAGAGTCTCCGCAGAACGGAATGGGCGGGACAGGAGATCTTCTGTTTTCCGGTTCTGGATTCCACAAATACCCGTGCAAAGCAGCTGGCGGAGGAGGGATATCCGTCCGGTACGCTGGTGGTGGCGGAACAGCAGAACTCCGGCCGGGGCAGGCGCGGCCGGAACTGGGAATCTCCGCGGGGAACCGGCATTTTTATGACGCTGATGCTGCGGCCGGAGATCTATCCGGGCAATGCCTCGATGCTGACGCTGGTGACTGCACTGGCTGTCTCAAATGCGATCACGAAATGCACGGGACGGCCGGCGGGCATCAAATGGCCGAATGACATTGTTATGAACGGGAAAAAGGTCTGCGGGATTCTCACGGAGATGAGCGCACAGTTTGATTATGTCGATTACATTGTGATCGGCATCGGCATCAATGTGCACAACGAGAGCTTTCCGGAGGATATCGCGCATATGGCAACATCGCTGTACCGCGAGACGGGACAGCGCTTTAAACGTGCGGTATTGATTGAGGAAACCTTAGAGCAGCTGGAGCATTACTGTGCGGTATATATGGAGACACAGGATCTGCGCGGGCTGGTAAAGGAATATGACGCGCGTCTGGTAAATAAAAATCAGATGGTGCGTGTGCTTGACCCCAAAGAACCTTTTGAGGGAAAAGCGCTGGGGATTACACCGCGCGGTGAACTGATTGTAGACACCTGGGAGAGCCGCAGGCTCGTGTCCGCTGGAGAGGTTTCGGTGCGCGGGATTTACGGCTATGTGTAAAAGACGAATGCGGTTATGCCGGAAAGGTGACAGGACATGGAAGAAGTAGTGCTTTGCGGAGCGAGTGCGTACAATAAAAAATATTATCTGAATGAAGAGTTTCTCGGCCTTCCGCAGCGGGTAAAAGATGAGCTCAAGATTATGTGTGTGCTTTTTACCGAGGATGTGGGCGGAACCGTGCAGCTGGTATTTGATGAGGAAGGCGAGCTGGAATTTCGTACCTCCTGCGACGAGGGGGATCTGCTCTATGACGACATCGGATGCGCCCTGAAAATCAGGCAGCTGCGGCAGACCAGACAGGATTTGCTGGAAGGAATACAGATGTATTACAGGATTTTATATATCAGACGGGAAGACAGCGCGTCCGTCGGGAGGGAGAATGGCAATGTTAGTGACGATTGATGTTGGAAATACAAATATTACCGTCGGCGTGTTTCGGGGGGATGAGGTTGCGGCGACATTCCGCATGACGACGAAGATGCCGCGGACATCCGATGAGTACGGGATGCTGCTCATCAACCTTTTAGAGCAGAATAATATTAAGCATGCGGAGATTATGGATGCGATTATTGCATCGGTTGTGCCGAATGTGATGCATTCTCTGGAAGGGGCAGTGATCAAATACCTCGGCATCCGTCCGATCATTATCGAGCCGGGCACCAAAACGGGCATCCGAATCGTGACGGAGAACCCGCGGCAGATCGGAGCCGATCGTATTGTAGACGCCGCTGCTGCCTATGAGCTCTACGGCGGTCCGGTTCTCGTGCTTGATTTCGGTACGGCTACGACCTACGACCTCGTGGATGCAAAGGGATCTTTTGTGTCGGGTGTGACCGCGCCGGGGATCCGTATTTCCGCAAAGGCGCTTTGGGAGGATGCGGCAAAACTGCCGGAGATTGAGATCCGCAAGCCGGAATGTATTCTGGCGAAAGAAACGATTTCCTCCATGCAGGCGGGACTGGTGTACGGACAGATCGGACAGACTGAATATATTATCCGCCATATGATTGCCGAGGCGGACATGGGGGAAGTGAAGGTGGTCGCAACGGGCGGGCTCGGGCGTATTATTGCGAGCGAAACGACGATGATTGACGTCTATGACCCGAATCTGACATTAAAAGGAATGAACCTGATTTATAAGAAGCAGAACCGTAAATCGGGAAAAATCAATTAGGCGGTGTTCATGGGAACGGTACAGAAATTACGGATTGGAAATGTGACATTAGAAAATAATCTGATATTGGCACCGATGGCAGGCGTGACAGACCTGCCATTTCGTTTGCTGTGCAGAGAGCAGGGAGCGGGACTTCTCTGTATGGAGATGGTGAGCGCCAAAGCAATCTTATATAAGAATAAGAACACCGAGGAACTGCTTGCCATAGACCCCGGAGAAAACCCGGTATCCCTGCAGCTGTTCGGATCGGACCCGCATATCATGAGTGAGATCGCAAAACAGATCGAGGACCGGCCGTTTGACATCTTAGATATCAATATGGGATGTCCGGTGCCGAAAGTAGTGAACAACGGCGACGGCTCTGCGCTGATGAAAAATCCCCGGCTGGCCGGAGAGATTATCGAAAAGACAGCGCGGGCGATAAAAAAGCCGGTGACGGTAAAAATCCGAAAGGGATTTGACGAGAACAGTGTCAATGCGGTGGAGCTGGCGCACATAGCCCAGGAATCCGGCGCGGCGGCCATAGCCGTACACGGCAGGACGAGAGCGCAGTTTTATACGGGGAAGGCGGATTGGGACATTATCCGGCAGGTCAAGGAAGCAGTGTCCATACCGGTGATCGGAAACGGTGATATCAGAACGGCGGAGGATGTAATCGCGATGCAAAGCCAGACGGGCTGTGACGGGTTTATGATTGCGCGGGGGGCGGAGGGAAATCCATGGATTTTCCGACAGATCCTGCATTATTTTCAGACCGGAGAGCAACTTAAAAGACCGGACTTTCGGCAGGTTACCGAAATGCTCCTGCGCCACGCAAGGATGCAGATGGAATTTAAGGGGGAATACATAGGAATCCGGGAGATTCGAAAACATGCGGCATGGTATACCGCGGGTTACCGCAACTCGTCAAAGCTGCGGGGGCGCATCAACGAAGTGGAAAATTATGAACAGCTGGAGACATTATTCCGGGAGGTTCTCTCATATAATGAAGAAACGCAGTAAAAAGGCGGAGGGACATGTCATACTCCAACATATTTTTGCGGGAATTTGCACCGGTTTTCGGAGGGATTGTAAGGGCGCTGCGGATTTCTCCGAGGCTGCTTGCCGTGGAGGCTGTGGACGAAGAGTCCGGCGACTGCAGCCTGTTTGAGGCCGCGGATATAAAGGATGCCCTAAAGCAGATCGCGCCGGATTTGAATTTTCTCACCATATATACGGAACGCCCTGCATATTTTCGCGAGTTTGCAGAGACAATGTATGAGGAGAACGGTCTGATTATTACAATTTTGCCGAAACACTGTATGGGGAAGCGGTACAGAGGCAATATGCGTCGCAACGGCAGGGCAGGGTACGGAAAAAACGAATTGCTCCAAAGGCTTGTGCTCGATTTTGAGTGGGAGGGAGGCTGCCCGGGCAATGTATTCGGACCGGGAAATTATTATATTCCGATTCACAAAAAACCGTGGGAAAAAAGGGGAAATCTTGACATTGCAGTGCCTATCGGTTATAATACTGTGATTGTTAAGGGGGTGCCGGATTCCGGGAAAAAACCCATACGAGACCGGCTGGAAGAGGCATTTTATAGGGAATAACGTAGAAAAAAGAAGAAGGGTAGATATGGAAATGGACAAGAAAAACATTCTGACGTATGAGGGACTAAAGAGATTAGAGGACGAGCTGCAGGAGCTTAAAGTTGTTCGGAGGAAAGAAGTCGCGCAGAAGATTAAAGAGGCCAGAGAGCAGGGGGACTTGTCTGAGAATGCAGAGTACGATGCGGCGAAAGACGAACAGAGAGATATCGAAGCCCGCATTGAGGAGCTTGAAAAGATATTGAAGAATGCCGAGGTCGTTGTGGAGGAAGAGGTTGATTTGGAAAAGATCAGCATCGGCTGCAGCGTTCGTATTTTAGATTGTGAGTTTGACGAGGAGTTAGAATATAAGATTGTGGGTTCCACAGAGGCAAACAGCTTAAAGGGCAAAATTTCCAATGAATCCCCGGTGGGCAAGGCGCTGCTCGGCAAAAAGATCGGCGATATGGTCCGCGTGGAGACGCAGGCAGGGGAGCTGGAATATAAAGTACTTTCCATTCACAGATCCAATTGAGAACAGAGTGAAAGCCGCAGCCTTCTGGCAGGCGGGGCAGGGCGGCGGAGACGGCACATAGACGGAGGACGAAGATGGCACAGAATCAGGAGAATAACAATACGCAGCAGGATGTAAATCAGCTGCTGCAGGTGCGTTATGACAAATTGCGCGAACTGCAGGAGAGCGGGAGGGACCCGTTTGTGATCACGAAATATAATGTGACGCATCACAGCACGGATATTAAGGACAATTACGGCGAGCTGGAAGGGCAGGAGGTGTCTCTGGCCGGCCGCATGATGTTTAAACGCGTGATGGGAAAGGCATCCTTCTGCAATATTCAGGATTTAAAAGGGCGTATACAGGCATATGTCGCGAGGGACAATATCGGGGAGGACTCCTATAAAGATTTCAAAAAATATGACGTCGGGGATATTCTCGGGATTCGCGGAACGGTCTTTACGACAAAGACGGGTGAGATTTCCATTCATGCAGCCGAGGTGACACTGCTCTCTAAGAGCCTCCAGATTCTTCCGGAGAAGTTCCACGGATTGACGGATACGGATACGCGCTACCGTCAGAGATATGTTGACCTGATTATGAACGAGGAGGTAAAAGATACCTTTGTGAAGCGCTCGAAGGTTATCAGTACGATCCGCCGCTATCTGGACGGACAGGGCTTTATGGAGGTTGAGACGCCGATGCTCGTATCGAATGCAGGCGGAGCTGCGGCAAGACCTTTTGAGACGCATTTCAACGCGTTAGACGAGGACTTAAAGCTTCGGATTTCGCTGGAACTGTACTTAAAGAGACTGATTGTAGGTGGAATGGAGCGCGTGTACGAGATTGGGCGCGTGTTCCGCAACGAGGGTCTTGACACGCGGCACAATCCGGAATTTACACTGATGGAGTTGTACCAGGCATACACCGATTACCACGGCATGATGGATTTGACGGAGAACCTTTACCGCTATGTGGCAAAGGAAGTCACCGGGGCTGAGATTCTGACTTACGGGGAGCACACGATGGACCTCTCGAAGCCGTTCGAACGTATCACAATGGTGGATGCGGTGAAGAAGTACGCCGGTGTGGACTTTAACGAGGTGGCAGATACGGCGGCTGCGAAAAAGCTGGCGGACGAGCATCATATTGAATATGAAGACCGGCATGAAAAAGGTGATATCTTAAGTCTCTTTTTCGAGGAGTATGTGGAGGAACATCTGATTCAGCCGACATTTGTGACGGATCATCCGATTGAGATTTCGCCTCTGACAAAGAAAAAGCCCGAGGACCCGAATTATGTGGAGCGTTTTGAGTTCTTTATGAACGGCTGGGAGATGGCCAATGCCTACTCCGAGCTCAATGACCCGATTGACCAGCGCGCGCGCTTTGAGGCGCAGGAGAAGCTTTTGGCGGCCGGAGACGACGAGGCGAACCACACCGATGAGGACTTCCTGAATGCGCTCTCCATCGGTATGCCGCCGACGGGAGGCATCGGCTTCGGAATTGACCGTATGGTGATGATGATGACGAACAGCCCGGCTATCCGCGATGTGCTGCTGTTCCCGACAATGAAAACGCTTGGCGGAAAAGACCAGTAAAATCAAGGGGTTGCGGACTTAAGGACAGTATAGTACGACAAGAGTAAGTTCAAGTTAATATTTTGTACGATAAGGACATTTTTCTAAAAGAAAATTTTAGGGAAGTGTCCTTTTGTTATGGTCAAAACAAAATGTAAATTTGCAGAGGTGGCATTGGAAGCGGCGGGGTGATTAACGCAAATCTTTTATAGTATTATTCGACATGACGTGCTATAATTCTCTTAGTCAGATTAGAACAAGTAGGGGTAGTCTGCGGTTGTCCTTTCTGGAAACGGAAAGGAGGTCGGTATGAATACGTTAGAAGTGCTTACGTTGGTGCTGGTGATTTTTGCAGCCTTGACATACAT
>CAJTOI010000020.1 GCA_910577925.1 uncultured Roseburia sp.
CACCGTATCGCCGATGCTCTTCTCGCCTGTGAGATCATTTGCCGCATTCTCCACGGAAACCGCGCTTGAGCGCAGCAGATGAAAATTCGCCGTGGACTCGATCCCCGTTTTTCCGACAGTCGAATACCCCACCACATGCGCAAACAGATTTTCGTAGGGATACTCTCTCGTCTCATTTCCGTCCGCATCCACGTTCGTGCGGGCGAGCACTTCGCCGTCCGAAGCCACGATCTCACCGCGGATTACCTCATCCTCAAACAGCTCCTGCCTGGTGTTGTACGGGTTATTGATGAAATCCTCGCTCAGGCGCAGCTGAAAATAAACAACATATCCCATCAAACCGAGAAAAAGCGCCAGAAAGGAGTAGGTCACCACCGCAAACTCACGATTTTTCTTATCCGCCGCCGAACCTTTATGAGAAGTCTTCGATTTCTGCGTCGAACCCTGTTTTTCTTTTCCCTGTCTTTGCTGTCTTTTCTCCATTTTTATTTCCCTCGTCCTGTCTCAATAGATACAGCCCCTGAATCACCGCGAAGATCATCATAGTGGCAACCAGCGAGCTTCCGCCGTAGCTCACAAACGGGAGCGTCACCCCGGTCGACGGAATAAATTTCGTCACGCCTCCCACGGTCAGAAACACCTGAAACCCATAGACGGCGCCGAGCCCCAGGGCAACCAGCTTATAAAACTGGTCGCGCATCTGCATCGCGATATTAAGAAAAAGCAGAAAACAGCAGATGCAGACCATCAGAAGGCAGAGGGCAAAGATGCTTCCGAGCTCCTCGGCTATCGCCGAAAAAATAAAATCCTGCTCCACCACCGGAATCTTGTTGGGAAGCCCTTCATACAGTCCCATGCCGAACCAGCCTCCGGTGCCGATCGCAAACAGCGACTGGCAGATCTGATACCCCTCGTTTTCGATGACGCTCAGCGGGTCCTGCCATGCCAGAACCCGCACCCGCACATGCGCAAACAGGTTGTAGGCGATAACCGCGGCGATGCTGCCGCTCAACACGCCGCCGGCAAAGTAGAACAGCTTTCTCGTGGCGACATACAGCATCACGAGATACGTCATATAGAAAATAAGCGCGCCGCCCAGATCTCTTGACGCCACCAGGATCAGCACATGGGCCGCCGCTGCCGCAGTGGTGATACACACCCGCTTAAAGTCCGTATTTTTGTACAGCATGCCCGCCACAAAAAACACAAACAGAATCTTTACAAATTCTGAGGGCTGCACGGAAATTCCCGCTATCGCAATCGATATTTTGGCTCCGTAGCTGGTTCTGCCGAAGATCAGCACGGCCAAAAGCGAGACAATCCCCGCGGCCGCATAAAGCCAGCTCAATCTGCGCAATCCGCTCGTCTTTCGGATGATCACGGGAATAAACGCCGCAATGACAACGGCCGCCGCGGCAATCAGGTACTGCCGGATCGCCTTTTCAAAGGAAAGGCGCGTCAGCATGACAAAACCCACGGAAAGAAGCATGCACATATTGTTTCCCACGGATTTGGAAGCATTCCGGTAAATCAGATAATAGCAGATTAAAATCAGCGTGTTGAGCGCTACCTGCGCGAAATAAAAGGCAACCGTCCGAATGTCGTCCGTCGCGGCATAGATAACCAGAAATCCGTCCAGATGGACAAAATAAATCAGAAAAATCTGACGCTTCCATATTCTGTTTTTGACCTCTTCCGAAAGCTTCGGCCGCAGTACCCGAAACGCATCGAGCGTGTACAGCGCAAGCAGTATCATCATCACATATTTCGATACTTCCACAATCAGTTTTGCCATAAATTACTCGACTCCTCGCTTATAATGTCCGTTGGTATAGCTTCCAGCCTGCAGATACCCGCTCAGAGGTTTCCCCTCTGATACCGTCCGCTCGTACAGACGCAGAATCTCTTCTGCCGCGTCCTCACGTTCCGTCGTAAAAGACAGCCGGATTCCGCGCATCCCCATCTCTTTGGCGTCCTGTAGCGCGCCAAAGAGCATCAGAGGCGCGGAATTGTATAACGTATTATAACATTCCCCGCAATGATTCTTTACGGGAAAATATTTTCCATACCGGTCTTTCAGAAAAAGTACGGTTCCGTTCTTATCACACGCCGACGTGTTCGCGTGCACACACTGCGCCGAGGTCATCAGCGGCAGATACCCGTACACAACCAGCTCACTGTCTCGGTTGTCCCTGGCAAACAGCTCCCTGCGGTTTAGCTCAAGCGGCGCCGTATCCCGCAGGATTCCCTCCTTGCGGACCTGCGCTTTCGCCGCGGAGTTCCAGATATAGATGCCGTGATCGAGAATCAGCGGCGTCTTTTCGCCGAAGCACTGCCGCACAAACCAGAGCGCATCAAAGCTTTTTACCACAAAGCCGTCCGTCCCCGCCTCCAAAAGCCCTGCGGCAATCCGGCCGTAAAATTCCTCCGTCCCGCTGCGGAATACGGCCGGGAGTATATAATAGGCCTTCTTTCCCGCTGCGTGGATGCGGCAAACGTCCTCCCGCAGCTGCTCCGTCAGCTGTTTTCTCCGATAGCAGCTGCTGTCGAGATAGATATCGTCCACATACGCCCGCGCAAGCACCGGCGCAAGCTGTTCCCTGTTCTCGACGGACACGGCGACATTGAGCCTGCCTGCGGCGGGATTGCCGGCCACCGCGGTGTTTTCCGTATCGGCAGACCTGCCCGCCGCGGTGTTTTCCTCCTTCGGCCATCCCGCGTCCCCGCGGCGGTATGACGCGAGCTGCTGTTCCGCAAGCCGTGTAAGCGCATCCCTGCGCAGACGGTTTAACGCCTGCACCGGCAGAAAGACCGGCCCGTCCGTCTCAATCGACAGCCGTTCGAACGTATACGGCGTATTTCCGGTCTTTTGAAGACACGCCGCGATTTTCTCCTCCGTGAGGGGCTGTCGTTCGGCCGCCTGTACCGCGTCTCCCGTTACGCTGACCCGGCAGGTCCCGTCACTCACCTCAAGTATAGCAGGAAAATCTTTTTTCAGCTTTAAGATTCCATTGATTTTTTCTTTGGATTGCGTCCCGTCTCCCTCGACATAGGCCGTCCGGATTTCCCGCCACAGCGCTTCATTCGCTTTTTCGTGTCCCGGCTTTCCGAAGGTAATCATCCCCGGCCCGTTGTGCCTGTAATAATATCCGTCCGAAAACCCGCTGCGGTTTCCCATATCGAGAAGCCTCTGCATGTCCTCCGGCGCGGCATTATAGTGCTCCTTTGCGGCTTTTCTCGCCTCTTTCTCGTCATACCCCGCCCTTCTTGCCCGGTTCAATTCGTCCAGATAACCGTCGACATACCTGCGGTAGACGGACACCACGCCGGCGGCATACTCCGCCCGTTTCATGCGTCCTTCTATTTTAAAGGAATGCACGCCTGCCTCGGCCAGATCCGGTATCGAGGCAATCGTACACAGATCTTTCGGGCTTAACACATACGCCCCCCTGCTTTTTACCGGCCGCATCCGCTCGTCAAATACCTCGTAAGGCAGGCGGCAGGGCTGGGCACACCTCCCCCTGTTTCCGCTGCGGCCGCCCAGCATACTGCTGAGCAGACACTGGCCGGAGTAACAGTAGCAGAGCGCACCGTGCACAAAGCTCTCTATCTCCACATCCACACGCCTGTGAAGCTTGCGGATTTCCGCGAGAGACATCTCTCTCGCCGTGACGACCCGGTCTGCGCCGAGTGTTTTCATATAAGCCGCACCCGCCGCGCCCGCCACGGTCATCTGTGTGCTGGTGTGGATTGCAAGCTGCGGAAATGCCTCGCGTATCAGCGCGATTGCCCCCAAATCCTGCACAATCACGGCATCTAATCCCTGTTTGTAATAGGGCAGCAGATAAGAATACAATTCTCTGCGCAGCTCGTGCTCCTTCATCAGCGTATTGACCGCAAGGTACACCTTCACGCCCTGCCTGTGCGCATAGTCGATCGCCGCACACAGCTCCTCCTCGCCGAAATTGTCCGCGTAAGCCCGCGCGCCGAACCGGCTGCCTCCGAGATACACCGCATCCGCGCCGGCGCGTATCACCGCGAGGAACGTCTCGTAAGAGCCCGCCGGCGCAAGCAGCTCGATTTCTTTTTTCTGAATCTGTCTCATGTCCCCTCCATGCTCGATAAACCGAAAACAGGGACGAAATCGTTCTCTCGTCCCCGTTGGTATCACATTTTAAGTTTTCTTTCCCTTTGAGACTTTCCCGAGCAGCGCATCCTCCAGACTCGCCTCAAGCTTTGCCTTGTTCAAAAGCAGCTCCCGGTTCTGTTTCTCCAGCTCCTTTAAGCTCTTCGCATCGCTCTCGGACTTAATCTGATTCGAAATCAGATCGTGCTTTAAATCGTACAGCTCTTTATCCTTCTGCTCTATCTCCCGCTCCAGCTTTTCCACCTGTGCTTTCGCCTTAAAATAATCGTCCGCGATATTGAGCTCCAGCAGCGTAGCTTTCATATCCGCCGGGAAACGCCGAAGCTCCTCCATACTGTTGAATTCGTTGATCTTGTTATTGATATAAGCGGCAACTTTCTGCAGGTACTCCTCGCCTTCATAACCACTCAATGTGTATACTTTGCCGCCAATAATCACCTCGGCACTTGTCTTCTCTGACATACCATCTTCCTCCCTGGTATCTGTGCTCGCTAACAACATATAGTATATTATAATGGTATGTCCAAAGAAAAGCAACTATTTATTGACATCCGACGTTTTGGCGATTCCGAAATGACGGTATGCAAATTCTGTGACCACACGCCCTTTCGGCGTCCGGTTGATAAACCCGTTTTTCACCAGATACGGCTCGTAGACATCTTCAATCGTACCCGCATCCTCCCCGATGGCCGCTGCGAGCGTGTCGAGTCCCACCGGACCGCCGGAAAATTTCTCAATCATCATCAAAAGGATATTCCTGTCGTTCTGATCGAGTCCGAGTTTATCCACTTCCAGCAGATCGAGCGCAAAATTTGCCACTTCCCCGGTAATCCTCCCGTCATATTTTACCTCAGCAAAATCCCGCACACGCTTTAACAGCCTGTTTGCAAGCCGCGGAGTCCCCCTCGAGCGGCGCGCCAGCTCAAACGCCCCCTCCTCCTCGATCTCCACGTCAAGTGTCCTTGCAGAGTGCAGGACAATCGTCTTTAGCTCCTGTGCGTTATAAAATTCCAGATGGTGTACCACGCCGAAACGATCTCTCAGCGGAGCCGACAAAAGCCCCGCGCGCGTGGTCGCCCCCACCAGCGTAAACTTCGGAAGATCAAGGCGGATCGAGCGCGCCGTCGCGCCCTTGCCGATCATGATATCGATGACATAGTCCTCCATCGCAGGGTAAAGCACCTCCTCGACCTGGCGGTTCAGACGGTGGATCTCATCCACAAACAGAATGTCCCCCTCCTGCAGATTGCTTAAAATCGCCGCCATCTCCCCGGGCTTTCCGATGGCTGGACCGGAGGTGATCTTCATGTGAGTGCCCATCTCGTTTGCAATAATCCCGGCCAGCGTCGTCTTCCCGAGTCCCGGAGGACCGAAAAACAGCACATGGTCCAAAGACTCCCCTCTGGCTTTTGCCGCCTCGATATATACCTTTAAGTTTTCCTTGGTCTTCTGCTGACCGATATAGTCGTCCAGGGTCTGCGGGCGGAGGCTCTTTTCGATTTTTAAGTCCTCCTCCTGCACCTGGGTAGATATCACACGCTTTTCCATCAAACGCTCCCCTGCTTAAGTCCGATTGCCGCTTTGCACCCTGCCCGTCAAAACAGTGCCATATTTTTTAAAGCTGCCTTTAAGATATCCTCTACTTCCATTTCCCCTGCATTTTCCACGGCATTGACCGCCCGCAGCGCTTCCGACGCCCCGTAGCCGAGTGCGGTGAGCGCCTGCACGGCCTCGTTCTGCGCCGCGTTTGCATTTTTTTGCCGCGTTCCATCGGCTGTGTTGGCAAGTTTCTGTTCAAAGGCATCCTCTAAGCTGATTTTATCCTTGAGTTCCAGAATCAGGCGCTGCGCCGTTTTAGCGCCCACGCCGGGCGCTTTCGAAATCGCTTTCGCGTCGTCGGCCAGCACCGCAAAACGCAGATCGTCCGCAGACATCGCGGATAAAATCCCAAGCGCCCCCTTCGGCCCGATTCCGTTGACGCCGATTAAAAGCTTAAAAAATTTCAGATCGTCCCTTGTCGGAAACCCGTAAAGCTGCATCGCGTCCTCGCGCACGGACAGGTAGGTATGGATTTTTACCTCCGCCCCTCTCTGCGGTAAAATGTCAAACATCTGTCCCGTGATATAAATATTGTAGCCGACACCCCCGGCTTCCACCACAATCAGGTCTTCCTCCACCTCGGCGAGAATCCCTCTGATATATGCGTACATAAATCCTCCACTGCGCCGTTATCTCTGTTTAGCCGACGCCCCGTTTCCACCGCGCCGTTATCCCTGTTTATCTGACGCTCCGTTTCCGTCTGTCACCGGTTTTCCGATATAATAAAATCCTCTGCACTCCTCCAGATACACCTGACAAATCTGTCCGATCATATCCGCCGTCCCCGGCAGATGCACGACCGAATTATTGTCAAGACGCCCTGTCACAAGCGACGCATCCTGCTCGTTTTTCTCCTCAATCAGTACCGGAAGCGTGCGTCCCGTGAGCTTTCGGGCCTTTTTCGCCGAAATCTCCTGCACCTCGGCTAAGAGACGGTCAAAACGCGCTTTGACCTCCAGCTCCGGAACCTGCTCTTCCATCGCGGCTGCCGGCGTTCCGGTGCGCTTTGAATAGAGAAAGGTAAACGCGCTGTCATATTCGACCCGCCGCACCACATCCAGCGTCTCCGCAAAATCCTCCCCGGTCTCCCCCGGAAATCCGACGATAATGTCGGTCGTCAGCGCGATATCCGGAATCGCGGCACGGATTTTATCCACAAGCGCAAGGTAATGCTCCTTGTCGTAACAGCGGTTCATCTTTTTAAGAATCCGGCTGCTTCCCGACTGCAGCGGCAGATGCAGATGTCTGCATATTTTTTGGGACTTCTTCATCACGGCAATCAGCTCGTCCGACAAATCTTTCGGGTGCGAAGTCATAAAACGGATGCGCTCCAGGCCTTCGATTTGCTCCGCCTCCGCAAGCAGCTGCGCAAACGTCACGGGCTCTCTGAGATTTTTTCCATAAGAATTGACATTCTGCCCGAGCAGCATGACCTCCACAACGCCGTCCGCCACAAGCCGTCTGATCTCCCGGATAATCTCGCCGGGCTCACGGCTCCGCTCCCTCCCCCGCACATAGGGCACAATGCAGTAGCTGCAGAAATTATTGCAGCCGAACATGATATTGACGCCGGACTTGAAGGCATACTTCCGTTCCACGGGCAGATCTTCCACAATTTTATCCGTGTCCTTCCAGATGTCGATCGTCATGCCGTCCGTTCCCCTGTGATGCTGCCCCGAAAAGCTGTTTTCCATCGCAGCTGCCGCAAGCTCGGCAAATTTATAAATGTTATGCGTTCCGAAAATCAGGTTGACAAACCGATAGCTCTCTTTTAACTTATCCACCGCGGTCTGCTCCTGCATCATGCAGCCGCAGAGTCCGATTATCATACGCGGATTTTTCTTTTTTAAGGTGCCGAGATACCCTAATCTGCCGTAAACTTTATTGTTTGCATTCTCCCGCACCGTGCAGGTATTGTAGATGACAAAATCCGCGTCCTCCGTCTCACATTCCACATAGCCGATGCGCGTCAGAATCCCCGTGAGCTTCTCGGAATCTCTCGCATTCATCTGACAACCGAACGTCTGAATACATGCATATAACGGACGGCCAAGGCGTTCCCTTTCCGCCTTCACAATCTGCCTGCACTTCGCCATAAAGTAATATTGCCTGGCCGGTTCCTCTATGGGCGGCTCTGCATGAATATCTATTTTATCTAAATCAATTTCCTGATGCATTTCTCTTGACTTTTCTCCCTTTCTGTCATATAATCAAAGCAAGAAATGAGTTTTTAACCGTACAGTCTTATGGCTCAAGCGGGGTACTCGTTTCTTTTTTTATGTTTATAATATCATACAGATACAATTTCCTATCCACTGCATGTCTTATAACAAGCTCCACATGAAAAACATTATAACGCAAAACCTCTCCATCGTCATCAAAAATCGGAAGGGCAAATCGGGAATCATATCGATACCATCCAAATCTGGCATTTTTATCATGCTTCTTCGCCAGATTTTCCCGGAATCTTTTATTTTCCGCAATCTCAATCATCTCAGGAATTCCCTGTGTAGCATTTGCTTTCGCCTTTGCAAGAGCACCTTTCAACTTTGCCGTATAATTGGAACCTGTGTATTCATCAGGAAGATCATTGCCTATGTATATGATTTCTTTACTTTCAGCAATTTCTACAAATTCTCCGACATATTGCTTTAAATACTGTTCAACCTCATTCCAATCGATATTCTGTCTGCCTTTAAAACGTATGTCATTTATTACCACAATCTGATTCCCATTCACATCTTTTATAACACTTATGTTTCTTTCCATAGTCCCACCCTGTCCGCTCTCCTCTCGTATCTTTTCAGAATCTTGTTTATTCACACGTTTGGACAGTCGAAAGTCATCACACGGACCATGTTTTATCCGTTTAAGGCCGTACCTGTCCGTTTCCGTAGATAATATATTTGGTGGAAGTCAGCGCGAGAAGCCCCATCGGCCCTCTCGCGTGCAGCTTCTGGGTGCTGATTCCGATCTCGGCGCCGAATCCGAACTCATACCCGTCGGAAAACCGCGTCGAAGCATTGACGTAGACGCACGCTGCGTCTATCTCATCGAGAAACCGCTCGGCATTCGTGTAATTCTCCGTCACGATCGTCTCCGAGTGACCGGTATTGTAGCGGTTGATATGCGCCACCGCCTCGTCGAGAGAGGTCACGGTCTTTGCGGATATCACATAATCCAGATATTCCCTGCCCCAGTCCTCCTCCGATGCCGGTTTTATCAATTCCAGGTTCAGCGGCGCAAGATTGTCCGACAGTCCGTCCGTCCCCGTCTTCCCGGCGTTTTCCAGCACTTTTCTCACCCGCTCGTCCCCGCGCAGCTCCACATGCCGCTCCTGCAGCCGTCTTGTAAGGTAAGGCACAAACGCATCCGCGATGTTCTCGTGGATCACAAGCGACTCACAGGCATTGCAGACACCGATGCGCTGCGTCTTTGCATTCATGATAATGTCGGCCGCCATCGCAAAATCCGCGCTCTCGTCCACAAAAACATGACAGTTTCCCGTCCCCGTCTCAATGACCGGCACCGTGGCCTGCTCCACGACCGCCTGAATCAAACCGGCTCCGCCCCGCGGAATCAGCACATCCACATAGCCGTTCATCCGCATAAACGCCGCGGTCGTCTCCCGGTCGGTATCCGTAATCAGGGAAACCGCCTCCTCCGGAATCCCGCACGCTCCAAGCGCGTTCCGAAGCGCCGTGACAATCGCGGTATTCGAGCAGATCGCATCGCTGCCGCCCTTTAAAATCACTGCGTTTCCGGTTTTAAAGCAGAGTCCGAACGCATCCGCCGTCACATTCGGCCGCGCCTCGTAAATCATACCGACGACGCCGAGCGGCACTCGCTTCTGTCCGACCATAAGGCCGTTGGGGCGTTTTTTCATTGAGAGCACCTCACCGATCGGGTCCTCCAAATCCGCCACGGCTCGAAGTCCCTCCGCCATCTGTCCGATGCGGGAATCGTTGAGCATCAGGCGGTCCAAAAGCCCCTCCGGCATGCCGTTTTCCCTTCCTCTTGCCAGATCTTTTGCATTTTCGGCGAGGATGGCCTCCTCCGCCGCAAGCAGTGCGTCCGCCGCCGCATACAGTGCGTCGTTTTTGCACGCCGTATCAAGCCGGGCCGTCTTGCGGGATGCCTCTTTTGCCCGCCTACAGATTTCCAGTAATTCCATCTTATGAACCATACTCCTTTCTCAGCTTCCGCCGAAACGCTTAATTTCAGTCTCTTCGTCTCACTTTGCACGCCGTCCTATCCTGCCCCGGATACCAGTTTTCTTCCGTCACGACCGCGTCCATCCGCACATCGGTCGGCAGTGTGAAAAGTGTTTCCTCAAGCTGATGTTCATAGGCCGGCGCGATGCGGGTAAGTCCCGGAAACCTGGCAAGATATCTGTCATAATAGCCCTTTCCGTAACCGTAGCGGTTTCCGGTGCGGTCAAACACCAGCCCCGGTACGAGCACAAGTCCCTCCTTCCCGCGAAGAATCGGACATTCCGCCGTGGGTTCCATCACATGAAAACTCCCCTCCGCCACCTCGTCGAGCGAAGTGATCCGGTAAAACTCCATCTGTAAATCCCTTCCCACACGCGGAAGCGCGACCGTCTTTTTGTCCGCCAGTCCCCGGCGTATGACTGCCCGGCAGTCCGCCTCGCCGCCGAGCGGATAATAGGCATAAATAATTTCGGCATCCCGGTACAGCCCCGATGCGGTAATCCTGCCGCAGACGGCACGGCTCTTTTTTGCCGCCTCCTCCGCCGTCATCGCATCCCGCAGGGCGCGGTGGCGCGCGCGGATTCTTTTCCGCCGGGCTGCACCGGTCTCCTGCCCCTGTCCCGGTTCCGTTCCCCTAAGAAAGCCTTTTTTTGTTTCCATACTTTACCCCAAGGTTTTCCACGGTTCCGTCCTCGTTTACCATATCTATATTGTTCAGCTGTGCCGTAAGATTTCTGCGCACATCCGCCGCAAACTGTTTCCTCAGCAGCGCCTGCTCCTTCTTTTCGGCCTCCGTCAGCCCTTCCGCCTGGGATTTGCGGTACAGCTCGTTAATCCGTTCAATCTGTTCGTCTTTCATACGGTTCCCTCTTTCTTCTCAGCCGATGGTTTCAAGAATAAAATCCTCAATGCGGAAGGTTTCCCTCCGGTCTGCGGCAAAAATCGTTCCCTTAAACGAATCGTCAAATATGTGATGCAGAATACACACATCGGCTCCGTTTGCGATAATCATATCCGCACCCGACAATGTGGCAATCTTTGCCGCGGTCAGCTTTGTGGACATACCGCCGGTTCCGACGTCACTGCCGGTAGAGCTCTTTGCCATGCCGTAAATCTCCGCATCCATCCGCTCCACGACCTCGATAAGCCTCGCGGCCGGATTCTCGTGCGGGTCGTCCGTAAACAGGCCGTCAATGTCGGAGAGCAGAATCAGCAGATCCGCGCCGATAAGCGACGCCACAATCGCAGACAGCGTATCGTTGTCGCCGAACTGCATCTCATAGGTAGAGACCGTATCGTTCTCATTGACAATCGGAATCGCGCCGAGGCGGAACAGCTCCTCAAATGTGTTCTTTGCATTTTCCCTCGACACAGGATTCACCATTGTGTTTTTTGTCATAAGCACCTGTCCGGCCACCTGATTATATTCGGCAAACAATTTTTGATAGATCATCATCAGCCGCGCCTGTCCGACAGAGGCGCAGGCCTGCTTCGTGGAGATATCCGACGGCCGCGCCTGCAGCCCAAGCGTCTGCCTGCCCACGGAGATCGCCCCGGAACTCACCAGACAGACATCCATGCCGCGGTTTCTTAAGTTGCAGAGTTCCCGCACAAGATGCTCTAACTTTGTAAAATTGAGATTGCCGGTCTCCTCGTAATTTAAAGAGGAGGAGCCGATCTTTACCACCACACGTTTTTTCTTTTTGAAATCAAACTGCCGCTGTTCCATTTTCTATGTAATCTCCCTTGTAATTCCGCCATCCGTTCCGTAAAACCGCGCATAATTCCTCTCTCTGCACGTTCTGTAATACTTTATCATATCTTTTCGAAAATGGCAAAAGATTTTCAGGTACCCGGATAAAACGACAGGCAGCCCCGGCTTTCACCGGGCGCTGCCTGTCTCTCACATAGCCTTTATTTCGTTTTCGTACGCTCACGCAGCTTTTGCACTTACAGGATAATCCTCTTCGGACATTTCTGCGCGCAGATTCCGCATCCGACGCATTTCTCCTGGTCAATATATGCCACGTTGTCAACGACATGTACCGCATCTTTCGGACAGTTCTTCTCGCAGAGATGACAGCCGATACAGCCGACGGAGCATGCCTTCATCACATTCTTGCCCATATCTTTTGAGCTGCACTGTACAAGGTGCTTTGCCTTATAAGGAACAAGCTCGATCAGATGCTTCGGGCAGGCAGCCACACATTTGCCGCAGGCCTTGCAGGCCTCTTTGTCCACAACCGCGATGCCGTCCACAATATGAATCGCGTCAAACGGACACGCGTTCACGCAGGAACCGTATCCGAGACACCCGTAGTTGCAGGATTTCGGACCGCCGTTCGGCACAAAAGCCATCGCCGCACAGTCCTGATTGCCCGTGTACTCGTAATCGGTATTCGCCTTCTCACAAGTACCCGCACACTTGACGAATGCAACCTGCCGCTCGCCTTCCTCGGCGGAAACGCCCATAATCTCTCCGATCTTTGCCGCAACCGGGGCACCGCCGACCGGACACTGATTCACCGGCGCTTCCCCTTTTACGATAGCTGCCGCCAGACCGGAACAGCCCGCATATCCGCAGCCTCCGCAGTTGTTTCCCGGAAGTACATCCATAATCGCCGTCTCTCTCTCGTCCACTTCCACCTTGAATTTCTCCCCGGAAATACCAAGGAAAAATCCAATCAAAATACCGACACCACCGACTACGATGGCTGCAACTAAAATTGCTGTAATATTCATCTTCTTTTTCCTCCTAAATCATTCCCGAGAATCCCATGAAAGCAATCGACATCAGCGCCGCCGTGATCAGCACGATTGCAGTACCCTGGAACGGTTTCGGAATATCATTGTACTCAATCTTTTCGCGCAGACCTGCCATAATGACAATCGCGATTAAAAATCCGACCGCCGTTGCAAACCCGTTTACAACGCTCTCCAAAATGCCGTACTCTTTTGTCACGTTCGTGAGTGCGACACCGAGCACCGCACAGTTTGTCGTGATCAGCGGAAGGTACACGCCGAGACTCTCATAGAGAGGCGGCATGTTTTTCTTTAAAAACATCTCCACAAACTGTACCAGCGCGGCGATCACAAGGATAAACACGATCGTCTGAAGGTAGGTTAAATCGATACCTCTGTCCATCAGCGCCTGGTTTGCAAGGACAAATTTATAAATCAGTGCGGTCACAAAGGATGCGATCGTGATGACGAACACCACGGCGCCTCCCATGCCGGCAGCTGTTTCCGTCTTCTTGGACACCCCTAAGAACGGACAGATACCGAGGAACTGACTCAATACGACGTTGTTTACAATCGCGGAACCGATTGCGATTAAAAGTAATTCTTTCATCTGTACCTATCCTCCTATTCTGTTTTGTTTGCAGCCGCCTGCGGCTTTTCCGCTGCCTTTGTCTCAGACACCGCACTCCGTCCCGTGCACATTGCAGCATGGCCGCAGCCGGAGCAGTCGCCGGAGAGACAGCCCGAAGGAGCCGCAAGCGGTCTGCCCTTCGCTTCCATCTTCGCGCGCACGATATTCATCACGGCAACGAGACACGCCAGCACAAGGAAGGCGCCCGGCGCCATAACAAAAATCGTAATCGGTGTAAAGCCGGATACTCTGTTTGCCTTGTCGGCCAGCGGAAGCAGCTGGAAGCCGAACACCTGACCTGCGCCGAGGATCTCACGGATCAGTCCGATACAGGTCAGACCGAACGTAAAGCCCAGTCCCATTCCGACGCCGTCAAAGATGGACGGAACCACCGGATTTTTGGACGCATAGCTCTCCGCACGTCCCAGAATAATACAGTTAACAACGATCAGCGGTATGTACACACCCAGAGAATCGGAGAGACTCGGCGTATACGCCTGCATGATAAACTGCACCATCGTTACCAGAGACGCCACGATCACGATAAATGCCGGCATACGCACACCGTTCGGAATCACCTTTCGGAATGCGGAAATCAGCAGGTTCGAGAAGACCAGCACCACCGTTGTGGACAGTCCCATTCCGAGTCCGTTCATCGCCGAGGAGGTAACCGCTAACGTCGGACACATACCCAGCATCAAAACAAAGGTAGGATTCTCCTTGATGATACCGTTATACAAACGTTCTACATTCTTATTCATTGAGCCATACCTCCTTCTAATACATTCTGAAAATAGCAGATGCACGCGTTCACGCCGTTTGCCATCGCTTTGGAGGTAATCGTCGAGCCGGAGATTGATTCAATCTCGTTCTCCGCTGCCGGAGCTGATTTCACAACCGTAAAGGAATCTACGTTTTTCCCTTCAAACTGTCCGTAAAATGCCTCTTCCTGCGCTTTCATGCCAAGTCCCGGCGTCTCTGCAATGGAGGTGATGGAGTATCCATTCACGGTTCCGTCATTCTGAATCCCGACGGAAAACGTGATGGTGGACTGGCTCGCATCTTTTGCGGTCACCGTCAGCACATACCCGATCGGATTTCCGCTGCTGTCCGCCGCGACCTGCACGTCCTCAATCTCATCCACGTAACCGTTCTCCGCAAGCAGCGCCGCCGCCGCATCCGCATCAAAATCCGCATATTCGCTGAACGATGCGGCATCCGCAAACACCTGCTTGTATGCGGCCTGGGTCTTCTCGTAATTCACGCGGTCGATCGGTTCTTTGGTAATCCCGTATACCACGCCGAGCAGCAGACCCAAAACAATCGTAAAAGCAAATAAAACCAAAGCGTCATGTACAATCTTTTTATTCATCCTATTTGCCTCCTTCCTGGGTCTTCGGCTCTTTTACCACGCCGAAGGCTCTCGGTACGGTGCACTTTTCAATCATCGGCACCAGAAGGTTGCTCAAAATAATCGCAAAGGAAACGCCCTCCGCATTCGCGCCGCAGGTACGGAACAGACCCGTCAGCACACCGCAGCAGATACCGAACACGATCTGTCCCACCGGCGTAATCGGGGAAGTCACATAGTCCGTCGCCATAAAAAATGCTCCGAGCATCAGACCGCCGCCGCAGAGCTGCGCGGTGAGATAGTTTCCGTCAAAGCCGTGTCCGCCGAACAACACGATAAATATCACAAAGGAACCGAGATAAGCAGCCGGAATCCGGAGCTCAATCACACCCATCAGAATCAGGAAAATCGCTCCGATGAGAATCGCAACGGCCGAAGTCTCTCCGATGGTACCTGCCGTCTTTCCGATCAGCAGCTGCATCGTGTTGACCGCCTCGCCGTTACGCATCGCGGCAAGCGGCGTCGCACCCGTATAGGTGTCCGTCACAAAATTTGTCATGTCCGCCGCAAAGGCGATCAGAAGAAAACATCTTGCCCCGAGCGCCGGGTTCATAAAATTCTGTCCGAGGCCGCCGAACAGGCATTTGACAACGAGAATTGCAAACACACCGCCCAAAACCGCCTCCCACACCGGAAGCGTCACCGGAAGGTTCAGCGCCAGCAGAAGACCTGTCACAACCGCGCTCAGATCTTTTATGGTATCCTCTTTATGTATGATTTTATTGTATACCCACTCGGAAGCAACACAGCTTGCAATCGTCGCAAGCATTAACACAAGTGCCTTAAATCCAAAATTGTAGATACCGAATAAGCTGGTCGGAAGTAATGCGATGACTACATACAGCATAATTCTGCTTGTGGTATCTTTGGCGCGCACGTGTGGTGATGATGAAACATGATATAAATCACTCACGATAATTTACCTCTCTCTTTCTGTTTTTTATTCTGCAGAAATTATTTTTTGCGTTTTGCAGCTAACACCTGCTTTTTCATTGTCTTAATGGATTGTGCCAACTGTCTTCTCGCAGGACAGACAAAACTGCAGCTTCCGCATTCGATACACTCTAAGCCGTGCCACTTCTCGAAATCCCCGGAAAGTCCGCGGTCTCCCATCTTGGCAAGTCTTGAGGGAATCAGCTGTTCCGGGCAGGCCTCCACACAGCGGCCGCAGTTGATGCATGCCGACGGCGCAATCTCCGCCACCTCGTCCTTTGTCAGACACAGCAGGGAGGAGGTTGTTTTTGTCGTCGGGATGTCAAGGCCGAACAGCGCAAAGCCCATCATCGGACCGCCGGAAATCATCTTTTCCGGCTGAGTCTTAAAACCGCCCGCCGCTTCCACCAGCTCGGTATAATTTGTCCCCATGCTGTACATGAAGTTGCCGGGATTTGCAACCGCATCCCCCGTGATGGTAGCGATACGCTGCATCACCGGAATCCCGTTCTTCACGGCATTGTATACCGCAATAATCGTCTCCACGTTATCCACGATACATCCCGCATCCGCCGGAAGCATTTTGGAGTTGATCGCGCGATTGGTCACCGCGTAGATGAGCTGACGCTCGCCGCCCTGCGGGTACTTTGTCTGCAGCGCGCAGACCTCAATGCGCGGCTCATCCTTCACCATCTCCTGCAGCTTCTCAATGCAGTCCGGTTTGTTGTCCTCGATGCCGAACACGCCCTTCGCATTGTCAAACAGCTGCAGAATAATCTTCATGCCGCCGATCAGTTCCTCGGGGTTCTCCAGCATTCTGCGGTAATCCGCCGTCAGATACGGCTCACACTCCGCACAGTTTGCGATAATATACTCGATCTTATCCGGCTCTTTCGGTGACAGCTTTACATGAGTCGGAAATCCGGCACCACCCATACCGACAACTCCGGCCTCTTTCACCTTCCCGATAATCTCTTCTTTTGACAGCGCGGTCACATCTTCCACGGCGGTGTAATTCACCTCGGTAAACTTTCCGTCATTCTCGATGACGATGGAATTCACCATATCTCCCGTGGCCACACGGCGCGGCTCAATCGCCTTTACCGTGCCGGAAACCGACGCATAGATTGGGGATGACACAAAACCGCCCGCTTCAGCGATTTTCTGTCCCTTTAAAACCATGTCGCCCTTCGCTACAACCGGTGATGCCGGCGCACCGATATGCTGTGATAACGGATAGACCATATCACCCTTCGGCAAAACCTGCACTATCGGCTGATCTTTCGCGAATTCCTTTCCTTCAAAAGGATGGACGCCACCTTTAAATGTCTTTGATCCCATTTTCGTGCCCCACTTTCTCTTTTTTTGTATTGTATTCCATGTTTGGCATCATAGAATAATCATCTTTTTAATTATATCATAACAATGACGCGAATCGAACAAAATATTTATATTTTTTTAAAATTTGTGACGATTTATAGCATATGCGCACAGCGGATATGCTATAATGTCCGCAAAGGTCAGAGGAAACTGCGCGAAGCGAGCGAGCAGAGAAAGGAGCCTTTTATGATTACCTGGCAGGAAAATCTGGATTTTAATCCCAACTCTCCCACCGCAATGAAATATTTTACGGAAAATGCCGTCTTTTTTGACATAGAAACCACCGGTTTTTCCCCGGCCTCCACATCGGTCTACCTGATCGGATGCGTCGCCCGCAGCAAAAACACACTGCAGATCCGTCAGTTTTTCGCGGAATCCCCCGGTGAGGAGCGCGAAGTCATCTGTGCCTTTTTGGCCCTGTTCACGCAATACCGGACCGTTCTGACTTTCAACGGCATCGGTTTTGACATTCCCTATCTGAAAGCAAAATGTGCAAAATATCATCTTGGGGACCCGTTCCCGGAACACGACTATATCGACCTGTACAAAGAAGTTTCCCGAATCAGACACCTGCTGAAACTTCCGAGTCTCAGACAGAAAGCCATCGAAGAGTTTCTCGGCATTGACAGAGAGGATCTGTTCGACGGCGGAGCGCTGATTGAAGTCTACCGCGCCTACACCAAACGGCCGGAAAAGGAATCCCTGGCGCTTTTGAAGCAGCACAATTTCGAGGACGTGCTGTATATGCCGAAGCTTTTGCCCGTCCTCTCCTATCAGGAGCTTGCCGACGGAACCGCCGTATGCCTGCGCGTGGACGCAAACGAATATACCACCTACGAGCAGACAACGGGCCGCGAACTGTTTTTCACACTCTCCGCAGGCCTCTCCTTTCCGGTACCGCTCTCCTACTGTTATGATGATTTTTATCTGAACATCTCCGGGGAACACATCACGCTGCGGGTCCCCCTCTACGACGGGGAACTCCGCTGCTATTATCAAAATTACAAAGACTATTACTATCTGCCCAACGAAGATAAGGCCGTCCACAAAAGCGTTTCCGCCTACGTGGACAAAGCGCACCGCACAAAGGCCACCGCCGCAAACTGTTATCTGCCGAAGCATGCGCTTTTTCTTCCGCAGTATCAGCCTCTGTATGAACCCGCATTCCGCGTTCGGCGCACAGACAAAAAGAGCTACTTTGAGCTCTCCGAGGAATTTATATCCTCCGCCGAAATGCAGACGGAATACGCAAATCACCTTTTACAGTGGCTGATTCTGCAGAAACCCAAGCCGCCGCGGCGGGAAAAGCCGGACGCCGCACCCGACGAGGAATCCCGGCATTAAAAAACGCCGCATTCACATATCGTCTGCCTATCTGCAGCCATAGGTGAATGCGGCGTTTTCTATCGGCTCCGGCAAACTCTGCCGAACCCGCGTCCGTCCCTTATTTCTCGCGCTCAAAGAAGAACGATTTATCCCGCAGGAAACCGATCTCACGATAATTCATAATCTGCTCCGTGCTTCCGATAAACAGAAATCCGCCCGGAACCAGCGCTTTCTCGAACTTCTTGTAAATCTCGTCCTTTGCTTCCTCCGTAAAGTAAATGACAACGTTTCTGCACACAATCAGATGGCAGCCCGACGGATATGTATCTTTGAGCAGATCATGCTCTTTAAACTCCACACGCTTTTTTATCTCGTCCGAGATCTGATAAGAGTTTCCGATTTTTGTAAAATATTTCTTTTTCAGATCATCCGGCACTGCGGCGATACTCTTCTCGTTGTACAGCCCCATCCGCGCGGTATCAATCACCTGCTTGTCGATGTCCGTAGCGATAATCTTGATATTGGCCACCGGCAGATGCCGCGAGAGCGCCATCACAAGCGAATACGGCTCGTCTCCCGTGGAACACGCCGCACTCCAGATTTTGAGATTCTTGCCGAACTTCTGAATCAGCTTCGGAAAGATCTCTTTTTCAAGGATCTTCCACTGCTCCGGATTCCGGTAAAATTCGGACACATTGATTGTAAGAAAGTTGATAAACTGTTCAAATTTATCCTTGTCTTTTTTCAGCAGCACCACATACTCATCATACGTTTTAATATTGTTTTTGGTGATCAACGTATTGATTCTCCGACGCATCTGCTTCTCTTTGTAAGCGTTCAAATCGATCTTGGCCAGCATATACACGTCTTTTTTGAATTTCTCGTAGTTATCTGTTTCAAGCATGCACTTATCCCCCATTCTCTGCGATATTGTACCAGCTGAATAAAAGCGCCACCCCGTGACACCTGCATGTACCCTGCGGGCGCAATTTTCTATTAAAATAGGCTTCTACACACGTGCAAAAGCCTATTTATTCCTATCAAACTATTCTTCTTCGCCCGCTACCGCGTCAATATCAACATCCGCGATATCCGCATCGTCCGGAGCCAGCAGCGCTTTGATGGACAGGCTGATTTTCTTGTCATCCTCGTTGAAGTCGACAATCTTTGCCTCGACTTCCTGTCCGACTTTCAGAACATCCGCCGGTTTCTCGACATGCTCCTTTGCAATCTGAGACACATGCAACAGCGCATCCACGCCCGGAGCAAGCTCCACAAACGCGCCGAAATCTGTCATTCTAGCCACTCTGCCGGTCACGATATTGCCGACCGCGTACTTCTCGGCCGCACCGTTCCACGGGTTCTCCGCCGGGAACTTCATACTGAGCGCAATCTTCGTCTCGTTGATGTCCTTGATAAATACTCTCACAACCTCGCCGACATTAAATACCTTTTTCGGGTTCTCGACTCTTCCCCATGACATCTCGGAGATATGAAGCAGACCGTCTGCACCGCCCAGATCGATAAACGCGCCGAAATCCGTCACGTTCTTAACGGTTCCGTCAAGCACGTCGCCGATCTTGATCTTCGCAAACAGTTCTTTCTGCTGTTCCATTTTCTTTGCAACCAGAAGCTGCTTTCTGTCGCCGATAATTCTTCTTCTCTTGGGATTGAACTCGCTGATCACAAACTCGATGTCCTGATCCTTATATTTGGATAAATCCTTCTCGTAGGAATCGGACACGAGACTTGCCGGGATAAACACTCTGGTCTCGTCCACAATCACACATAAGCCGCCGTCCAGCACCTGCGCCACCTTTGCGGTCAGCACTTCCTTGCTCTCAAATGCTTCCTCCAGACGCTTGCTGCCCTTCTCCGCAGCCAGACGCTTGTACGTCAGCAGTACCTGTCCTTCACCGTCATTCACCTTCAGTACCTTTGCCTCCATAGTGTCGCCGACGGATACTACAGTCGTCAAATCAACGTTTGATTCGTTCGTATATTCATTACGCGTAATGATTCCATCTGATTTGTAACCGATATTCAAAACGATTTCATCAGGTTTCACATCGATAACGGTACCGTCAACTACCTCTCCATTTCTTATTGTTTTAAATGATTCTTCCAGCATTTGTTCAAAGCTCATTTCTGACATTCTTTTGAACCTCCTCAATAATTTTGTTTGGGGTAGAAGCCCCTGCGGTAATACCTACGTTATCGACGGACCCGAACACAGCCGTATCCAGATCCCTTACAGTTTGTATATAGTAAGTATTCTTGCATTCATTTCTACATATTTCAAATAGCTTCTGCGTGTTGGAGCTGTTCTTTCCGCCGATGACAATCATGGCGTCCACCTCGCCCGCGATGGCCTTTGCCTCCGTCTGTCTCTCCTCCGTAGCATTGCAGATGGTATTTAAAACAATTATATCATAACCTTTTTTCTTTATAATTTCAACTAATTCTTGAAATTTATTGTAATTAAATGTCGTTTGTGATACAATACAAACCTTTTTTCCGGGCTCCGCAGTAAAATGCTCCGCGTCTTCCCTGTCTCCTATGACTGCCACATCCTCCGAATACGACCAGCTTTTGATCCCCCGGACCTCGGGATGTTCCTCGTTTCCGACAATGACAATCCGGCAGCCCTCCCTGCTGTAGCGCTCCACCAGCCGGTGGATTTTTAGCACAAAGGGACAGGTTGCATCGATAATCTCGTAGCCCAGCGCCTCTATGGCCTCGCAGACTCCGCGTTCCACACCGTGCGCGCGGATAATCACCTTTCCCGGCGCGCGCCCCGCAGCCCTTGCCGAAGCCGCGCGCGCCGCGAGCTCGTCCATATCGCCGACCGCCGCAACACCCTGCGCTTCCAAATCGGAGACGACTTCCTCGTTGTGAATAATCGGCCCGTATGTGCAGATCTTGGTTCCGCTTCCGAGTTCCCCGTAGACGGTGTCCACCGCGCGCTTCACACCGAAGCAGAAGCCTGCGCTCTTCGCCAGAATCACGTTCATACTGCCTCCCGGTATATCTGATAAATCGCATCGACCACTTCGTCAATGTCCATCTTTGAACTGTCCACAAGCACCGCGTCCTCGGCCTGCTTTAACGGGGAAGTCTCCCGGTGCATGTCCCGGTAATCTCTGTCGATGATATCCCGCTCAATCGCGGCAAGATCACACACGGTTCCCTTTGCGGTCAGCTCGTCGAAACGGCGTTTTGCTCTGGTCGCAGAGCTTGCCGTCAGATAAATCTTGACCTGGGCATCCGGCAGAACGCAGGTTCCGATATCCCTTCCGTCCATAATCACGTCCGATTTCGCCGCCAGCTGCCGCTGCAGCTCCACGAGTTTTGCCCGCACCGCCGGATAGGCGCTGACGACGGAGGCCATATTCCCCACCTCCTCGGCGCGGATTACGCCGTTTACATTTTTCCCGTTCAAAAGTACCTGCTGTTCGCCGTTTTCATAGGCGATTGTCACGTCCGCCCCCGGACAGGCCGCTCCAATCTTCGCCTCGTCCGCCGCGTCAATCTGTTCGGTCAGAAAATAATACGCCATCGCGCGATACATCGCCCCCGTATCGACATAGATGAAGCCCAGCTGCTCTGCGAGCCTCTTTGCAATCGTGCTCTTTCCCGCCCCGGCAGGCCCGTCAATCGCAATATTTACACTCATAAATCCGTTTCCTCTCTTTCCTCAATGAATCCCCGTTTTCTTTATGCTGCTCCCGGCGAGATAACCGGTAGACCACGCAATCTGCAGATTGTAGCCGCCGGTCACCGCGTCGAGGTCTAAGACTTCCCCGCAGAAATAAAGATTTCGAATCCGCTTTGACTCCATCGTAGACGGGTTGATCTCTTTTACATGCACCCCGCCTTTCGTGATAACGGCCTCATTAAAATCACGGAGACCGTCAAGCGTCAGCGGCACCGCCTTGATCAGGCGCACAAACCGCAGCCGCTCTTCTTTGGTGATTTCGTTGACTTTTCTGTCCGGCGCAATGCCGCCGAGCTCCAGCATCACCGGGATCAGTTTCGCCGGAAAAAGCGGAGCGGCCGCATTCCGAAACAGCCTGTTTTTCGCCGCCTCAAATTCCCGCAGCAGTCTTGCGTCAAGCTGCTCCTCCGAGAGAGCCGGCTTTAAGTCAATCTCCATCGCAAGCGCCCTTTTCGCCAGAGAAGGCTTTATCGCCGCACTTGCGGAGAGAATCAGCGGTCCGCTGACCCCGAAATGCGTAAACAGCATCTCTCCGAATTCCTCGTACAAAATTTTGCCCTCGCCGGCCCGCTCCCCGCTGCGAATGCGCACCCGAACATTTTTCAGCGAGAGCCCCTGCAGCCGGGTCACGTATTCTTCCCGTGCATAAAACGGCACCAAAGACGGCGTGAGTTCCGTGACCGTGTGCCCGAGTTCTCTGGCAAACCGGTATCCGTCCCCCGTAGAACCGGTCGTCTGATACGAAAAGCCTCCCGTAGCCACAATCACGGCATCCGCGCGCCGCACGCGGCCGTCCTTCCCTCGCACACCGACGGCCGCCCCCTCCTCCGTGAGTATCTCTGCCGCCTCACTGTGCAGACAGACCTCTGCGCCGCGCGCCCTCAGGACTCTCTGCAGGACGGCGATGACATCCGATGAGTGATCCGACGCCGGAAATACCCGGTTTCCGCGCTCCACCTTCGTCCGCAGCCCGTTCGACTCAAAAAAATCTATGACACGCATGTTGTCATACGCGTAAAACGCGCTGTACAGAAATCTCGCGTTTGTCATCACGCTGCCGAGAAGATTCTCCATATCCCCCGCATTCGTGAGATTGCAGCGCCCTTTTCCCGTGATATATAATTTTTTCCCAAGCTTCTCGTTTTTTTCGAGGAGACACACGTCATGTCCGTCCTCCGCCGCGGCAATCGCCGCAAACATCCCGGCCGGGCCGCCTCCTATCACAATCACCTTACTCATTGAAATCAGTATCCCCTATTTTTGCATAGCGCATTTTAATGGAGTCGTCAATGAAATTAATCTCATCGTTCTCATAGACCTGGTACTCGTCCCAGACGTCCTCAAGCATCTCGAGCGTCCCCGCCACCTCGTCCTGCTTTTTCATGCAAAGCGCCACAATCAGCGCATTAATCACACTGAGCGGAGCCACCAGGGAGTCTACGATAGACGCCATATCGCTGTCCGCAATCAGATTGCAGGAAGAATACAGATTCATCGGCGAGTGGACGCTGTCGGTGACGGTGATCACCTTCGCACTCCGGTTGTTTGCAAACTCCATTGCCTTTAAGGTCCGCATGGAGTACCGCGGAAAGCTGATTCCGATAATCACATCGTCTCTTCCGATGCGCACCATCTGCTCAAAAATCTCGCTCGAGCTGTTTGTCCGCAGCAGATGCACATGTTCAAACATCAATGTGAAATAAAAGCTCAGAAACTCCGCCAGCGGCGCGCAGCTCCGGATTCCGATAATATAGATATTCTTCGCCGATAAAATCGTGTCCACCGCCATCTCAAACGCCTGCTCGTCAATCCTGCCGAGCGTGGACCTGATTCTGTCCGCATCGGCTTTCAGCACGGACTCCAGAATCTTTGACTGGCTGATACGCCCGTAAGTGACTTCCATGCGCTGAACGGAATTGAGCTTGCTGCGCACCTGGTCCGCCAAGGCGCTCTGAAATTCGGGATATCCCTTATAGCCGAGATGCATCGCAAAGCGTACCACGGTGGACTCGCTGACCCCTACGGTCTCTCCGAGCTTTGCGGCCGTCAAAAACACCGCCTTGTCATAATTGTCCGTAATATAGGCCGCCAGCAATTTCTGCCCTTTGCTCAATTTACTGTACGACTCGTTAATGCGATTACTCAGATCATTTCTGTTGCTCATTGTTCCCCTCCGCGCCGCGATATTTCTATTATATAGCAAAACCATTTCGTTTTGCAAGGTCTGTCGGGATAAACCATTTGCCCGCCGTCTGCATAAACTGATAGAGAAACCTTTTATATTGGAGAAAACATATGCCAGCAATCACACCTTCCATGGAATTTATCCGGCTTATGCGAAGCGGCGCGCCGGACGCCACCGCCTACGTCAAAGGAAATCAGAATCACCCCGGTCTGGCCGGAACCGTCAATTTTTATTCCACCTCCTACGGAGGCGTGCTCATTGCCGCGGAAATTTTCGGTCTTCCGAATATCACGAAACCGGAATCCGTAGATTTCTATGGATTCCACATTCACGAGCACGGGGACTGCACCCTGCCTTTCGACAGAACCGGCGACCATTATAATCCCGACGGTGACAAACATCCCTCGCACGCAGGGGACCTGCCGCCGCTGATGGGAAACCAGGGCTATGCGTTTCTGGTCGCTTACGACAAGCATTTTCGGCTTCCCGACATCATCGGCCGCTCCGTGATCATCCATGATAAACCCGATGATTTTACGACCCAGCCCTCGGGAAATTCCGGGACCAAAATTGCCTGCGGCGTAATCCGCTGAAAGATTTACTATAAATTACGCAAAAATCCCCCGGCATACACGCGTTTTTCCGGTGTGCTTCGGGGGATTTTATCGTATGTATGATATTACTCCGACAGTCTCACAACAATTATTCCGTCGATACAGCGCGTACACCCTTTCTTTGGGTATATCGGCATGTTTTGAAATTCCTCCGTCTCATGAATCGCATTCATCTCGTCATAGCTCGCAAGCTCCATCTGAACCCCAAAATAATTTTTCCACAGTATCGTATAGTGATTCGGATCATTTAAAAACGAATCACTGCTGATTCCCATCACGGACGGCACCATAGACAGCGCGTTCTCCGTCGGGCACTCATAGGTTCCCATCAGCGCGATTTTATTCGTCGCCGTCTGAAACTCGTCGAGAGACTCCACGCGGTCGAGTACATTCGCCGCAATCGCAAGCGATTTTTCCGTACTCTGGTTCATATAAAAGTATCCGATATTCGCATTCAGCACATTATAATATACGAGAAGCGCGAGCGCCGCACAGCCGCAGCACCGCAGCAGTTTCGGAAAAACCTGTTCCCCGCCCAGCTCCTGCAGCAGAAGAATCAGAAGCACATAGATCAGGCAGACGGCCATCTCCATCAGCGTGTGATACTCGACGCTCGGCGACGTAAAATTTACCACGTAGCAGGTGACGGGGAGCAGGCAGACGCCCGCAAGCGCAGCCGCAAAGGAAAGCTTTTTCTCATACACGCGGTTTTTGATCAGCAGATAAACGACAAGCACCGCGAGCAATGCTAGCAAAATAACATTCAGCAGCGTGTAGGGCCTTTTCTGAATCCCGTTTTCCAGTCCCAAGATTACGGAAAACCGAAACTTTGTCTTTACAAGAGCCAGACGGTATTCCGCAGGCGACATAAGCCCCATATCCCCGATTCCCTGATACCCGGCCAGACTGATCACGTACCGCCACAGCGAAAACCGCAGAAACAGCGCATAGACCGCTGCGCCGCCCACCAGCATGAAAAGATATTTCATATCCTGCCGCACCGCATCGACAAACGCCGTTTTCTGCACCGCAAACTGCCGGATAATATAGACGAGAACAAGCGTGATCGCGGTCGCCGCATAGGCCTGATAGATTCCCATCCCAAACCCTAAAAGCAGCATTCCCAAAAACATCCCGTATTTTTTCACGCGGCACGTCACAAAGACAGCCGCGACCGCCATCAGAAAGGCAAGCATATAGCAGTCTGCCGTATACATGTAGGCAAATGTGGACATAACCGTCGGAAACGTCACGATTACACCGGCGCAAAGCGAGATCAGGAAACCGTTTTTCATCTCAAACAGCTCCACCAGCAGAACGACTGCCGCGCTGATAAAAAACAGCGACAGCGCCCCGTTCACCCACGGCATGTCAAAGGCCGAAGAGATGAGGCCCGCCCACGGCAGAAACCAGCGCCCCAGCCCGTAGGTGTCGCCGGCACCGTAAATGTTATACAGGCTGTCCCAGGTCATCAGAAAATTAAAAAAGCGATAGGCGTGCGCAAACAATCCGATGATCCAAGTCGCAAGAACCGCCGTCTTCCATTCACGCTTTATGAGCATTGTTTTCTTTCCAATCGTGATGCTGTTCATACTTCATTTCCTCATTTTGTAAAAAGGACAGATACCGCAGCAATTCCTGAGATACCTGTCCTCTGTTTTCACTATACCGGATAAGCGCCGTTCTTCGTGTCCGCAATGCTTGCGTCCACGCCCTTCTGCTGTGCCTCGCGGTATTTAAAGAAATCCGTGGCAACCTGCGGGAACAGTGCATAGGTCAGCACATCCTCATCCTGCTGTTTCCACTGCTTCATCTCCGCCTCGATCTTGTCTAATTCCGGCTCAAGCAGATCCGCATAACGGCAGGTAATCGCGTTCTTCTTCTCCTCGCCGAGCACCTTGTCAACGACTTCCGGATTAAACGGCTTTACGGTCTGGCCGTACTTGCCGAGCAGCACGTCTTTGGTCTCCTTTGTGGCAACCTTGTAGCGCTCGCCCATCAATACGTTAAACACTGCCTGCGTACCGACAATCTGAGATGACGGGGTGACAAGCGGCGGCTCACCGAGATCTTTGCGCACGCGCGGGATTTCCTTTAACACTTCCTCATACTTATCCTCCGCATGCTGCTCCTTTAACTGGGATACCATGTTGGACAGCATTCCGCCCGGCACCTGGTATAAAAGGGTCTTGATATTTACGCCGAGCACCTTTGTGTTCATCAGGCCGCTCTCAAGCGCTTCCTCGCGGAGCGGACGGAAATAATCCGCAATCTCCGCCAGCTGATTCTGGTCGAGTCCGGTGTCAAACTCGGTCCCCTTGAACGCCTCCACCATAACTTCGGTCGCCGGCTGGGAGGTTCCGAGTGCAAACGGAGACATCGCGGTATCAATGATATCGCATCCGGCCTCCACCGCTTTCAGATAGGTCATCGAAGCGACACCCGAGGTATAGTGGGTGTGAAGCTCAACCGGGAGGGATGTCGCATTCTTTAATGCGCCGACAAGCTCCGTCGCCTGGCTCGGGACAAGAAGACCGGCCATATCTTTGATACACAGGGAATTTGCCCCCATATCCTCCACGCGCTTTGCAATGTCCATCCAGTACTCTAAAGTATATGCGTCTCCGAGCGTGTAGGACAGCGCAACCTGTGCATGTCCTTTCTCTTTGTTGCAGGCGGTCACCGCGGTCTGCAGGTTGCGGATATCATTCAGACAGTCAAAGATACGGATGATATCGATTCCGTTTGCGATGGATTTCTGTACGAAATACTCTACCACATCATCCGCGTAGGGGCGATAGCCCAGAATATTCTGTCCGCGGAACAGCATCTGCAGCTTGGTGTTTTTAAATCCGTCTCTCAATTTGCGCAGGCGCTCCCACGGATCTTCCTTGAGGAAGCGGAGAGACGCATCAAACGTTGCTCCTCCCCAGCACTCTACCGCATGGAAACCGACTTTGTCCATCTTGTCCACGATCGGGAGCATCTGCTCCGTCGTCATACGCGTCGCAATCAGGGACTGGTGTGCATCACGCAGAACGGTCTCCGTTATTTTTAATGGTTTTTTCACGACTTCTGCCATTTTATATTCCTCCTATATTCCAAAGATTGCCATAAAGACACCGGCTGCCACTGCGGTACCGATTACACCGGCAACGTTCGGTCCCATTGCATGCATAAGTAAGAAGTTCGTCGGGTCCTCTTCCGCTCCGACCTTCTGGGAAACCCGAGCCGCCATAGGAACGGCAGACACACCCGCAGAACCGATCAGCGGATTGATCTTGCCGTGAGTCAGATGGCACAGCAGCTTTCCGAACAGCACACCGGCCGCCGTACCGAACATAAATGCAACCAATCCGAGTCCCACGATCTTAAGCGTAGTTATATTTAAGAATGCCTCCGCACTCGTGGACGCACCCACGGAAGTGCCGAGCAGAATCACAACGATATACATCAGCGCATTGGATGCCGTCTCGGAGAGCTGACGCACCACGCCGCACTCGCGGAACAGGTTTCCGAGCATCAGCATGCCGACTAACGGAGCCGTGGTAGGAAGAATCGTACACACTACAATCGTCACCACAATCGGGAACAGAATCTTCTCAAGCTTCGATACCGGTCTTAAGTTTTCCATCTTAATCGCGCGTTCCTGCTTTGTGGTAAACAGCTTCATAATCGGCGGCTGGATAATCGGCACAAGTGCCATGTAAGAGTATGCCGCCACCGCAATCGGTCCCATCAGACCGGACTGTCCGAGCTTTCCGGCCAGGAAAATGGAGGTCGGGCCGTCCGCACCGCCGATGATGGACACCGCCGCCGCTGCCTTGTCATTAAAGCCAAGCAGGATTGCGATAAAGTACGCGCCGAAAATACCGAACTGCGCCGCCGCTCCGAGAAGGAAGCTGATCGGATTTGCAATCAGAGGACCGAAATCCGTCATCGCACCGACTCCGAGGAAAATCAGAGAAGGAAGTATCGACCATTCATCCAAAATATAAAAATAATGAAACAAACCACCGACACCGTTGCTCATCTGCTCCGGACTTGCAAAGATATCCGGATAAATGTTTACCAGAAGCATACCGAATGCAATCGGCACGAGCAGCAGAGGCTCAAACCCTTTGTGAATCGCCAGATAAAGAAACGCACATGCGACGACAATCATCGCAAAGTTTCCGACTGTCAGATTAAAAAAGGCCGTCTGGTGCAGGAGGTTGCCCATTGTCTCTGTAAAATAACTCATTGTTATCCTCCTAATATTAGTTTAAGGTTGCCAGCAATGCTCCCGCTTCCACCATATCTCCCGCGCTTACATTGATGCTTGCCACGGTACCGTCCTGCGGAGCGACAACCGGCGTCTCCATCTTCATAACCTCAAGGACGAGAACCGTATCGCCTCTCTTGACCGCCGCTCCCACGGAAGCCTCGATCTTAAATACTTTTCCGGCCGCTCCCGCCTCAATCTTTACGTTTCCGGCAGCTCCTGCCGCCGCGGGCGCAGGCGCTGCCGCCGGTGCCGGTGCTGCCGGAGCCGCCGCACGTCTCGGAGCCGCCGCAGGTGCGCTCACGCTGCCGTTCTCCTCTACAGTTACATCATACACATTTCCGTTTACAGTAATTGTATAGCTTTTCATGAAATTTTCCTCCTAATATTTGATATTCTGACTGCCGAACTTATCTTCTATGAATCGAACGCACGACAAAGGAATCCTCGGATACACCTGCGCTCGCTGCAATGGCCGCCGAGATAACAGCCGCAAGCTCCAAATCATCGCAGGTCTGTACCGGTGCCGCAGATACTGCCGCAGGTGCCGGTGCCACAGGTGCCGCATCGCCGCCGCCCGCAAGCCGCTTCTGCAGATACGGAATCAGCTTAAAGCAATAAATAATCACGCTGATCAAAATCAGAACAATAAACACGGTGCCCATTCCCATCAGGGTATTCAGACCGGCTTTTTCCATCTTCTCGCCGAGCGTGTATACCAGATCAACCGACGCATCCGTCAATTCCGCTGTTTTTGTCTCGTAGTTGTAAGTATAGACATAGCTTAATACGACTTCTCTCCCGGAGAATTTTACTTTCTGCTCAATGGTCACATTCTTCTGGGTTTTCGTGGCCGTAAATTCGCCGAGACCCTGAGATTCGCCAAGTCCCTCCACCGACGCATTCCATGTAGAGACCAGCTTCTTCGTCATCTCGTCGCCGTACAGCTCAATCGATGCCGCATCCTCCTCGCTGAGCCCCGATAAAGTGTCTACCTGCTGGCTCATGTAAAGCTGCATGTCCTCATATTTCATTCCAAAATAATCCACAGATGCCGGATCCGTCCCACAGGCTGCCATCGTCAGAACCATCACTACAAGACAAAGTATAAGAGATACTTTTTTCTTCATAACTTCACCTTTCTATTTCGTTGTGTGTTTTTTATCCGGTACACCCGCACATTTGGTGTATAACAGCTCAAACGCATCAATCAAATACTTTCTTGTGTCCGCAGCGTCAAATACAAGATCCACATAGCCGCGTCTCGCCGCCGTTGTCACGCTTCCCTGCAGCGCATCGTACTCCTTTGCCTTCTCGGCAAGCTCGTCCGCGGACGCATCCGCATACATAATCTTCGCCGCAAGCTCCGCCTCCATCATGCCGACCTTTGCACCGGACCATGCATAGACGAAATCCGCGCCGATGGCCTTGGAATTCATCGTCACATACGCGCTTCCGAACGCTTCCCCGGTGATCAGGTTCACCTTCGGGCAGGTTGCGGATACAAATGCGCTCGTCAGATGCGCCAGCTCCTTTGCGAGTCTGCGCTCGGAGCACATGCATGCCTTAAAGCCGCGCACATTCGTCAGCGTAAGTACCGGGATTTCGAACGCGTCGCAGAAGCGGACAAACTCCGCTGCCTTGCTGCAGCCGCGTGCGGACAGAACCGCGTCAAAGGTCTCTGTCTTTTTGCCCTCTGCATCGTATACCTCGCTGCAGTTTGCGACCGCACCGACGGTCATCCCGTTTAATTTGATAAATCCGGTCACCATATCCTGCGCATAACCGGCCTTCGTCTCAAAAAATACGTGTCCGTCGGAAATCTCGCCGAGCACATATCTCGGGTCACCCTTCATCGCATCCAAACTCTCGCAGACACGGTTCAGATCGTCCGTACACTCGCCGGTGTATACGTCGCCCTCGTTGTTGAGCGGCAGAATACTTACCAGCTCGCGGATATCCGCAAGAATCACATCCTCGGTGCCGACGGCATCGATACAGCCGTTCTCATCCGCCTGAAATGCCGCACAGGAGGTATCGCACTTGTCGATGCGGTTGCCGGCAATCGCATTCGGAGAATTTACAAACATCTTCCCTTTGCTCTCCTCGATAAATGCAAAATCAGACAGCGCAGGCACAACGGAAAGACCGCCGCCGCAGGAACCGAATACCGCCGTAATCTGCGGGATCACGCCGGAAGCCGCCACCTGTCTCGCATAAATCTGTCCGAATCCGTCAAGCGCGTCCACGGACTCCTGCAGACGGATTCCCGCACAGTCGATGAAACCGATGACCGGAGCGCCCATCTTCATCGCCATATCGTAGACCGCCGCTACCTTCTTTGCATGCATCTCACCGATTGTGCCGTTCAGCACAGACGCATTCTGGCTGTAAACAAACACAAGACTGCCGTCAATCAGTCCGTGTCCTGTGATCACACCGTCGGAAGGTGTGTCTGTCCCTGCAAGATTAAAATCCGTACTTCTTGCGGTTACAAGAGAACCGGTTTCCACGAAACTGTTCTCGTCGACCAGCCTGAGAATGCGCTGCATAGCCAGACTATCCTTACTACTATTCATTCGCTTTGCCCTCCATCTATAATTTGTTGCTGTAAAAAAATCAGCAAATTTGGCTATATTAAATTATAGATGTTTTCTCCGAATATTTCAAGTACATTCCATGAAAAGTGCAAAAACTCTCTGAAAGCACCAGCCCAAATCTATTTTTTCCACGGAACTTCCCGCCACAATCCGGCATTCCCGCAGCACTTCATCCCCGAGCAGATACGTGATTTTCCCCAGATAATCCCCCTTTTTCACCGGCGCCTTAAGACTCCGGGGAATCTCATAGCGCAGCACAATCTCCTCCTCCTCCCGCAGAAGCAGCTCGTCATATCCGGTTCCCTCCTCGACGGATGGTTTTATACAGATCTGCTCCCCGATTCTCGTCCCCTGGCCGTCTTCCACGGGGATTTCCGCCAGCGCGCTCTCATCCGGCCGGATTTCCGTGAGATTTTTTTTGTGATAATTTTCGATTCCGTATGTCATAAGTTTTTTGGTGTCCGACCACTTGTAGCTCTTGTTATTCGGCCAGCCGCAGGCCAGAAGTGCCACGATATACGTTCTGCCGTCCCGCTCGAGCGCCCCGATATAGCAGTAGCCCGCCGTCCCGGTAAACCCGGTTTTTCCGGACAGCGCCCCGTCCATCATCTGCAGGAAGGCATTGTGGTTGCTGCACTGGTAATGCGATTTTCCCTCCAAATCCGAAAAGCCATAGGAGGCGGTCCTTGTGATTTCGAGAAACTGTTCGGACTTCTCCGACGTTTTGATGCAGTAACGCATAATTTTCGCCAGATCCGCCGCCGTCGTGTGGTGAAACCCCTGTGCGTCGGTTGCGTCCAGCCCGTTCGGCGTGATAAAATAGCTGTCCTCACAGCCGATTTCCTTTGCCTTTTGATTCATCATGCCGGCAAACCCTTCCGTGCTTCCGGCGATATACTCCGCAATCGCCACCGCGCAGTCGTTGTACGACTCAAGCATCAGCCCGTAAAGCAGATCCTTTAAGTAAAACGTCTGCCCCGACCGCATCCCGAGATGTACTTTCGGCTGGGAGGCCGCATTTGCCGAGACGGTCACCTGACTGTCCAGCGCACAATTCTCAAGCGTGAGAATGCAGGTCAGTATCTTCGTCGTGCTGGCATTTGCCATCGCGGTATGTCCGTCCTTCTCATATAAAATCCGCCCGGAATCCGCGTCCATCAAGACAGCGGATTTCGCATAGAGTTCCGTCTCCTTCGGCGCCTCACCGGCCAGAGTCCGAACCGCCCCTTCCAGCAGGAAAAACACCGCAAAGATAATTGCAAAAATACGTTTCATAGAGCCTGTTACCGTTCCATACGCTATCACAAATCTATATGCGCATTCCGTTTCCCGGAGAACAAAAAAGAGAAAGCCTTCCGGCTTCCCCTCTGCTCAGATATCCATTTTTAAATTGATTTCCGCTTCCACTTCCTGTTTAAATTCCTCGACCTGCACCGGGTTTAAGACCGGCAGCTCGTCGATGGACTGTACGCCGAAGCTGCGGAGAAACTCCTCCGTCGTGCCGAACAGCAGCGGCCTTCCGGGTGCGTCGAGCCTGCCCAGCTCGCACACAAGGTTGTATTCCACAAGCTTGTTTACCGCGTGGTCGCAGGAGACGCCGCGTATCTTCTCAATCTCCACTCTCGTGATCGGCTGCTTGTATGCAATGATGGAGAGCGTTTCGAGCAGAACATCCGTGAGCACATGCTTCTTCGGCTGCTTTGCGATTCGAATCAGATACTCGTACATTTCGCTTTTCGTGCACATCTGATAGGCACCGTCCAGCTCGATAATCCTGATTCCGACGGAAGGGTCCTCAAAGTGCTCCATCATGCGCCCGATAATCGCTTTTGTCTCTTTTTTGTCCAGCTCAATCGCAGCGGCAATCTTCTCAAGCTCCACCGACTCTCCCATCGTAAACAGAATCGCCTCGATAATTGCTTCATAATTTCTATTTTCCATAAAAACTCCTACGCGGCTATCCTTGACTGAATATGGATATCGTCAAAGGTATTTTCCTGTGAGATAAATATCTTTCCGACCTTCATCAGCTCAAGCACCGCAAGAAATGTCACAATAATCTCCATCTTACCGGTCTGCGCTTCCAAAAGGCTCCGAAAGCTGAACTGGCTGTGGGTCAGACAGTACTCCTCGAGATAAGACATCTTGTCCGAAAGCGACACTTCTTCTTTTTCAATCTTTCCGAATTTTGAGCGGACCGGGTCCACCTTGTCCGCCTGCTTTTTCATGATGGACTTAAAAATATCGTTCAGCTTCGCAAGCGTCACATCCGACACCAGCTCGGCGAGATCCACCGGCTCCTCATAGTCCGCAATCTCCGGCGGGATCGTAGGCTCCTTAAACAGCACGCGCTCCGCGTCAATCTGCCGGTCGCGCAGCTCGTAGGCCATGCATTTGTACATTTTATACTCCAACAGCTGCTGAACCAGCTCCGCTCTCGGGTCCTCTTCCTCCTCTTTCTCCTGCTCTTTCGCCGGCAGCAGCATGCGCGACTTGATATCAATCAACGTGGCCGCCATCACAAGGAACTCGCTCACGACATTCAGGTCCTGGCGCTTCATCTCCGCGATATATTCCATATACTGACCGGTGATCTCCACAATCGGGATATCGTAAATATTTACTTTATTTTTCTCTAACAGATGCAAAAGCAAATCAAGCGGTCCCTCGAACACCTGAAGCTTGACGGTCATATCCATATGTAGTCCTCAATCCTGAATTTCCGTTTGTCACTAACAGAGCTATTTTACATTGTATGGTAAAAAAATTCAAGTGTTTTTTACCATATTTTGTATCTGCCGCAGCCCGTTCCACAATAATTAGTATTTCGTCAAAATTCCCGCATTTTTTCCGTCATATCGTACAGGCCGCCCGGCTAAAATAAAGTATAATCTTGTATATTTCCCCAAGGAGATTTCATCCATGAAACAGTTTCTGTCACTCCTGCTTGCCATAAATCTGACATTTGCCCCGATATCCGCCGCGGCCTCACAGACGCAAGACCTCTCCGTTTCCGCTGCAAAAACCCCGAAGACCGCCGCGGAAACGGAGACTGCAAAAACCCCGGAGACTTCCTCAGAGCCTTCCGAATCCGCGGAGACTTCCGCGGAACTCACGGAGACCGCCGCGGAACCCGCGCTGAATATCTCCGCCCCGAGCGCGCTTCTGATGGAAGCGTCCACCGGAACCGTCATCTATGAAAAAAATGCCCATGAAAGGCTCCACCCTGCGAGCATCACAAAAATCATGACGCTGATTCTCATCTTCGACGCCCTTGAAAAGAATCAGATCGCGCTCGGGGACACGGTGACGGTCTCGGAACATGCGGCAAGCATGGGCGGCTCCCAGGTATTCTTAGAACCCGGGGAAACACAGACCGTGGAGACAATGATAAAATGCATCAGCGTCGCCAGCGCGAACGACGCCTGCGTCGCCATGGCGGAGCACCTGACCGGCTCCGAGGAAGAATTTGTCCGGCAGATGAACGAACGCGCCAAAGGGCTCGGCATGGAGGATACCAACTTTGTCAACTGCTGCGGTCTCGACGTTGACGGTCACATGACGACTGCCTACGACGTGTCCCTGATGTCGAGGGAGCTCATCACGCGCTACCCCGAAATTCACGATTACTGTACCATCTGGATGGAGAATATCACGCACACGACCGCAAAGGGCACGTCGGAATTCGGCCTGACAAACACCAACAAGCTCATCAAACAGTATGAGTATGCGACCGGATTAAAAACGGGCTCCACCGGCCTTGCCAAATACTGCGTCTCCGCAACCGCAAAAAAAGATGATCTGGAGCTTATCGCCGTCATTATGGCCGCGCCGGATTACAAGGTACGCTTTTCGGACGCCACGGCACTTCTCAATTACGGCTTCGGCGCGTGCAGGGTCTATGCGGACGCCAACAGCGATGCGCTGCCGGCACTCCCGGTGAGCCGCGGCGTTGCATCGACCTGCGGACTCAAATACTCCGGCTCCTTCCAGTACCTGTCCACCGACGGCACGGACCTCTCCGGCATTGAAAAGACCGTCGAGCTGCCGGAATCCGTCACCGCCCCCGTGACCGCGGACACTCCCGCAGGCAGAGCCGTATACCGCTTAAACGGCAAAGAAATCGGCAGCGTCGATATCCTCTACTCGGACACCGTCGCCGCCGCAGGGTACAAAGATTATTTTCTGAAAGCCCTCCATTTCTTTCTCACATAGCTTACAGCAGCGGTGCAAACAGCCGCAGGACACTCTGCAGCATGCGCACCGGAAGCCGCCTGTTCCGGCAGAACTCATAGCTGATCTGCTCGGAGCAGGCAAAGGTTTCCAGACAGTCTTCCTTCACCTGCAACACGGCATCGGAGCGGTACATCCACACTCCGCACTCAAAATGCAGATACAGACTCCGAAAGTCGAGATTGACACTGCCGACCGTTGCAATCTCGTCGTCGCACACAAAGCATTTTGCGTGGATAAAGCCCGGCGTATACTGATAGATTTTCACGCCGTCCTTAATCAGCGGCGCATAATAGGCCTGCGTCAGAAGGTATACCATCTTTTTGTCCGGTATTCCCGGCGTGACGATACGCACGTCCACCCCGCTTTTGGCCGCGTTGCAGAGCACGACCAGCATCTCGTGGTCGATAATCAGATACGGGGTAAAAATATAGACATAGTGCTTCGCCTTTCCGATAATGTTCAGGTAAATATTTTCCCCGACATTCTCATGGTCCAGCGGGGAATCCCCGTAGGGTTGTACAAAACCGTCGTTTGAAAACGCAGCCGTCCTGTTCGCGCGGGGCATATACACCGTGTAATCTTTTTCCGTCTGACGGCAGATATACCCCCACATCTCGAGAAACATCACGGTCAGACTCCAGACGGCCTCCCCGCAGAGACGGATACCGGTATCTTTCCAGTATCCGAATCGCTCTACTTTATTGATATACTCATCCGCCAGATTGATGCCGCCGGTAAAGCCCACCGTCCCGTCGACCACAAAGATTTTCCTGTGGTCGCGGTTGTTCATCACGACGGAGACGATCGGCCGGAACGGATTAAACACCGCACATTTGATTCCCTTGCTCTGCAGCCTGCGGTAAAAATTCGGAGGAAGCGTGCTGATGCAGCCCACATCGTCATAAATCACGCGGACCTCCACTCCCTCCTTTACCTTCTGCTCGAGAATTTTCTCAATCTCCCCGAACATATACCCCTCCTCGACAATAAAATATTCGAGAAAAATAAAATGTTCTGCACTCCGCAGGGCGAGAAGCATGTCGGAAAACATCTCCTCGCCGCATTTATAATACTTTGTCGCGGTATCGCGGTAAACCGGGAATCCGGCCCAGCCGCTGATATATGCCGACTGATTATAGACCCCGCAATCCGCCTGCCGCAGAGCCTCTGCGGCCTCCCCGTCCGGTGTGAGATACGCTGTGACTTCCCGGTTTACCGCATCCATCCGCTGACGCATCCCCCGCGTCAGCCCCGAACGCCCGAACATCAGATAAACCGCTAACCCGAAAATCGGCTGCACCATAACCAGAAAGGTCCAGGACAGCTTGTTGGCCGGATTCGCCCATTTATTCAGTATGACAAGCACAATCATATCCGCTAAAATACGCACCACCATCATGACGTAAGAATAGCGGTTGCTGAACAGATACAAAATCCCCACCAGCCAGGCGACCTGCAGCAGAATAATACATGCTATAATTGTAAATCTGCCCAAAAGCAGATGTGCTATTTTTTTCATCCGTATTTTCCTCTCAACAAATAATCCACATGCAGTACACCCCAGCATTTTTTTCCGATGTGTTCCCCCCGCGGATATGCGCGTTCGTAGAGCCGCAGCTTGAGCTCTGCGGGCGTAAGGCTCGGATATTTCTCGGCGGCGAGCGCAAGCGCCCCTGTGACGACCGGAGCCGCCATGGAGGTTCCGCTTTTTTTCACATATCCGACCCCGTCTTTCGCACAGCTCATAATATTTGTTCCGGGAGCGAGTATCTCGGGTTTGAGTATGCAGCACTCCGTCGGCCCCATACCGCTGTAGCCCCTGCCGAGTCCGCCCGTTGCGTTTCCGCTGTCATCCGCACTGCCGACTGTGAGTATTTTGCGCGATATCCCGGGAATCGTCACGGTGTTTTCGCGCGGACCGTTATTCCCCGCCGCGGCCACCACCATAATCCCCGCGTCCCACAATCCGTCCACCGCCTCAAGCAGCGCGCGCTGTTCCGCCGCACCCGCGTTCGGAAGCATTCCGACCGAGATATTGAGCAGCCTTATATTGTATGCCGCCCTGTGTTCCCGCAGCCACCGGATGCCCGCAAGCACCTGTTCCGTCTTGCCGTTTCCCAGCCGGTCCAGCACCTTTAACATCACGATTCCGGCCTGCGGCGCGATGCCGGCATATAGGGGTCTTCCCTCCGCGGCCGCAGACATTCTCCCGCTGCCCGCGATAATCCCTGCCACATGAGTTCCGTGTCCGTTATCGTCATAGCATTCCCGTCTTCCCTCACAGAAATCCCGAAAAGCGAGAATGCGGCTGTCAAAATCTTTGTGCGCCGCAATCCCGGTATCCATAATGGCCACGGTTACATTTTTCCCGCTGAGGCCGTATTTATATACATTTTCTGCATGAATGGCACGCTTCACATAATTCATAAGAATGCCTTTTCTTTTCATTATATGCCGAAAAACTTCCGATGTAATTGCCGCATCACTCCAAAACTTTCTCCAGCAAATCCAGAATATCGGAAAAGGCCACCTTCTGCACCGCGGCTTTGATCTCCCTCCAGCGCTCCTCATATGCCTCCGGCACCCGGGTACGTTCCATTTCTCTCTCCCACTGCATCAATCCGCCCATATCAAAATCCTGCGCATACTGCCGCAGCCGCAGAAGAACCTCCCGCAGCTCCTCCTCGTTAAACAGACGGGCATCCGCCTTTGTCTCCCCGAGATTCGCAAGAATCGCCCCGCCGCATTCCCGGTAGAGCGCAAGCAGCGGCGGCGTGTCCGCCAGAACCGTTTTCCGGTCTCCCTGCCGCCCTGCTTCCTCAAGTTTTCCGGCCATCTCCGAAATTTCCATCGCGCCGATAATTTTTGCGGAGCTTTTGAGCCCGTGCACGGTGACGGTGTATTCTTTCAAATCCTCGGATCTGTACGACGCCTCGATTTTCGCCGTGTTTTCCGGGAGCATCGCGGCAAATGTGCGCAGCGTATCACGGTACATATCCTCCCGCGGAAAATACATCCGGGCGGCGGCGATATCGAGTCCCGCAATCGAAATCTCCCAGTCCGTCTGCACCGCAGCCTTCTCCTCCGTCTCATCCTTTTTGTTCTCAAATATCTTTTCCTTCGGAATCCATTTTCGCAGAACCGCCTCAAGCGTCTTTCCCTGCACCGGCTTGCTGACAAAATCCTGCATACCGGCATCCAGATACATTTCCCGCATGCCCGAAAGCGCGTTTGCCGTCAGCGCGACAATCGGCACCGTGGCATAGTAATACCGCTCCTCTTTGTCTCTGCCGAGTTCCCGGATTTTCCCCGCGGCCGTAATCCCGTCCATCTTCGGCATCATATGATCCATCAGAATCACGTCATAGCGGCATTCTTTTGCCATCTCAATCGCCTGCTCCCCCGACTCCGCCTCATCCACCTGCACGCGCAGATTTGCGAGCATCCCTTTTGCCACCTCAAGATTCAGCCGCACGTCGTCCACCACAAGAATCTTCGCCTCCGGTGCAATATAAGACTCGTACTTTACGTCCCCGACACCGATACGCCGCTTCTCCTCCTCGTAAATGCCTACCCTGGCATTGTCGAGCACCTGCTGTTCGAGCAAAAAAGAAAACTCCGAGCCCACACGGTAGACACTCTCGATCTCCACCCGGCTCCCCATCGCCTCAAGCAGCAGCGCCACAATATTCATACCGAGTCCGGTGCCTTCCGTATTGCGGTTCACATAGGAATCCAGCCGCTCAAACTTTTCAAACAGACGCTTTTTGTCCTCCTGTTTGATGCCGACCCCGGTGTCCTTGACCGTGTAGCGCACCTGACACAGACCGTTTCCGTCCGCTTCCCGAAAGAGCTCCACCCGGAATGTCACGCCTCCCTGATAGGTATATTTGACGGCGTTGCTCAGCAGATTCACCAGTATCTGCCGGATGTGTACCTCGTCCCCGCAGAGATGCTCCGGAAGCCGCTCATCCACCTCCAGCGTAAAATACAGGTTCTTTTTCTCCGCCAAAGCCGCGGCAATGCTCGCGGCATTGTCAATCAGCTGCACCAGATTGTACGGCGCATCCGCAATCTCGATTCTGCCGGATTCAATCTTAGACAGATCCAGTATCGTATTGATGATATCCTGCAGCACGCCTCCCGCATTTTGTATGCTCTGCGCATAATCGCGAATCCGTTCGTTCGGCGCATCCCGCAGAATCAGTTCGTCAAATCCCAGAACCGCATTGAGCGGCGTCCGGATCTCATGGCTCATATTCGCAAGGAACTGCGATTTAGCCTCGCTGGCCGCCGTAATCTTAAAGTTCTCCGACATCAGCCGCAGCGCGGAATGACAGGCCAGCGCAATAATATATGCGATAATCCCGAAACAGGTCGCATCCGCTCTGTCCGCGTAATAAATATCGGCAAACATATATTTGATGATATCAAAGAGCACCAAAGGCAGCATGACCGCAAGTCCCGCCAGCGGGACCCGCCAGAAAATGCCGCCGGAGTCCGCTCCGTTTGTCCTGCGGTCTTTTAAGAGGTCATTGACCTGAATCCCGCCGATAAATACTACCTCAAACGCAATCATATGCTGTGTCAGAGAAAGCGTCATCGCCAGATCCGCAATCCCCGAAAAATGCAGCAGATTGTTGAACCCCCACACCGCAAGCGGTATCAAGGCCGCAATCTTTGCCAGCCGGACAGTCTGTTTTCTTTTGCTGCAGGTAAAGTACAGTGCGATCGGCACCGGCGCCAGCGGGAGCAGCTCAAAAGCGAGCACGGTGAACCGGCGCATGTTCCCCGATACGAACTGCAGACACCGCGACTCCGTAAACCCCCACAGCGCAATGCTCACGGTAAACAGCGACAGACATAAAATCTCATTGTATTTCCCGCGGGTTGTGACCACAAGAATCACCCATGCCACAAACAGGATCACCGCAAGAATCAGGAGCACGACCGACCCGATAATCGTGCTGATCTTTGATGTCCATAGCTCCAGGAAAAAGGAGGACCGATCTCCGAGGAACACGTCTCCCGGCCCCCGCAGATAGCGCGCAACCGCACCCTTATGCTCGATCACGATCTCCTTTCCGGAACACTCCTCCCGAAGTACCACCTCATTCCAGATATTCCCCGCGAGCGGAAACGGTGTGTCCCGAAGCGCTCCCTCCGGCGTCATAAGGCCGTCGTATACCATTTTGCCGTCTATATAGATTTTGATATCGGTATGTCTGGAACGGTACATAAACACCATTCCGTCGCGCACGTTGGGCAGCGTGTTTTTCAGCGTCAGCCCATCCGGATTTCCGTCTGTGGAAAGCCGTGCCGGAAGCCCGGTTTCCCCGGACGTGCCGTCCGAAAACTCATACTCCCAGGGCTCTGCAAAAGACATCCGCTCCCGCTCCGCAAACCGGTAATCCTCTCCGCTCCTTCCCGCCAGCCACACAAAGAAAAACGTTAAAAACAGGAAGATAAAATACAGCAGCACATGCCAGTTCTTTTTGATATACTCTCTCATCGCAGTTCCTCGCCCGCCGATTCCCCTCTGCGGCGCCTTAGCGGGCTCCCCTCTTTGCAAAATAGTCCCCCACTGTCTTGAGCAGTTCGTCCTTTTTGAGCGGTTTTACCAGATACCCCTGCGGACAGAGCTTTAAGCACTCCGCCACAATCCGTTTGTCTTTGGTGTTTGTGACAAAAAATACCGCCGTAGCCGCGATTTTCTTATCGCTGTCCTTGCGTATGTATTCAAGCAGCTTTCCTCCGTTCATCTGCGGCATCAGATAATCCAGCAGCACAAGATCCGGTTTATAGCGCTTTAGATACCGAATCGCATCCTGCGGGGAAGACGCCGTCGCAACCCGGTAATCCTGACACAGATATGCGTACTCTGTCCGGAGCACGACCGTATCATCGTCCACAATCAGAATCAGCGGCTTTTTCTCCTGTGCCGTCCCCGCACCTTCGCCCGGCGCCTGCCGGAATTTTCCGATTTCGAACACTTTCAGCTCGCCGTCCACATAATGAAATTCCCCGAATGTCGGAAAACGCTTTGCCGTCACCCCGTTTATGCTCAGCTCCACACGATCATAAAGCTTTTTGTGCACCACAATTTTCGCCATCGTCCGCTGCTCCGAATCCTCGCTGTCCACGGAAATGTTCGTGCGGGTCCCCATCTCGTTTCCGATTCGATAAGCGTCGACCGCTTCGCCCGCATACGCCTCCCCGCCGATAATCTGCCCCTTTTTTCCGGTGGCAAGAATCGTCTTTTTCGCATACGCCTGCGTGTTTGCCATGTAGTCGACACGGATATCGGCTCCGGCCGTAATCTTTGCTTTTTCGATGAAATTGCTGATGACGCTGCCGCCCGCCTCAAGCACGGCCTTTCCCTTTCCGTGCACGCCGTGCCGCACGACGATATTGCCGGTCGTGGTGAGCGTCGCCCCCTCCACGACGCCGTCCACCGTGATATCTCCGCCTGCGCGGATGACCACATCGGTCAGCACGTCGCCTTTGACGATCACATCCCCGTTGAAATCAACGGTTCCCATCGCATACCCTGCATCCCCGTCGATCGTCAGATTGGTGCATATCTCAATCCGATTATCCCACAGACTGATTCTCCCCCGCTCTTTGGCATAATAAGCGTGCTCTCTTTTCTCTACGTTCTTGCAGACCAACGGAGGAAGCTCCTTTCCGCGGGCCGGTTTCAGCTCTCCGCCAAAGACGGTGCAGCCCAAACTGCCCGGTTTTGCCGGGTGATACTCCGCCACTTTGCTCCCCTTATCCACAAAATGGATCGTCGGCGAATAATTTACGCTTCCGTCCTCACGGATGGTCGGAACAAACTCTTTTGTATCCCTGCGGAAAAAATATTCATAATATCCGCTTTTTCCGTCCACGGCCGGTATTCCCTCCGCGACAAGATAAGACTGACCCAAAACCCCGTGTTCCGCGATTTCTTTCAGCGCTTCCTCCCTTATCCCTGTCTTTACTCCTTTTGCCGCAATCTGCTCCCGCAGCAGCTGTTCCGTAATCTCCATTCTTCCTTCCGGAACCACACAGACCGTCACGGCCATCGCGTCCCGGCGGATATCTATCTCAAGTTTCCCCCTCATACCGTCCTCCTTTTACTCTTGCCCCGTCTGTGACGGAATCTGAAATCTCCGCCGCATCGAAATTGTATAAGAACTATTATACTATATAATTTCGGAAAGCGCAAAGAAGTCGTCTCCTTTTGGAGACGACTTCTTTGTCATACCGTATCCGGCAGCGCAAACTGCGCACGGCCCTTTATTTTTCTTCCCGGACGTCTTTGATGGAAAAGCTGATTCTGCCCATCTTATCCTTTCCGAGACACACGACCCGAACCTTATCGCCCAGGGTAAGCACATCCTCCACATGGTTGATACGCTCCTTCGCAATCTTGGAAATATGCACCATTCCCTCTTTGCCCGGTGCAAACTCAAGGAATGCGCCGAACTCTTTGATGCTCACCACGACGCCGGTCAGGATCTGTCCCTCCTCAAAGTCCGTCGTGATAATCCGAATCATCTCAACGGCCTTGTCCATCATCGCAGCGTCCGTGCCGCACACGGAAACGGAACCGTCGTCCGTGATATCGATCTTGACACCGGTGCGCTCAATGATCTCGTTGATCGTCTTGCCTCTCTGTCCGACCACATCCCCGATCTTTGCCGGGTCAATCTGGATCTGGATAATCTTCGGCGCATAGGCGGAAACCTCTCTGCGCGGCTCTGCGATCGCCTTGGACATCACCTCGTCCATAATATAGATTCTCGCCTCTCTGGTTCTGCGGATGGCCTCCTCGACAATCGGTCTGGTAAGTCCGTGAATCTTGATATCCATCTGGATCGCCGTGATGCCTTTGTGCGTGCCGGTCACTTTGAAATCCATATCGCCGAAGAAATCTTCAAGCCCCTGGATATCGGTCAGAACAATATAGTCGTCATCGGTCTCGCCGGTCACCAGACCGCAGGAGATACCTGCCACCATGGCTTTGATCGGAACGCCCGCCGCCATCAGCGACATACAGGACGCACATGTGGACGCCATGGAAGTCGAGCCGTTGGACTCAAATGTCTCGGACACCGCGCGGATTGCGTAAGGAAATTCCTCCTCGGACGGAAGCACCGCCATCAGTGCTTTTTCCGCGAGCGCACCGTGGCCGATTTCCCGGCGTCCCGGTCCGCGGGACACTTTGGTCTCACCCACCGAATAGGACGGGAAATTGTACTGGTGCATATATCTCTTGGTCGTCACATTCTCGTCTAAGCCGTCAATCCGCTGCACCTCGGACAGCGGCGCCAGCGTGACGACATCGCAGATCTGCGTCTGGCCTCTGGTAAACATTGCGGAACCGTGCACTCTCGGAATCAGATCCACCTCCGCGGCAAGCGGACGGATCTGGTCGACGGCACGCCCGTCCGGACGCCTGCGATCCTTTAAAATCATCTTGCGGACCGTCTTTTTCTGATACTGATAAACGGCCTCGCCGAGTACGGCAAGCCATTCCTCGTTCTCGGCAAACGCCTCCTCAAGCTTCTCGGTAATCGCGCGGATATTCTCCTCGCGCTTCTGTTTCTCGTCGGTAAATACCGCCTCTTCCATCTGCTCCGGCGTAACAATCTCTTTGATCGCCGCAAACATCTCGTCCGGAATCGCACAGCTGGTATAGGTGTGTTTCGGTTTTCCGACTTCCTCACGGATTTTGTTGATGAATGCGATGATGGTCTGATTGATATCGTGGCATTTGTAGATCGCCTCAATCATCCGGTCTTCCGGAATTTCATTGGCTCCGGCCTCAATCATAATCACTTTCTCGGAGGTGGATGCAACCGTCAGCTGCAGATCTCCGTCGTCCCATTCTTTCTGAGACGGATTTACGATAAATTCTCCGTCTACCATCCCCATCTGCGTAGTCGCACACGGACCCGCAAACGGGATATCGGAGATTGTTGTGACCAGCGCGGAACCTATCATTCCGACAACCTCGGGCCGGCATGCGGGATCCACGGACATAACCATATTGTTGATCGTAACGTCATTGCGGTAATCCTTCGGAAACAGCGGCCGCATCGGACGGTCGATCACGCGGGAGGTCAAGACTGCGTTCTCGGACGCTTTTCCCTCTCTCTTGTTGAAGCCGCCCGGAATCTTTCCGACCGAATACATTTTTTCCTCAAATTCCACACTCAGGGGGAAGAAATCAATCCCGTCCCTCGGCTTATCCGACGCAGTGACTGCGGACAGCACGGTTGTTTCACCGTATTTTAACAGCGCCGCTCCGTTCGCCTGCGCACACACCCTTCCGATATCCACGGTAAGGGTTCTGCCTCCAAGTTCCATTGCATAACTTTTGTACATATTTGTTCTCCTTTTTATTTCGACACTCCCGTGCCCTATTATCCTGCAGAAGTATCGAAACTACTGAGACACACACAGCCTTCCTCGGCGCTGCCGCCTGTGTACATTTCAGTGGTCTCGATATACTCTTCTGCGATACACCGTTTTGCGGAACATCATCCAAAAATAGAGCGGAAAATTCTCCGCTCTATTCCGGGACGCAGACATCTGACGCCTGCACGGCGAAAACGTATGCCGCACGGCGTCAGTGTCAGTAATCTTATTTTCTAAGACCCAAACGTTCAATTAAGGAACGATATCTCTCGATATCAATTTTCTTTAAGTATGCCAGCAATCCGCGTCTCTGTCCGACCATTTTCAGAAGTCCGCGTCTCGAATGATGGTCGTTCGGATTCTCTGCCAGATGTGCATTGAGCTCCTCAATGCGCGCCGTCAAAATGGCGATCTGTACCTCGGGTGAACCGGTGTCTCCCGGTGTTCTTCCATACTCTGCGATAATTCCCTGTTTCTTTTCCTTTGCGATCATGTCCTGATCCTCCTTCTCAACTATTTGGGGCCGTCCGAATCGGACTGTCCCGTATCGCCCTGCTTCTCTGAAATACTCAGCGGAAGGTCGGAGTTGTCCATCCACCGAATACGGGCTGAATTCATACTTATGCATTATAACACGGGATCTCTCCCTTGTAAATGACTTTTTTATTCGCGGATAACCCGCACAACTTTTACCGGTGTCCGGTAATAAGCGCCGGAAATCTTAATGCCGGATTTCGGCGAGCTTGCATGTACAACCTGTCCGTTTCCGATATAGATCGCGACATGGTTGATGCTCCTGCCGTTGCCGTAGAAGAACAGATCTCCCGGCTTCGCCTCGGACGCCGAAATCGAAGCTCCGCAGTTTGCCTGCGCGCGCGAAGAGTGCGGCAGGGAAATTCCGTAATTTGCAAATACGCTCAGGACAAAACCCGAACAGTCGGCGCCGCGGGTTAAGCTTGTCCCGCCCCACACGTAAGGATTCCCGACAAACTGTGTCGCATACTGCACCAGAGAAACCCGCACGTCGGAAACGCCCTGTCCGTAGCGGACCTCCGTCATCGTCATCGCCTTTTTCAGCTCTACGGATACCTCCACATAGTCTGCCGACACATAGCCCTCGTCGCTGTCGACATTGATCTTCACCCAGCCGTCTAAGAGCTCCACCACCTCAAGCTCCTCGCCCATCGGCATCGAAGTGATAATCGACGAATCCGTGGTCGGCTCCGAGCGCACATAGAGCGTCGTCGTCGTGACCGTGGCGATGGTCTGCTTGACCTCCTCGGCTCTCGCGACAGCCGCTTCGCCGGCCAGCAGATACTCGGACTTCACGTACCCGGCCACGTCGCCGGAGGAAATCTTCGTCCACTCACCCTCTTCCCCCAGAATCTCACATCCCGCATTGTTCGGCATCTTCCCGACAAGCGATGCCTCGGTGCCCGGTGCCTCACGCACGTTTAAGTTTCCGTCCACCTGAGCGATTCCGAGATTTGTATATCCATAGACTGCCATCTGTGCGGCGGCAAGCCTCTGTGTCTCCTTTGTCTCTGCGGCAAGCACTTCCGCATCCGTAATATAAGCGGATACCGTATTCGTAATCCCTGCTCCCACAGTCAGATTGGTGTTCCCGTTCACCGCTACCAGCTCTGTGTCATACGCCGCGGATATCCCCGCCGATGCGCTCGCACCTGTCATATCTATCTGCGTGCCGACCGCCTCTGCTGTCCGATGCCGTCCCTGAGTCTGATACGCTGCGGTAAACACTAATGCCCCTGCCATAAGCAGCCCTGCCACTTTTATTATTCTCTCCTTCATGGATACCTCCAAATTGTGCCCCCTCTTGCATACCACTAGAGTATAGCAATCCCTTTTAACATTGTCAACACAATTATGTAACATTTGTGTAATATTTCAATGAAACCAGGCTCTCGCATAGGCGATATCGTTCTGCAGCTGTTCTCTGAGCGCATCGACAGACGGGAATTTCCGCTCCCCGCGCACCCTGCTCAGGAATTCTACCGTGACTGACTTTCCGTAGATATCGGCGGCAAAATCCAGAAGGTGCGTCTCCACCCCCACCGGATTTTCCCCTGCTATCGTCGGCTTGCAGCCCACATTGGTGACGCCCCGGTATTTTCTCCCTTCCGCATAGACCTCCGTCACATAGACGCCGTTCGGCGGCAGCAGCTTTTCCGCAGGCGGCAGCTGATTAATCGTCGGAACGCCGATGGTTCTCCCGATGCGGTTTCCGTGCAGCACCGTGCCGGTGACAAAATAGGGATATCCGAGAAGGCGGTTTGCCCGCTCCACGTTTCCCTTCGCGATTTCCTCCCGCACAAAAGTACTGCTGATATCCCGGCTGCCCTCCTTCATCTTCTCGACCACCGTCACCTCGTAGCCGTAGCGTCCGCGGTAATCGAGCAGCATATGATAATCGCCCCGGCGGTTGTGTCCGAAGCGGAAATCCTCTCCCACCACCATACACTTCGCATGGAGCTGCCGGACAATTTTCTCGATAAAGTCCTCCGCCTCCATACACATAATCTCCGGCGTGAACGGACACTCCACCAGATAGTCGACCCCCCGCTGCATACACAGGTGCATTTTTTCGTCGTTCGTCGTAAGTACTTTTGCATCCGCCTGTTCGACATTCCGGCGGGGCGGTATGTCAAAGGTAAACAGCACCGCCTTAAGTCCCCCGGATTTTTCCGCCGCCAGCTGTTCCAGCAGAAGTTCATGTCCCCGGTGGATTCCGTCAAATTTCCCGAAGGAGACCACCGTGTCCTCTTCGATATAAAAACAGGTCGTATCTCTGATATATTTCATGCTTCCATAAACAGTTTGATCGGTTTATAGTCTTCCCTTTCGGGGTCAAATTTATAAATTCCGATAAACTTCCCCTCTTCATCATAAATTCGAATGGAATCCTGCTCCCACTCGCCGTGATACTCCAAAAACATTTCCCGTCCCACGCGGTTTCCGTTGTAGAGAAGTTTTGCAAACTCCCGCCGGATCACGCCGCTTTGATACTGTAAAAACACGGTATCCGCAGCCCGCACAAAGGAAAATGTTTCCCCGCTCCACGCTTCGGGCGCAAGCCCCGCCGCCTCCTTTTTTACCAGCGCCTCGATCTCCGAGAGCCGCAGGGCATCCTCTGCGCGAAATTCCGACACCCGCGTGCGCAGCAGCGTTTCCATACAGGCGCCGCAGCCGAGCTTTTCGCCGATATCGTGACACAGCGTGCGGATGTAGGTTCCCTTCGAGCAGTTCACGCGCATGCGCACGCGGGGCAGTGAAAGCTCCGAAATCTCGATCGACAAAATCGAAACCGGTCTCGCCTTCCGCTCGACCGTCACGCCGGCGCGCGCCAGATCGCAGAGCTTTTTCCCGTCTACTTTCAGCGCGGAATACATCGGCGGAATCTGCATATAGGATCCCGCAAAGCTCATAACGGCATCGCAAACCTCCTGCTCCGATACCGCAACCCTGCGCTCCGAGAGCACGGCGCCGCTGATATCCTGCGTGTCCGTCACCGTTCCGAGCAGCATAACCGTCTCGTACTCCTTGTCCTTATCCGTCAGCAGCCCGCAGATTTTTGTTGCTTTGCCAAGACACACAGGCAACACTCCCTCCGCATCCGGGTCAAGTGTCCCTGTGTGTCCGATTTTTTTCGTCTTTAAAATTCCCCGAAGCTTTGCCACCACATCAAAGGAGGTGTAGCCCTTCTCTTTATAGACATTGATAATTCCGTTTATCATAACCGTTCTTCCACTTCTTTTACAATGGTTTCGACAATGGCGTCGGCATCCCCGGCCACGGAACAGCCTGCGGCCCGTACGTGCCCGCCGCCGCCGAACTTTACGGCAATCTCCGACACATTCACAGGCGGCTTCGAGCGCATACTCACCTTAAAATCGCCGTTTTCCTCCTCATACAGGAAAATTGCGGCCTCCACGCCTCTCGTGATCCGAAGCTGGTTTACAATCCCGTCCAGATGCTTCGGCAGCACGCCGTAACGCCGCATATCTTCCGCCGTAATCACCGAGGAGATACATCTGCCGTCAAGATGCAGGCGGCTCTTTAACAGCGCGCAGGCCATAATCTGATTCTGCGCGTAAGTTTTCGTATAAAATGTCTCCTCCACGATCCGGGTGTAATCGATTCCGAGCCCCATGAGCGTACCGGCCGCCTCCATCGTTTTGGGGGAGGTACACGCATACTGGAATACGCCGGTATCGTGCGCGATGCCGGTATAGATGCACGCGGCAATCTCTTTTGTCAGCCGCTCTTTCGGGAGCAGCTCATATATCAGCTCGCTTGTGGAGCTCGCGTCCGGAAATACATAATTCTCGTCCGCAAAGCTCTGATTGCTGATATGATGGTCGACGCACACGGTCTTTTTGGCCCGGTCAAAAATTGCCGCGGCGCCGCCAAGCCGGCCGGTGTCCCCGCAATCGAGCGAGAGGAACAGATCGTACACGTTATCGGTCGATGTGTCATGCAGGATCTCTTCGGAGCGCGCCATAAATTTAAAAATATTCGGTATCTCCTGCAGGTACAAATCCACCCGCACATTCGGATAGTAGGTTTTGATATAATTGTATGCTGCAAGGCAGGAACCCACGCAGTCGCCGTCCGGCCGGATATGACCGGCAACGGCAACCGTCCCCGCCTCTTTTAGGAAATCATCGAGATTATTCATCCGCGTTCTCACTTTCCCCGTCTTTGATATCCTTTGTGACCTCGTCGATCATTTTCGACATGCGCACGCCGTACTCGATAGACTGATCGAGCACGAACGTGATCTCCGGCGTGTTGCGCAGATTGATTCTCCGCGCCAGCTCCCGCCGGATATATCCCTCCGCGCTCCGAAGCCCCGCAAGGGTATTTTTCTGTGATTCCTCATCCCCGAGCACGCTGATGTAGGCTTTGCAGGTTTTTAAATCCGGCGCCACCTCCACCGTTACCACGCTGGTCATCGGATTGATGCGCGGGTCTTTGATTTCTCCCCGGATGATTCCGGCAAGCTCCCGCAGAACCTCGCCGTTAATCCGGGTATTTTTGATACTGTTTTTTCTCATTAACGTGGTACCTCCACCATCGTATATGCCTCGACGATATCAAACTCTGCGATATCGTTAAAGCCCTCAAACACAAGACCACACTCGTAGCCTGCTTTTACTTCTTTTACATCGTCCTTAAAACGCTTTAAGGAGGCAAGCGCACCCTCGAAGATCTGTGTGCCCTCTCTTGAAATGCGCACCTTGCAGCCCCGCTGGAACACGCCGTCAAGCACATAGGAACCGGCGATATTGCCGATGCCGGACGCCTTGAAAATCTGGCGCACCTCCGCATGGCCCAGCACCTTCTCCTCGTACACCGGATCGAGCATACCCTTCATGGCCGCTTCCACATCCTCAATCGCATTGTAGATGACCTTGTAGAGTCTCACATCCACGTTTTCCTTGTCCGCCGTAATCTTTGCGGTCGGGTCCGGACGCACGTTAAATCCGATAATAATCGCGTTGGAAGCGGATGCCAGGCTTACGTCGGACTCATTGATCGCTCCGACACCGCCGTGGATCACTTTTACTACGACCTCCTCGTTCGACAGCTTGACAAGGCTCTGCTTTACCGCCTCCACGGAACCCTGCACATCGGCCTTTACGATAATATTTAATTCTTTCACGTTTCCGGACTGAATCTGTGAGAACAGATCGTCCAGCGACATCTTTGCCTTGGTATCTTCGATCAGGCGGTTCTTGCTCTCGGAAATATAGGTATCCGCAAAAGAGCGCGCCTCCTTCTCGGTGTCTGTGGACACAAAGGTCTCCCCGGCCTCGGGCACGGAGGAAAGTCCCAATATCTCCACCGGAGTGGACGGTCCTGCCTCTTTTACCCTTCTTCCCTGGTCGTCGATCATCGCGCGCACCTTTCCGTAGCAGCTTCCGCAGGCGATCGGCTGGCCGACCTTCAACGTACCTTTCTGCACGAGCACCGTCGCAACCGCGCCGCGTCCCTTGTCGAGCTGTGCCTCGATGACAAGTCCGCGGGCATTGCGCTTCGGATTTGCTTTCAGCTCAAGTACCTCCGCTGTCAGAAGGATCATTTCAAGCAGGTTTTCAATTCCCTCCTTGGTGTGGGCCGACACCGGACAGAAGACGGTGCTGCCGCCCCAGTCCTCCGGAATCAGCTCATACTCGGACAGTTCCTGCTTCACACGCTCAATATTGGCGCTCGGCTTATCAATCTTGTTGATCGCCACGATAATCTCCACCCCTGCCGCTTTCGCATGGTTGATGGCCTCCACCGTCTGCGGCATCACGCCGTCGTCCGCCGCGACCACAAGGATCGCGATATCGGTGGAATTGGCGCCGCGCATACGCATTGCGGTAAACGCCTCATGTCCCGGCGTATCCAAGAAGGTGATGTTCTGCTCGTTAATCGATACCACAGACGCACCGATGTGCTGCGTGATACCGCCGGCCTCTTTGTCGGTCACTCTCGTGGAGCGGATCGCATCGAGAAGGGATGTTTTTCCGTGGTCTACGTGTCCCATGACACAGACTACCGGCGGACGCGCCGCTAAGGTCTCCTCCGGATCATCCTCTTCCTTTAACAGCTCCGCAATCACATCGATCTTCTCCTCCGGCTCGCAGATACAGTTGAACTCTAACGCGATCTCCTCCGCAGTCTCGTATTCCACTTCCTGGTTGACCGTCACCATCGTGCCTTTCAGGAACAGCTTTTTCACAATCACCGACGGCTGTACTTTCATCTTATCCGCGAGCTCCTTGATCGTGAGCTTCTCCGGAAGCACCAGCGTGCGGATTACCTCTTCCTCCTGCTTCGGCTGCGGCTGCGGCGCCGGTTTCTTTTTGCCGCCGTTCTTCTCTAAATTGACAAAGCTCTCCTGTCTCTTGCTGCCGAGCGGATCGTATTCATTTCTCTGTCTGCCGCCGCGCCCTCTGTCTGTTCTGCGGTCTCTGGATTCTTTTCCGCGCAGCTCTTCCGTCGCCGTGCCCTGCGATTCTTTCTTGAAGCGATCGATCTCGCGGTCCAGTCTCGCGCCGTTGCTGCCGCCGCGGAAATTATTTCTTCCGTTTCTGTCGTCTCTGCCTGCTCCCGGCCTTGCCTGACGGTCTCCGTCCGGTCTCGGGCCTCTGTTATTATTAAAACCGCCCTGACCGCCCGGTCTTCCCTGACGGTCTCCGTCCGGTCTCGGGCCTCTGTTGTTATGAAAACCGCCCTGACCGCCCGGTCTTCCCTGACGATCCCGGTCTCTCGGGCTTCTGTTGTTATGAAAACCGCCCTGACCCGTTCTCTGCGGTCTGTCTCCCTGGGGACGGCGCTCTGCGCCCTGCTGTTCATACACATTTGCGTAGACGTTGATGCGGGTTTCTTTTGCCGGCTCCTCCTTTTTCGGAGTTTCCGCGTTCTTTGCCTGCTCTGCTTTTAAAGCTGCCTGCTCTGCCCGCAAAGCCGCCTGTTCTGCGGCTGCGCGCTCCGCCGCCTCCGCCGCTTTGGCTGCCTCGGGATTAATCGCACGCTCAAATGCTTTGCGCATATCGATGCCGCTCATCGGTCTTCGCTGCTCCGGGCGCGCTCCGCCGCCCTGCTGCCTGCGCTCCCCGTTTCCCGAACGGCGATCTCCGTTTCCCGAACGGCCGCCGCCCTGGCCCGGTCTGCGGTTTCCGTGCGGTGCTCCCTGTTTACTATACTGTGCATTATACACCGACGTTATACTGGATTTTTTCTTTGGGCGCTCTGCGCGGCCGTCGCCGTTTCCGCCCTCGGACTTCGCCGGGCCTCCTGCTTTTGAAGGCTCTGCTCCCGCCTTTGCAGACTCTGCCGCCTTTGGCATCTCTGCCGTTTTGGGCGTCTCTGCCGCTTTCGGAGACTCTGCCCTGGGCGCTTCGGCTTTCGTTTTCGGCGCCTGCTCTTTTGCTGCTCCCGCTTTTCCCGTCTCCTGCTTTGCGTTCCCTGCTTTTTCGTTCTCGCTCTTTACGGCTCCTCCCCCCTTTGTCAGCTTTCCGCGCACAAGCTGCTGCGCCGCGTCGTCCACATTGCTCGACGGCGTTTTTACCGCATGCTCCGTCGCGCTCAAAAGCTCTATAATCTGTTTGCTCTCTATTCCTAATTCTTTTGCAAGTTCATGCACTCTCATTTTTGCCATATATTTTGTTTCCTCCATTATTCAGTTGTTATGCCTGCTTTATTTTATCTTCTATCGAATGTGCCAGTCCCTCGTTTGTCACCGCAAGTGAGGCGCGGAACTCTTTGCCGATAAAATGTCCCAATGTCTCTTTGTCTCCGTACTCATACATCGGAACTCCGTAAAAATCCGTCATATTCCGGAACATCTTTTTGGTGTTTGCCGAGGCGTCTTCCGCCACCAAAACGAGATATGCCTTTCCCTCTTTGACCGCTTTTTCGGTAGAAAACTCTCCGCTGGCCACACTGTGGGATTTCGCCGCAATCCCGAGCATGGACAATACCTTATCTGGTTTCAAGCTCCTCCATCTCCTTTTTCAGCAGCTCATATATCTCACCCGGTATCGGTGTCTTAAGCGACCGCTCAAGGCCTTTGTTTTTCATTGCCGCGCCAAGACACGCGCCGTCTGCACAGATATATGCTCCCCTGCCGTTTTTTCTCCCCGTTGCATCCAGGCATATTTCCGTTTTTTCTCCGTCTTCCGACGTATGCTTTATCACGCGGATCATATCCTTTTTTGCTTTCATTTCACGGCACCCGACACACTGGCGCATCGGAATTTTTTTATTTGCCATAGCTTATTCCTCACAGGACCTTTCCCCGTCGGTCCCTTCCCCGCTGGAGTCTTCCTCATAGGAATCGTCCTCATAGGAATCGTCCTCATAAGACGCTTTCTCGTAGGATTCTTCCCCGTAAGGTTCTCCCTCATAAGACGCTTCCCCGTATCCGTCGCTCTCGTAGTACTCGTCGTCCTCGTAATACTCGTCATCCGCATACTCGTTTTCATAATCAAGGAAGTCTCCGGACTCTCTGGCCTGCGTCTCGCTTTTGATATCAATCTTAAAGCCGGTCAGCCTCGCCGCAAGTCTCGCATTCTGTCCTTCCTTTCCGATTGCAAGGGACAGCTGGTAGTCCGGGACAACGACTTTCGCCGATTTCTCCTCCGCATCGGCAATTACCGAAATGACCTTCGCGGGGCTGAGCGCATTTTCAATCATCATCGCCGGATTCTCATTCCATGTGATAATGTCGATCTTCTCGCCGCGGAGTTCATTTACAATCGCGTTTACGCGCGCGCCGTTCATTCCGACGCAGGCGCCCACCGGGTCCACATCCGGGTCATTTGACCAGACCGCGATTTTGGTTCTGCTGCCGGCCTCGCGCGCGATGGCTTTGATCTCGACAATCCCCTCTTTCACTTCTGTCACCTCGGACTCAAACAGGCGCTTTACCAGTTCCGGGTGGGTTCTCGATACCAGAATCTTCGGCCCTTTTGACGTCGATTTCACTTCCAGGACATACAGCTTGATACGCTCCGTCGGTTTGAACACTTCCCCCCGCACCATCTCGTTTTCGGTCAGGATGGCATCTACCTTTCCGAGATTGATGCTGACGTTCCTTCCGATATAGCGCTGCACCACACCGGTTACCACGTCTTTTTCCTTGCTGTAGTACTGGTCAAAGAGCACTTTGCGCTCCTCCTCACGGATTTTCTGCAAAATCACGTTCTTTGCATTCATTGTCGCGATGCGCCCGAATTCTTTTGACTTTACCTCCACATTGACGATATCGCCGAGCTCATACTTGGAGTCAATCATCTTCGCATTGACCAGACTGATTTCCTCCACCGGATCCTCCGCTTTCTCGACTACGGTTTTCTCCTGAAATACATGATACTCACAAGTCTCCGGATCAATGTTTACTTTTACGTTTTCGGACTTGCCGAAATGATTCTTACAGGCTGTCACGAGTGAATTCTCGATTGCCTCAAGCAGTGTCTCCTTGCTGATGTTTTTCTCCTGCTCTAATATGTTCAACGCTTCTAATAATTCATTATTGGTACTCATTTTATTATCCTCCTGTTTTTTCTAAGCGCTTATAATGTAATACGTCAAAAATCAAAAGCGAGGCGAATCAATGCAATGTCGCTCTTTTCAAAGGTCTTCTTTTCACCCTCTCCCGTCTCTATCGTCACGGTGTCCGCGTCGTAAGACGAGAGTATTCCGTAAAATTCTTTTTCGCGGTCGATGGCGCGGTAGGTGCGGATTTCGATTTCCTTCCCCATGCTGCGGATGTAATCCTTTTCTTTTTTCAGCGGTCTTCCGAGTCCCGGCGAACTCACCTCAAACACATAAGAACCCTCTATATAGTCTTCCCTGTCGAGGATTTCATTCATCTCCCGTGCGACAGCCTCGCAGTCGTTTACGGTGATCCCGCCTTCTTTGTCGATGTAAGCCCTCAGATACCAGGTGCTTCCCTCTTTCACGTACTCCACATCCACGATCTCAAAATTCAGCCGCCGAATAATGGGCGCGAGCAATTCTTCTGTGCGTGCTTCATATGCTTCACGCTTTGACATGTATACACTTCCTCTCACTTCTTGATCTCTTTTTTTGCTCTGAACGCGAATTGAGAGAGGGCTTTCGTCCTCTCTCAACCAAGTCGTCATGTTATCGTATTATATAATAGCACTTTTGTCAGAAAATTGCAAGGTTGTTTTGATTTTTTGTCGGTCATTAATTTTTAAATAAATCCGAATGTGTTCCTGTTCTATCCAAATATAATTTTTTGAATTGGCTTGGGTAAATAACATCCAGCATCTTTACTCCTCCAAACTCGCCCACAAATCGTTTAACTTATCAAACCTTTGCCCGTTCCCCGTCCGTTTCATTTCTTCCACCTCTGCAAATGCTTCCAATGTCTCGTCGTTTGGTTCATCCTGTTCACTTATTGACTTCTCCCTCTCTTTCTTTTCAGTCACAGCAAATTGCATGATAATTAAATTTATTCCCTTTTTTGCAGCTGGATACATATTTTTAACATCTTGATCTTATAATATCACTCATATATAACATCAAGAACTATGTTTCCACAGCCCCTGATGCCTGTATAGCTGTAACGATTCAGACAAACGGCGTTTGTTACACCTTTATTTTTTTGTTTTTACGCTCTTTGCCTTCGACCAGTCGGAATACAGCTTTTTCGATTTTCCGTTTACCTTCACAGTTTTGTAAGTACGAATCCGCACATAGTACTTTTTATTCGCTTTTAGTTTCGTAATCTTTTTCGAGGTCGTCCCATTCTTGTCAATCGTGACCGTTTTGGTACTCTTTCCGATAAATTTGCTGCTCGTGGAATATTGGATCTGGTAGCCGGTCGTCTCGGTTTTCTGCTTTTTCCACTTGACCGTAAAGCCCTTCGCCGTTCCGCTTACTTTGGAAACAGAAGTTCCCTTCGGTTTGATTGTAAAGGTCTTTTTCACCGTCCCGCTGTAGCTCCCTTTGAGCTTCACCGTCACCGTGTACTGTCCGACCTTCTTTCTGCCCGAGGAATAGCTCACAGTATAATCCGTATCCTTCTTTAGCTTCTTCCCCTTGCTGTCTGTCACCGTGACACCGGGCTTTTTTGCCTTGCCGTTATAGGTGTAGCTCGCAGAGGAAAGCTTTATCGTCTTGGCCGCGTAGACCGTGGCAGTCTTCTGCTTCCCGCAGACCTTACAGGTCTGTTTCGTGCTGCCGTTCTTCTTTGTCGTAGCCTTCTTTGCCACAGTCTTTTTGCCGTAGCTGTGGGACATTTTCGCGATTGACTCCGTCTTTTTATTTCCGCAGACGCTGCACGTATACGTCTTTACTCCTATTTTTGCGCAAGTCGCTTTCGTCGTCACTGCTCCCGCTCCGTAGCTGTGCGCCGTTTTCGCGACTGACTCCGTCTTTTTATTTCCGCAGACGCTGCACGTGTACGTCTTTACTCCCTCTTTCGCACAGGTCGCTTTCGTCGTCACTGCTCCCGCTCCGTAGCTGTGCGCGCAGGGTGCCACCGTGTAGCTGACGTTTACCGTCCCGGTGTAGAGTCCTGTGCCTGTAATCGTCAGCGTATAATTTCCTGCGTCCGTCACACCGTAGTCTCCCTGCACGTCATAATCCGTGCCGGGCACAAGCGTCATCCCATTCCATACCACTGCCGGAACGGCATATTGCAGGCGGCCGTTATAGGTAAGCTTCGGCACCGTCACGCCCACACTGGAAATGTCCGCCTGATGCATCGGCACTGCAAAATAGTCCGCATCGGCGTACTGCTCCCGCAGCGAAAGCTGTGGACTCAGCGTCCCGTCCGCGCCGGAGAGGGCCTGTCCGATATAGAGCAGATTTCCGTTCGCAAACGGCTCGCCCGCATCCGCATCCTTCATCACATAGTAATTGTAGACTTCGTTCGGTATCAGATGCGAAAAACCGGAACCGTTCCAGTTTTCCGGAACAGCCGCAAGACGCAGGGAATCCGGCTGCGCAAAAAGCTCCTCCACCTCAGAAGCCGCGGCAAGAGCGGCGGTATCTGCGGATGCCGTGTTCTCTGTCGACGCTGCATAGGCCAGGGATGCAGCGCGGGCGGAACGATTAATCCGGATGGGAACAAGACTGTTCGTTCTGGTTCCGTTTCCAAGCTGGCCATAATCATTATTCCCCCAAAGATACAGATCACCGTTCTCTGTGATGGCCGCACTGTGATGCATGCCTATACTTACCTCCTTTACATCTTCCATCACCTTTTCTGGCACATGGATATCTGTTCTTGTTCCGTTACCTAATTGTCCCTGACCATTGTAGCCCCAAAGATACAAATCCCCATTCTCCGTAATTGCCGCACTGCAAATGGGGCCCAGACTTACCTCTCTTACATTCTCCATCACTTTTATCGGTACAGAACTGTCTGTCGTTGTTCCATTTCCTAACTGTCCATAATCATTGCTGTCCCATAGATATAGATCCCCGCTCCCGGTAATTGCCGCACTGTGACGCTCGCCTAGACTTACCTCCCTTATATTCTCCATCACCTTTTCTGGCACAAAACTCACTATTTCGTTTCCTAACTCTCCATAATTATTGCTGCCCCACAAATACAGGTCTCCACTTTCCGTAATTGCTGCACTAAGAATGAAGCCCAGACTTACCTCCCTGACATTCTCCATCACTTTTACTGGTACAGAACTGCCTATCATTGTTCCGTTTCCTAACTGTCCCTGACCATTGTAGCCCCAAAGATACAAATCCCCATTCTCCGTAATTACCGCACTGTGATACCCACCCAGACTTACCTCCCTGACATTCTCCATCACTTTTATCGGTACAGAACTGTCTGTCGTTGTTCCGTTTCCTAATTGTCCACCTTGACCTGCAAGTGAATTGCCGCCCCACAAATACAGTTCGCCGCTCTTCGTAATTACCGCACTGTGACAACCTCCCAGACTTACCTCCCTGACATTCTCCATCACTTTTATCGGTACAAAACTACTATCTGTCGTTGTTCCGTTTCCTAATCTTCCATCACGATTGTAACCCCAAAGATACAAATCCCCTCTCTCCGTAATCGCTGCACTGTGTAAGCCTCCCAAGCTTACCTGCTTCACCTTCCCTTCGATTGTTCCTGCCGTCCCAGCTTCTCCGCCGCCCGAGCCGCTCTTTTTTTGCAGCCGTAACGTCACCTGCTCGCCGCCCTTTTGCGGATGCACCGTCTTACTCTGCTTCTGATAGCCGTCTTTTGTCACCACAAGATTGTGCGTCTTTGCCGAAAGCCAGAACTCCGCCTTTCCCGCCGCATCCGTCGCAGTATTTCCCGGCACATCCGTGCCGCTCACCGCAGCGCCGGACACCGGCGTTCCAGCCTCGTCTAAGACAAGCGCAGTCATGCGGTACAGCCAGTACGGGCAGACGGTCCAGCCAAATTCTTTCTTGTCCGCGGAATAGTAAAAATCTGTAATTTTCACGGTGACATCCATCGCTTTCAACGTAAATTTCCACTTGTTTACAAATGTTGCCCCGGCCGTAACCTCCAGTTTCCCGTTTACTTCCCCGTCAAGGCACAGGTTGCAGGTATGCTTTGTCTTTCCGTCGCTCTGCTGCCGCTTTGGCTCCGCCTTTGCCTCCGCGCCGACCTCCGCCGTAATCTGCGCTTTTGCAATCCCATCAGAAAAAATCTTAACCGCAGGCTCCATCGACAGCCCCACAAACACGGTTCCTTCCGCTTCCCATTCCTGTTCGAGTTTCGGAACTGACGTAAGGTTTTTTGCGCCTGTATCACTTGCGACACGCACGCCCACCGTTCCTTTCAGCTTTCCGTCCAGCGTCACCTTCCCGCTGACCTCTAAAATGACGGACGGCGTAATCGTGATATACACCTCCGGCACCGGCGAGACATTCAAGTGCCCCAGCGTCAATGCCCCCTTTGCTTTTCCTGACACCGATGCCCCAAGCTTTGCCGTATAGTCCAGCCTACATTCCAGATACTGATACGAAGACGACGCATAAAATTTGACGGAACTCTCCAGCTTAAATTCCAGATTGCCCGAAATTTTTACACCATTCTCATCCCCAAATTTCCGCTCTGCTATCTGATAGGACAGCGCCATGCCAAGTTTTCCCCCGCCCTCAATCTCACGGGTCATCGACACATCGTCCACCAGCCCTTCGTAGGTCACGCCATCCGTGCAGGCAGACTCGTCCACGATCACATCCGCACTTGCCGCTTCCGCATCGATTTTCACATAGTCAAAGACCTCCTCCATCGAGGAATCCGCTCCGGTAATTGTCACGGTGGTTCCGTTTATATCGATGACTGCAACTTTGACAATCAGCACTTCATCGTCCGTATAGGAATAAGAAAAAATATCGCCCGGCTGCAGGGACAGCACGCTGCTATCCGCGTTTTCGATCACATAGACATTATTGACGTCGTCCGCTGTCACCACATCGTTATAGCCGGCACTTTCTGGGATAAGAATCGTATTCTCCCCAAACACCGCAAAATTGTCTGCCGCATCAGCATCCAGATTTAACACCCGCTCCGCATCGAAATCCGCTGTCGTCTTTGCAAGAAACTCCTGCATTTCCTGCGTATACATCGGCGACTCGTAGGCGGTGCCAAGCGGCTGGCGGGTATCTGGATCGATCAGGAAAGCCCGCACATAATAGTATGCGGGTATGCTCCCGTCCAAAATCTCTACCGCAGCTTCCGTCTCATCCGCAGATACCACGGCATAACCGGAGGCCAAAAGCTGCACACCCGCCTCGTCGTAAATTCCGACAATCAGTCCGGCGTCCGCCAGTGACTCATACTCCACCACTGCAAGATTTCCCTCTACTTCCGCCGAAAAGATATTATTACCGTTATTCTCCCGCTGCTCGCTCACCTCCTCGGCAAGCTCATTTGCAAAAAGCCTGCCAAAAGAAGAAGCCCCCTGTACGGAAATCCCGTCCGACAGTTCCGTCTCCTCAGATTCCGTTTCTGTCTCCTCCGGTACTTCTGTCTCCGTGTTCTCCGGTTCCTCTGACTCTGTGTTCTCCGAGACCTCCGTCCCTTCCGGTTCCTCCGATTCTGTGTCCTCAGAGGTCTCTATCCCTTCTGGTCCCTCTGTTTCTGTATTCTCTGAGGCCTCTGTCTCTTCCAGCTCTGTATCCTCCGTAACACCTGTCTCCGTGTTCTCCGAAGTCTCTGTTCCTTCCGCTTCCCCTGTTTCTGTAACCCCCGAACCTTCCGTCTCCTCTGGTTCTGTATTTTCCGAGGCTTCTGTCCCTTCCGGTTCCTCTGACTCCGTACTCTCCGTAGTTTCCGGTTCTGCGTTCTCTGTCGTCTCAGTCTCGATCTCAACTGCCGCTTCACTGACATTCGATGCAAATGTAATCTCGGCCGACCCAAGATTTCCAAGCGCCAATACAAATGCCATGACTGTCGCTATCACTCTTTTGTTTCTCATTTTCTGTTCCTTTTTCCTTCACAAATTCTCATATTTTAAGAAATTTATTTGTTTTATTTTAGCATATGCACCGAACACCGTCAATTCTTCGACGCCTTGAGTTTCCGCAG
>CAJTOI010000021.1 GCA_910577925.1 uncultured Roseburia sp.
AACTTTTCCGTGGAGGAAACAAACTCCACGTCGTATTTCTGGAACAGCTCCATCATGTTCGCAAAATCCAGAATGGAGCGGCTGATCCGGTCCAGTTTGTAGACAATGCCCCGCCGCACCTTCCCTTTGCGGATCTCGTCAAGCAGTTTCTGGAACTCGGGCCGGTCGGTGTTCTTCCCCGAATAGCCCTTATCCTTAAAAATCTTGCAGCTGCCGCCTGCTCATACTTGCAGAAGTCAATCTGGCTCTCAATGCTGATACTGTCCTTGCGGTCAACGGACTGTCTGGCATAAATCTCCTTATATTGGCTTGAGGTTATAAAAATAGCAGAGGCTCATTATAATATAATCCCCTGCTATTTTTGTACTAACATAATAAATTGATTTTTTAAAAGGGGCTGTCGCACTAAGTAATTAGTGCGCAGCTCCTTTTCCCGAAAATCTCACTCTATTTTTATTTTCCGAATTTTTCCTTATTGATTTTTGTAAATGCATCAATTCCGCTTAAGAGGCAGATAAATGCGATTACAATGCATACAAGCACATAAACCCATGCCGCGCCAAAGCTGATTCCCTCTGCGATGGCACCGAAAATCGGAGTTCCGATTGCATAGCCGACTGCAAAGAAGATCTGGGTAACTGCGAGAATCGAAGCAAACTCTTTATTTCCGAACAACTTGCCTGCCAGTACGGAAGGACCGGACATATAGTGATATACCGCAAAGCCCTTGCAGACTGCAAATACAAATGCAAGCGGCAGCAGCTGCGGTGTGAGCAGCAGCGCAACGTCTGCAATCACTACGAGGATCCCTGCAAAAATCATAGCTTTTTTTACGCCGATCTTATCAAACATTGTTCCGCCGCCGACATTTCCGATCAGCGATGCAAGTGCAAACACAGAACCGACCGCACCTACGGTAGTCGGGGTAAGCTCAATCGCATTCAGGTAGGTTGCAAAATTCATTGCAAGACCTGCAACATACAGACCGATGAACACAAATCCGGCACTGTAAACCCAGAAAAACTTCTGCCCTTTCACCTCGGCCACACTCCAGCCCCAGACCTCAATCTCCTTTTTATCGGAAGACGCGTCCTCATCTGCCTTACCAAGCACTTCACTGGTGTCTTTGGGCATTCTCACAAACGGGATAATCACCGCGAGACCTACCACAAGTCCGATGATACCTGCCCACAGATATGCAAACTTATATCCCTGCTCCGGATTGGAAAGCACTTTTACAATCAACGACTGAATCACGATATTGCCGATGGAACCTCCGGCAAATGTCAGACCAAGCGCACGTCCGCGCAACTTCTCGCCGAACCATGAATTCATCAGCATCGGCGCTCCGAGCGAACACACCGCCCCGGCGGCGACCTGTGCCAGCGTATAGCCGAAGTAGAACATCCAGTACTGGTTCGCAAAGGAGAGAAACATAATACCGGCCATGGAAATAATGGTCCCGACCATGAAAATAATCTTAATCGGATATTTATTGTATGTTTTTCCAATAACCGGCAGAAAGATTGCAGAAAAAACTGCCCCTATTGTGAACATAATAGAAAATGTAGCAAGCTTAAAATTTTCACCCGCAACAACATAAGATGTAAACTGCGTATGCATGTTGGTAGACACACCAAACACGACCGCCTGCAGTATCATGGCTGAGATAAGTATCAACCAGCCATATTTTGAAGCCTTTTTTTCGGTCATAACTAAATACCTCCTACTTTTGTTTTTCGGTTTGATTTGACGAGCAAACACGACTTTCGAAAAAGTGGGGTGGCTTTATACGGAAATTCCGCAGAGCGGAATTTCCGAAAGGAAAAATGCTGACAAGAACCGAAAAATAATATAGAATATATCTATATTAAGTAAATGTTAAAAAGTAAATGGTTTTGGTTTGGTTATTCGTTTCTTCCCTAGCAGTATTCCCTTTGTTCTACTATATCATTATGCATGCATGAAAAGTTTGCAAAAAAATTGATACCACTTGACAAAATGTGAATTTTGTTGCAGAAAACAGTTTGTTCACGCCCCGGACTTAGGAGGATTATACAAATGGTTGCAATGGACTTTGGGAAACTCATCAGCAAACTGCTGAATTATACGGGAACAAAAAATCAGGCATTGGCTCTCGAGCTGGGGTATGACGTGTCCTATATCAGTAAAATGGTCAACTCCAAGATTTATCCCGCCAGCAAGAACGCCAATCTAATCTGCCAGAAAACTGCCGCATTTATCACGGCAGAGGCTACCGACAGCGCACGGCATGCAATTCAGAATTTTCTTGAAATACCGGCCGCTGAGAATGGAAATGCAATGGATGAAAAGAAAAAATTCCAGGAGGCCGTCGAGGAACAGCTTTTTTCTTCCTACTTATATAGTACGGAGAAATCTCCCGTCGACGCGGATGCTTCCCCCTGTCTTGACAACGCCTATCAAAAATTTACCGATAAGCCCAACAGCTATACGCTGGTCAATCCACGGCTGCGCAGGAAATATCTGCACATTCCGATCGACGAGCACATCACCGCGGAAAACCCGCTGGATCTGATTATGCTGACGAGCCTGTTCGAGATCAGCCGGGACGACAAGCTCAATCTTGCCGGCATCCGGGGAAACGATATCAATCTGGTTCGCCCGGAGTTGATGAAGTTCCGCTTGATTTTAAGTATCACGGACATAAAAAAAGCCGACCTTATTTTTGATCCTATTCTTTTCATTAATATGGTAACAAATTTCAGCAACACTAATTTTTCAATTTATGCGACGGATTTCTCCTTTTACTCTATGGCGCTTTCCGTCAAGAACCACTTTGCGCACTTCGGCATCCCCGGCCGCAATGGAAAGCTTTTGATTGCCACCACCTCTGATGAGCCGACTGTCATTCAGGATACTTACGATATGCTGGACGAACTTATCACCATAAGCTGTCACCCTGTGTACTCCTGCCACACGCCGGAGGAAATGATTGCCAGCAAACTGTATATGCGCTACATTATCGGAAAGAATATCAGAGTCCTGATCGGCGCGATTAATGAGCTCTTCCTTCCCTCCGATTTATATGAAAAGGTGGCACAGCAGGTCTTCGGAGATCGGCCGGAAATCTTGAACGAACTGAAAAACATTGATGTCGTTTTAAATAACGCCACCTACAACTCGGGAATGCAGGTACTTTTGTACGAGCAGACGCTCAACAATTACGCGCTGACCGGTGAGCTTAACTTTTTCAACACAAAAGTGACGCTTTCTATTTCGGAGCGCACCGCTCACATCAATCACATTATACACCTGATGAAGACAAACCCGAACATCAAAATAAAGACCATCAGCGGTTATTTTATCGAAGAATTTAAACAGTGCAAAAATCCCAGCTGCTACCTTTCGAGCTTTATCAGTTACCTGCGCATCAATTCCGATTATACAGACAAGACGCTGCTGGTGTTAAAGGATCAGAAAATGCTTAATCTCTTTGACTCATTTTACGAGGAAGCATGGGAAAACCGCAGTGATGTGGTCTCCCATGAGACGATTATCCCAAGCCTGGAACTTGCCCTGAGCTATATGGAACTCCTCGATCCCCAGGCCGAGAAATGAATTCACTTTTATGCAATTTTCTGCAACATTTATGAATTGAATATCTTTTTCCGCAATGCTATAGTTAAATTGACGAGCAGACACGGCAAGAGTAATGGATTTTTGTCCATTACTGCTTGTCGTTTTACTTTCAACGAAAAAGTGCCCCAACAAATACGCAAGTAAAAAGGAGTACTTATTTTTATGAATATCTTAGACATTGTGGAAAAAATAATTGGTACCATCTCAAACACTGTATGGCCGATTTTCCTTCCGTGTGTTCTGATTCTCGGGGCGTTTCTGTCAATCCGCACATTCACAAAGATTCAGCCGCAGACTTCCGAGAAATCCAAAGTAAAAATTGCAAACCTTATCGGTCCTGCTTCCATCTCTCTGGGCGCTATGATCGGTACCGGCGCAATTATCGGCGTTCTCGGCTCTCTGTCCAATCTTGTGAGCAAAGGCCAGACACACATTGAGGCCATGGCCATCTGGGCTTTAATCGGTGCACTTATTATGGTTCCGGTATCTTATTCCGAAACTCTGTGCTCAAAGGTTATGAAAAAGACTCCTAAGGAGTATATTGACATGCTGCTCTCCCCGAAATTCGCTGCGGTATACGGAATCGGTTTCTGTGCACTGTATGTGTTCGGTTTCGGCGGCTTTCAGTTCAGCGGAATGGATTCGGTTGTCACGATTGTGACCGATGAATACCTGTCCATTTCTTTAAGCCCGGTACAGAGATATCTGTTCATTGTTGTTCCGATTATCCTTATCGTCGGAATTATCGTGCTCACCAAAAAGCATGACCTGTTTATTAATGCCATGACTTACATGATCGGTACGGCAGTAGTCGCATACTTTATCTTCTTCACAATTTTTATTGTAAAAACCAGTGATCACATTCCGGTTTATCTGAACGGAATGATTGAGGGTATGACGAATCCCGTCAGCGCAATGCTCGGTGTTCCGCTTGGCTTTATCCTCGGCATGCAGCGCGTGATTCAGACCGCAGAAACCGGTCTCGGCGCTCTTGCGATGTCCGCGCAGGAATCCGATTCCGAACCCCGCGAGGCAGCAATGATTTCTCTGCTCCCGACAATTGTCACCATTCTTGTATCTATTGTCGTGACCACATACATCGCTTCCTACGGTGTAACACACGGAATTATCACATTCCCGGCAGATTCCGTGACGCGCTTAAGAGATTTCTTTATGACGGCATCCGATGTCACCGGACTTTTCGGACTGATTGTACTGTGCATGTTTACCGTACTGTCGGGTCTGACGACACTGCTCGGCTCCTACTACTTCCTGACGGTGCTCTTCGACAACAAGGAAAACACCAACATTGCCATTTATCTGGCTTTGATCATCACGGCCGGCACTCTGGCAGTATTCGGCTTCAATATCGTGTTCGACGCAGTGGACCTTTTGCTGTTCGTAGTAGGCGGAATCAACGTGACGGCACTTGCCGTATTTGCCGCAAAGAAATGGCAGGAATACAAACTGTAAGATAATAAAAATCCATATATATCAAACAGGAGGTGTACTATTTTGGAAAAAATAATTTTTCACAACGCACAGGTTGTCACAATGGACGACAGCCAAAAGACCGCGGAAGCGGTTCTCGTGGAGGACGGCAAAATCGCAAAGGTCGGCTCTAACGAGGAGATTCTCGCTTTAAAAGACGACAGCACCGAACTGCGGGATCTGGCCAGCAAGACGCTTATGCCCGGTTTTATCGACCCGCACTCCCACCTGACAGCGGTTGCATACAACCTGCTTATGGTAAACGCAAACCCGTCTCCGACCGGAAACTGCAATACAAAGGAAGCGCTTCTCGCAGAATTTAAAAAAGGGTTCGAGGCAGGCGATTTCAGCACCGGCGAGTGGCTGATGGGTATGGGATATGATCCTTCCGCTTTCCCGGACGGCAAACATATCACAAAGTTTGACCTTGACACGATCTCAACCGAGATTCCGATCTCCTGCACCCATGCATCCGGACACTGCGCTGTCTTAAACAGCAAGGCGATGGAGCTGTTAGGCTACTGCGGCGATTACACCGTACCGGACGGCGGAACCGTGGAGTGCTTTGAGAACGGCGAGCCGAACGGTCTTATCACCGAAAACGCATACCTCGCTCCTGAGATTCAGGCAAAGATGACGCCGCCCGCATTCGAGAACGTGCTCGCGTCTCTCAAAAAGGCCTGCTCTCTCTATTCGTCCTTCGGAATTACCTCCTGTCAGGACGGCCGTGTGACAAAGAACGAATACCAGCTTCTTACGGCAGCCGGAAAGATGGGCGCGATCAATATCGATGTACTCGGACTTGTTGCACCTCAGGTTGCAGATGAGCTTCTTGTGAAGGGACAGAAAGTCGGCCCGTATGAAAACCATGTCAGAATGGGCGCTTATAAGATATTTTTAGACGGCTCACCGCAGGCCAAGACAGCCTGGCTGTCAAAACCGTATCACGTGGCTCCCGAAGGAAAAGACGCCGATTACAGCGGCTTCCAGATTTTCAAGGACGAGGATGTCGTTGCGGCTGCAAAGACCTGCCTTGAAAACAAATGGCAGATGAATGTTCACTGCAACGGCGACGCCGCTTGCGAACAGCTGATTCGCTGCTACACACAGGCAATCGAGGAAACCGGAATCCATGAGGATCTGCGGCCTGTTATGGTACATGCGCAGACGGTCCGTGAGGATCAGCTTGACCGCATGAAGGAGATCGGCATGATTCCCACCTATTTCCTTGACCATGTATATTACTGGGGCGACTGGCATTATGAGTCCGTGCTCGGTCCGGAGCGCGCAGAGCGCATCAGCCCGATCCGCTCCACCATCGACCGCGGCATGAACTACACCATGCACCAGGATTCTCCGGTTGTAAACCCGAACGCGCTCTTTGCGGTACACAATGCGGTAAACCGTATCACGAAAAACGGCCGCCTGCTTGGCGCAGATCAGAGACTGACGGTCGAGGAAGCCTTAAAGGGTGTGACCATCAACGGCGCATACCAGATTTTCGAGGAGGATAAGAAGGGCAGCATCACGGAAGGCAAAGTTGCAGACCTTGTAATTCTCGGAGAGAATCCGCTTACCACAGCTTCGGATAAGCTGAAAGATATCCCGGTATTAGAGACGATCAAAGAAGGCAAGACGATCTACACGGCATAAGAAACCGTCGCCCGGCAGCGACGATTTGAAGCGATTTTCACTGCTCTTAATCTCCTTAAGATAAAAAGGACGGTCCGCGCAAAAGCGCGGGCCGTCCTTTTTTCTTTTGTCACAGCAGCGGCGCAAACAGCCGCAGCAGGCACTGCGTGAGCCGCAGAACCGCACTTCTGCCCTCCCTGTACTGCCCGGTCACTTCCCTCGATGCCGCAAATATCTGTTCAAAGTCTCTCCCGATATCCCGTATCGCGGCACAGCCGTACAGCAGCACCCCGTTTTCAAAATGGTGATACAGGCTGCGGTAATCGAAGTTAATCGTTCCCACCGCTGCGGCGCAGTCGTCGCACAGCGCCTGCTTCTGGTGGATAAATCCCGGCGTGTACTCGTAGATCCGCACGCCGCCCTGTACCAGCCCCGCATAATAAGAGCGCGTAATCTTATAAATCAGCTTTTTGTCCGGAATCCCCGGCGTCGCAATCCGCACATCCACACCGCGCTTCGCCGCCATGCACAGCTCCCGCGTCATATCGTCGCTGATAATCAGATACGGCGTCGCTATGTACAGCAGATGTTTTGCACCCTTTATCAGATTCAGGTACACATTCTCCCCGACATATTCGTCGTCGAGCGGGCTGTCCGCATAGGGCTGAACGTAACCGTTTTCCGCTGCGGCTTTGGCAAAGCGGGGCAGATATCCGGAAATATCCTCATCCGTCCTTCCTACGGCGTTCCACATCTCAAGGAACATCACCGTAAGGCTCCTCACCGCATCCCCCTCAAGCCGCACCCCCGTATCCTTCCAATAACCGTACGGATGCGTGATGTTAAAGTACTCGTCCGCCAGATTGTACCCTCCGGTAAAGCCGACCTTTCCGTCAATCACGGTGATCTTGCGGTGATCCCGGTTGTTCATAAAGATATTGAGAAACGGGAGCACGAGATTGAACACGCGGCAATCCACCCCCACTTCTTTCATACGCCCGATAAAGCCCGGATCGATAAAGCCGATACTGCCGACATCATCGTACAGCAGACGCACCTCCACTCCGGCAGCCGCCCGTTCTGCGAGCACCGCTTTGAGCCGCGCGAATGCCTCCGCCTCCTCAATCGCATGATACTCCATGAAAATAAAATGCTGCGCCTCTGCCAGCGCTTTCAGCTGCGCTTCAAATCCGTCCGACGCCTCCGCATAAAACCGGACGTCCGTATTCCGGTATACCGGGTATTTGCCGTAATCGTACACATAGCGGCTCTGATTCGCAAAATAAAAGTCCGTCTCCTCAAGCTGTTCCATCACCGCTTTCTCCTGCGGAATCTCCGGAAGTAATTTTGCATCAATCCGTTCAAACCGCATGCGCATTCCCCGGTTCGCATCTTTATGCCCGAACAGTGCATAAATGCACAGTCCCATCAGCGGGAAAAGCAGAATCAAAATCACCCACGACAGCTTAAACGCCGTGTTCTCGCTCCTGACGCAGATGCGCAGAATCACGGCCGCCCCAATAAGAGCAGTAAACAGATTGATAAGCTCAGAGTATTCATTCAGACGGACAAACAGCACCACAATCCACGCGGCCTGCAGCAGCACCGACAATCCCACAAATATCAGTCTGCCGATGCTGTTTTTCACGCCCGATTTCTGTTCCGTACGCATGGCGGCTCTACCCTAAAAGCATCTGTACGCCGCCGTACATACCCGCATCATTTCCGAGTCCCGCCAGCACAAACTTTGTGTCGCGGCATACATGGAACGCGCTCTCTATAAAATGCTTCTGAATCGCGTCGAGCAGAATCTGTCCCGCTTTGGACACACCGCCGCCGATCACGATAATCTCCGGGTTCACGACACAGGCGATGTTGGAAAGAGCCGCTCCGAGAATCTGGCACACTTCGTCCACAAGCCCGAGCGCCACATCGTCCCCGTCTTTCGCCGCATCAAAAACATCCTTAGCCGTCAGATTCTCGATGCTCCTGAGGACCGTATCGTCCGACGTCTTGTCCAGCTTGCGCTTTGCCACACGCACGATCCCCGTCGCCGAGGTATACTGCTCGAGGCAGCCGTACTGTCCGCAGTTGCAGGCTTCAATCTCGTCATTATTCACCGTGATATGACCGATCTCTCCGCCCGCGCCGTCAAAACCGGCCACGACCTTTCCGTCAATGATGATGCCGCCGCCGACACCGGTGCCGAGCGTCACCATGACAACGTCCCTGCTGCCCTTTGCTCCGCCCTGCCACATCTCGCCGAGCGCCGCCACATTCGCGTCATTTCCGACTTTTATCGTAAGGCCGGTCAGATTTCCAAGCTCTTCCGCTACATTCACGACACTCCATCCAAGGTTTACGCAGCGCGTCACGATGCCGCTCGTCTTCACCGGTCCCGGCACGCCGATGCCGATTCCCTGCACATCGTCTTTGCTGATTCCCTCCTGCGCCAGCTTATTGTCAACCGCCTGCGCCACATCGGCAAGAATGCGTTCTCCGTTGTTTTCGGTGTTGGTCTTAATCTCCCATTTGTCGAGCAGCACGCCGCTCGTGTCAAAAAAACCGATTTTACATGTCGTTCCGCCGATATCCACGCCAAATGCATATTTTTTCATAATTCTTCTCCTTCTGCACTAAAAATACTACATTTATGATACCGTTTCCGCCCGAATCTGTCAATCCGTTCCGCCGGCTCCCGCTGGCGTTTCTGCGGCCTCCGCCGCCTCCCGCTGCTTCTCCAGATATTCCTCCGACAGCTGCGCCGCGGGCAGAAACGCCAGCGGCTCCAGCCCTTCATGAATCTGCTCCATGTAGGTCTGCCAGATTTTTCCCGGGTAGGTATTCCCCATCAGCGCATCCATTCCGCGCGGCATATCATATCCCACCCACACGCTCGTCGTATAGTATCTTGTATAACCTGCAAACCATCCGTCCTTCTGGTCGTTTGTGGTCCCCGTCTTCCCGGCGCAGGGCATCTGCGAAAGCCCGAGCCCGCGCGCCGTCCCCCGGGTAAACACACCGGTCAGCACATCCGTCGTCATCCGTGCGGCATTTTTCCGATAGACGGACTTTTCGGTCTGATTCGGCCGGCAGATCAGATTTCCGTCCGCATCCTCGATTTTTACGATGCAGGTGGGTCTGCGGTACACGCCGTCATTTTCGAGCGCCGCATACCCCGCCGCCATCTCCAGCGCCGACACGCCGTTTGTAAATCCGCCGAGCGCGGATGTCTGCCGGTAGTCCTCGGCATCGAGCTTCGAAAAGTTCATCTCCGCCAGATACGAAAGCCCCCTGGCCGGGGATATCTCCTCAAACAGTCTCCACGCAACGGTATTGACGGAATTCTCCGCCGCCTCGCGGAGCGTCATTTCCCCCTGATATCTGCCGTTGGCATTTTTCGGCCCGTCCGGGATCTCCTCGTCCGTCACAATGCTGTCCGGCGTATAACCGCGCTCAAAAGCCGGCGCATAGACAATCAGCGGCTTTATCGCACTGCCGGGCTGCCGGTAGCTCTGGTAGGCCCGGTTGAGCGTATAGCCGTTGTATTCCTGCAGCCTTCCGCCGACAATCGATTTTACATAACCGCTCTGATTGTCGATGCAGACCGCCGACGCCTGCAATGCGTAAATTCCCTCCTCATTGACTTCCTCATAGCCGCCTAACGTGTCATTTACCGCGGCCTGCAGCCGTTCCTGCATCCCCAGATCCAGAGACGTGTAAATCCGGTACCCTTTGGTATACAAATCCTTCTGACACGAACTGTACAGTTCCTCGTACGCCTCCCGGTAAGCGGCCTCCGCCTCTCTGGTCGCAAACTCCGTCTCAAAGACGAACCCCGCCTCCTCCATCAGCGCCCTCGTCGCGCAGTAGTAGGCGTATGTCTCCACATAATCGTTTTTCTCGTGTCCCGGCGGCCTCTGCAGCCATATCTGCTCCGCCACGGCCTCCTTGTACGCCCTCTCTGAAATAATTCCGTCTTCCTTCATATTTAAAAGGATTCTGTCCCGGCGTTCCAGCGTGTGTTCCATGTTGACAAGCGGGTCATACAGCGTCGGATTGTTGGGAATCGCACACAAAAAAGCCGTTTGCGATAGTGACAGCTCTGCGGTCTCCTTGTCGAAATAGCCGCGGCTCGCAGACAAAATCCCGTAATAGCCGTTGCCAAAATAAATATTGTTCAGATAAAATTCCAGAATTTCATCCTTTGTATATTTCTTCTCCAGATCCCACGCGATAAAAATTTCCTCGACTTTGCGCTGCCAGGTTTTTTCCTGCGTGAGAAAGCAATTGCGCGCCAGCTGCATCGTAATCGTGCTGCCGCCCTGCGTCACCCTGCCGTTCTCAAGCATCGCCAGGACCGCGCGCACGATCGCCCGGTAGTCCACACCGCCGTGGCGGTAAAACTTTTTGTCCTCAATGCTGATTATCGCGGCGGCAGCCTGTTCCGGTATCTCCTCCCGCGTCAGATAATACGACTCGCGCCCGCCCTTGAGCGTCGAGATCACGCTTCCGTCCGCGGCGTACACAATGCCGGTCTGATTGTCCCGGAAGGTCTCCTTATCCGACGCTCTGACGGCGGCGGCCGCTTCGCGCTTTAAGGCCCGCACTTCCTCCCCGTAGCCGCCGAAAGTGTAGTACAGGCCCGCGCCGGCCACCAGCAAAAGCAGCGCCAGCTGTATTTTCACAAACAGCCAGAATGCCCGGTATTTTTTGTTTTTTCTGTGTCTCGGCGTTTTTGTCATCCCGTTCCCCCGTTTCGTATTCTCCACCGGACGTTCTTCTCTTCGGTTCCGTCCGCTTTATACCATATCCGGTCTGTTAATACTAACGTAAACGCCGCCGCTTTTCAAGCCGCAGGGATTCTATTTAATATTTTCAATCGTATTTTTCTTCTTATAAAGCATGACAAGCCCGGTCGCAGCAAGCATAAAGCAATTTGCATAACATGCTTCGTGTGTTACGCCAAATGCAATTTTCGTCCTTGAACACTTTTAATATAAAAAGAAGCTGTGAAAAACAGAGTTCCGCAAACCCCATTTTTCCAGCCCCATCTCAGTACCGGATTTTGTTTTGTCTACTGTTCCATCTGTCTGCCGAGAAAGCTTGCCGCCGCGTAGGCCAGCTTGCTCTCCACCTCGCCCATCTTTCCTTTCTCGGATTTCGTGCACAGAATCACCGAGCCGATCGCATCTCCCTCGCAGATAATCGTGCTGACCGCCTGCTGCTTATAGTCCCCCGCATCGTCTAAGGTGACGCGCACAAAGGCATTCTCGTCCTTTTCCGCCAGAAAATTCTTCCGGGCTCCGATCACATCCTCGAGCTGTCCGCTGATCGGTTTCCCCTCAAAATCCTTTCTGCCGCTGCCGGAAGCCGCCACCACATGGTCACAGTCCGTAATCAGTACCAGATACCCCGTCGTCTGTGACAAACTCTCCGCATACTCCTCCGCAAACTGCGAGAGTTCCCCAATCGGCGAATATTTTTTCAGGATAATCTCGCCCTCTCGGTCCGTGAAAATCTCCAGCGGGTCCCCTTCGCGTATCCGCAGTGTCCTGCGGATTTCCTTCGGAACCACAATTCTTCCCAAGTCGTCAATTCTTCTGACTATCCCAGTTGCCTTCATATATGAGAATACCTCCATTTACATTTTCTAGTTTTAGGTCTAGTATCTGTAAACGGAGGTATTTTATACCTCAATGACGTAGAATTAATCTGCCGTTTCCACCACGATTCCTTCTTTGTTGGAGTCCGCCGTTCCGTAGCCGAGCATCAGGTCGCCGCCGTTTCGGATCGCCGCGTCCGTATTCTGGTAGCCGTAGGAACCGTTATAGTCCGTCCGTGATGTCGGCAGTATCATTTTTTACCTTAAAATCCGTAATCTCCTGTGAAAATGTGGTGTAGCTCAATCCGTAGCCAAACGGGTACTGTCCGCCGCACTGGTTGTCACACGTTCCATTCAAAAAAGGCATTGCGGCATCTGCGCCGCAGCGGCTTTCGCTTGTTATGCGCTGAGTTCTGTCTTCTGCTACAGATTCGTGCTTCAAAGCGCATCTCTCTGCACATGGCTGCTGACGGAACTGCTTTCTATTCTCTTTATGTCCCTGTTCATCTGCACCGTAGTAAAATGCGGCTTATGGGCCAATTTATATCTTTCCAACTGGACATTGACGTTCAGTCAGTTTGTTTTCTCCATTGCACTCCTGACTGAAAGCGGCGGGCCTTCCGCCTCGATCAATATCTTTGCGTCTCTGCCCGTCTACCTGCTGTTATATACCCTGTTTGCCGTGTTTATTTCGAAACGCCTTACTACGGACGGCAACTTGAATATCAACATAAAACAATGTTTAATCGCCTTTTTAACCACATCCCCGGTGAATCTTTTTAACCATGTGATGTTTATCCGCAACAACTTTGACACCAGCAATTCCATGCTGATTTTCAGCGCCGTCTTCGCCTACGGCTGCTGTCTGTTTGCGCTCTATCTGCAGCGGATCTTAACCCTGCAGGCGTCCCTTTCCAATGAGCTTTCCGTCGTTGAGCAGCTCTGGCAGCAATCGCACCTGCAATATGAAATATCTAGTTCTAATCTGGATCACATTAACCGGACGATTCATGATATGATGCATAAATTATCTAAACTTTACAATATGAATGACGCAGAGGAACGCCGGGACTATCTGGATTCGCTCTCGTACTCCTTTGTTTTATATGACGCATTCCTTCAAACCGGAAACAAAGCACTTGACACCATATTGACCGAGAAAAATCTGTACTGTAAAAACCAGCATATCTCCTTCAAATGCGTTGCCGACGGTTCCCGGCTCAGCTTTATGGACACCACGGATATTTATACCATTTTCAACAGCGCCATTGACAATGCCATCACGTATGCGCTCCAGTTAGAAGATTTCGAAAAGAGACTTCTGTCCGTGCGCGTGTCCGCGACCGGAAATCTGTTATCTATCTCCATCGAAAACTTCTATGAACCCAGTGCGTCTCCCGTGATTTACGGTTACGGGCTTAAAAGCATTTTATACGCCATCAATAAATACGACGGCAGCTTACACGTATCTACCTCAGATAATCTTTTTACCGTAAATATTATCATTCCGATGGAGGTTTCAAACGCGGAACCGCACTGATTCCGGTTTCGTCTCCCGTCCAATTTTAATAAAAAATTTCATTTTCTTAAGAAATCTTTAATTGAATCCGACCTGTTTTCCATATAATATAGTAGCATATTCTCAGCGGACATGATCACTCACCCTTTGTCCGCTGAGGGTTGCTCAAAAATACAGTTTTGGCGAAAATGGAGAATTTACGAATGGCAAAAATAAAAACCAAAAAAAGAAGTAAAATTTTTATCCTTGTTATAGAGATAATTGTACTGCTCCTCCTGTCTGTCGCGCTGTTTGTCACGATAAAGCTCGGCAAGATAAAGAGGGACCGCACCAGCATGAAAGATGTGGAATACAATGAGGATATCTCGGCGGAGTCCCAGGCTCTGATGGACGATTATAAGACCGTCGCGCTGTTCGGTCTTGACAACCGTTCCAACGGGAATCTCTCCTCCGGCCGGAGCGACGTTATCATTCTCGCGAATATCAATCAGAAAACCCGCACCGTCGACCTGGTTTCCGTCTACCGCGACACCTATCTCGACGTCGGCGGCGGAAGCTTCCGCAAATGCAACGAGGGTTACGCCAAGAATCCGGCCAATGCCATCACGATGCTGAACAAGAACCTTGACCTGAATATTTCGGATTATTTGACGGTGGATTTCAATGCGATTATCGAGTGTGTGGATCTGCTCGGCGGCGTGGAGGTGACTGTCACCGACGACGAGGCAAACCTGATGCGGGGCTATATGGACGAGCTTAACACGCTCACATCCCACTCCTCCGAGTACCTTCCGTCCGGCGGCACCTACGTCTTAGACGGCGTACAGGCCTGCGCCTACTCCCGCATCCGCTACGGCGGCGGCGACGACTACCGCCGGACCGAGCGCCAGCGGACCGTGATCTCCGCAATGGTTGCAAAGGCAAAGCAGTCGAATATTTTAACCTTAAACAAACTGATCAACACAATATTTTCCGATATCCAGACCAGCTTTTCCAGCACGGAGCTTCTGACGCTCGCGGCTGCCATTTTCAGCTACGATATCGGGGAGAGCACCGGCTTCCCGTTTGAGAAGAACACGATTACGCTCTCCGGCGCCGGGGATGTCGTTGTGCCCTGCGATTTGTCCACGAATGTGACAAAGCTGCACGAGCTGCTGTACGGGGATACCGGCTACACGCCCTCCTCGACCGTGGTAAATAACAGCTCGCAGATTATCACGAATACCGGATATCGGGCCGGGGACGGATACTAAGAGACCGCCCACCGATGATTACAGGCGTTTCTGCTGTGCACGGCAGAAACGCCTGCAATCACATGCCATAAAGGCGTCTCTTTGTCTCCTGCTCGCCCCGTCTTCCGAATACCCTCTGCTTAAAAGCTTTCACCTTCCAGATATAAGGAGTCGTATACAGCACCCCGGCAAGCAGTATTCCAAGAACCAACCCCAGCGCGAACGACGCGATATCCTCATATACGCCCGTTCCGGAAAGCCCCTGCTGCTCTATAATCAAAGAACAGCCAACCCGAAAGAATTTACGGATTGGCTGTATCAGCAGAGTAATATTATTGTGGGGCTGGCAGATATATAATTATCTGCCTATTTATCAAGTCGAAACTTGGATAGCTAAAAATGGCGGATCGGATTTTGCTTTTAATGGAATTCGGTCCGTCATTTTTGCGGCATACACTCTCACCATCCGCCGATAGACATAAAAATGTGATTACTGTTCCCTAAAACAGGAATAATTTTGTGATATGGGTTGTATTTTTCACGCGCTTATCATATAATAAAAATGTGATTGCGATGCACAATAACTCCAATAAAAGTGTGAAGGAGTGTGTCTATGGAACGATTGATTTTGAATAAGCTGCTGGATTGGAAGAATTCACCTTACCGCAAACCGCTAATCTTAAAGGGTGTGCGTCAGGTGGGTAAGACTTGGGTCCTCAAAGAATTCGGCAGATGTTATTATGAAAATACAGCCTACTTTAACTTTGATGAAAACGAGGAATACAAGCAGTTTTTTGAGACCACCAAAGATGTAGATCGCATTTTACAGAATCTAATGCTGGCCAGTAGCCAGAAAATTGTGCCAGAAAAGACGCTCATTATCTTTGACGAGGTACAGGACTGCCCCAAGATTATCAACTCCATGAAATATTTCTGCGAGAATGCCCCGCAGTACCATATTGCCTGCGCCGGTTCTCTACTGGGCATTGCGCTGTCGAAGCCATCTTCCTTCCCAGTAGGCAAGGTCAACTTCATGCAAATTGATCCTATGACCTTCACGGAATTCTTGCTTGCCAACGGCAACGAAAATTTGGCCAAATATCTGGAGAGCGTGGATACCATCGAGCCGATTCCTGATGCCTTTTTCAATCCGCTCTATGAGAAATTGAAGATGTACTATGTTACAGGCGGTATGCCGGAACCAGTACTCATGTGGACGGAAGCACGAGACGTTTCTGCTATGCAGGAAGCCTTATCCGGGATCATCGGTGCTTATGAGCGTGACTTTGCCAAGCACCCCCATATCAGCGAGTTCCCGAAGATCTCTATGATATGGAAGTCAATACCATCCCAACTGGCAAGGGAGAATAAGAAATTTATCTACAAGGTGGTCAAAGAAGGTGCACGAGCCCGGGAATATGAGGATGCTTTGCAGTGGCTGGTAGATGCCAGGCTGGTGCATAAAATCTACCGCAGCACCGCTCCCGGTCTGCCGGTAGCTGCCTATGATGACCTGTCTGCATTTAAGATCTATCTGGTGGATGTAGGGCTACTCCGCCGCCTGGCTCAACTGGCTCCTACGGCCTTCGGGGAAGGCAATCGTTTGTTCACCGAGTTCAAAGGTGCACTGACTGAAAACTTTGTGTTACAGACCTTAATCACGCAGTTTGAAGTGGTTCCCCGGTACTGGAGTCAGAATAATCCGCCCTATGAGGTAGATTTCCTTATCCAGCGGGAGAATGATATTTTCCCTATAGAGGTCAAGTCCGAGGCCAATACCACCAGCAAGAGCTTAAAGAAATTCAAGGTGCTGTTCCCAAATCAAGTCAAGCTCCGTGTGCGGTTCTCGTTGGACAATTTGAAATTGGACGATGATATGTTGAACATTCCACTGTTTATGGCTGACCAGACGGATCGGCTGATTGGACTGGCATTGGAACAACGACAAGTTGACACACATAATTAACTCCATAGAGAATCGTAGATATCCAATGCCCATAGACAATATATTTACCTATTCTCTGCGGAGTTCTTTCAGAAACCGCCCCATTTTCTTCTGATCCATGCCGGCCATACCCTCCTTTCACAGTGAGAATAGCATATTACGGAAAAATGAAACACGACGCAGTGCAGGAATTTCCGTTTTTGGGATCCGACACCTGTGTCCGGCAGCCCTTTTACGGCAATTTCCCCTCTTCCAGCAGCATCCACACCTCCTCCGGTGCCTCAGCAAACACCTGCGCCCCGCGCGCCGCAAGAAAATCCCGCTCCCGAAATCCCCAGAGTACGGAGATGCAGGGCAGCCCGGCATTACGCGCCGTCTCGATATCCACCTCCGAGTCCCCGACATAGACGGCTGTCTCCTTTGTCTTCCCCAGCTCCTCTATCGCCTTCCACACCATATCCGGCGCGGGCTTTTTGTCCATGCCCTCCCGCTCTCCGATCGCGGTTTCCACGATGCCGTCAAAATAGATCTGGTTCAGATTCTTTACGGCGGCATCCGGCTTATTTGACACGATGGCAACCGCGTAGCCCGCGTCCCGCAGCTTTTTCAGCAATTCCGTTACCCCTTTATAGGCGTGGGTCTTGTCGTTGCTGTGCACGGCATAATATTCCCGAAACGCCTGAAATACCGCCTCAAACTCCGGATTTTTGTCTCCCTCCGGCACGCTGCGCACCAGCAGTTTCCGCACGCCGTTTCCCACGAACCTTCGGATTTCCTCCGTCGTCCGCTCCGGCATCCCATGCATTCTTAAGGCATAATTTACCGCATCCCGCAAATCTTCCAGCGTATCGAGCAGCGTCCCGTCCATATCAAAGACGACCGTGTCATATTTTTTTCCTGTGATCTCTCCCATGTCATTTCCTTTCCGTCTTTGTCAGGCAGGCCGCAGAGGAACACCCTGCGGCCTGCTCTGTCCGTCTATTTTACGCTGACCTCCCCGGCCAGCACACGCTTGTAATCCTCATAGTTTCTCGCAAGAAGTCCCGGCGTATCCAGCCCGTAGGGACATTTGCTCTTACACTGGTCACAGTGCAGACAATTCTCAATCTTTTTCATCTTATCCTGCACCTCCGGCGTCAGCTGCAATTCCGACGGAGAACGGCGCAAGAGCAGCGACATCCGCGCACAGTTGTTAATCTCGATCCCTGCCGGGCAAGGCATGCAGTAGCCGCAGCCGCGGCAGAAATCTCCGCGCAGCTCCTCCCTGTCACGGGCGATGAGCGCCGCAAGCTCCTCCGTCATAACCGGCGGATGTTCTATGTACGAGAGAAATTCGTCAAGCTCGCTCTCCTTCTGTACGCCCCAGATCGGAAGCACATTGTCATACTGCGCCTCAAACGCGTAAGCAGCCGCGGAATTGGTGATAAGGCCGCCGGACAGCGCTTTCATCGCGATAAAGCCCATCCCTGCTTCCCTGCACTTTTCCGCCAGCGCAATATCCTTATCGTCCGCAAGATAGCAGAACGGAAACTGCAGCGTCTCGTACAGCCCGGATGCAATCGCCTCCTCGGCCACCGCCAGCCTGTGATTCGTGATTCCGATATGGCGCACCTTTCCCTGGGCCTTCGCTTCCGCCATCGCTTCATAGAGTCCGCTCCCGTCCCCCGGTTTCGGGCAGAAAGACGGATTGTGGAACTGATAGATATCGATATAATCCGTTCTTAAATTATTGAGAGACGTCTCAAGCTGCTCCCAGAACTCCTCGGCATTGGCTGCCGCGGTCTTTGTCGCAAGGTATACCTTTTCCCGCATTCCGTCAAAGGCCTCGCCCAATTTTTCCTCGCTGTCCGTGTAAAACCGCGCGGTATCAAAAAATGTGATTCCGGCATCGAAGGCTTTCCTCACCAGTCTTACCGCCTCTTCCTTCCCGATTCTCTGAATCGGAAGTGCACCGAAACCGTTTTTATTTACGGTAATCCCGGTTTTTCCCAATGTTACTGTCTGCATGTTTGTCCCCTCCTTTGTCTTTTCTTTGTACTCTAATCTATATAAGGAAAGAATACTTCGCTTTTCCCTTTTCTGTCAAACATATTATTATACTGCAGAATCTCATAATCCGATATCCACTGCGCCTCCTCGCCCGCGGCGTCCTCCGTATGGAGGAACCGCCCCGCACTCTTTGAGTAATAGCCCCGGCTGTTAATCGCAGGCACCGCCTCCCGCATTTTTGAGAGAAATCGGTGATACCCAGTGAGGGGAAGGTCCGCCCGCTCCAGCGCCATCACAGAAAGATAATTGAGACTTGCGATTTCCACTTCGCTTTCGTCGCTCTCATAATTGGTCCAGATGAAAAACGGAACCGTATACAGATTTTCCAGCTCGTCGAGCGTGAGCCCGGAAAGCCCCTTCCCGTTCAGATACGGGTAAAAGCTTGAGGACAGGCTCGGCTGATGGTCGCCGAAAAACACGATCTCTACCGGCTCGTCAACCTGTTCAAAATAGGAGATCAGATAAGCAAGCGCCGCATCGCTCTCATGCACCAGCGAAAGATACTGGTTGACATCGGGATAGTTGATCCCCACCATACGCACCTGCTCGTCGAAATTGTCATACCGCTCCGTATAGCCGCCGTGGTTCTGCATCGAAATCCCCATCACAAACATCGGTTCGTTCGGCCGCTTGCGCTCAAACCGGTCAATAATTTTCTCATAAAATTCCCGGTCCGTCACATATTCGCGCAGCAGCTTTGTCTCGTCAAAATCTTCGATAAAATAAGATTCGTCGAACCCGAGCCGCGGATAAACCGTATTCCTGCTCCAGCCCGTCTCATAGTAGGGATGCATCGCCACACAGGTATAGCCGAGGTTCTTCAGATGCGAGACGACGGACACAGGCTCCTTTGTCATATACTGCTGGTAAACGACCGATCCTCCCGGCAGAAACGCCATTGAGTTTCCGGTCATAAACTCCCACTCGGAATTCGGCGTTTTCGCGCCGAACACCGACGACAGGGCGTATCCCTTCATCGTATTTTCGGTCAGGGAATCATAAAAAGGCGTCAGATCCGTATTGGTCGAAAAATCTCCCACAACGCCCAGATCCGCGTAAGACTCGCTCATAACCACAATGATGGTCGGATTTTTTTCCGCGTCGTCTGCCCCCGCCGCAGCTCCCGTCTCCACTTCTCCGCCGCCGAACCGCTCCTCAAGGGCTTTGACGGCATCGGCCGTATAACCTTCCGGAGCGCTCACAAAGCAGTCCCGCACACTCAAAACAAAGTTCAGAATATATCCGTTGCGATAGCTTCCCTTCTGCTCCCAGGTTTCCGTCACCACATTCCGGCTCCGCTCCCCTACATACACCGCACCGAGCACTGCAAGGGACAGGCAGACCGCCGTCATCGGAATGCGATGTGAAAAGCAGATGCAAAGTTTGCGCACAAGCGCAATATACAGTGTCATGCAAAGCAGTACATAAGCCGCCCGCACATCCAGCGTAAATTCATAATTGCCCGCGACGGACAATCCTGTCTGAATCGATTTTAAATCGCTGAAAATAAACTCGTTTGCGCGGAACAGATAGACAAAGTAATTGATTCCCGCAAGCGTCATCAAAAACAAATGCGCTGTCATACAGGTAAGTCCGGTATTGTTGACAAACACCTGCGCCACAAGAAATACTACCAGACAGCAGACAATGTTAAGCCACATTTTCTCACGGGTAATTTTCGCCCGAAGCTCCGCGTCCAGCAGCAGATACTGCACCAGGTAAGCCGTAAAAACCGCGCTCACCGGCAAAGCGACAGCCGTCACAGCCGCCGCTGCCCGCTGCCCGGTTTCCACCGCAAGGCTTTTCACCAGAAAATAGAGTGCGCCGAATACCGGAAGCACCCAGAGCGCATAGCGCGCCTTTCCGTATAAAACTGCCGCGAGTATCATTGCGATACACAGGCGGACCAGATTCTCTTTCTGAAATTCAAATTTGATACTCATCTTCATCACCACTTAGAATTGTACCAATTCCGCCGAATTTGTCAATTGCAGGGGAAAAATTACCCTTCACAAAATTTCGAACAATCAAACGTAATTTGTAGAATAAAGTCTGTTTATGTGATAAAATTAGGCTATTATATAGCGAAAGAAGGTGTATACTGATGAGCCGTGAAAAATCAAAAGAAGAATTGATACAGCATAAAACCGCATCTATATCGGCCGTTTCCTCTTATCTTGAAGCACTTATCAAATCCGATGATTCGAAGCTTCAGGGAAAAGCCGATAAATTAAGTTATTGGCTGACTGACTGGATCACTTTTTTAGATTTTGAACCGGATTTTTCCCCGCAAAGCCTCCGCCGGTATAAGCGCGGCGAAATCGTCAAGGTTCATCTTGGCTTTAACATCGGAAGTGAGGAAGGCGGGCTGCACTATGCCGTGGTTCTGGACAAAAATAATGCAAAATCTTCCCCCGTCCTGACAATTGTTCCCCTGACATCTGTAAAGCCGCATACTGATATTAACCGCCTCAAAAGCGGCAGTATCTATTTAGGAAACGAACTTTTTACAAATTTGAATGCCAAAATATCTTCTACCAACAAACATATCGCCGACGAGCTTGCGCTGCTTGAAGAAATCGTGTCAAAAATGGATGACACTACCTCCGTTTCCGAGCGTATTGATGCCACTGACCGCATACAATGCTGTCAGGATGAATTGGCATTTTTAAACAGGATGCGGAAAGAAGTTTTAAAGATGAGAATCGGAAGTATTGCCCTCACAAACCAGATCACGACTGTCAGTAAAATCCGAATCTATGACCCGAAAACAGACCATGATATTCTAAGTAATATCAAACTTTCAAATGAAAAATTAGATATGATAGATGCGGAAATTCGCAACAAATACACGAACTTTTAGGGTTTTTTTATTGACAAAAGCATATACTAAGGTTAGAATGAATATGAAAAACAAAGCCGTTTACCGGCCGTATAGAAGACATTGTTCCCAGACAACTGGCGAACCGTATTCATTCAAAGACCCTGTAGCAATACAGGGTCTTATACGTTATTCTTATTCTCTGTTTTCACTGTATTTCCCTGACCGCCTCCTGCGCACAACTACGACAACCGCTCCTACCAGAAACGGAAATACGAACGTTCCGAACCGGTAGAGCAGAGAAGCCGAGCCGGCAAGCCCTGTTCCCACAATACCGGAAAAAAGAGCCGTAAATACAAATTCCGTGGAACCGATTCCCGCCGGAGACGGGAGGACTGCCGCCAGCATCACCGACAGCGATGTCACCGCCATCGTCTGCGATACCGTGATATCGCTCTGCGCCCGGAACACCAGATAAGGAATCGCATACCACATACAGAATTTCAGCAGATCAAGGCCCACGACCGCGGCCGCAAGCCGCTTCCTGTGCAGGATTTCCCGGGCCGAAACTTCCAGCATCCGGCACTGCTCCCGCAGCATCGCAAGCGGCTCATCAAATTTTCCGTCCAATTTTTCGTTGACAAAACCGGCAAACCGAAACAGGATGCGATGCAGTTTCTCCGAACAGCACACCAATACCAGGCCCAGTGTGATGACAAGCGTAAGCAGATAACCTGCAAGCAGGATTTCGATATAGTCCGCAAAACGGCTGTACATATAGTCCCAGTTCAGCAGCAGCAAAATAACGGAAAAAAAGGCAATGCTGATTTTGTGAAATGCGTATTGCAGCGTGTACAGGCCAAAACTCTTCGAATACTCCACACCGTGTTCCCCCAGATATACAATCGCAGCCACTCCCGCGCCGCTTCCGAGTGTCGCCACCCGGTAAAAGGAACAAAAAAATGCATTGACAATTCCCTTCCCTACCGTAAATCCGCCGTTGTACCGCTTTGCGAGAATCGTTATAATGGTGCCCTCAATCACATGATATATCGTCGTCAGCACACAGATACCGGCAATAACGGCCGGCGTCGTCTTTGCCAGCTGTTCCGCAATCGGCCCTGCCAAATCCCGGAATGTATAGATGATAGCTGCCACAATAACTGCAACAAATAAAAGCTTTCCTATCTGCTTTTGTCTCTTACTGATCTCAATCGCCTCTATTTCCTTTTGAAATTCGTATAGCCCCTCTGCTCATACGGATGCTCCTCCCAGAGCTTGTCTGCCGTCTTTTGCCACTCTGCCGCATACTCGATGCATTTTCCGCACAGATGCTCTACAGGCTCCGTCTCCTCCACATCCGTGGAATGCGCACCGCTCTCTTTTACCATCCGCTGTAAAAATTCAGGATTTTCCAGCATCGGACATGGCCGCAGCATATTTTTACTGAAAGGCTGGTTCTCCCGATATGCCATAAACAGCGGCTGCTTTAAGCATTCCAGCAAAGATTTCTCTCTTATATTGGCGCCGGAATAGTGAATAAACACACATGGCTCGACGTCTCCTTTGGGATTAATATGACAGTAATTCCTTCCCCCCGCAATGCAGCCGCCCACAAATTCTCCGTCATTCTGGAAGTCCATGACAAAAATTTCCTTGCCGCCCTCTTTTGCTCTCACCTCGCGGATTCGGTGATAAATATATTCCCGCTGTTCTGCCGTCGGCATCAGCTCCGGCGCCGCCTTCATGCCCACGGGCATCAGATGAAAGTACCACGCAAAACGGCTTCCGTGTGCAATCAGTAAGTCAAAAAACTCATCGGAAGTCACGGCCTCCATATTCTTAGCGGTATAACACACACTGTTTCCAAAAAGCAGCCCGTTTTCATGGAGCATATCCATGGCACGAAGCACTTTTTCATAGACACCGCCGCCACGCCGAAAATCATTTGCCTCTTCGAACCCCTCAAGGCTGATGGACAGCGACAGATTCCCGACCCGCTTCATCTCGTCGCAAAATGCCTGATCCACCAGCGTACCGTTGGTGTAGCAATGAAATGCACACTCGTGATGCTTCTCGCAGAGTCTGATGATATCGGCTTTGCGCACCAGCGGTTCCCCACCGGTCATCATATAAAAATAAATGCCGAGTTCCTTGCCCTGCAATACGATACGATCCAACTCCTCAAAAGAAAGGTTGAGCCTATTTCCGTATTCTGCGGCCCAGCAGCCGGTACAATGGAGATTACAGGCGCTGGTCGGGTCCATCAGAATCAGCCACGGAATATTGCAGTCATGAACCTCCCTCATACGGCGAATCGTCTTTGTCCCCAGAAAAGCTGCCTGAAATCCCAGATTTAAGGCAGTCATTTTCGCCACATGCGGATCCGTCTCATCCAAAAGACGATTTACATAATGCATCCACTTATTATCGGGATCCTGGATCATTGCACGCGCTCCGTCATAGGCTTCCTGCGTAAAATTGTCCCCCATAAATGCCTGCGTCAGATCCACCAGATGCAACAGATTTTTTTCCCGGTCTTTCCGCTTTGCATATCTTTGCACTCCGTCAACCGCAACGCTGAATGCTTTCCGCTCCAATGTTTTTTCCAAATGTGTCATCTCAATCCCTCCGCTTCTGTACTCTTTCTCTTTCCAATAAGTATGCCAAAAAAAGAGATGCCGCGGAAGGTTCAATGTCACGGCACTGTCAATCCGATGACTACATTTTACATATTTTGTTTATTCTTTAACAATCCGGATGCTCAAAAAACTCGGCGATCTGTCCCTCAATCGTTTTCATCAGTCTTGTCCGCGCCTCCACACTGGCCCATGCAATATGCGGGGTAATCAGCAGCCGCTCGCTGTCCTTAATCTCCCGCAGCGGATTATCCGCCCGCATCGGCTCTGCACTGAGTACATCCAGTCCGGCGGCGGCAATGACATGATTCTTTAACGCTTCCGCCAAATCCTTCTCCACGACAATCGGCCCTCGGCCCAGATTCAGAAAAATCGCGCTTTTTTTCATTTTCGCAAACGCTTCTGCATTCATCAGACCTTCCGTATTCGCGTCTAACGGCGCATGCACGGATATGATATCCGACTCCGCAAGCAGCGTATCAAAATCCACACGCTCATAACCGTCCTGGCTGTTCTTCCCCGAGGTTGAATAATAGACGGCACGGCAGCCGAATGTTTCGGCAATCTCATAGACACGGCGGCCGATGGCTCCGAGGCCGACAATCCCCCATGTCATTTTGTCCAGCTCGTGAAACCGGCGCTCAAAATGAGTAAACACCGTATCTTCCACGTATTTTTCCGATTTCACATAATTATCATAATAACTCAGCTTTTCCAGCAGATAAAACAGCATGGCAAACGTGTGCTGCGCCACACTCTCAGTCGAATAGCCCGCCACATTTCTCCACGCGATCCCGCGCTCTGCAAGATATTCTCTGTCAAGGTTATTGACGCCCGTAGCCGTGACGCAGACCAGCTTCAAATGCTCTGCCTCCCCGATTGTGCTCCGGTTAATCGGCGTCTTATTCACCACGATTACATCCGCCCCCTGCGTGCGCTCCGCAGCCTGCTCCGGCGTGGAAAAGCTGTATTTGACGATATCACCGAGCTTTTCAAACCCGGACAGATCAATATCATCACCGATGGTTTTCGCATCCAGAAATACTATTTTCATAATTCCTCCAATCCGACCGCGGTCTGCAGCGCTGCGGCCACCCAGGCTTATCCGCCTGACATTTATCTTTCGCTTTATTCCTCCAAATACTTCCGCAGCGGACCCATCTGTGCCCTGGCAATCCCGACCCCCTGGTCATAGAGCTGCCTGAGCTTTGCGGCATCCGTCTCTGTTCTCCCCACACCGTAGGTAGTGTTCGGTCTGATCACAAATACGTCGCCCCGCTGTTCAAGCTCTGCCAGCCGATCCGCGCATTCGTTGTAGCGCTCCGGACGCAGCCGCAAATCTTCTACAATCTTCGGATAGCGTTTATACAGCCGGTTCGTAAGCGTAACGGCCCCGCGTTCCTTTGATTTCACATAACCGCGCTCTCTGGTTAAAATCACAATCAGCTTATCGCAGCCCTCTGCCCAGGCGCGCTCGTACGGAATTGAGTCCGAGAGTCCTCCGTCCAGATAATAATGCCCTCCGAGCTTTACCGGCTGGAACAGCACGGGAAGCGCACAGCTCGCCACCAGAATATCCCGCATTTCCCGATCTCTCGGCACCTCAAAATACTCTGCCCGGCCGGTGTGGATGTTGGTGACAACCGCCTCCACCTTACCCGGATAGGCCGCAAACGCCTCATAGTCAATGGGCAGCAGCGTATTTGGCACCTCGTCAAACACAAATTTGGTATTGTAATATGCGCGTTCCCCGCGGTCTATCAGATGGCGCATTCCCATATAGCGCTTATCCGCCATATACGTTTCCATCAGCTCCAGGTTTCTCCCCTTCTGCTTTGCCAGATAGGAAATTCCATATGCAATCCCCGCCGACACTCCGATAAAATAATCGGGCAGCAGATTCTCCTCCAAAAAAACATCCAAAACCCCGCAGGAGAAAATCGTACGATTTGCCCCTCCTTCACATACAACTCCAAGTTTCATGTTACATTAATTCTCCTCTGTCACATATTCCGGCATAATCTCGCTTGTGACCACATACATCGTGACACCGCGGATTTCCTTAACTGTCACAATTGTACCGGCCTCAAAAACCCTGCCTTCCTCCCAGGCGCGGGCCGACCATTCCTGTCCTTTATACACTGCGGTACCCGTCCCCCGCAGATTATCCACACGCTCTGTCAGGCACACATTCTGTCCGATTGCCTCCTCATAATTCGTCTTCACCAGACGGGGCTTAAAATACTTCAATGCCCAGGGTCTTGTAAAGCATAAAAGCAGCACTGTCACCGCCACAAACACAAGAAACTGCCACAGCGGATCCATCCCAAGCATTCCGCAAAGCAGCGCCGCCAGTGTTCCGCCGGCAAACCAGATACAGGTAAGTCCCACCGATGCGATCTCTCCTATAATGAAAACAAGTGTCAGGACAAGCCAGACCGCCCACATAATTTCCGTCATACAAATCCCCCTTTCTGTTGTTATAGCATACGTCATCCGCTCAAAAAAATCAACCAAATACACCTGCCTGGTTAATTATAACATTTATCCTGCCGAAACATATAATAGAATCTTTCTAAGGAGGAAATTATGGCAAATACAGCTTTCGTTGGTCTTGCGACTTCGCTGAGTACCAAATTTTATATGCGCAACTTTTATCAGAAGAACAAGAATGCCGGTATCGCCGGCACCCGCTCGGAGTTCAGCAACACCGAGCTCTGCCTCGCCGACGGCATCGCGCTCCGGCGCGCCGTAAAGAGAATCGGCGCTTCTGACTATGCCGAGGAGAAGGGGGAGGATATCCGCAACAGTGTACTTGCTTTTATCGAGACTCACAACAATGCGCTCTCCTCCACATCAGCCTCCGAGGATTCATCCTTAACGCGCTACTCCAAACAGCTGAAGAGCCTCGCAAAAACGCATTCCGATGAGCTCGATAAAATCGGCATCACCGTAAATGCGGACGGCAGTATGACCAGCCGCGAATCGCTCTTTAAGACGGCATCCTTATCGAAATTTAAGTCCCTTTTTTCGCAGGAGTCCGATTTCATGCAGCGCTCTTCCTCTCTCGCAAAGCGCATTTCACGGCGCAGCGAAGATGTCGATTTATCCGAAAAGAGAAGAAAGCTCGATGCCCAGAAATCTTCCGGCACTCAGCCGGGCGCTTCCGGTGCGAATGCCATTCTGCCCGCATTCGCAATCCCGCAGGCAGATGCCACGGCTATGACCGGTATCGGCGGTTCGGTGGATATCTCCTTATAGCCGTATTCTCAGCGGCGCAGCATCCGGACTGCGATATCATTTCCGGTGATATCCGCTGCCGCGTAGCTTCCGCAGATAACCGGCATCATCGGGGGCAGATGCCCGAAATCAGCATCCATAACAATCGGTACCATGTACTCTGCCAGCAGATCGCAGACTGCATGGTACTGATCAAGCCCCATCAGTTCCTGTCCGTGTACCAGCGGACGTCCGATTAAAAATCCTTTGACATGAGAAAACCAGCCTGCATTTTTCATCTGCCAGACGGCTCGGCGGATTGCCATTACATTCAAATCGCAGGACTCTAAAAACCATAGAATCCCGTCGTCTTTATAGCGCTCCGCAAATTCTGCCGTTCTGTCATATTTGGTTCCGAGCAGGTTCACAAGACAGTCCATACATCCGCCAAGCAGTCTGCCTTCCATATGGATCTGCGAGGAAGGCTCCGCATCTTTCACCTGCACTCCTTCCTGCGGCAGACATACCCGCAGCCTCCGCTTTTCGGTCACATAATACGGCGCTAAGGGATGTTCCTCGTCCTTCTTCCCCTCTTTTTCCCACAGCTCATAACCGCGCACGGTATCCTGCTGTCCTCTGAGCAGACGGTATGCATCCCAAAGACTCTCGTGCCAGGGCTCCATCCCGAATGCGGCCGCACAGGGACCGTACAAGGATGCGGTATCGCACAGCGTCGTCAAAAGAAACGTCATATTCGTATTGTCCGAAAAACCCATATACCATTTCGGAGCAGCCTCCCCGATGCGCGCAAAATCCGTATACTCTATAGTCTCACACATCAGTTCGCCGCCTCCACAGGAGATGAGCACATCATTTTTTTTACTGCAGTAATACTCGGTCAATTCCTCCCCGCAGGCCTTCGGCGTATTGCTGATTCCGATTCCCTCCCCCGCGTAGCAGTTCGGCCCCAGATCCAGCCGATGCCCCAACTCCTTAAACTTTTTTTGCGCATTGTCAAATGCCGTCCGATATGGCTCAATATTACACCCAAAAGACGGTGCGACAAACCCGATTGTTCCTTTCTCAGATAGAAATTCCGGATATCTCATCTGTTTCCTCCTTCTGCTATTTTTTCCGTTATTTCTCTACCTTATATCATTTTATAAAAATTTGCAAATTTTTACTTGCAATCTTTCCGGTTTCCTCTTATAATAATATGTACGCGGACATAGTACATCGGTAGTATATCAGCTTCCCAAGCTGAGGAGGCGGGTTCGATTCCCGTTGTCCGCTTGCGGAAAATCCCCGGTAATTTCAAGGATGCCTTGATTTTACCGGGGATTTGTTTGTCTGTTTCTGCGTAGAGTGCATTGATTTTGCGTCAAAGCAGTGACAAGTTCCACTCTCTTTCTTAATCGTCTTTTTCTTCTTCGTCCTTCTTCTTTTTACCTTCAACTGACTCGATACAATCAACAATATCGTCGCTTGTGAAATTTTTTGATTTTAACCACTCGATAAGGTTTAATACTTCTCTTGCTGTCATTGCTTTTAATACCTCCATCTTCAATCTCCTTTCCGTCATGAGACTCTTGCCTCATCTGATAATGCGAATATACACTATTTTATCAAACCCTCACTGGACACGGGTCGGGTAAAGCGTAATACAAGATTCCCATTTGTAACCCAATCATCTCGCTTTGTAAACTTCAAATTATAACTATCCCGTGAAGCGTATGTTATATAATTTTCAAAAGAATTTCAGTCGGGGTAAGCACAGAAATTCCAAAATCTTCAAAACCTCTTTTGTTTCGGGCAGCAATATAATCGCAATGTATCGATTTGGCACAAGTAGCAATAAGACAATCCTCGAATTCCTTTGCCTTTTTCTGAAATGCAATAAGAATATCATTATTCGTAACGGTGCACACCTTGACAATTTCCAAAAGTTTTCCGACTGCATTATATGCCAGTTCTGTGCTATGAGTGTATTTTCTCACAAGATAGAAGATATCGGTAACAGAAGCTGATGATACAAAACCGTCTATTTTATGTTCTTCACAAAGCTTCAGAATCTTGTAAGAATCCTCTACAAAAGGTTCCCTTTCCAATAATACGTCAAGGATTACGTTCGTATCACACATTATTTTCATATTTTAACAGACGCTCCTCTCGTAAAGAATCCATATCAATATCAGAGGAAATACCGCCAAGAATTCCACGCAGGGAATCCACAGCAGAAATTTGTGGATTTACAACTTTAGCAACCGTTTTCCCATTACGAGTAATAAAGATATCTTCCTTAGTAATTAATTCAAGATACTTTCCGAAATTAGCTTTAAATTCTGTTGCGGTAACAACCATGACTAAATCCTCCTTTTCTTTAAGCTATTTTTATTATATGCGATTTTATGGATAAAATCAATAAAATCATCCGAAACACGAAAAATATTATTAAAATTCGTACGATATGAAAGAAAAAATTTTTATATTTTTATCCCTATCAGGTTTCACTCATCTCCTATCGGGCAAGACAATTTCAGCAGTTTCCCTGTTTTTGTCAGGTTTTACAGCGCGGTATTTATAGCCGGGGACAAAAATCCCGTTTAAGATATTCCGTTCAAAAGGTTTTCCTCTTCCGCGCGCAGTATACCGGCTTTCTTCGGCATGTCCCGGCGCCAAAAAAATATAAATTTTCCGGAGAATTTATGCATATTTTGCTTGCATCCTCCGTTATATTCTGTTAGTATGATTATGAACTACTCATATATTTTCTTAAATAGCACCTGTCTCACCCCAAACGCATAGGTGCTATTTTTTCGTCCAAATTTAACCCTCGCGTTGACTCGATCGAACCTTTCCTTCTATGATTTTGCATAATTTCACTTGACTTTACGGTATGCTGTTGTTATACTGTAAGTGCATTGAATTACAGATGTATCTCCGGTGAGTGGAGAATCACTCAAAATGAGAAGGCTGAAAGCGCAGGATTTCAGCCTTCTTTTTTTGTAGAATTATAATACCCTCAGTGGACAAGGGCACACACGCCCTGAACCATGATATTCCGGTAATTTTCTGCGTTGTCCACTGGGGTGTATCCTTTCCGCCTTTTAAAAAAGTCAATATCGCCCTGTTTTTTGCTAATATAGCATCTGTTTTTTCTCCTGTCATTGCTGTATTATCATTCTTGTAAACGAAAACAACACAAATTCAAAAATCAATCTTGACAGGGAGGTAACACTTATGTTCCAGAAATTCGTAAACTACTACAAAGAGAACCTTGACGAAATCGTAATGGCTTTGGCGGCATTTAACGGCGATTATGATTATCTTCTGAGAAACCGCTAATCTCGGGCCATTTCACAACAATTTCATAAGTCTACGGTAAATGCTCCAAATCAGTTTTTGATTCGGAGCTTTTTTCTGGTTACGGCCAGGCCCGCAGACCCAACCGCAACTATTTTATCCGTTTTGTCCTTTTACACCTGCTCCCCCACAATCCGGTAATAGCTTCGGGATGTCATCCAAAATACCAGCAGATAAATAAGCCCGAACACCAGCACCGTTCCGCAGAGACACCCGACAAACACCGGCACATTTGTCAGCTGCAGCGCGCCGAGCAGACGCCGCAGCATCGGGAAGGCCGCAATAAGATGAATCACCGCCGCAACAAGCGGCAGAAGAAATACCAGCCGGACCTGTGCATTGATAGATGCCCGGACCTCCTCGCTGCTCATGCCGACCCGCTCCATGATTCCGTAGCGGTCCTTATCCTCGTATCCCTCCGATATCTGTTTGTAATAGATAATCAGTACCGTCACCATCAGAAACATTGCACCGAGAAACAGCCCCAGGAAAAACAGCCCTCCGTTCAGGGAAAGGAAATCCTCATATCCCTCCTGCCTCGCCTCGAAATAACGCGACTCATACCCTCCGATATCCGCTGCCCGGCTCTCCTTCCAGCCGTCCACCTGCTCCCGGACCGCTGCGGCACATGCGACCTTTTCTTCCGGCGTGCCGTCGATGTCAATCCCCATCTTATACGTGTAAGAGGGCAGATCCCTTTCCGCAGCCGCATAAACCGCCTTGAGATTGTCGTAAAACGTTCCCATTGCCGCTCGGTCCTTCACGATAAGATACAGGCATTCGTCCACCATGTCCTCCATGATTCCCAGATCCTCATCCAGCACGCGCGCCTCTTTCACCCGGTATTCGGTCTGATCCACCCGGACAGACGTCCCGTCAAACGCGTTGTTTGAAATAAACACAATTTCTCCGTCGGCAAGTTCCGGCAGCCGCTCCGCCGTCTCCGCCTCATAATCCGCCCGCGCCATAACCTTCACATACGCCAGTTCTTTCGTATTCACCCCGCCGACGACTGCGGTTTCCATTACGTTTCCGTTCCGTTTCGCCGTAAAAGTAATCATGAACTCCCTCGACTGCGCCGTAATCATCCTTCCGCTGTCCGTCACGCTTTTTTTCAGCTCTTCATACGCACTGTCAAGATCTTGTCCGTCCGGAAGCGCGTCATAATAAAGCGTCACGTTAAGTTCCTTCGAATAGCGCTCCTGCAGCTCATCCTTAACTCCCGCATACATGCTGACTGTCGTCGAAATCATGACCAGCACCATCGTAGACAGAATACAGATATTCGCGAGTCCCACCGCATTCTGCTTCATCCGGTAAAGCATACCGGAAACGGTCGTAAAGTGCCTTGTCTGATAATAGTAATTTTTGTTTTTCCGCAGCGCCTTTAAAAATGCAATACTCCCGGTTGTAAACAGACTATAAGTTCCGATAATCACCAGCACCACCGCCGGGAAAAATAAAAATATCACGTCGCCGGGACTTTTCGTGACGGCGGAAATCGTATACGCCCCAAGAATGCAGACAATCCCCTCAATTGTCATAAAAATCCTTGTCTTCGGCTCCCGCTCGCCGACATTGCCGCCCCGCAGGAGTTCCGCCGGATTTGCGGTCTGTATCTGCATGAAATCATAGAGAAATGTCGCGGCGTAAATTGCTCCGAACAGCTGCACCGTCTGCAGACAGCCCCACCCGGAAATATAAAACGGAATGCTTGCCTTCGAACCGATTAAACGGTATAAGAGCATCTGCAGAAGCTTATTAAACAAAATTCCCGTCACAAGCCCTCCGCCCACGGACACCGCAAACGTAAACAGCGTCTCCAAAAACATCACGCCCGCGATATGCTTCTTTTCCATGCCGAGAATATTATAGATGCCAAGCTCCTTTTTCCGGCGTTTCATAATAAAACTGTTCGTGTAAAACAGAAAAATGCAGACAAAAATTCCGATCACGATCACGCCCATTGTCAGCAGAAACTGAATATAACCCGAACCGCGCATTTGTTCGATTCCCTCGTTCCCCTGCATCGCCCGCATACAGTAAAACATCATTGCGGACAGAATCCCGGTCAGCAGATACGGCAGATAAAACTGTCTGTTATTCCGAATATTTGTCCACGCGAGCTTTCCATATAAATGCCTCATTGTCCTTCCTCCTCTCACGCAATCTGTGCTTCTTTTCCGCCCGCCGCAAGCACGGTGAGCGTGTCGGAAATCTTCGCATACAGCTCCTCGTTGCTCATACTTCCGCGGTACAGCTGGTGAAATACCTCGCCGTCCTTGATGAAAAGCACCCGCTTCGCATGGCTTGCGGCTTTTGTGCTGTGCGTGACCATCAGAATTGTCTGCCCCTCCTCGTTAATCGCGTGAAACAGCCGCAGCAGCCCCTCGGCGGCTTTCGAGTCAAGCGCCCCTGTCGGCTCATCCGCCAGAATCAGCTCCGGCTCCGTGATCAGCGCCCTGGCCGCCGCCGCGCGCTGCTTCTGCCCTCCCGACACCTCATACGGGAATTTCGGCAGAAGCTCCTCGATGCCGAGTCTGCGCGCCACCGGCAAAAGACGCTGTTCCATCTCGGCCGGTTTTTTCTGCTGCAGCACCAGCGGCAGCAAAATATTGTCTTTGATCGAGAAATTATCCAACAGATTAAAGTCCTGAAATACAAATCCCAGATGGTCTCTGCGGAACGCCGAGATTTCTTTTTCCCTGATTGCCACAATGTTCCTTCCGTCTAAGAGCACTTCCCCGTCCGTCGGTTTGTCAAGCGCCGCCAGAATATTGAGCAATGTCGTCTTGCCCGAGCCGGATTCGCCCATAATCGCCACATACTCCCCTTTCTCCACCGAAAAATTCAGGTTCGAAAGTGCCTGCACCTGCGCGCCGCCAAAACGTGTCGTGTATATTTTTTTCAGATTGTTTACTTCCAGAATCGCCATTCTTCATACCTCCCTGTTTTTCACTCTTGTTTTCTGAACTAAGGATAGTATAACAAACAGGGGAAATCCAAGCCATGCATCCGGCTTACATTTCCCCGTGGTTTCTTACACTTTTGTAAGATTGCTGTTCTTTTGAAATAAAATCGATACCTGCGTTCCCCTGCCCTCCTCGGATGAAATCGACAGCACATGTCCCAGCTTTTTTAAAATCCGGCTGCACAGATACAGGCCGATTCCCGTCGAGCTCTTGTCCGCGTGACCGTTGTAGCCGGTGTAGCCCTTTTCGCAGATACGCGGCAAATCCTCCGCGCGGATGCCGATTCCCGTATCCGCAATCACAAGGCGCCATTCCCCGTCGCCATCTTCTCCGTCCGGTGCAGGTATGCGCTCCGCCCGAATCGAAATGCTTCCCCCCGGCGTATACTTAATCGCGTTCGACAAAATCTGCTCGACCACAAATTCCATCCATTTCTCATCGGAGAGCACAACCGCATCCGCCGCCTCAAAATCAAGGCGTATCTTCCTGCTCACAAACTGTCTCGCATACTTGTGGACTGCCTCGCGTATCACGTCATCGAGACATATTCTCTCAAACACAAAATCGGTGCTCTCGGAGTCCAACCGCAGGTACTGCAGTGCCATCCCGACATACTGCTCAATGTAAAACAGCTCCGCAAGCTCCTCATCCGCCGCTCCCTCACTGTTTTTTGCCTGAAGGAGCAGCCGCAGCGCAGCGATCGGCGTCTTAATCTGGTGCACCCACATGCCGTAGTATTCCTTCATTTCGCGCCGCCGCTTCAGCTCTTCATTTCTCCGCTCCCGTCCCGCGCGAAGCAGGCTTCGCAGCAAATCCTGATATGCAGACTCCATCGCATCGCCGCCGGACACCGCAAGCTCCGACAGCAGCTCCGCACAGCCCAGCTCCAACTCCTGATATCCCGGCTGCTCCTCCCCCGGCTGTGCAGATTCCCGTCTCTTGTGCAGCATCCGGTAACGCGCACACCACCGCCACGCATCTGCCGCCAGAAATACCGCCGCCACGAAAAACAGCAGGGATATCCCGTAAAAAATTTCCCGTGCAGGCACGGCGTTCAGCGCCAGCACCGCAGTCATAACCGCTGCAAAACAGACAAACAAGACCGTCTCCGCCAACCGTTTTTTCATATATGCAGCAAATACGCTCATCCCAGTCGATACCCGATTCCCTTCTTTGTAATAATGTAATCCGTCAGCCCGATTCTCTCAAGTTTCTTGCGCAGGCGCCCCACGTTGACGGACAGTGTATTTTCGTCTACGTAGCTGTCACTCTCCCACAGCTTTGTCATCAGCGTATCCCTCGTCACAACCCGCTGTTTATTTTCCATGAGCACCTGCAGAATCCGAAGCTCGTTTTTCGTCAGCTCCACCTTCTCTTCCCGATAAAGCAGCGTGGCCTCGGTAAGATTTAAAATCGCTCCCCGGTGCTCCGCCACGGCGCTCTGTCCGGTAAAATCATAGGTTCTGCGCAGCATCGCCTGAATCTTGACCGCCAGCACGTCGAGGTCAAAGGGTTTCGCAATAAAATCGTCCCCGCCCATATTCACCGCAAGCACAATATTCATATTGTCCGCCGCAGACGAGACAAAAATGACAGGGACTTTCGACACTTTCCGAATCTCACTGCACCAGTGGTAGCCGTTAAAAAGCGGAAGTTTCACATCCATGAGCACCAGCTGCGGCGAAAAATCCACAAACGTGCCGAGGACATCCGCGAAATCCGCCGCGCAGCAAACGTTATAATCCCAGCTCTCCAGATGCTGCTTTATACTTCTCGCTATAATCTCATCATCTTCCACAACCAAAATACGATACATTTCCTTCCACCTCTGTCCATACGCTTTATTCCACACTCTTTAACGCCTCCACCGGATCAATCGCATCCAGCGAGCGATCTGTGATCACATTTACAAGCAGCGCAAAGCCAAACGACAGCAGAGACGCCGTCAGATAGCTTTTGGGGTGAAGCGATACCTCCAGATACATCGCCGGCATATTGAGGATATAAGTCAGTGTCTGCGCAAACAAATACCCGAGCGGATTTCCGAGCAGAATGCCGATTGCCGTCAGAATCAACGTCTCTTTGTTGACGTACAGGTGCACCTCCCTGTCGTAAAATCCGAGTACCTTTATCGTTGCAAGCTCCCTGCCCCGCTCCGATATGTTCGTCGTCGCCAGCGTGAACAGCACGACCGCGGCCAGACTGGCCGCCATAATAATTACAATATACACAACCATATTGATGAGCGCAAATGCGCCGGAAAACTCCTCCCGGAGCTTCTCCGTGCTGACGCTCGAGAGCACCTCCTCATTCTCTCCGAGTGCATCCGCATAGGCAATCTGGTCGGCACACGCATCCGAGAGGTTGATCAGCACACCGTTCGGCTCGTATTCTCCGAACAGCTTTTCGTACGTCGTTTGGGTCATATAAATATTGTTCCCAAGATAATTTTTTACCACCCGCGTAACTTCGGTCTGGGCCTGCTGCAGATTCAGTCTCTGCAGAAAAATCCCGGTCCCCTCCTGCAGATCCAGAATATTCGCCGCATTCTGGGTGACTATAATCTCCCCCGGAAGAAGGGCTGCATCGGTATAATCCAGATGATAGAGCCGCACATACCCGGAGAAATCCGCCTCGTCGGGAACTACAAAAAGCTGTACCTTCTCTTCCTCGTCCGCCGCATTTTTCAGCTTCACGGACTCGACCTGCACGTTCAGATAATCGGCCACCGCCGCATCGCCGGACAGATAAGACAAAAGCTTCTCATTGTCCGCCGCCGCGCCGACCGCCATCACATCATAGCGATACACCTGCTCATACTGCCGCGGCATCAGGCCCGTCACGGAGTCCTTAACCGCAAACCCGAACAGCAGCAGCGCCATACATCCCATGATACCGAAAATCGTCATCAGCAGTCTCTTTTTATAGCGGAACAGGTTCCGGGCCGTCACTTTATTCAGAAAAGACATCCGATTCCAAAGGGGCCTGATATGCTCGAGAAAGACACGGGAGCCGGCCCTGGGCGCCTTCGGGCGCATCAGCACCGCGGGCATATGAGACAGTTCCGCCTCGCAGGCAGCCGCGGTCGCCGCCGCAATTCCCCCGACAAAGAGAACCGCACCGCCGATTCCGTATACCGCGTCAAACTGCAGCGCATATTCCGGAATCAGATACATCGTCTGAAAAATGACAAATAAAATTCTCGGCAGCACGATAAATCCGCCCACATCTCCGAGGACACTCCCCGCCAGACTTGCCATAAGCGCATATACCATATACTTTCCGCGGATTTCGTGATCCGTAAAGCCGAGCGCCTTATAGGTTCCGATTAATCCCCGATCCTCCTCTACCATGCGGGTGATGGTCGTAAGGCTGATTAAGATGGCGACAATAAAAAACACGATCGGAAACACTGTCCCCAGCGCTTCGATGGATTTGGCGTCGCTCTCCACATTTGCATAGCCGCTTAAGGAGGTTCGGTCCTGCACATACCACTGGGTCATATCGATGTCCTCGATTTCTTTTCTGGCATCCCCAAGCTCCTCGTAAGCCTCCGCTTTTCCCTCCTCGTAATCGTCTTTCCCCTCGGCGAGCTCCGCCTCTCCGTCCGCAAGCTTTTCCCGGTTCTCGGCGAGCTCGGCTCTCGCATCCGCAAGTTCCCGCCTGACATCCGCCTCCTGTTTTACAAGTTCTTCCTCCGCTTCTTTAAGCTTTTCCTCATTATAGCGGATTGCTCCCTCGCCTGCTTCCAGCTGTCTCTTTCCGTAGGAAAGCTCCGCCTCACTGTCCGCAATCTGCTGCCATGCGGCCGCAAACTGTTCCGCCGCTGCGGCTTCCTGTGCATTCAGCTCGGCCCTCTGCCGCTCAATATCCCGCTCTGTGCCGATTACCTGCGCCAGTCCGGCGGCCAGCAGATCAATCTGTGTCATATCCGTCCCCGGCGGCAGCATCGCGGCAAACGCTTCCCGCGCCTCCGCTTCTCCCTGCTGCCCTGCCAGCGCCTGCACATACAGATCCCACTGTACGGCCGGCCAGTATTCCCCGAACGCCGCGGCCACATATCCGACCTGCTCATCCAGCTGCCTGTGCGCCTCCAGCGCCTGCTCGTTCCCGCTGTTTATCTGTTCTCTGGCCCGCGCAAACTCCCATTCTGCCGTCTGTTCGCTTTTTGTGAGCTCCTCTCTGGCCGTCCGAAGCTGTCCTTCTCCCTCTTCTAACTTCCTGCACGACTCCTCAAGCTCGCTTTTCCCCTTGTTCAGTTCCTCTCTGGCATCCGCAAGCTTGCTGCGCGCATCCGCAAGCTTCTCTTCGGCCTCCCGTTCGGCATCCGCAAGCTCCCGTTCACCGTCCGCAAGCTTCTCCCTGCCGTCCGCAAGTTCTTCCTCGGCATCCGCAAGCTCTCTGCGCGCATCCGCAAGCTCTTCCTCCACCTCGGCCTCGGCATCCGCAAACTCCTCCCAGGCTTCTCCCGTCACTTCGTCATACCGCGCACGTTCCCGCTGTTCTTTCATCTCCGCCTCAATCATGCCGGTCACACGGCCCGCAAGCGCCTCGTATTCGTCGGAATAGCAGTGCATCTTGCGCGCTCCGGCGAGCGTCAGGTAAACCGAAGTATAGATCTCGCTGTCCACCGCTTCCGGCACGACAAAAAACGCATATTCATCCGTCGTGGATGTGCGGAATACCACCGCACCCTCGGCATTGTTAATATCCCTCGGGTCAAGCACGACCGCGGTAATCCGGTATTTTGTATTTACAAAGACCGGGTCTTCTTCCTCATCCGAATCCTCCGAAATCGTAATCACGTCACCGATCCCGCATCCCGCGTCCGCGGTGAACACTTCTGTCACGGCAATCTCATCCGCCTGCTCCGGCAGCCTTCCCTCGATAAGAAGGGGCCGGTTCATCCCCTGCTGCCGGAACGTAGAGACGGAGGCGCCGTAGCTTTTGTCGCGGACGACGGTGGAAACCTTCGCGCTGTACGCCCCTTCCGCTTCCTCCACTTCCGAAAGCCGTGCAAGCGCTTCCACATCCTCATCCGTCAGCCCCAGCGTAGACACCACCTGTATATCAAACAGATTCTGACCGTCTAAAAAGCAATCCGTCGAATAGCGCAGGTCCACACAGCCCGCCTTAAGCCCGGTCAGCATCGTCACGCCCAGCGCCGTAATCAGCATAATCGCAAAAAAACGCTTCTTTCCCATCCAGATCGAGCGCCGTATATCCTTATTGTAAGCTTTTCTCATCTGCCTTCCTCCCGGTCTACCACTCAATCTCAGCAATCGGAACCGGATGCGGATTGCAGGTCATCTCCGTGACCTCTCCGCTCCTAAAGCGAATCAGGCGGTCCGCCATCGGCGCAATCGCGGAATTGTGCGTAATCAGCAGCACCGTGATTCCCTCCTTTCGGCAGGTGTCCTGCAACAGCTGCAGAATCTGCTTTCCGGTATTGTAATCGAGCGCTCCCGTGGGCTCGTCGCACAGCAGCAGCTTCGGATTCTTCGCCAGCGCTCTCGCAATCGACACCCGCTGCTGCTCGCCTCCGGACAGCTGCGCCGGAAAATTGTTTTTGCGCGCACCAAGCCCCACTTTGTCGAGCGTCTCTCCCGCGTCCAGAGAATCGCGGCACACCTGAGCCGCCAGTTCCACATTCTCAAGCGCCGTCAGATTCGGCACCAGATTGTAAAACTGAAACACAAACCCGATATCCGTGCGGCGGTAGCCCACCAGCTTTTTCTTGTTATAGGCCGTAATATCCTTTCCGTCCACGCGGATTTGTCCGCCGGTGGCCACATCCATCCCGCCTAAGATATTCAGCGCCGTGGTCTTGCCTGCGCCAGAAGAGCCGAGGATCACCGCAAGCTCGCCTTTCTCCACCACAAAGCTCGCATCGTCGAGCGCTTTGATGGACGTCTCGCCCGTGATATATTCCTTTGTGATGTGATTGAATTCTATATATGACATAGCGTCGTTCTCCTTTGCATGCAGCAATAATCCGAAAATAACCGAATGATATACCCTAAGTATACCGCAAACTTTTGCAGGTCCGCAATCGGTATCATGTAAAAATTAATACGCAAAAACAGCACGCCGATATACAGCGCGCTGCTTTTCTATCTTGGAAGTGTGACAGTCATTTCCGTGCCTTTCCCGACAATACTTTTTATCTCGATTTCCGCATTATGGATTTTCACGGCATGTTTTACAATGGAAAGGCCCAGCCCGGTTCCTCCTACCGCCCTCGAATGGCTTTTATCTACCCGATAGAACCTCTCAAAAATGCGCTCCTGATGCTCGGGGGCAATCCCTATCCCCGTGTCCCGGACAGACAGCGCAATTGCGGCGCCTTTCTCCTCTATACAAACGGCTGCCGTTCCGTTTTCGCGATTATATTTGATCGCATTGTCGCAGAGGTTATAAATCATACCGTATAGAAGCCGCGCGATACCGTTACAGGACGCGCGGACACCGGTAAGTTCCAATGTGACGCCGGCTGCGTCTGCCTCCGCCTCCAAACTCTGCATCGCTTTTTCTGCCAGTTCATAAATGTCTACCGCCTCACGCTCCATATCCCTTCCGCCCTCATCGAGGCGGGAAAGGCTGATAATGTCTTCCACAAGCCGTATCATGCGCTGCGCCTCGCCATAAATCTTTTCGGCAAAAGGCAGCCTGTCGCTCTCTTTCACCATATCGTTTTTCAGAAGTTCCGCGTAACCCGAAATAGCGTGCAGCGGCGTTTTCAGCTCATGAGAAACATTTGCGGTAAATTCACGGCGTATCTGTTCCGCCTGTTCTTTTTCCGTCACATTGAAAAAGAACAGCGCAGCTCCTTTCACGGCGTTTTCGGACGTAATCGGATTGGCGTCAACCTGATAACTTGCCTCCTGCAGCGGAATGATTCTTTGTCCCCGCTCCCCCCGCAGAGCATTTGAGAGGATTTCCTGCAGCTCAAGATTTCGATTCACGGACAGCATATCCGCGCCGATGCAGTCCTCCCCGACCTCCAAAAGCTTTTCTGCGGCGGGATTGATACTGATAATTTTCCCCTTAGGATTCAGGAGAATCATTCCCTCGTTCATGCTCCCGATAATGGTATTTAATTCATCCGCCTTTTGGATCAGCTCTGCTTTCTGCCTGCGCAGCTGTCTCTGCTGACTGTCAATGCGCCGCAGAAACGGCGAGAGCTCGTCATATCCCTCATTGGACAGCGGATTGTCAAGGTCAATCTCATTTAACGGCTTTACAATCTTTTTTGAAACCCGGACCGCCAGCACAATCGACAAGACAACCGCCGCCGCAAAAACAATGCAGACAGGCTGCGCCATGCCCAAAAGGAGCGTCAGAACGGTATTCTGAGGAATGGAGAGCCGGAGTACCGTGCCGTCCCCGAGCGCCTGCGCGGAATACAGCGAGCGCTCAAACAGCGTCACGGAATACCGTCTGCTCTCTCCGTAGCCCTTGGAAAGGGCCTCCCTCACCTCTTCCCGCTCCAGATGATTTTCCATCTCTGCGCTGTCAGACACGCTGTCATAAAGAACTTTTCCGTCAGCATCGATCCAGGTGATGCGGAAATTTACGGCCTCAAAATCGCGGAAATATTCCATCCCCACGTTCGCGACGCCCTGCGCGGCAAGATTGGTCTGCATTTTAAGCTGGGCCTGCTGCACATTCGAAAAATATTCATACAGCGCACCCATAATCAAAATGACAGACGCTAAAAAAACGGTAAGTGCAACCAGACAGATCGAGCGAAAAATACGTTTTATCATTGCGCTGCCTCCATTCGATATCCAACTCCCCGCACCGTTTCAATATAACTGCCGCACGCGCCGAGCTTCGTCCGAAGCGTGCCGATGTGAACGTCCACAGTTCTCGTTTCACCCGCATAGTCTATCCCCCATACGATTTCAAGAAGCTGATCGCGGGTAAATACACGTTCCGGATTTTCCATAAGGGTGCAAAGCAGCTTATATTCCTTTCGCGTAAGCGAAACACGGTTCCCATTTTCAATTACCGCATAGGTTTCCAAATTTATTTCTAATTTGCCGATTTTTATCTGCTTTTCCGCCTCCGCAGGACTTGTCCGACGCAGTACCGCTCTGATGCGGGAAACCATCTCCATCATACCAAACGGTTTTGCAAGATAATCGTCGGCTCCCGAATCAAGCCCGATCACTTTGTCATACTCCGTTCCTTTGGCGGTCGCCATAATCACGGGTATCTCTTTTGTCGCAGGCTGTCGGCGGAGCTTTTTCAGTATGGATATCCCGTCTTCGTCGGGAAGCATGATATCAAGCATAATAAGCCTGGGCGTTTCTGTCTGCAGCATATCAAAAAGAGCGCTGCCGCAGGTAAAGCCCTTTGCTTCAAACCCGGCCGAATTTAACGTGTATATCATCAAGTCACGAATCGCGTCATCATCCTCGACACAAAAAATCATATCTGCTCCTTTCTACATCCGTGTTCCGGTAATAGAAAATAAGACCCATTCTGCAATATTGACCGCATGATCTCCGATGCGCTCAAAATATTTTGCGATCATCAAAAGGTCGATCGCATATTCACCGTCCGTTTCGGGCTTACCGAAAAGATCAATCAGCATTTTCTTCACGTCGTCAAAAAAAGAATCCACGACGTCGTCATAGTCGATCACTGCCTTCGCCATCTGCGTATCCTTTTTCACAAAAGCATCAATGCTGTCTGTCACCATTTTAATGACCGCTACCGACATATCGTGAATGACCCGTGTGTCAGCGGCGGCACAGATATTGGCTAATGTGACAATTTCAGCGATATCCGCAGACTGATCCCCGATTCTCGCCATATCTGTCACCATTTTCAGCGCAGACGAGACCGCTCTTAAATCCGCTGCCACGGGCTGCTGCTGCAACAGCAGCTTCAGGCACATCGTCTCAATTTCACGCTCTTTGTGTTCTATCTGTACCGAAAGATCGGGAACCCCTTTTGCAAGCGCGGGATCTCCCTCCGTCAGAGCCTTTGCGGACATTGCGATCGCCTTTTCGCAAAGCGCACCCATTGTGATTAATTCTTTGTTTAACAAATCCAGCTGTTCATCAAATCTGCGGCGCATTATCCAAACCTCCCCGTAATATAATCCTCTGTCTGCTTTTTCTGCGGCATGGAAAATAATTTTTCCGTCTCGCCGAATTCGACCATCTCCCCCAGCAGGAAAAACGCCGTCCTGTCAGAAATGCGGAGCGCCTGCTGCATATTATGCGTCACTATGACAATCGTGTAATCCTTCTTTAATTCTGCCGCAAGTTCTTCTACCTTCGCGGTGGATATCGGGTCAAGCGCGCTGGTCGGCTCATCCATCAGCAGTACCTCCGGTTCCACCGCTAACGCGCGGGCAATACAAAGTCTCTGCTGCTGGCCGCCGGACATGCCAAGCGCGGATTTTTTCAGCCTGTCTTTTACTTCGTCCCAAATTGCCGCCCTCTTTAGGGAAATTTCCACGATTTCATCCAGAGCCGCCTTAGAACGAACACCGTGGGTTCTCGGTCCGAAGGCAATATTGTCATAAATGCTCATCGGGAACGGATTCGGTTTCTGAAACACCATTCCCACACGCTTACGCAGCAGGTTCACATCCATCTCTCCGTAAATATCTTCACCGTCCAATCGAATGTTCCCGCTGATCCTGCAGTCTTCCGCCAAATCATTCATTCGATTCAGACTTTTTAGCAATGTCGATTTTCCGCAGCCCGACGGACCGATCATCGCCGTGATTTCATGCTCCCTGAATGTCACGTTTATTCCTTTTAAAGCCTGAAAGTCGCCATAAAACAAATCCAGATTCTCAACTGTAATTTTATCCATCCGTCTTTTTACCTCCTGTCTTCTTTACCGCAAGGCCGGACAGCCAATTGATCAAAATGACAACCGCAAGCAATATGACCGCAGTCGCATACGTCTGGTCGATATAAAGCCCCTCGCCCGAAATAGAATACATATGGACGGACAGAGTACGCGCCGAAGAAAAAATACTCGTCGCGATTTCCGCAACGGTTCCGGCGGTAAAAATCAGTGCCGCCGATTCCCCGACCATACGCCCGACGCCGAGAATTACGCCGGATAAAATACCCGGAACGGCGCAGGGCAGGACAATTGAAAATACGGTGCGTAGTTTTCCCGTCCCCAGTCCGAAGCTTCCCTCACGGTAGCTGTCCGGCACGCTTCTTAAAGACTCTTCCGTTGTCCGCATGATAAGCGGCAGAATCATAATACTTAACGTCAGGGCCCCAGACAGCAGAGACAAACCCAGGCCGAGGTATTTCACAAAAAACAGGGAGCCAAACAGCCCGTACACGATGGACGGAATGCCGGACAATGTTTCGGCGGTAATACCTGCAATATAGACCAGCTTACTTCCCCGCCCGGCATATTCTGTCAGATAAATTGCCGCGCCGATTCCGACGGGAACCGCAAACAGCAGAGAGAGCAGCGTTATCAGCAGCGTGTTAATCAGCGCCGGGAGTAAAGACACATTTTCCGTTGTATATCTGACGTCAAATAACTCCGGCGATAAATTCGGAATCCCCTTTATCAGTATATATGCGATAATAAAAAGCAGCGCAAGCGCCGTAAGAAATGCTGCAAACCACACGGAAAAGAGCAGGAAAAAAGATTTCGGATCGCGCCCGTATGCGCGCCATTTTCGTTTTAAATTCCGGACCATTTATTTCACTCTCCTTTTAAACAGGAAAAGGGACAGATTGACCATGAGAATAAAAACAAACAGCACAACCGCGGTGCCGATTAACGCCTCGCGGTGCAAATCCGCAGAATATCCCATTTCCAGTACAATATTTGTCGTCAGCGTACGCACGCCGGAAAGAATCCCGTCCGGAATGACCGCCTGATTTCCCGCAACCATCATAACCGCCATTGTCTCGCCGACTGCCCGTCCGATTCCCAGCACGGCGCCTGTGAAAATACCGCTTTTTGCCGCGGGAAGGACCGTGTAAAAAACGCTTCTCTCGTGGGAAGCTCCGAGGGCAAGCCCGCCCTCATAGTAGCTTTCCGGGACTGCCCGGATCGCTGTTTCCGAAACGCTGATCACCGTCGGTAAAATCATCAGTCCCAGTAAGACAGAGGCGGTCAGAACACTCATACCGCGCCCGCCAAAGGTTTCCCGCACGAAAGGGACTATGACTACCAGACCGAAAAAGCCATACACCACCGACGGAATCCCGGCCATCAGATTGACTGCCGGTTTCAAACCTTTATAAATATATTTTGGACAGAAACGCGCCATAAATACCGCCGTCAATATTCCGACCGGCACGCCGATAAACAGCGCTCCGGCAGTTACATAGAGGGAACCGACGATCATGGGGAAAATCCCGTAAAGGTCATTTGCAGGCTTCCATTTTGTGCCCAGCAGAAAGCGGAAAACGCCGATCTCTCTTATCGCCGGAATACCGTTTGCAAACAGGAATACACAGATCAGGATTACAGCCGCAGCGGACACGCAGGCTGCCAGGAAAAAAAGCAGCTTCATCGTCTTTTCTTTTCTGTACTTCATCGTTACGCTCCTACTGTGACAGCTCGTTCCAATTAACCGCATTTCCCATAAAAATATCCGCCACCTGTTCACTTGTAAGCCCGTTTACCGGACAATCGTTATTTACGATTACGGCGATTCCGTCCATCGCAATCACGGCAGCCGTCAACCCTTTTTCCCTTTCCGAATCCGTCAGTTCACGTGAAGCCATACCGATATCACAGCTGCCGTCTATTGTACCGGAAATCCCCGTAGAAGAGTCGCTTTGCTGTATCTCAATCGTCACGCCGGGATTCTTTTCGAGATAAGCCTCCTTTAGCTTTTCCATCACGGGGGTGACAGAACTTGAACCTGCTATGACAATTTTTCCCGATTCCGATTTTCCGCCATAGGCTGCCGCATCCGATACGGAAATATATCCGTTCTCTTCAATTACCGCCTGTCCGTCCGCACTCATAATGAAATCCATAAAATCCCGCGCCTCGTCACTCAGATCATCCTTTGTTGCGATGTTGAAGGGACGGGCAATCCTGTATGTGCCGTTTTTAATATTTTCAATTGTTGCATCCGTACCGTCAATCTGAATCGCTTTTACGGAATCATTCATGGAACCGAGCGAAATATATCCGACGGCATATAAATCCCCGGCAACGCTTGTCATCATAACCGACGTGGAATTTGTCACGGCGGCGGTGTCCGTCGTATAGTCAACTTTTTCTCCCGCTTCATTTTTCTGCTCGATTCCAAACAGCTCCGTGAACGCGCCGCGGGTACCCGAACCGTCTTCGCGGGTGAGCACATTGATTTCCCTTGTCTCGTCAAATCCTGCCGAACCATCCTCACTGCCTCCGCCGCACCCTGTTATTACAGACAGCGCCAGCGCTCCGGCAAGGACAAACGGCAGGTACTTTTTTGATGCTTTCATTTTGTAATTCTCCTCCTTTTTCAATGATCCGTCTCTTTCAGGCGCTTTGTTGTTTACACATCTATCATAGAAAAGAAATATCAATTCCATTATCGCGGTATTGTAAAATCATTGTAAAATTAAAACAGCGCCGTACCCCCGAACCCGAAAAACCGGCCCGGATGATACGGCGCATGCCATTTATCGTTTTATTAAATTTTCTACCACAGTTCCGCCAGCTCATAAATCAGCTTTTCGCTCTTGTCCCATCCCAGACACGGGTCCGTGATGGATTTGCCGTAGCAGTGTTCGCTGACCTTCTGCGCGCCGTCCTCGATATAACTCTCTATCATCAGCCCTTTCACCAGATTTCTCACATCCGGCGAAACCTTGCAGCTGTGCATCACATCCTTGCAGATCCGAATCTGCTCTAAGTATTGCTTGCCGGAATTGGAGTGATTTGCATCGATAAGCGCCGCCGGATGCGCCAGCATATTTTTCTGGGAAGCGTTCGCTTCCCCGTAGTGCTCTAAGAGATTCTGCAGATCCTCATAGTGATAATTCGGCATATTCCGCCCGAACTTATCCACATACCCCCGCAGAATCGCATGCGTGTACGGGTTTCCCTTTGTGCATACTTCCCAGCCGCGGTACAGGAATGTATGCGCATTGTGGGCCGCGATAATCGAATTCATCATCACCGCCAGATCTCCGCCGGTCGGGTTCTTCATGCCGACCGGAATCCCGACGCCGCTCGCGGTCAGCCGGTGCTGCTGATTTTCGACGGAGCGCGCCCCCACCGCCACATAGGACAGTAAATCCGACAGATATCTGTGGTTCTCCGGATAGAGCATCTCATCCGCACAGGTAAAGCCCGTCTCCTCCACGGCCCGCTTGTGCAGCTGGCGGATCGCGATAATCCCCTTTAGCATATCGGATTCCTTCTCCGGGTCCGGCTGATGCAGCATCCCCTTATAACCCACGCCGATCGTCCGCGGCTTATTGGTGTAAATGCGGGGAACGATAAAAATTTTATCATTCACCTTCTCCTGTACGCCTGCAAGACGCAGAATATAATCAATGACCGCATCCTCGCTGTCCGCCGAGCACGGACCGATCACAAGCAGCAGCCTTCCGTCCCGTCCCTCAAAAATCGCGCGGATCTGCTCATCGCGCTCTGCCTTTATCGCCGCAATCCGATCGCTTACGGGATACTCCTCCTTTAATTCCTGCGGATTCGGCAGCTGCCGTAAAAATTCCATTTCCATCTCCATGACAATCCTCTCACAGGGACGGCCGATGTCCTGTGCCGGCCGCCCCTTCTCTGTATTTTATTTCGCACTGCAACGCGTCACAGCGTTGAGTCATGGATTATCATACCGCTTTTTACCGATTTCGTCAATACGCTTTTGGCGTTTCCCGTCTGCTAAAGGATATATTTCTCCGCGCGGATTCTGGATTCGTTTCTGCGCTCCGCTGTTTCGCCGGTCTTTTTCTCCGTTCCCGTATGAATCTCTGTCACACCCCTGCTCACGGCTATGACCGCGCTCCGCTGCGCTTCGCTGCACAAAATCTCCACGCATCCGACCGCATGAAGCCGCTCAAGAATCTGCTCCGGCGTCACCGCCTCGTCTATTTTTACGCTGACGCAGCCTTTCAGACAGATCCCCTCGGGATGCGCCGCAAACATTGCCCGGTCCACCGTCACCTTAAGCTGTCCCAAAATCAGATCTCCCTTTTGCTCCTGCAGCTTCCGATATACCGCATCCACTTCCAGAAATGCATCCTTCTGCTCCCCGGCCAGCTCTACATCCCCGTTCACATACAGTTTTTCAATCTGCGGCAGCAGAGAAGTACACCCCTCTTCCAGGCGCAGGCTGCCGTCCACATAGATCCTGCTGCCGTTCTTTTTTATGAATGCCGCATCCAGCACGGCATCCCCGGGCACATAGCTGCAGCCGTCCGCCACCACCTCAAACTCCGTCGACTCGTCAAACATGGGAACCGCCGCTCTCACAAAGCGCTCCGCCACAAGCGCCTTTTGGGTCTCAAATGAAATATTTTCGGCCGCAAGCGCTTCCACGTCCAGAGAATCGTCCAGCATCACGACTTTCTTCGCCGCATAGTACCGCGCTTTGGGTTTTACCCGCAGCCCGAAATACCGATCCAGCACGGCGGTCTTTTTCAGCCGGATGCAGCCGTCCGAATACACCTGTGTCACCCCGTTTACCGACAATCTGGTAAGGCGCGGCATCAGACTCCGCGGGCAGGTCACGCTGCCGTTGACAAGGATTCCGACATAACTGCTCAGAATTTCCTCCGTTCCCGGCTCAATCTCCAGATTTCCGTTTACACAGAGCCAGGTCGGTCTCGGCAGCGCCGTCCCCTTTGCGATCGTAAACGACCCGTTCTGCTCCTGGAAATCCACATCCTCCTCGGTCAGAATCGTGTTCTCCACATGCAGTTCAATCGGATATGCGTCCAAAATCTTCTGGCTGCGCTCGTTCAGCAGCAAAAATTCCGTATTGATGCGCACGCCCGCATAATCCTTGAACCGGTCTTCCCGCATTTTTCTCGCATCGCATATTTCGCAGTCCAATACAAAGTTTCTCTTCTCTTCCATTCATTTCCTCCATTCTGCGGCAGCGCCGCCATAAGCGCCTCATTTAATAAAAAAATCCTTGTCTCTTCCATCGGTAATCCCCCTCTCATTCTGCCGCTGCCCTTAATCAATCTTCCCACTCTCTCCGCAGCTTTTGTCTGGCAGAGGACAGCCTCATCCGCACCGTCGCCGGGGGCATCCCAAACATCGCTCCGAGCTCCGACGAATTATAACCCTCGAGATAGCGCATCCGAAACAGCCTGCGCTCCTCCTCGGGCAATGCCGCAAGAAGCGCTTCCGTGCCGACTTCGCCGTACCCTTCGCTCTCGCTGCCGGTCTCGGTATCCGGCTCGGCTATCGTCTCATATTTCCGATGCCGCAGCAAATCCCGGTAGCGGTTTTTCAGCGTGCGGTACAGCCACGCCCGGCCCTGGCTTACGCCGAGCGACTCAAGGATCTCGCTGTTTTTGAGCGCCCGGTAAAAGGTTTCCTGCACCAGATCCTCCGCCATTGCCGCGTCCTGCGTCATATTCCCTGCAAACCGCAGCAGCTCGTCGCGATAGCGCCGGTATAATTCCTCGACCATGGCTTTTCCTCCTCTTCTTAAGTGCTTTCACTAAGAGAACGACTGGGAGCGCAGAAGTGTTGGGAAAATTTTTATATTGTTTCTCTGTATTCCTTCGGCGACATCCCGTACTCCTTTTTAAATGCCCGGAAAAAGCTCGAATAATCCCGGAAGCCATACCTCAGACAAACCTCCGTTATCTTTTCTCCTGCAAGAATCGCATCCCTGCAGGCCGCAACTCTCTTTTTCGTAATGTATCGGTGAATCGACATCCCGATGCTCTCCTTAAACAGATGCGCGATATGGTATTTGCTGACATAAAACTCCCCCGCAAGCTGCTCCAGCGACAGGCTTTCGTCTAAATGCCTGTCAATATATTCCGTCAGATTATCGTAGAGACTCTGCTGCTCTTCCCGTCGTCCGGGATTGCCGTTTTCATAAGCAATCCGGTTCAGCAGCAGCACCAGCTCATTCACATACAGCGGAATCTGCGCCTCTTTCCCGAAACGGTTTCCGCGGGTTTCCGCGATCAGCTGAAAGACTTTCGACTGAATCGTGTTAAACGTGACCGCATCATTGTGAAAAATATAACTCTGCGGCGCCGTCCGCATGCACTGCGCCAGATAGCCGTAGGCTGCGGAGAGCTCCGTCAGCATCCGATAATACTCCGTGCCAATCCAGAATACAAATCTCCGATAGGGGACTTCCTTATCGTGAATCACCGCCCGATGCTTTACCCCCGGCGGAATCAGTACCACATCCCCGCTTCGCAGCGCGTAAACCGTCCCGTCTATCGCAATCGACATATGGCCCTCGAGGAAAAAATAAAATTCATAGTAATCGTGCGCATGGTCCTGCGCCTTTGTCCGGTAATGCTCTTTGTAATAGTAGATTTCGAAATCCTTTGACAGCATATACTGTCTTGTGCTGAATTTTGTCTGCAGATTCTTTTCCATCCCGCATACCGCCCCTCCCGTTTTTTTCATCATAACAAGAAACCGCAATTTTTACAATATTGACAGCAATCGTATCAATCGCATTTCCGTCCGGCCCGCTTCTATAATAAATAAAAAAAGGAAGGTAAAACGATTTATGGAAATGACTTTAAGATGGTACGGGCATGACTTTGACACCGTAACCCTGAAACAAATCCGGCAGATTCCCGGCGTCACCGGCGTCATCACAACACTCTATGACACCGCCCCGGGTGAAGTGTGGCAACCCGCTCGCATCCGCGCCCTGAAAGAGGAGGTGGAAGCGGCAGGTCTCCGCATCGTCGGCATTGAGAGCGTCAATATTCACGACGCGATCAAGACGGGCGCATCCGACCGTGACCGGTATATCGACAATTATATCGAAACGCTGGAAAATCTCGGAAAAGAGGATATTCACCTTGTCTGCTACAACTTTATGCCGGTCTTTGACTGGACGAGAACCGAGCTCGCCCGCATAAGGCCGGACGGCTCGACGGTTCTCGCCTACAATCAGGCCGCGGTGGACGCCATCGACCCCGAAGATATATTTTCTCTGATCTCGAAGGATTCCAACGGTTCCGTTCTGCCGGGCTGGGAGCCCTCGCGCATGGCAAAAATCAAAGAACTTTTCGCCATGTACAGGGAGATCGACGACGAGGCGCTCTTTGAAAATCTCAGATATTTTCTGGAACGCATCATGCCGGTGTGCGGCAGATATGACATCAATATGGCCATTCACCCGGACGACCCGGTCTGGAGTGTCTTCGGACTGCCCCGCATTATCATCAGCAAGAAAAATATTCTGCGCATGATGCAGATGGTCGACGACCCGCACAACGGCGTCACTTTCTGCTCCGGTTCCTACGGGACAAATCCGCAGAACGATCTGCCCGATCTGATCCGCGCCTTAAAGGGACGGATTCATTTCGCCCATGTGCGCAATCTGAAATTCAACACGCCCGCCGATTTCGAGGAGACCGCGCATCTGTCCTCCGACGGCTCCTTTGACATGTACGCGATTATGAAAGCGCTCTATGAGATCGGTTTTACCGGCCCCATCCGCCCCGACCACGGGCGCATGATATGGGACGAAACCGCAATGCCCGGATACGGCCTGTATGACAGAGCGCTCGGAGCCGCATATCTGAACGGTTTATGGGAAGCAATCGAGAAAGGAGATGACAAGTGATGCGGTTAAGCGAAGCGGGATTAAAAGACAAAACGGCATGGACCTCACGCGGCTACCGCGTGCCGAATTTTGACAGACAGGCCGTAACAGACGCCACAAAAGAAAACCCCTTCTGGATTCATTTCGGAGCCGGAAATATTTTCCGTGCATTTCAGGCAAACGCCGTGCAGAAACTTTTAGATCGGGGTGTGCTTGACCGGGGATTGATTGTCGCGGAGGGCTACGACTATGAAATAATCGAAAAAGTGAACCGTCCCCATGACGACTACAGTCTTCTGGCGACGCTCAAAGCAGACGGCTCCGTCGAGAAGACCGTCATCGGAAGTATTGTGGAATCACTTGTGTTAGACTCCGAAAACAAGCGGGATTTCGCACGGCTGAAAGAAATTTTTCAAAAAGATTCCCTGCAGATGGCCACTTTTACCGTCACGGAAAAGGCCTACTCTCTGGAAGACGGATGCGGCAAAACGCTTCCGGCCGTGTCCGCCGACATGAAAAACGGACCGGGAAAGCCCCAAAGCTATATCGGAAAAGTAGCCTCTCTTCTCTATGCCCGTTTCCTTGTCGGTGAAAAACCGATTGCGATGGTCAGCATGGACAACTGTTCGCACAACGGAGACAGACTGCGTAATGCCGTGTCCGCATTTGCGGAGGCGTGGGAGGAGAACGGCGCCGTGCGCCCCGGCTTTTTTGCGTATGTGACAGACCCGGACAAGGTGTCTTTTCCGTGGACGATGATCGACAAAATCACGCCCCGCCCGGACGCATCCGTCAAAGAAATTTTAGAAAAGGACGGCGTGGAGGGACTCACCCCCGTTGTCACCGGTAAGCATACTTATGTCGCGCCGTTTGTAAACGCCGAAGAATGCGAATACCTCGTGATCGAGGACTCCTTTCCGAACGGCCAGCCCGGGCTTGAGCCCTGCGGGTTTATTTTTACCGACAGACAGACCGTTGACAGGGCGGAAAAGATGAAGGTCTGCACCTGCTTAAATCCGCTTCACACCACGCTTGCGGTGTTCGGCTGCCTGCTCGGCTGCGGCCTGATCTCCGAAGAGATGCAAAACCCGTTCTTAAAAAAACTTGTGGCAACCGTCGGCTACCGGGAAGGACTCCCCGTTGTCACCGATCCCGGGATCATAAATCCGAAGGAATTTATCGACACCGCGGTCAATGTCCGCATTCCGAATCCGTTTATGCCCGACACCCCGCAGCGCATTGCCACCGACACTTCCCAGAAGCTGTCCGTCCGCCTCGGCGAGACGCTCAAAGCCTATCTGCGCACTGACAGCCTTAACGTATCGGACCTCGTCGGCATCCCGCTCGTCTTTGCCGGATGGCTCCGCTACCTGATGGCCGTCGACGATTGCGGATGCGCCTTTACGCCGAGTCCGGACCCGCTTTTGGATTCTCTGCAGCCTTATGTGGCCGACATCCGGCTCGGGGAAGACGTCGACGTCGACGCGCGTCTTCGCCCGATACTGGAAAACGAGACCGTCTTCGGCGTAAACCTCTATGAAGCGGGCCTCGCCGACGCCGTATGCCGGTACTTCGGCGAGATGATCGCCGGCGCCGGCGCGGTCCTTAAAACATTAGAGGAAACGTTTTCCTGACACACGCGCTGCCTATGCCTTTTCTCCGAGTATCTCCTCGAGAAATTCGGCCGCGTCACGCACACAGTCCTCACAGCTGCGCAGAACATTCCCTGTCTCAACCCCTTTGAGCGTCTTGCAGGTGACCGTCTGATTGCGCTCTTTAAAGCGCTTTACAATCGTTTTTGCCTCTTTCATCGCCGCGGGGCGGCCGGTGTCTTTATTTGCCATGCCGATCAGAACACACGCGCCCGACACCGCCCCGCATGTTCCCTCCAGCGTTCCTCCGATGCCGGTTCCCAATGTCTGGGTAATCGCCGCCATCGTCTCCGCGTCCACCCCCGCAAAATCACAGTAGGTACAGGCCACGGCCTGCGCGCAGTTAAAACCGCTGCGCTTGCGTTCTACCGCCAATTCTTTTCTTGAATCCATTGCAACCTCCGTTTTCGTTTTACAGCGCCTTTTTCCGTACGCCGGCTCAATGATTTCCCGCACAGCCGTGCTTGTCCTCGCCGCATCGGCGCTCGCCGCAGGAATGCTCCCGCCCGTGGTGACTGCAGTGTACATCCGGATTAAAATCCAGTGTTCCCGCCAAGAATGCCGCAACGGCCGCATCGGCATCTCCTGTGACTCCCCCGTAAAGTTTAATCCCCGCGTCCGCAAGCGCCATCTGCGCTCCGCCGCCGATTCCGCCGCAGATTAAAGTATCTACCTGCCCCTCACCGAGAAGACCCGCCAGCGCTCCGTGTCCGCTTCCCATGGTGTCGATAATCTGAGTCTTTGTGATTTTCCCGTCCTCGATATCGTAAAGCTTAAACTGCTCCGTATGTCCGAAATGCTGAAAAACATTTCCGTTTTCATAAGTTACCGCAACTCTCATCTCATTCTCTCCTTTTTCTTTCACTGTCGTCATATCCGTCCGGGCAGCCGCCTTCCGGCAGGCCGTGCCGCAGCACTGTCCCGCCGTCCCCTCGCAGAGTCTGTAATTCCCCCCTGCAATCCGCAGTGTCTTCCCGTTGACGATACAATCCGCGATCTTAAACCGGGCATTTTCATAGATTTCCGTGACGGTCGTCCTCGAAATATCCATCTGCCCGGCGCATTGCAGGTGGGTTTTCTTTTCAAAATCCACCAGCCGGATCACTTCGTATTCGTCCAGTGTAAGGAACACTGCATCCCGGTCGGCGACCCCGGAAGGGATAAAGCTCTCATATTCCGGTTCCTGGCATATCCTTCTGGATCGGCTCGGTCTTGGCATCTGATTCCTCCGTTTCCGTTATATGTCGGATATATTATAAAATATTCTCCGCAATCGCGCAAGTAAAACCATCCTGCATCATGCGATACAACGTACGGCCTCATTTCCGGTTCTACGCTTCCGTTTCCTTTGACAATGTCTGCAAGATAAAAATATGGTACTCTTCGTCCTGAATAATTCTTGAGAGCACCGCACGCACACCCGCATCTTTTATCATGTGAATATGGCTTCTGTACTGATTGATGGCCGCACGCTCAGACTCGATATCCGCCGCCAGCATTTTCTTCGGGTGTTCCGGAATCGTCAGATATTCCGGCGTCCACATTTTACGCTTTCCGTCCGGCCTTTTTGCGACAAAATCAATACTGCCTCCCAGCAGAGTGATCAGTTCCCCCAGTTTCTGCAGGTGCATCATCTCTGCCATCGCAATTCCCAAAATTGTCTTAGACACCGGACAATTTACACAGAACAAGCGGTTTTCATTATTGATATACTGGGTGATTGCCGACATCTCGGAGACGGCGCCGCAGTAATCCATGCTCAGCAGATTCGCGTACACCGGATTTTTGTCTTTTACCTGTGTCGGCGGATAGGGCAGATCCACCATAATCGGTTTCACCCCCGCAAAACTACAGGTATTTGCCACAGCTTTCACATGATCTTCCATAATTTAAAATCTCCCGGCAGCTTTTTATACGATATCATATTCAATTCCACGAAAAAAGGAAGTTGTTTTTTGACAACTTCCCTTTTAAATGCATTATTGGGGGATTGCAATCCGGTTTGCGATTCTGCAGCCTTGGATCTTAGCCCATCATACCCTCAGTAGACAAAGGGCGTGTGCGCCCTTGTTCACTGAGGGCAGCAATCTCGGATTCAATCGCTGCTACCAACTGTCCGATATGAACCCCGTCTATCGTGCGGTGGTTCACTTCTATGGATAAGTGGAGCCGCAGCCGTCCGCCATCCTCAAAATAGCGTCCCCACGCAAGTCTCGGAATCGTATCGTCCCTGTCGAAGTCACGCTCATTCGTGAGCGCCGTAAAATCAAACCACGGCGTGCAGGAAAAATAAATCAGCCCGTCTGTCTCGCTGCACATATCAATAAAGCTTTTCTGCTCTTCGCTTTTCTTTTTTGCCTTTTCACAAAACGCGGCAAAATCCTCTTCCCAGGATGTCGTCACAATATAAAACTGCCCGGCCCCCTTTTTCATATCCGTGAAGCTCGGTCCGATCCAGCCGGACCACCTCATCCCCGCGGATTCTGATGCGGAATTGCTCAACGGAATTGACCGCCTTTGTACAGAGCCATACCATCAGATAATAAAAGGACAGTTCCCGGCTCTTTGACAGCGCCTTGACATTCGTCACGTCGATCGGCACCGTCACCGAATAAAACGGGTAATCCTTCCGTGAAAACAGCTCGAACGCTTCTTTTCTTTCCCAGGTATTGATATTGATAACTTCCATAATCTCTCCTTCCGTCTATAGGCTGCCGCTCTCACCGGCCCGACAGCAGCATCTCCCCGCAGAACTTTCCCACCGACGTCCGCAGCAGGACCCACGCCAGAAATCCAAGCACCGCAGAAAACCCGATCAGTATCCAGACATTTATCAGCATCAGTCCGGAAAACTGCCCGACAATCAAAAGCACTACCGGCAGCACAAGGAACGCCGCTTTCTGCTGCGCCTCCATCACATTCTGCGCCTTTGCCGACCCGCGCACAATCAGAGTAATCGCTATCAGCGAAACCGCCGGAGACAAAAGCAGCATCACCGGCAGCCAGTTGATTCCGGGGTGCAGCATATCGCCGGTCAGCACATAGTGTTCAAGCCCCACCCCCAGCAGCATCACAAAAAACGAAGCCCACGACACCAGCATACTCATCAGAAACGAAGCCAGCACCTTCGCATAAAACAGCTGTTTTACCGTCAAAGGGCTGTACAGAAGTGTCTCTAACGTACTTTGTTCTTTCTCTCCGACAAAAGAGCTGGCCGCCATCACGGAAGACGCCATAATCGGAATAATCAGAAAAAACATCGGCAGTACATTGTCAAGCAAAAGACGGATCATAAGCTGTTCCATCCCCATCTTCTGCATTGTCTCCGGCATCAGCTTTATCAGCTCTTTCATATCGTCTGCCTCCTCCGGTGCAAAATGGGCCGTCAGAAGAAAAATGGACGGCACTACAAGCGTCAGCACAAGGGGCACTATCACGATCGTGAACAGCAGCTGTTTATTTGCGGTTATCTCCCGCATATCCTTTTTCACAATCGCACCTATCGCTCTGTTCATACTTGCTACCTCCGTTCCGCAGTCAATGAAAAATAGATGTCTTCCAGCGAGGGCCGCTTTGCCGACACATGGTAAATATTCCCTCCGGACGCCGCAATCCGGCTGACAATGCGCGGAATCTCATCCTCCGATTCGATTGGAAGCTCAATGTCATACACGCCCGGACGCTCCTTCGTTTCGGATACGTTCCCCCGGCTCTTACCGTTTTGGCCGGTGTCCGCATACCCGGCCGCGCAATCCGGCTGGCAGTCCGTCCGAATGCGCAGTTTCATCCCGGAACTCACACCGGCGCGCAGCTCCTCTAACGTCCCTTCCGTCAGCAGCCGGCCTTCATCGATAAGTCCGTATCTGGTGCATATCTCCTGTGCGTACCGCAGCTGATGCGTACAAAGAAAGATTGTCATGCCTTTATCCCCGGCAAGGTTTTGTATCATCTGATTGACATTGTATGCACTCTCCGGATCGAGTCCCGATGTGGGTTCATCCAAAAACAATATTTTCGGCCGGTGCATCAGTGCCCGGGCAATCGAAAGACGCTGACGCATACCCGTGGAGTACGCAGACAATTTCTGTCCCGCGGCGTCCGAGAGCTCCAGCTGATGCAGCAGCTCCTGCGCCCGCTTCCTGCTTTCTGCCTCGCCGATACCGAACACGGCGCCATAAAAGATCAGATTCTGGAGTCCGGTCAGATTGTTGTACATCTGCGCGTGCTCCGTCATCACCCCGGAGATGGCGTGTACCATTTCCGGATTCTTCGACGGACTTTCTCCAAACACCAGACAGTCTCCCTCCGAAGGCTGCAGCATTCCGTTGAGCACTTTAACTGTCGTCGTCTTGCCCGCACCGTTCGGCCCCAAAAAACCGAATATCTCTCCCGGTTTCAGCGTGAGGCTCATATCTTCTACCGCCGTCTTTCCCCCGGAATACTTTTTGGATAAATGATTCATAACTACCGCATCCATGTAACCCCTCCCGTCTGTTCTCTTCCTGTCAGCCGCCGGATTATTTCCTGAAACCGCGCCTCCCCTGCCAGCGCCGCAAACGCCGGATTTTCGGAGAGCGCCTCCACAAGGCTTTTACTCACCAGTTTCTCGTCCCGCGGCATTTCTTTTCCCAAAACCAGCATGTTTTCCAGCCAGTCATCCACCATATCAAACCAGGCATCGCCGTGCAGCTTCAGCGGCCAGTCAATGTGAAGCACCAATTCCGCGTACTGTTCCAGATATTCATAAGCTCTGTCGGTATTACCGAACGCCATGCATCCCTGTGCCACAGACAGATAATGCCTCAGCAGTATCGCCGGATGCAATTCTTTAAGCCGAAAAGCGTTTTCCAGCGCTACAATTCTTCTGCCAGTCTCCTCAAACACATCCTGTTCGCCCGCGCACAATTCCTGGTAGGTGCTCAAAAGCGTTACCAGCACAAGCATGTACTGGTATATGCCGACCTGGCAGACTGCTTTTGCCTCTTTTCCCCTGCCGGACATCCGATAAGCCTTCGAAAGCAGTGTCTCCCGGGGTATCACAAGCATATCCGACATGCCCATCACAGCCAGCACCTCTTCCGGGCGACCCAGCGACAGCAGACACAATGCCTCTATATTTTCGGCCTGCTTGACCAGTTCGCCGTCATCACTCTCCGACCTGACACGGACGGCCAGCCCTCTGGCCTCCTCCAAAACCTTCTGTGTCTGCTCCGCACTGCCTGCGAGCATACTGTGATTCACAAGCAGGCTGCTCATCTGCAGTAGCAGCGGAAAACAGGAATAGTATTTCCTGATATATTTCCCGCATTCCTCATGCGCCTCATCAAAGGGCCTTGATGCAAAATTCTCCGCCAGATGCCCGTACAGTTTGCGAATCTCGTCCCTGCTCATCTGCGGCTGGTAGCCCATCAGCTCATCGATGCTGATATTAAAAAACGCAGCCAGCTCGGGCAGAAACGTGATATCCGGATAGCTCTGTCCCGTCTCCCACTTCGACACGGAAGCTTTGGACACACCGATATATTCGGCAATATCGTCCTGCGTGAGACGGCGCTCTTTCCGCTTTGTCTGAATCATTTGTGCAATATGAATCTCTTTCATAGATAAGCCTTTCCTCCGCTTCTCAAAGGCAGTAACTTTCTTCTGAGGATTATCCGTTTTTTAACTCCTGTCTGTATTATACAGGTTGATAAAGTTAACACGCAAGTGACTCCTGTTTTACTTTAATTAATAAAATCAACCATTGGGAAATATAAAAACGCGTTCCACGCAAAAAAGCCACTCTTTCGAGTGACATTTTCCTTTGACTAATGAGACATCGGGGATTCTGAACCCACGGGCTTCGTCTCCCTCGTTGTTCCTAAGCCAAAGAAAAAAACTGCTCTTCCGAGCAGCTTTTTTCTTTGGCTAATGAGACATCGGGGATTCGAACCCCGGACAACTTGATTAAAAGTCAAGTGCTCTACCAACTGAGCTAATATCCCTTATCAATATAATACAGTGCCCAGTTCCGGAATCGAACCAGAGACACGAGGATTTTCAGTCCTCTGCTCTAC
>CAJTOI010000022.1 GCA_910577925.1 uncultured Roseburia sp.
AGGTTCATCCGACTGGTGAATCTTAGTTGGCAGGCTCAAAATTCCGAGAGCCTATCTTATTTTTCTTCAAATAACAATTTATAAACAACTGTATGTACTCATACATCTACAAAACTACACATTGAATAGTTCTCTCACAAATTAAGAGAACTATTCCAAATATAGCATAATCACATATTATATACCATTCCCGAAAATTTCTATAATGTTAAAACGATTTATTACAAAACTTTTGTACCCTCACACCCCACATCCCCCACCGCCGAAACCTCAAAATACTTCTCCATCCTCTTATTCCGATTCCCTTCTTCAACTTCCGCAAACACAAAATGCTTATAAAACTGCTTAAAATAAAGAATTTCTAAATATGTTTCCTTTGCATTCCCACCACACATTCTGTGTGCCCCGTCCACGGGAACATATCGACCGGCGTGCACTCCTCCGCCCTGTACCCATGCCCAGTCAGATACCGCAGATCCCTCCCGAGCGTCTCGGGATTGCAGGAAATATACACCACCCGTTTCGGCGCAAGCTTCACCACGGAGGCGAGAAACGCCTCATCACTGCCCGCTCGCGGCGGGTCCATAAACACCACATCCACATCCGGCTCCGCGGGACAAGCGGCAGGGCGCTCCGCGCCCCCGGACGCCGTCCGGGATTCTGCCATCTGCGTCATAAACAGACCGGCATCCGCATTGTAAAACCGTACATTCTTGATCTGATTCCGCTTTGCGTTCGTGACGGCGTCCCGCACCGCGTCGCGGTTCTGCTCCACGCCGATGACCTCCGCGGCATCCCGGGCCGCGATTAAACCGATCGTTCCGATGCCGCAGTAGGCGTCCACGACGCGCTCCTTGCCGGTCAGCTGCGCATACGCAACCGCCTTGCCGTAGAGCACTTCCGTCTGCACCGGATTCACCTGATAAAAAGACTTCGGCGAAATGCGGAACGTACAGCCGCAGAGCGTGTCCTCAATATATCCCTTCCCGTAAATCACCGTCTCCTTATCCCCCAGCACCATGCTCGTCTTTCGGTTATTTACATTTATCACAATCGTTGTGATTTCCGGGTGCAGCTTCCGCAGCGCCTTCACAAAATTGTTTTTCGAGGGGAGAATCGGAGAGCCGAGGACGAGCACCGCCATCACCTCACCGCTCGAAAAGCCCCGACGTACCAGCACATGGCGCAGCAGTCCGTACCCCGTATCTTCATCATAGGTCTTAATCTTAAAAGAGCGCAGCAGCCCGCGGATATCGCGGATAATCGCAGCGGAACGCTCGTCTTCAATCATACACGCATCAATATTGACCACCTCGTGCGTTCCGGCGGCATAGACACCGGAAATAATCGTGCCGGAAGGCACTCCGCCGCGGCCGTTCCTTGCGATATCAAACACCGCATGAACCTTGTTGCGGTAATGATACGGTTCTTTCATGCCGATAATCGGGTTTACTTTGCAGAACGCTCCGATCTGTTTTTCCACATACTCCTGCTTTTTCCGAAGCTGCTTTTCATAGGACATCCCCTGATAATCACAGCCCCCGCATTTCCCCGCATACGGACAGGCGTCACTGCTCTGCCGCTTTCCGTTTGCCGTATGTTCCGCGCGTTTTCTCTTTTCCGCCATCATTACCTCCATGCGCACACGCATTTTGTGCATTTCAAGTTTGTGCGTGTGCGCACAAACTTGGGATTGAAAATTTTAATTTTCAATCTTCTTCCCTCGTGATATTTCTGACCCATATGTACTTCTTATAATGCAGATAAACCGCCGGAATCTTGACAATCTCGTCAAGGTTCACGATACAGTAAACCGCCATGACGGGGAAACCGAACGCAAACGCCGACAGAAAGCCGAGCGGCACGGAAAAGCACCACATCGCACCGACATTTCCCACCATGTCAAACTTCGAATCACCGCCCGCGCAGAAAATACCGTCGAGCACGGTAGTATTTACGGACTGCGCCATAATGTTGCAGCCGCAGAACAGCAGCATATACTGCAGATAGTGCGCGGCCGTCTCGCTAAGCGGCGCAAACCTCACAATCAGCGGTGAGAGCAGCATCAGAAGGCCGCCGGTCACGACCCCCACCGCAATCGCCATGCGGGTCAGCCTGCCGCCGTATTCCCGCGCCTTTGCAAGCTCCCCGGCTCCGAGCAGATTTCCGATTAACACACCAGCTCCGCCGCTCACGCCGCGGATCAGGCAGGAGAGCAGGCTCTTCGCGATGGTCGTGATAGAGTTTGCGGCCACCGCATCGCTCCCCATATGCCCCATAATCACGGAATACGATACATAGGCGATTCCCCACACCAGCGCCGCTCCCAAAACCGGCGTCGTATATCTCCAGAAATCCGCCCGCAGCATCCGGTCCGTCGGCCGGAACATGCCGCCCCATATGACGTGAACCCGCTCCGGGCGCTTTGTCTCAAAATAGCTCCATACAAGCTCAACCAGCCGCGCGCAGACCGTGGCGTACGCTGCTCCCCGAATCCCGAGCGCCGGAAATCCGAGCAGCCCGAAAATCAGTATCGCGTTTAAAATGATGTTCAGCACCACCGCCGTGGAACTGATGCGCGAGCTGATCGCCGCATGCCCGGTATTTTTCAGTAAAATCAGATAAATCTGCGAAATCCCGCACAGCAGATACGACAGCGCCACCGCCTGCAGGTACTGCGCCCCGCTCTCAATCAGCGCGGCATCACTCGCAAAAATTTTCATCAGCATTTCCGGCGCCGCAGCCGCAAGCACCGTAAAAATACCGCTGAAAATCAGATTCGCCCGCAGTGCGATCGGCATCACCGCCTCAATCGAAGCGGCGTCCTGTTTTCCCCAGTACTGCGCCGCCATAATCCCGGACCCCGCAGAGATTCCGCTGATAAACAGACTCAGCACAAACTGTATCTGCCCGGCCAGCGAAACCGCGGACAGCGATGTCTGGTCTACCGCGCCCAGCATCACCGCATCCGTCGCGCTGACTAACGCGAGCATAAAGCTCTGAATCGTAATCGGCAGCACTAATACCTTCAGCTTCTGATAAAATTCATCCCGAAAGTTCAATTTTTTTGACATACACATTCTCCGCTTTCTGTATTCATTAAGCGCATTTTATCATCCCACGGACTTTTTTACAACGACAGAATCCTTTTGAGATCATATAAAGTGCCCCACATTTGCACTGGCTTGGATTTAACCGAATACGACAGCATGAATAAAACAACGGCGGAACCGTGACATAGAAATGCGATTCCGCCGCTGTTTCAGTTTGAGTGTCCGGTCAAATACTACATACCGCTCTCATCCGCCGATACTTTTCAAAAACTTATCATATTTTCTCAACTTATATATCTTCTCATCATAATATTTCATATCTGATACATCAAAAGAAATATTAATTTGTTCTCCGTTTTCTTTCTGCAATAACGCGACATTAAATTTTTCTAAGAGCCTCCTTGTTACTGTATATGTTGCATCAAATCTCTTTCTGTAAAAGTTTTTGTTATCCTCATACTTTTTTCTAACCAAATCTTTACTCATACTATCCAGCATTTTGGTATCCAAAAGTGCTATCTCCTGCAACGGTAACGTTTTACCGGTTTGCCGATCTTTTACTTTTCCCGTTGCAAGATTGTCTAAATCGACAAAAGATATCTCATATTCTCTGGTAATTTTTTCCATTATAGTCATCTTAAAGTCCTTGCTGTAAATTCCGTCATTCGTAAAACTATTTGCGTCTATTTCCAACTCACACAAATCCGGACTCGGCACGATAGAAGAATGCGCGTATGTATCTCCAATTGTATGACATAAAAATCCAAATATTTTTATTGCTTTTTTTCTGTTTGTTTTCTCCATATTGTCTGAATAATAAACGTTTTCGTTATCTAATAATCTAACTAAAATAGTATTTACCTGTTTTATCACATCGGTCTGATCACCAATATAATTCCTCGTACTGAGGTAATTATCTATATAGGCAGAATCATTCTGCACCCTACTGTCACAGCTCAAATAACTCAATGACAACTCATACAAATATTTGATTGTAACCATATAGTTATTACCGCCATGCAAGGACTTAACCTGTGTTCCACCCTTATAATCCAGCCAGCGGTATTCTTCCTTATCCGGAAGCTGACTGCATAAATACAATAATTGCAACTCCTGCTCACTAAAATTTACGTTCTTAATCTTGTTTTTAACGATACTTTCTACTCTCTCTTTATGATCCCCTCCCTCCCATGCTTTTGCAGTAGTCGGTGTGCTAATCAGTACACCAAACAGCAGAACCAATGCTAACACTTTATTTAATTTTTTCATCTTTATCTTCGCTTTCACTTTCCTTTTTCCTTTTTTGCGGCAGGAAAATTATACCATTCCATTTACTAATATTCAATTAGTACTTGCATGTCTCAGTCTTAAAAAAATAACGGCTGCCACGCCCCGCACTCTGCCCCCGTATCCGCAAAAACACCCGCACGGCAAACCTCACCGTGCGGGCGTTTTCACGCTTACCGCGTAATTTCATATTCATAAGACGCAAGATCTGCATTTAATACCGCGCGTTCCCCCTCGTTTTCCCAGGTAAAGGTAAGTGACGGCCCCTCGCTTATGCAGGAAAATGCCGCGCCCTTCCCGAAGGCTTTTGACGTATTCCGAAAACGGAGCAGCTCGAGCTGCTTTGTCACAACCTCCTGCCGCAATCCCTCTTCCAGCTGTTCCGCTGTCAGATTCGTCCGGTTGATTTCCTTGTGGCCGCCCGCGCCGGCCCGTTTCACCGCCTCATAATCATTTTTCCCGGCAAACAAATCGAGATACCAGACCTGCGGTTTCCCCGGCATAAACATCTGAATCGCCCTTGCAAGCAGCAGCTTTTTCTCGTCTTCCCCGAGCGCGCCAAAGTAAGTGGCATTGACCTGATAATACATGTTTTTCTGTCCGTGCAGATCCTTTACATAGCCGCCGCGCGCCACAACCGCATCAATAATCCGCTTGATTCGCTCCTCCGGAATCAGACCCTTTAAGTCCAAAAGCGGAATCCCGTCGTGGCAGCCGAGCATATTCACTGCGGAAATGCCTTTTTCCGCCAGCTCCTGCGCCCACTTTGCCAGCGTCCCGCCGTCTCCGTTCTCAAACGCATCCAGAATCAGGCCCGGCAGAAAGAAATCATATGTCATATATCCGGCCTCTGCGATGCGCTCGTATATCTTTTCGGCGTAGCTTGCATGGATTTCGGGCAGAAGCGCGACGCCGTATTTGTCGGCCAGCGTTCTCACCCGCGCCAGCAGATCCCAGGTCCCCGGCTCGTTTAAGAAATTTTTCTCCCCCGGTTCCTTCGGCGCATATGCAAACGCATCCAGCCGGACAATCTGCGCCCCGTAGTCCGCAAGCGTCTTTAACGTATTGTCATAAAATTCCCACACCAGAGGCGATTTTATATTCAAATCCATCTGTCCGAGATACGTTCTTCTGCGCTCGAGAAGCTCGACAAGGTCCGCCCTGTATGCGTCCTCTAACTCGATTTCGGCCGGGCGTTTCCCCGCGGCAAGCGCCGCGTTTATCTGCTTGGCAAGCGCCTCTGCTCTCCCATACTGAACGCCGGCGGCCCCCATGATATCCTGCGCGTCAAGTACCGGATACCGCACCTCCTGATAAAACGTGTTCCAGTACGGAACCTCTCTGCCGTCCGGGAAACGCACCATTAAAATCGGCAGTCCCGGCTTCCGGAAAAACATATCCTTTATATAGCGTTCTTCCGGCTGAATATATCCCTGCTCCGTCATCTGTCCGCAGCCGTCCCAGAACTTATTCCAGTCGATAAAAAAGTCCCGATATTCGGAATTTTCTCCGTTTTTGACAATATCCTGAAACTGCTCGGATAACACCGACGCATGATTTAAGATAAAATCCAGTTTCAGGCGGATTCCAAGATCTGCCAGCTTCTGCAGATCCTCCTTTTCTGCCAGCATCTCATTCAGCGAATAATCAATCACGGAAAAACCCCGGTCCAGGTCCGTGTGGAACACGCTCGGCAGCAGATAAAAGGAGGAAAATACATCTTTTAATTCCGGTCTCTGCAGCAATTCTGCGATATCCCCCAGCGTGCCGCCCATACTGTCCGGATAGGCGTTGAGCATCGGCGCCAGATCCTGCGAAATTATCGTTGCACTCATCCCAGACTCCTTTCCGATATTCTGCCGGCGTCCATCATCTCTGTGTATTCCTCATAGGACAGCAGACGGCCCGCTTTCGATACGATTATTTTGGCCTTATGCGCCTGTGCCGCAAGCATCTCCTGCTCCAATACAAGCACCAGCGTCGTAAACGGGCTGTCCACCGCTCCGTCGCGGTTCCGTGCCCTGCGGTGCTCCATCGTCTCCTGCGGCGTGCTGTTTAAAAGCACCGGGATATCCACACCCTGATAATAATCGCTGTTTCCGTGCGTCCACTCGATAATCAGCACTTCCGTATCGGAGAAATCTATCTCCTCATACCACAGTTCCGTGTCCGTCCGACCCATGCGTTTCAGCCAGATCGAGTGCTCCCCGCGTTTAAAGCGGCCCACAATCTCTTCGATTTCCGCGAAGTTTATCTCTCTGTCGGAGCCGAGATATTCCCGCAGGCCGCATGTTCCGTTCCGAAGATACGACTCGTACCAGTCATACTCTCCGGCGAGCGCCGCGTCCGCGTCCGTTCCTTTTACCTGCTTTTCGTGAATCAGCTTAAATCTGTCCGGCGAAAACAGATTTTCCCGGACCATCCCGCGAATCGCGCTCTCCCGGAAGATGCGCAGCCGCTCGGCGTCATTGTACATCGGAATCCGCCGCGGATAATTGTCTCCGGAAAGCGTGTAGCTCCCTATCCCGGCCTGCTGAAAGTAAAACGACAGAAGCGATGCCGTCTCCGACTTTCCGACCCCCGATCCACCGCACACGGCGATCACGGTCTTCCGCTCCGAATCGCCCTGCTTTAACGCCTTTATCTGCGCGAGCAGCTCCCGAAAGATAAGCTGCGCCTTTTTTATATGCTCCTCCCCGATCTCAATCCGGTCTCCCGGCATATCTCCCTGCGGGATTTTATCCGGCAGCGCCGGAGGCGTCCATGACGCCGGATTCTCTAAATACTGGTTCATTCTTCCCTCATTTCCGCGCTGCTTACCGCGCATTTTTCAACTTTACTCCGTCTCTTATTTATGAAACTTCCACGAAATGCAGCTGGTACGCCCGGTACTCCCCGGTTTCCACCGGCAGAGGCAGCCCAGCCTCCATAAGCGCCGCCCCCGCATACACCTTTCCGGATTCCTGTTCCCGGTAGCGCGCATCCTCACGCAGGCCTTTCAGCCTGATATAATTGACGTTCATATTTCCGTGTATGTCCTGCATCACCGCATTGACAAGCACTTCCCCTCTGTCCTCCGAGAGGTATTCCCATGCGCAGACCTCATCTTCAAACGGGTTCGTAAGCCGGTAATACAGGCCGTTTTGAATCAGCGGCGCGTATTTATGGTATCGGGCAATCTGCTCCTTAATCTCTTCTTTTTCGCCGTCCGAGAGCTTTCCCAGGTCCAGTTCATAGCCAAAGGTGCCGGACATTGCCACAACCGCCCGCGTGTTTAAAGACACCGTTCTTCCGGTCTGGTGATTCGGAACCGCAGACACATGTGCGCCCACGGCAGACGACGGATAGCCGAACGACGTCCCGTACTGGATTTTCAGGCGGTCAACCGCATCCGTATTGTCGCTGCACCAGATCTGCGGCGTGTAGTACAGCATCCCCGCGTCAAACCGGCCGCCGCCGCCGCTGCAGCCCTCAATCAGAAGATTCGGATATTTTTGCAGGAGCCGCTCTAAGAAATCATAGAGTCCGAGCACATAGTCATACATTACCCGCCCCTGATCCTTTGTATCCGCAGAATAAATATCCATCAGACTTCGATTCATGTCCCATTTGAGATATTCGATCTTTCCCTGATCGAGCACCCCGCAGATACGGTTAAAAACTTCGTCCACAACCTCTTTTCTGGAAAAGTCCAGCACCAGCTGGTTTCTGCTTCTCACCGGATTTCTGTTCGGAATCGCAAGCGCCCAGTCCGGGTGCTCGCGGTACAGATCACTGTCCTCCGAAACCATTTCCGGTTCCACCCAGATTCCGAATTTTATGCCCAGATCGTTGACTCTCTGAATCAGGTCTCCGAGCGTTCCGTTTAACTTCTTTTCATTTACATACCAGTCCCCCAGCCCGCTGTTGTCATCGTCACGCTTTCCGAACCAGCCGTCATCCATGACCAGCATCTCCACGCCGGCCTCCTTTGCATGGCATGCCAGCTCATAGATGGTATCTCCGGTAAAGTCAAAATAGGAAGCCTCCCAGCTGTTTACCAGCACCGGCCGAACCGCCTCTTTGTACATGCCCCTGCAGATATGCGTGCGAATGCAGCGGTGCAGATTCTGGGACAGCCGGCTTAAGCCCTGATTTGTGTATGTTAAAATGACTTCCGGCGCATAAAAGCGCTCTCCCGGCGCGAGCGGATAGCGGAACATCTCGTCATTCAGGCCGAGCAGCGCGCGTATCTGATTAAACTGTCCTTTCTGTACCTCCCCTTTGAAATTTCCGCTGTACACAAAGGCCATCGCATACGCGCTTCCGAAGTCCTCGGTCGTCTCCCGCCCGGCGAGAATCATCATCGGATTGTACTGGTGGCTCGAAGTTCCCCTTCTGCTTGCGATCACATAACTTCCGTGTCCGATTTTTTCCCTTTGAAAATTGCGCTCCATCGCATGGCGTCCGTAAAAACTGATCAGATCATACTCCCCGTACAGAAAATCCAGGCAGGCCGACTGCACGCGCTCGAGATACACCTTTCCGGTTCCCACATTATTCACGATAACGCTTCTCGTGATAATGTCTGCTTCCGGAAGGACGCCGTAGAGCAGCGTCACCTCGATGCCTGTCACCGAATCTTCCATGCAGATTTCCAGCGTCTGCGCCTCCTGCTCCCCGGCATACACCGCCGGAAGGCCCTTAAGCCCGTATTTCCCGTCTTTTATCTCATACCCTTTATACCGGAGGTCACAGCTTGTCGTCCCGTCCGCATTTTCTACGGCAAACGCCACGCTCCGGTAATCGCCGTTCCCGAGGGACGAATATTCCTGCGGCAGTTCGCTCATAGAATAGGTACGGTTTGTGCCGGCATCATACGGATTCCCGGAAAAACCTCTGTCGTAGTAGGTCAGCAGATAATCCATCTGCCCGTTCACCCGATTTCCGTAATACAGATGCAGCAGAAATCCGTATGTGTCGACCTTCATCTGGTAAGTTGTATGTTCTGTGTCAATCGTAAAAATTTTATCCGTATCGCTGTATCGAATAGCCATCTCAAGTCTCCTTTATTTCATTTTACCGCGCCGTTTACAACGCCGTTTAAGATCTGTTTCTGGCAGATGATGTAAAAGATTAAAATCGGTATCAGCGCCAGCAGATAAGAGGAAAATGCCAGATTATAGTTTGTGCCGAACTGTGTCTGGAAATTCAGCTGCGCAAGCGGCAGCGTGTTTTTCCCGGTTCCCGACATAATGACAAGCGGCGTCATCACATCGTTCCATGTCCCGAGCGCCGTCAAAACCGCGACCGTCGCGTGCATCGGTTTCATGATCGGGAAAATGATTTTCCAGTATGTCGTCCAGGTCGTCGCGCCGTCGATGCATGCCGCCTCCTCGAGCGCGATCGGAATATTTTTCAGATACCCGGAATACAGCAGCACGTTCATCGGCATGTAAAAGACGATATAGAGGATGATTACACCCGCCATATTTCCGAGTCCCATCTCCGCCGTCTGCTTTACAAGCGGCATCATCAGGATTGCAAACGGGACGAACATACCGCTCACGATATAGAGATAAATGAATTTGTAAAATTTACTGTCCGCGCTGTTTCTGCCAATCGCATAGCCAAGCATCGAATGGATGAGGACGGACAGCACAACCGTGACCGCGGTGATCAGAATGCTGTTTCCAAGCGAGCGCCAGAAGTCCGTGACCTCCATCGCCTCCCTGAAGTTTGCAAGGCTAAAGCTTCTCGGCAGGGACAGGATTCCCGCCACGCTGTTTGTCATCTCCGAGGGCTGTTTAAACGCGATCACGATCGTCATGTACAGCGGAAACGCGACTGTGATCAATCCTAAAATCAATACGATTGTCAGGGGCCAGTTTACCTGTTCTTTTCCGACTTTTTTCATTACAGCTGTTCCTCCTTCTTTCCGGTCACCGTCATCTGTGCGACTGAGATCACCACAATTACAATAAAGAAAATAACCGCGTTTGCACTCTGAAATCCGAACTGTCCGCCGCTCATACCGTTGTTGTAGATCAGATACGAAATCGACTCCGTACTCTGCGCCGGTCCTCCCTTTGTCAGCGCCATAATCTGGTCAAATACCATCAGGAAGTTTTTCCCGCAGAGCACCATATTGATGGAGAAAAACGGTAAGATCAGGGGGAATGTCAGCTCCTTAAATTTATTCCAGCCCGACGCCCCGTCAATCGATCCCGCCTCGTAGACATCCTCCGGCACGGTCTGCAGGCCCGAGATATAAATAATCGTATTCATTGCAATTGCCTGCCACGCGCAGACGATTACGATCGCAATCCATGCAAGCTTTGTGTTTGACAGCATACTTGAACCGAGTGCCTCGCTGCCGACAAGTCTGCCGAACGCAGGAAGAATATAGGTGAAAAAGTAATTGAAGATATAGCCGACTACCAAGGCGCCCAGGACATTCGGGATAAAATAGGCCCCGCGAAGTGCGCTCTTAAACCGGATTTTGCTGTTCAGCCCCATCGCCAGAAGCAGACTGATTACATTTGTTAAAATCGTTGCAACGACCGCCAGCTTAAAGGTAAACAGATAGGACTTTCCGACTCTGCCGTCGCCGAAGAGGTCCGCATAATTGCGCAGTCCCACCCAGTCATAATCACCGTACCCTCTGAAATTGGTAAAGCTGTAAATAAATCCTTTGATTAACGGCAATGTGTTAAAGCAAAAGAATAATGCGACAACCGGAATTGTCATTAACAAAAAGGTACGATTTCTTTTTCCGCTGAATATACTTTTTTTCATTTTTGTCTTCCCTCCTTACTGCACATTGCCGTTCTGCTCGTTGTACGCCTGCACCTTGCGGATGATATCGCGGTTATAGCGCACCCAGTCCGAATCGAATTTTTCTAAAAATGCCGGCACATCCTGATGAATCAAAAAGGTCTGAATCTGCGCGTCGACCGCCATCTCCGCCGGATAGTAGTGGTCCTGATAATCCGCCATGCGCCCCTCTTCAATGTAAGCCGACATCCCTTCAAGCATCGGGGATATCGTAAAGTCTCCCTCCTTGCAGGGAACGCTGTTCTGCGCGCTGATATATTCCTGCACATACTCGTCGCTCAGGAGGAAATCCAGCACCTCGTACGCCGCCTCTTTGTTTTCACAGTCCTCCATCACGCAGAACTGCAGGTCAATCCCGGAATTTAATTTATTGTCCGCCTCATTTTCGTTTGACGGCATCACAAAAGAATCGATATTCATGTCCGGGTTTACGGATAAAATCTGCGGAGCCGCATAGCTTCCGATCGGGTACATCGCGGCTTCTCCGTTTGCAAATGCCGTACACGCGCCGTTGTAGTCATACGCGAACGGGTCATCCGGTCCGTACGGGAGCATCTCAAGCATCTTTTCGGCCGTTCCTTTGTATTCTGCCGCAAATGTCGTCTGCCCGCTGTTTACCTGACGACAGACATCCGGCTCCACCAGTCCCACCGCGATCGCATTCCACGGCGCAAGACAGGTCCAGATATCCTTAAAGCCAAAGTACATGGGAAGTATCCCCTCGGCTTCAATTTCCCCGCACAGTGCAAGAAGTTCGTCCCAGGTCTCGGGGATCTCCCAGCCGTGCTCGTCAAACATGTCCTTATTATAGAGGATTCCGGATGCGTTGGCCGCGTAGGGAACGGCATAGACGCCGTTCTGCGGGACAAATTCCAAGTCCTTGTCAATGTCCTTATACGCCTGCTTGATGCTGTCCAAGCCTTTATAATCAGAGATATCCATCAGTATCCCTGCGTCCACGAAATTGGAGTAGTTAATGTCTCCGCCGATACCGATGATATCCGGATTATCCTCACGGACAAATCTCGTCTTTAAAATCACCATCGCGTCATTCGGCGACTCAATCGTCAGATAAATGTCGTCGTGCGTCGCGTTAAATGCCTCCGCAATCCGCTCAAACGTCTTGACCGCCTCCGGCTTGTAATGCACCAGCTCGATTTGTATCTTTCCGCTCTTCTCGTCTTCGCCGCCGCAGCCGGCAAAAAGCGATGCTGCTGCCATACAGACACACGCGCATGCACTCACTGCCCTTGCACATTCTTTTTTCATGCTACATTCTCCTTCCTGTCCTATCATTTCCCCATAAATAACTTTGTTTTTTCTTCTTATCGAAATGATAACATACCTTTATGCGTCTATAAATATCCGTATTTTCCCTGTTTTATACCAATATGACGTATTTCCCCGGATAGCTTGATATGACCTGGCATTTTGGTATATAATGCCTTCATAAAGAAAATGAAAGCGGTGATTTTTATGCAGAACCTCCTTTTTTCGGTTTTTCCCAATGAAAATTTTGTTGATTTAGGACTCTATCAGTTCGGCTGGGAGCAATGCGCGCCGGCCCATTCTTTCGGCCCCGCTTCCCGAAACCATTACCTCTTTCATTTCATTCTTTCCGGAACCGGAACTTTGATGGCTGACGATTCCTCCGGGATCACTCAAACCTACCAGGTCAAAAGCGGGCAGGGCTTTATGCTGTTTCCCAATCAGGTAAATACCTACATCGCCGATCCCAGGCTTCCGTGGGAATACACCTGGATAGAGTTTGACGGATTGCGGGCAAAAGAAGCTGTCGAAATCGCGGGATTAAATCCCAATCATCCGATTTACCACGCCAATTCCAAAGAATTGTGCGCCGAGATGAAGGACGAGATGATCTACATTGTAAATCATGCCGCAGAATCCCCGTTTCATCTGATCGGGCATCTGTATCTGTTTCTGGATTATTTTACAAGATCCGCCGCCTCTCTGCGCATGAATCAGGGCGGGCGGGTGCGCGACTTCTATATTAAAGAAGCGCTTACGTATATAGAGATGAATTTTCAGAATAATATTTCCGTAGAAGAGATTGCAAAATCCTGCGGGCTCAACCGGAGCTATTTCGGGAAAATTTTTCACGATGCAGTCGGAAAATCCCCGCAGGAATTTTTAATCAGCTACCGCATGACAAAGGCGGCGGAACTGTTAAAGCTGACCGAGCTTTCCGTCGCGGATATCGGCAGAGCCGTCGGCTATGAAAATCAGCTGCATTTCTCGCGGACCTTTAAGAATGTGTACGGCGTGTCGCCGCGGAACTGGCGGAATCAGCACCAGCTGCCCCCGGCGAGAAAGTAGCCGGCCTCTGCCGTTTTCCAGTCGCTTTACCGTTCCCGCGATCACGTCAGCATTCGCTTACCACCTGAAAAATATAGAACTTGAGATAATAGCTTTCCTCCGCTGCCCACAAAATCGGATGGTCGGGCGACTGCGTGCGGAACTCCACCTGGCGCAGACGCTTATGGGCGCTTTTCGCCGCCTGCCCGATGACCTTTGTGAAATTCTCATAGTCCATAAAGTGCGAACACGAGCAGGTCGCCAGATAACCGCCGTCGCGCACCAGCTTTAAGCCCCGAATATTGATTTCCCGGTAGCCCTTCATCGCATTTTTTATGGTGCTGCGGGATTTTGTGAAGGCCGGCGGGTCAAGGATCACCACGTCAAACTGTTCTCCCGCCCGTTCAAGCTCAGGCAGCAGCTCAAACACATCCGCACATTGAAACTTCACGACCTCCTGCAGACCGTTTTGCGCCGCATTTTCTGCGGCCTGTGCAACGGCAAGCTCCGAGGCGTCCACGCCGAGCACACTCTTCGCCCCCGCGATCCCGGCATTCAGTGCAAAAGAGCCGGTATGCGTAAAGCAGTCGAGCACTTTCGCATCCCTGCACAGCTTTTGTATCGCAAGACGGTTGTATTTCTGGTCGAGGAAAAAGCCGGTTTTCTGTCCGTCTTTCACGTCCACGAGATATTTGACACCGTTCTCCTCAATCGGCACCTTCGTGTCAAACTCCGCCCCCAGAAATCCTTTCTGTTTTTTCATGCCTTCCTTTTCCCGCTCTTTCGCATCGCTGCGCTCATAGACGCCGCGGATCGTGATTCCGTCCGCCGCCATAAGCGCTTTTAACTCCTCCGCGATGGTCTCCTTAAAGCGCTCCATTCCGAGCGCCAGACACTGAACCACAAGCACATCGGAAAACTTGTCCACTACGAGTCCCGGGAGAAAATCCGCCTCGCCGAAAATCACGCGGCAGCTGCCTGTATCCACTGTCTTTTTCCGGTATTCCCACGCATTTTTGACGCGCATCCGGAGAAATTCCTCATCAATCTCCCGGTCGCCGTCTCTTGTCATCATGCGCACGCGGATTTTTGAATTTTGGTTGATAAATCCACGCCCCATCGGATAACCGTCAAAATCATGCACGACAACGATATCTCCGTTTGTAAAGCTTCCCGCGATCGACTCTATCTCATTGTCAAAAATCCACGCGCCGCCCGCCTTTATCGTCCGGCCTTCGCCTTTTTTTAATGTCACTATCGCACTCATACCTGTGCTCCTTTCTGCTTTCCTGCATGTTATGTCTGCGAAACTGTCATACCATATAATTCGCAGTGCAAACTCAAGAGCCTGCGGCTCTTTCGTTCACGGGCATTCGCCCTATCACTCTGCACTCTGACAAAAATGACTGCAAGCAGCCATTTTGTCCTCCTGCTTCGCGGCACTGCTCATTGCTTTCGTGTATATCATACCATACAAATCAGCCGCCGCCAATTTTAACCCTATTTCAATCATTTTCTGTTTGTCCATCCCAGCGGTTCGCGTTATACTATAGACAGACAGCAATGGGGGTTCATGTGAAAACTTCGCATTGGTTGCTGCAAGAATGGAGGTTATTATGTCAACCATCAGTCTTTGTATGATTGTAAAAAACGAGGAAGCCGTGCTCGCGCGCTGCTTAGATTCCATTGCGGACCTTATGGATGAGATTATCATCATTGACACCGGTTCCACCGACCGCACGAAGGAGATTGCCGCGGCCTACACCGACAAAATCTATGACTACAAGTGGACCAACGACTTTTCCGCGGCACGGAATTTTTCCTTTTCCAAGGCCACAAAGGAATATATCTACACCGCGGATGCAGACGAAATCCTTGACGCCGAAAATCATGAGCGTTTCGCGCGCCTGAAAGCAAACCTTCTCCCGGAAATCGAAATCGTCCAGATGAAATATGTGACCGAGTCCGACTTTGACACCGTTCTGAATGTCAAAAAGGAATACCGTCCCAAGCTGTTCCGGCGTCTGCGCGCTTTTACCTGGGTGGACCCGATTCATGAGACCGTGCGCCTTTCCCCGGTGGTCTTTGACAGTGACGTCGAGATTTCCCACAGGCCGCTGTCCCTGCACAGCAAGCGCGACTTCTCAATTTTTATCAAAACCTTTGAGCGTGACGGCGCATATTCGCCGAAAATCCGTTCCATGTACGCAAAAGAGCTGTTAAAAACCGGCGAGACAAAAGACTTTTTCGCGGCGAAACCGATTTTCGAGCATATCCTGTTTCACGATATGACGGATGATGCGCAGAAAGAAGCCGCATGCGTGCTCGCGCGGGTCTATCGGCTTTCGGATGACAAGAACAGCTTTTTTAAGTTGACCTTGAAGGATATGCTGACCACTCCCTGTTCGGAAATCTGCTATGAGCTCGGCACCTATTTTCTCGGACAGGAGGACTACGACGAAGCGGTGCTGTGGTTTTATAACGCAGCCTACGAAACCGAGAGCATTCTCGATGTCCACACCGGCGGCGACCTGCCGCTGCTCGGGCTGATCGAATGCTACGAATGCCTGATTGAGCGTTTAAAGACCTGCATGGACCCGAATCCCGCGCTTGAGATTCAGTATCAGATATTTCTTGACCGCTATCGCCAGGAGTCTATGGCCTGGCAGATGCCGGAAGAATAAAAATTGGAGGAAAAAGATGACAGATTTTTTAGCAATGCGGCCCGCATGGACCCGGAAACCAAAAGAGACACTCATGACAGAAACACGCGCCGAGATTATCACGGAACCCGGAACGGATCTCTGGCAGCGCACCTATTACGGCTTTCGGAACGACAATGCTCCCGTCCTGCAGGCGAAGACTTCCGAGAAATATTTCTCTTTTGTCGTAAAGACGCAGTTTGAGAGCAAACACCGCTTTGACCAGTGCGGCGTCGCAATCTATCTGGACAGCGAGAACTGGTTTAAGGCCTCGATTGAATATGAAAATGAGGAATACCAGCGTCTTGGCAGTGTCGTGACAAACCACGGCTATTCCGACTGGGCCACGACGGATATCTCCGCAGATATAAAAGAAATGTGGTATCGCCTCAGCCGAAGAGAGAGCGATTACTGTATTGAATGCGGCACGGACGGCATACACTTTAAGCAGATGCGCATCTTCCATCTGTGGGAGGGCGCAGGAGAGATTTCGTTCGGCATTTACGCGTGCAGTCCGGAGAACTCCTCCTTCAGGGCTGTTTTTACGGATATGCAAGTGACCGAATGCAAGTGGGAGGCGCACAAATAACACCTGTGTTTCTACTGCGCTGAATTTTAAAAAGACAGGCACATGAAAAACTACTCGCATGTGTTTTGGGGAAACTTAATGATAATCAGAGAATACACGCCGCAGGATGAACTCGGATGGTTGAGATGCCGTGTTCTTTCCTTCTTAGACTCTTCCTATTATAATGATGTTTTAACGCACCGGGAATGCTATGAAAATGATTCCGTCTGCCTTGTGGCCGAAGAAAACGAAAAAATTATTGGCCTGATTGACGCCGAAATAGAAAAGGACCCCGGCATCTTATGCTCCGCCGGCAATCAGGCCGGGCTGTAATATGGCATCTGGCCGTCCTGCCGGAATATCGCAAAAGACACATCGCCGCTTTCTTGTGGGCGGAAGTTAAAGAGAGACTGACCGCTAAGGGAATCCGGTATTGTGAAGTGTGGACGCAGGAGGATGAAGCCGCCAATCGCTGGTATCTGGCACAGGGCTTCCGCAATATAAAAGACCGGAACTGGCTTCGCTGCTATGCGCGTCCCTCCAGAACAGACTGGTTTTTAAATCGTGCGAATGTCGGAGAAATATACGGTGTGGAAGAAATGATATTTGAAGTAACACCCTCACGGCGTGATGAAGTTGCGGAATACTGCTATCGAATTGATGAAGTCAGACTGTATGCCCAAAAGCTTTGATTGCTCTGCAAATTCTCCTCCCTTTGGCTTGTAAAAATGCCCTTAACATGATAAGATGAAAGTATGGTAAATTTTTAACAATCTTTTGCCGCAGGAATGTCCTGCACGCAGCTCATTTTGCGCACAACTCATCTTGTGTACAGATACGATATGACAAAATGTATAGGAGGGATAAAACTATGGATTTTTCACAGGAGTACAAACAGAAATTAGTTTCGGCTGACGAGGCGGTCAAGCTGATACAGTCGGGCAGCTGGGTGGATTACGGCTGGTGTACCGGCACCGTGGATACGCTGGATCAGGCGCTTGCAAAACGCACCGACGAACTGACGGACGTTAAGGTGCGCGGCGGTATCCTCTTAAAGCCGCTTGCCATTTTCGAACGGGAGGACGCCGGCGAACATTTTACATGGAATTCCTGGCATATGTCCGGAATCGAGCGCAAGCTGATTTCCCGCGGCTGCGCTTACTACGCGCCGATCCGCTACTCCGAGCTGCCGCGCTACTACCGCGACCTGGACTGCCCCGATGATGTCGCAATGTTTCAGGTTGCCCCGATGGACTCCCACGGCTACTTTAACTTCGGCCCGAACGCATCTCATCTGGGCGCCGTGTGCGAGACCGCAAAGCACATTATCGTGGAAGTCAATGAAAACATGCCGCGCTGCCTCGGCGGCACCGAATGCGGCGTACATATCTCGGATGTGACCTATATCGTGGAAGGCAAGAACCCGCCGATCGGCGAGATGGGCGCAGGCGGCCCCGCCTCCGACATCGATAAGACGGTTGCAAAGCTCATCGTCGAAGAAATCCCGAACGGCGCATGCTTACAGCTCGGCATCGGCGGTATGCCGAACGCAGTCGGCTCCATGATCGCGGAGTCCGACTTGAAGGATTTTGGCGTTCACACGGAAATGTATGTCGACGCCTTTGTCGATATCGCAAAAGCCGGCAAGATCAACGGCTCAAAAAAGAGCATCGACCGCTATCGTCAGGCTTACGCATTCGGCGCAGGCACCAAAAAGATGTACGACTACATGGATGAGAATCCCGAGCTGATGAGCGCTCCGGTTAATTACACCAACGATATCCGCTCCATCTCGGCTCTCGATAACTTTATCTCCATCAACAACGCAGTGGATATCGACCTCTACGGACAGGTCAATGCAGAGTCCGCCGGGATCAAGCAGATCAGCGGTGCGGGCGGACAGCTTGATTTCGTTCTGGGCGCATACCTCTCGAACGGCGGAAAAAGCTTTATCTGTCTCTCCTCCACATTCCAGACCAAAGACGGGCAGGTGAAATCCCGCATCCGTCCGACGTTAGCGGAGGGCTCGGTCGTGACCGACGCAAGACCCTGCGTGCACTATATCGTCACCGAGTACGGCAAAGTAAATCTCAAGGGACTGTCCGCATGGCAGAGAGCCGAGGCACTGATCTCCGTCGCTCACCCGGACTTTAGAGACGAGCTAATCGCGGAAGCGGAAAAGATGAACATCTGGCGCAGAAGCAATAAATAATCTTGGAATAAAATAAGAAAGGAATGCGGCTAAAACACCGCATTCCTTTCTTAAATTGTGGGAGACGGACTGCTTTCGTCTTCTCCCGCGGGAACTTCCGCATCCGTACCGGGGGTTACAGTATCCCCGGACTCGGAGTTCTCCGTCCCGGCGCCCTCGGTCGGCGCCGCGGTTTCCGTTTCCGGAACGATATCCGGATCTTCATAGATCACTTCGCCCACGCCTGCGCGCAGCAGGATTCCCTTGGAGCCAAGGATATTTACGGTAATCACATCACCGTCCTTTACACTGTCAAGATCGGCTGTCAGCACAGACGGCGACAGGTACGAGGTAGAAATCTTTGTCCCGTTTACAAAAACTTTCGTATTCCGGGTAAAGTTCGACCCGCAGACGGTCAGTGTGTTGTTGTTGATATTTTTGCGGACGGCGGAAATCGCAACATCCTCGACGTCCATCACCAAATCTGTCGCCGGATACGGGTTCTCGCTGCCATAGGTATGACGCTTTCCGTATAAGAGGTCATACTGTAAGGTCTCCAGACCGCTTAAGTAAGTCTCGGACGCCGCCTGTGTCTGATGGTAGCGGAAAATGGTCCCTTCGTGGATGCCTACCTGTCCGGTAGTCTCGGCCAGAAGCTGATAAGCCGTCAGATCGGCGTCTTTCTTTGCAAGTCCCATATTGTTCCAGGTAATATATTTTGTCTTAAAAATGTCGCCGGACTTCATATCAGAATCAGCCAGTCCCAGCGTCGGAAGATGGTCGCCGAAGAATACGATAATCGTATCCTCTCCGCGGCTGTCAACGGCCGAAATCAGATCTCCGATAAAGCCGTCCACCTCGTGCATCATATTCACGTAATATTCCCACTGATTGTTCAGCGCTTCGTCTGCAGCGCCGGATACCGCGATGGCCGGGGAGGTGAGAACTTTCTCGGTCGGGTAATCGCCGTGGCCCTCCACCGTGATCGTGTATACAAAATCGGACTGACCCGGCGTGGAATCCATCGCCTTAACGGTCTCGTCAATCAGCACATCGTCGGTCGGCCAGTTGCCGTTCGGCGTATAGTCTCTGATATTCATCAGCTCCTTGCTGGTAAAGGAATCAAAGCCCATCATGGAAAAGGCGTTGTTCCGACTGTAAAATGTGGCGGTGTTGTTATGTACCACATGGGTGCCGTAGCCGATTTTTGACAGATCGGAGGCAATGCTCTCGCAGTCGGTCTGCTTTAAAATCGTCTTGTACGGGTACTCACCGGTCCCGAAGTACTGCATGCTCATACCGGAGAGAACCTCAAACTCGGTATTCGCGGTTCCCGCACCGACAACCGGAACCGTCAGGTAGCCGGAAGAATAATTCTCTTCCAGTGCGTGGAAATTCGGAACGGGGTCCTCGGACAGCTCCAGAAAGTTTACCTCGTAGGGATCACAAAAGGACTCCAACAGCACACAGATAATATTCGGCCGGTTTTCGGCGGAATCATTTCCTGCGGAATTGACAAGCGCATTGATGGCGCCCACGGTTTCCTCGGAATAATCGGCCGGTTTGCTCATCCCCCGTCCGACCACACTCGTGGAAAAGCCATAGACAAAGCCGTAGTCGGAATATCCCTGGGCAATGTTGGAAAAATAGGACGCCAGGATATTGGAGTTCTGGGCAGCGGTCGTCGTAACCGGAAGCCCGACTAAAAGGAGCGCTCCGACCATCACCGGTCCCAAAACCGCGTGACGTTTTCCCTGATATCTCGGCCCCTTCACAAAGAAGAGAAACAGGAATACAAAGAACGACACAACGACGGAAACGACAATCGTGGCTTCCTTGGCCGTAAAATAATTGGTGTTCTGCATCGCAAACAGGTCAGAGAGACACTTTAAATCGGTATAGCTGAACGGGGTGACGCGGTTTGATAAAATCAGACCGTTGACAGTCCCGAGAAAAATCCAGACACCGCTGATCAGCACACGCATCTGCGCTCTGAATTTAAACAGATAGACAAGAGACAGAGATGCAAAGATAATCAGCGCATTGTACAGAAATGCCAGCGTGTGGCTGCCGAGAAATGTAACGGTACTCACAAAATCTCTTCTGGAAATCAGCTCTACAACAAAAATAAGCAGACATGCCAGTAAAAAATGGAACACCAGAGAGTATTTGTTTAGGAAATCAATTCTCCGGTAATATGCTTCGCTGTGCGGCTTCTTTTTTGGAAGCTTCTCCCGGATACGGGCTGCTGCGGTTTTTACTTTGGTATATAAAGATTGAAATTTTTCTTTCATGCGAATCCTCCCGGTTTGTTTCATGTGATATAAAAAGGCGGCCAAGCCGCCGTATTCTGCCGATTGCTGCGTAAATCAATCCTACCAAAATATATCGTTTTCCGGGGCAAAAATCAATCGGGAAGATGTATAAAAATCTCTTAAGATTTTCTGAATTTCTATAATTTATGAATAATAAATGAACAAATTATGTCCAAATGAATTACTTCCTATTTAATAAACTTATTAATCGCGTCGTTTAAGTCCGCAAGCACCTGTTCGTCGCCGGTCTCAATCGCATCAACAAGACAGTGGCTGATGTGGTCCTCGAGAATAATTTTACCGATATTGTTGATTGCGGAGCGCACCGCCGCAATCTGGATCAGAACCTCGCTGCAGTCCCGTCCGTCCTCAACCATTTTTTTGATGGATTCCATATGGCCGATGGCGCGGCTCATACGGTTTAAAACCGCTTTGGTATTCTCATGGCGGTGGGGATGCGCCGCATTGTGCGTGTGCGTATAGGGGGTCCCGTCCGCAAGAATATGCGTGTGAGCGGCATTTTCCGCATGCGTATGTTTCTCAGACATGAGCTTCCTCCGTTTTTTGTGTAAATTGTACCACACAAGCGGAAAAAAACCAAACGTAGATTGCTCCGGGAGTGCGGAAAGCCTGCGATTTCATTGCATTTTCGTGTGAAAAAAGATATAATCAGGATAGATTCGGGGTGAAGGGGGTATACCTTAAGCAGAAGGTATCCCTTTTTGTATATATTGAGGAAGGTACGGACAGAATTATGAATTTAACGGATATTATCGGGCCGGTGATGGTCGGCCCCTCGAGCTCGCATACGGCGGGCGCGGTAAGAATCGGGCAGATCGCCCGAAAGCTTCTCGGAGAGCCTGCGGCAAATGCGGAAATCTTCTTCCACGGTTCGTTCCTCGCAACCGGGAAGGGACACGGCACGGACCGGGCGCTCATCGCGGGCCTGCTCGGCATGGCGGTAGACGATGCGGCGATCCCGGACAGCTTTCGCATCGCGGCGGAGGCGGGACTGACCTTTTCCATCAGCGGGATTGATCTGGGGGACGCGCATCCGAATTCCGTAAAGATGCGGCTGACGGGGAAATCGGGAAAAACGCTGGAGACCGTGGCCGCGTCTGTCGGAGGCGGACAGATAGAGATTCATGAACTCGACGGACTCGCGGTAAAATTCGGCGGGGAATATCCGACGCTGATCGTGCACAATATCGATAAGCCCGGATACGTGACGGAAGTGACCGCCGCGCTTGCGAAAAAGTCGATTAACATTGCCACCATGCAGCTGTACCGGGCGAGCCGCGGCGGGAATGCGGTTATGGTGATCGAGTGCGACCAGGAGGTATCGGAAGAATTTATCGAATGGTTAGCCCAGCGCGAGGGAATCATTAAGGTGACATACCTGAGTCTCGCAAACGGGCGGGAAGAAAACGGGAAGGAATACGGAGCGTGATATGTATAAATCGTTAGAAGAATTATGTAAACTTGAAGCATCGGAAGGAAAGCCGTTCTGGAAAATCGTGCAGGAGGACGACTGCCGGGAACGCGGCATCACACCTGAGGAATCCTTTGCGCAAATGCAGGATATGTACGAGGCAATGCGGTACGCAGACGAGCACTACGACGAAACACTGCTCTCCGCGAGCGGCCTCGTCGGAACAGAGGGGAAAAAGATGGCGGACGCCCGCGCAAACGGAACGCTCCTGTGCGGAAGCTTCATCGGGAAAGTGATGGAGAAGGCTTTAAAGACCAGTGAGTCCAACGCCTGCATGAAACGGATCGTGGCTGCGCCTACCGCAGGCTCCTGCGGCGTGATTCCCGCAGTCTTTTTAAGCCTGCAGGAAGAGCGGCAGATTCCCGCGGAAAAGATCGTGGAGGCGCTCTATGTGGCAGCCGGCATCGGCGGCGTAATCGGCAGCCGGGCATTCCTTGCCGGCGCGGCGGGCGGCTGTCAGGCAGAGATCGGCTCCGCGTCCGCGATGGCGGCGGGCGGCGCGGCTTATCTCGCGGGCGGCGGCGCTCCGGAGATTGCAAACGCGGCCGCGCTCGCGCTTAAAAACCTTCTCGGGCTGGCCTGCGATCCGGTGGCGGGTCTGGTCGAAGTGCCCTGCGTCAAACGAAATGTCATGGGGGCCGTCAACGCGATGACGTCGGCGGATATGACATCGGCGGGAATTTTCAGCAAAATCCCGCCGGACCAGGTAATCGACGCGATGAAAAGCATCGGACGCAGCATGCACGAAGACATCCGGGAAACCGGAAAGGGAGGCCTTGCGGGAACCCCGGCAGGCGTTGCAGTCAGAGAGCGGATGGCAGGGCTTGATTAAGCCCCCGCAACATCGGATGCGGCAATCGGCAAACTTAATTTTCCATCGCACGGATTAAGTTTACCATCTCGATCGCGCCCGTCGCACACTCAAAGCCCTTATTTCCCGCTTTACTGCCCGCGCGCTCAATCGCCTGCTCGATATTGTCTGTCGTCAGCACGCCGAACATCACCGGGATCTCGCTCTGCAGCGACACCTGTGCGATTCCCTTTGACACCTCACTGCACACATAATCATAATGGCTTGTAGCGCCCCGAATCACCGCGCCGAGGCAGATTACTGCATCATATTTGCCGCTCTTAGCCATTTTTGCGGCAATTAACGGAATCTCAAATGCCCCCGGAACCCACGCGACGTCCACGTTTTCCTCCGGCACATCGTGCCGCTTTAACCCGTCTAACGCACCGCCCAGCAATTTTGAGGTGATAAACTCGTTAAACCGCGCTGCCACGATTCCGACTCTGATCTCCTGTGCCACTACTTTTCCTTCAAATACCTGCATAAACAGTTCCTCCTTCTATTCCACACTTAATATATGTCCCATCCGCGCCTGCTTTGTTTTCAGATAAAACAAATCAAAGGGCGTGGCTGCTACCTGAATCGGTATGCGCTCCGTAATCTCCATTCCGTAATCCGCAAGCTGATAGACCTTATCCGGATTATTGGTCAGAAGCCGGAGTGTTTTTACTCCCAAATCCTTTAAAATCTGTGCGCCGATGTAGTACTCGCGCTCGTCGCCGTCGAACCCCAGCGCAAGATTCGCGTCTAAGGTATCCATTCCGCCATCCTGCAGTTCATAGGCCCGCAGCTTGTTCAAAAGGCCGATTCCGCGCCCCTCCTGGCGCATATACAAAAGAATCCCGCGTCCTTCCTTCTCAATCTGCGTCATGGCCGCCGCCAGCTGTTCCCCGCAGTCGCACTTTAAGGAACCGAACGCATCCCCGGTCAGGCACTCCGAATGCACTCTGGCAAGCACGTCGGCGCCGTCCCCGATCTCCCCCTTCACCAGCGCCACATGATGCTCCCCGTTGACCAGATTTCGGTATCCGTATGCCCGGAACTCGCCGTATTTCGTCGGCAGCTTTGTGACTGCGGCGCACTCCACAAGCTTCTCGTGCTTTTTGCGGTAATCTTTCAGCGCCTGAATCGTGATAAACGAGAGCTTCCATTTTTCCGCCAGCGCATGAAGCTCCGGCGTGCGCATCATTGTCCCGTCCTCCCGCATGATCTCACAGCAGAGCCCGCACTCTTTTAACCCGGCAAGCCGCATCAGATCCACTGTGGCCTCGGTGTGTCCCTCGCGCTCCAAAACGCCGTTTTTCTTAGCCAGAAGTGGAAACATATGACCCGGTCTGCGGAAGTCTTCGGGCTTTGCCCCCTCTGCAACACAGTGCATTGCGGTCATGCTGCGCTCCGCAGCCGAAATCCCGGTCGTGGTTCCCGCATAGTCGATCGACACCGTAAACGCCGTCTCGTGGTTATCCGTATTGCTTTCGACCATCTGGGGCAGGCCAAGCTGTCTGCAATAGCGCTCCGACATCGGCATACAGATCAATCCCCTGCCGTGCGTCGCCATAAAATTAATATTCTCCGTCGTCGCCGCTTCCGCCGAACAGATAAAATCCCCCTCGTTCTCCCGGTCTTCATCGTCCGTCACAAGGATTATCTTTCCCGCCCGCAAATCCGCAAGCGCCTGCTCCACCGTCTGAAATTCTGACATATCTTCTCCCTCCGTTCTCACACTTTTACAAAAATCCCCGGGCCGCAAGAAATTCCCGCGTGACGCCGCCTTCTTTCCCGCCGTCATCCATGCCCAGATAATGCCTCACATATTTTCCGATACAGTCCGTCTCCAGATTGACGATATCCCCCGGCCCCTTCTCCGAAAGCGTCGTCTGCGCCGCCGTATGCGGAATCACGGACACCGAAAAGCCGTCCGCGGAAACGTCCGCCACCGTCAGGCTGATACCGTCGACGGCGACGGACCCCTTCCGGATAATACCGGACATCAGCCCCGCAGCCTCCACACGGTACCAGACCGCAATCGCGTCCCGCTTCACATCGCGGATTCTTCCCGTGCCGTCAATGTGGCCGCTGACAATGTGTCCGCCGAATCGCCCGTCCGCCGGCATCGCCCGCTCCAAATTCACGCGGCTTCCGCGCCCCAGGCTTTTTATCGACGAGCGCTCCAGCGTCTCATGCATCACATCCACGCAAAATGCGGCTGCCGAAAACTCCGTGACCGTCAGGCAGATTCCGTTGACCGCAATGCTGTCGCCGCGTTTTACGTCTTTCATAATTTCCGCGGCTCCTATTTTAAAGCGGGCATAGGATGCCGTTTTCTGCACTTCCAAAACCTTTCCCACTTCCTCGATAATCCCAGTAAACATTTTCCCTCTCATTCTGCCGTCTGCGGCGGCATAAGCATGTAACCCGTAATCAGAATATCCTCTCCCACCGGCCGTACCCTGATATCCGAAAGCCGATACGCCTCCTGCGGCGTCCGGACGCCGATGCCCTCCACCGGTGTCTTTGCCCCGGCGCCTCCGAATACTTTCGGCGCGATATAGGCGTACGTTTCCTGAACAATTCCCGCGCGAAGCGCCGCGGCTCCGAGTGTCCCTCCGCCCTCGAGAAGGATGCTGTCAATTCCCCGTTTTCCGAGCGCTTCCATAAGAGCCTGCAGGTCAATCCCGTCTTCCTGCCGCGGGAGCACCAGCAGCTCGCAGCCCGCGCGTTTGTATACCTCCTGCCGGCCGGCGTCCCCGCAGGCAGTCGCGATAATCGTCGTCTGCCGTCCCGCCGTTCTTACGATTCCCGCGTCGGGCGGCGTGCGCAGCCCGGTATCGCAGATGATGCGCACCGGGTCTCTTCCGTCCGGCAGGCGGCAATTAAGCCTCGGGTCGTCCGCGAGCACGGTTCCCACTCCCACCATAATCCCCCGCCGCTCATGCCGCAGCCGCTGTACCTGCTCCCGCGCCGCCTCCCCCGTAATCCACTTGGACGCTCCGCTCGCCGTCGCGATCTTTCCGTCCAGCGTCATCGCATACTTGAACGTCACATAGGGCCGCCCGGTCTTTATATAATGAAAGAAAATGCGGTTCTGTTCCTCGCATAATCCGCGCAGAACCCCCGCCTCCACACGCACTCCCTGCTGCCCGAGCAGCTTGATGCCCTTCCCCGCCACCAGCGGATTCGGGTCCGCCGCCCCAATCACCACACGGCTGATACCGGCCTCAAGAATCGCCTCCGTGCAGGGCGGCGTCCTGCCGTAATGGCAGCACGGTTCGAGCGTCACATAGAGCGTCGCTCCTGCCGGGTCCTCCCTGCAGTCTGCGAGCGCATTGCGCTCCGCATGTGCTTCTCCGCAGCGTCTGTGATATCCTCGGCCGATGATACGTCCGTCTTTTACGATGACCGCTCCGACGACCGGGTTCGGCGCAGTCCATCCTCTCCCGCGCTCCGCCAGCTCTATCGCCTCCCGCATATATTCCTCGTCTGTCATATGCCCCTCCTGATTTCCGCAGATACAAAAACAGCCCCAAACATTCGCAAATGTTCAGGGCTGCCCTTTCTCACACAAAACGCTTTGCCTTCTGCGGCATACACCTCTGCACGGGGCGCGCAATCGAGTAGGGAAGAGTTTCTCCCTACTCGACGCGCGGGGCACACGTTGCGTAAGCAACAATTTCATCTGTGCGCCCCTGCGCATAAAAAAGTCCTGGAATATCAATTCCAGGACATACGATACGCGGCCGCTCCGGCAGAGCCGTGCTCTGCAAAACGCTTCTCTCTTCTTTCATCCAGACTGTACTGTCGGCTTCGGAATCTCACCGAATCATGCCCCGTCAGCGCTGCTGACGGTAGGCTCGTGGGCTTTACCACCGGTAGGGACTTGCACCCTGCCCTGAAGATTCTTTTTATTTCTTCTCTAAGTATAACACTTTATCCCGTGCTGTCAAGTCCCTACCGGCACGCGCCTCAAGTCCCGGCGGCACGCGGCCGCCGGGAGCACTCTACCGGTCTCTGAAATAGGTATCCATATAGGTGAGATAAAACTCCCAGTCCGCCGCCTCCATATCGTGCCACCCGGAGCGGACGTGATACCCCATCGACTCACACCAGAGCGGCGTGTCGACCGGCGGCTGTTCCTCGCTGTCGGGCAATACGGGAAGACCGTACAGCGCAAATGCATCTTTGGCTGCCATCAGCCCGTTCCATGCTCCCTGCGGATCGGCCCAAAGGTCATCCTCTGCGCTGGCAACATACAAAAGCCGCGGTGCGACTGCCGCAAGCAGAAGATTCTGGTCAACCGGAAGCTCGTTTTCGTTTTTCCCGTACTGCGCATATTTCGAGCAGAACCAGTGCGGAAACACTTTGTTGATGCTGCAAACGGTCTCTCCGCGGTTTCCGCGGCTTAAGCTCGCGCCGGAATTTCCGGAATCGTTTGAGATCACCATGCCGATTCTGGTATCGTTCACACCTGCCCAGATTGCCGCTTTACCAAGCCTTGAGTGGCCGACTGCTGCAATATGCGCCGCGTCAATGCCCTCATCCGTCACAAGATAGTCAATCCCACGCATCAGGCCGAACGCCCACGCACCGACCGCCTTAAACTCCTCCTCGTCAAACAGTGAGATCACGCGCGTGCCGTAAGCATCCCTGTTGTCCGGCGCAAAATCGCCGGAATATATCGTGGCCACCGCATACCCTCTTGCAATCGAATCGCGGATATTCCAGCGGTATGCCCTACCGCCGCGCTCCTCCTGTATCTTCTCGTCGTCCGCGTCATACGAATAGGATACGAGAATGTTACCGTCGTCAAGCGCCGCATGGTTCCCGCCGGTATTAAGTCCTATGACCACCGGAGAAGGCGTGCCGGTATTCGGCAGATACAAAAGCATCAGCGCATCCGAGCTGCCCTTTCCGGTCGACACCGTGATGCGTATCTGCTTTCGGATCGCCGCTCCGTCCAGCGCCTCGCCCTCCTCCACAACCTCAAACGATGTCTCAAAGCCGTCTTTGGGCAGCGGACCATACACATTCTCTTCGAACAGTTCCAAGATCTGTTCCCGGCGCGCCTCAAACTGCTGCGTGTCCGTAATCACGGTTCCGTCCTCCGCCGCGAGCACCTCCGGAAGCGTGGAGTAATCCCTCTCCCCGCCCGTCACATACGCCTTCTGCTTCTCGGACAGCTCAACTTTCATATTGCTGGTCGCGGCCAGAAGATTCTGCCACGGCAGCATCGAATGCAGAAAGGCGATCAGCCCTCCGATCAGAAGCAAAATCAGCCCGATCAGTCCAAGCGGAATCCAATACCACCGAAATCTTCTCTTTGTTCTTTCTTCCTTCATAAAATCCTCCTTTTCTCCTTTGTGTTTGTTTTGTTAAATCATAATTTATTTTACAAAAGCTTTGTCCACCTTTGTTACCACAAAATAATTCTCCCCGAGCCGTTCCCTGACCCGCTCCTGCACCAGCTGCATCAGCGCTTCATCGCGGATCGAAAACCGAAACGGTACCAGCAGGTCAAAGATCAGGTTCGTGTGCGTCTGCCCCATCACCACCCTGAAATCATGCATCGAAATCACCGGATCAATCTCCCCTATCAGCTCCGTAACGGTTTCTCTGAGCTCCCGCACATGCTCGTCCGCCGTCACAATCGGATCCATATGTATCGTCGCGTCACAGCCCAGCTGCGTCCGCAGTTCATTTTCCACATTGTCAATCACATCATGTATCGCGAGAAGATTCCCCTCCGCCGCGACCTCCGCATGCAGAGATATCATCTGCCGCCCCGGCCCGTAGTCATGCACAATCAAATCATGCATGCCGCGGATCTCCTCATGCTCCGTTACGATCTCTTCAATCCGATTCACAAACTCTTCCTCCGGCGCCTGTCCCAGCAGTGGATTCAAGGTTTCTTTTGCCGCCTCAATCCCTGTAAAGAGGATAAAAATACCAACCAGTACGCCGCAGTATCCGTCAATCTGCACACCCGTATAGTGGCCGACCAGCGCCGCACACAGCACCACCGCCGTCGCACACATATCGCCGAGGCTGTCCGCACCGGTTGCGCGCATTGCCGCCGAGCCGATCCGCTTCCCGATCCGATAATTATAGCAGGCCATATATAGCTTGACCAGAATCGATGCCGCCAGAATCACAAGAATCAGCACCGAGAACTCCGTCTTTTCCGGATCGCGGATTTTTGCAGCGGAATCCCGAATTAATTCATAGGCCATCAGAAGAATCGCCGCAGCCACACACAGTCCGGAGATGTACTCAATGCGCCCATGTCCGAACGGGTGCTCGGAATCCGGCTTTGCACCCGCCATCTTAAATCCCAGCAAAGTCACAAGAGAGGACGCCGCATCCGAAAGATTATTAAATGCATCCGCAGTAACGGCGATCGAATTGCTGATTCTTCCAGCCGCGAATTTTCCCGTAAACAGACATATATTCAGAAAGATTCCGACAAGTCCGCAGAGAATCCCGTACGCTCTGCGCATCTCTCCCTTATCATCCTTCTCATGAATAAACAATCCTGCCAACCATGTTACCATAGCGTTCCCCCGCCTTTACTCCAGCTTTCCCATATTCTTAAGCGGCCAGTAGACCACCTGCGCCCTGCCCAGAATCTTATCCGTATGTACATAGGTATTCGTCCAGTATCTTGCATCCCATGAGTCATTCCGGTTATCCCCCAGTACCAGATACGAATCCTCCGGTATTTCAAAGTGGAAATCCCCCGTCGCCACCGTCCATGTCTCTTTCAGATAATTCTCCTCCATCGCTTCCTCGGCGCCGTTAATATAAATCTTTCCCTCGGTGATATCCACCGTCTCCCCCGGAAGTCCGATGATCCGCTTTACATAGAGTTCTTCCTCATCATCCGGGTAGCGGAATATCACAATATCGCCGCGGTCCGGTTCATCCTTAATATATGCCAGCCGATTGCCGATGAGCCGGTCCCCCGGCATAATGGTATTCTCCATAGACCCCGTCGGCACATCCGCATTGATAATGACATAATTCTTCAGCAGCAGCGCAAACAGCAGTGCTCCGCCGAAATAAATCACCCAGCTTATCAGCTCTCTGACCACCGGATTCATCTCCCTGTGTCTCCCCTTTATCGTTTCCCGATTTTCGTTTTCCATTTATGTATACTCCGCGTTTCTGTTTGCCGTTTTAAAAGTTCCGTCGGAAGGCTGCTTACACAGCCTTCAAAATCCCCTTGATCCCCTGTTCCTTAAACACTTCCTTATAATAACCCAGCTCATCCCGGATAATCTCGTCGATGACCTTCATGCCGAGCACCTCCACCGGCGCCTTGTCGTCCGTCAGAATCCGTTCGCCGCCCTCATAAGCCGCAAGCTCCCCGGACACGCTCTGCATCAGTTCCTTTAACGCAGGTATCTCACACCGCTCTACATTCGCGGCAAAACGCGCGAGCACCTCGGGATTATTCGCGGCAAAAAGTTCACGGTTGGTCGCATGCTTCACGTCCACGGTGCAGACCTCCCCGAACACGCTCGCGATCGTATCGGAAAGATAGGCATTGATGCTCTCCGCCCCGTCCGATTTCATATTCATATTGACAACCATCACGCCGTCCTCGTTCAGATGCGCCTGTACCAGCATAAAAAATTCCACGGAAGACATCTGAAACGGAATCGTGATATCCTGGTAAGCGTCCACCATAATTACATCGTATTTCTTGTCCACCGCCTGCAAATATGCGCGTCCGTCATAGGTTGCGACCGGCACGGACTCCGGAAGCCCGAAATGCTCTCCCGCCAGCTCCGTAATCTTTCGGTCGATTTCCACGCCTTCCACCGAGACATTGTCAAAATAATTCAGACACTGCCTGGCATATGTTCCGGTTCCCATCCCAAGCACCAGCACATCAAGCGTTTCCTTCTCCCCGGCGCCTGCCATAAACGGAGCGGCAAGCGCGTAATCGTAGTACATCCCCGTCAGGCCCTCATCTTTCATCGCGATCGACTGTACGCCGAACAAAACATTGGTCGACAGAATTACGCTGTCGCCGCTGTCTTTCACCTGCAGATAATTGTAGACAGACTCCCCCTCGTAAATCAGGTCGTCATCCCAAAATGCAAAGCCGCTCAGACTGCTGAGCACAGCGCTTATCCAAAGCACATGTATCGCAAAAGAACAAAACGCGAACTTAATCCCGCGGCTGGCAAAATATACGATCGCAAGCACCAGAAGAATCGCGGCAAAAATCATAAACGTCATGGCGGTACCAACTGCGGGAATCGTCACAAACGTCGGCAGAAATGTCCCGAGAATGCTCCCTATCGTGTTAAACGCCCCCAAAGTCCCGACCGTCGTCCCGCTCTTCTCAAGGCTGTTCACCGTGTAGCGCACCAGAGACGGCGTCACCGTTCCGAGCAGAAAAAGCGGATACACGAAAAGGACCATACAGGAAATAAACGCCGCCACCACAAGAAATCCGTTGCTTACCGTCAGCACCAGCAGCGCCGATATCCCCAGAACTATGTACTTTCCCACCAGCGGAATCAGCCCGATCCAGATTGCCGCCACCACAAATCTTCCGTACAGCTTGTCCGGATTCGGATCTCTGTCGGCGCTCTTTCCGCCCCAGATATTTCCAAGCGCCATCGCGATCATAATTGTTCCGATAATAATCGTCCAGACAATCTGCGACGAAGAAAAATAAGGGGCCAACAGACGACTGGCCCCAAGTTCCACAGCCATCACAGACATTCCGGAAAAAAATTCCGTCAGATACAGATAATATTTGTTTTCCAAGATACTTGAATGCTCCATATAACCCCTCCGTTTCATTCCCCGCAGAACGGAGACATAAAAGATTCTCCGCTCTACCGCTTTTACAGCATTATCGGTATTTTAGCACACTCTACCGCTTTTCGCTATCCCGTTTCGCCCGCAAAGCGGCAACGTTTTTCTCTACCTGCTGTTTGTCAAGCGGATAGACAAACCACAGAATCAGCGCCACAAGGAAAAACCCGACCGCAGGAGCGATTGTCGCCGCCCCGTAGATTCCCTCCAGCACGGATTTCGTCTGCACCGCCTCGGCGGACTCATACCCGATAAATTCCAGCGCCCAGCCTCCGACACCGCCCGCAAGCGCCTGCCCAACCTTTCTTGCAAAGGAGTACACCGCATACACCGTCCCGTCCTCCCGCTCCCCGGTCACGACTTCCTGTTCGTCGATGACATCGGTGATATTCGCCCAGATAACCGTATTAAAAAATCCCAGCCCGAGATACCCGATCATCGAAAGCGCCAAAAACACCCACATATTTTTCAGATGCAGCAGAAACATCACCGTAAACACGACGCCCGACAGCAGCATTCCCGCCACCGCGCTCTCCTTTTTCCCGTACTTTTTTGAGAGCGGAACACTGAGCGGCGCGATAACCGCCAGCATCTCTACGGTAGAGAGCACGGTAAAGAGGGATATGCCCGCCGCATTTCCAAAATAATCGGGGTACAGATAATTGTTCATCGTGTTGATCAGAAGCTGACCCAGCAGCAAAAAAATCGCCGCGCCGATGATTCCGAGCAGTGCACGGCTCTTCGCGATCGCCCCGAATGTCTCGGAAAGCGTGTGCCGCTTTGCCCCCTCCTCCACCGGAACACGCTCCGTAACCAGCCGGTAGCAGATCAGATAGCAGATAATCGCCCCGACGGAAAATACCGCCGCCACAACGGTAAATGTAATTCCGCCGCGCACAATCTGATTCCCCGCCGCGTCTCTCGTGTAGATAAACAGCGGCGTCACCACGCCGATGACAAGCCCCGCCAAAGCCGCTCCGATCGAGCGGAATGTGGACAGCGCCGTCCGCTCGTTCGGATCCGCCGTAATCGCCGAAGCCATCGAGCCGTAGGGGATATTGATTGAGGTATAAAAAATACTTCCCCACAGCAGATATGTCACATACATATAAAAGATTTTCCAGCCCATCGGCGCCGACGCCACCGCCGTCTGATACATCAAAAAGCTTGCCAGCGCTACCGGCCCGCACATCCGCCGTATCCAGCATCGGAACTTTCCGTCTCTTCCCGGTTTTGCCGCGTCCACAATACGGCCCATCGTGACATCGGTAAACGCATCCACAAACCGCGCCACGAGAAACAGCGTTCCGACCATACCGCCGCTGATTCCGAGCACCTTCGTATAAAAGACCATAAGAAACGAGCTGGCAAAAATAAATGTAAAATCATTGCCAAAGTCCCCGAACATATATCCCACTTTATCCCGCATCCCGAACGGGCGGGTTTTTTCATAATCTGCCTGCATGAAACTCCTCCTTGATAACCGTGTCTTTCCCCTGTAATATTCCCGTTTTTTCTGCCGGCATACAAAAAAAGCATGAAAACATTTCGTTCTGAAATATTTCATGCTCCTGTCGGTTTCTCTTTTATCGGGCCTCTTATCCGTCCTGTTCCTCCCCGTGATGCACATGCTTTTCCCGGTACATACGCTCATCCGCCAGAGCGATAATATCCGGTATATATGTGATGCCGTTTTCTCCGTAGGCCGCCATGCCAGCCGAAATCGTGATATTCCACCGCTTCCCGTCCGCCCGGTGCAGCCCTGCAACGGCCTTCCGCAGCTGTTCAAGCGCCTCTGCGGCTTCTTTCTCACTCATTCCGTTTAAAATGATGACAAACTCGTCTCCGCCGTACCGCGCGAGAAAGCTGCGCCTGTTTCCGAACACGCGCTTCATCTGCTCTGCGAGCAGCTTGAGCGTCCGATCTCCGATCACATGCCCGTACGTGTCATTTATCGCCTTAAATCTGTCCACATCGAGAATCACAAATCTCCAGCTCTCCCGGGTAAGGTCCTGCTCCGCAAGCTCTCTGATATACTGGTCAAACCTGCGCCGGTTATTCAGCCCCGTCAAACCGTCGCGCGTCACCTGCTCCTGCTGCACATTGATATACACAATCAAAAACGCTATGGAAAGAAGCGGCCACAGCATTTCCACGCCGGGGAAAAGTACCTGATGGATTCCCCCGAGAAGCGCAAATCCCGCAAAGCTGCCGAGTCTCCAATACGTCCTTCTCCTTTCCCGGACGGTTTCGCGCCGACAGGCCTTCACCACAAGAACTGCCGATGACGCGACATAAAAGGCACTCACCCCCACATAAAGCAGATAAAACGGCCCCCTCACATAATGATTATCCGCATCGATATCAAAAACCAGCGGGTAAAACGGCGTTGTGCACAGTGCCGCAGAAAATACGATAAGCGGAACCGCAGGGCGCAGAACCTTTTTCCCCCGCTGTCCCACCTCGTTTTTGACAATGTCATATACATAGAGATACCAGAGAAACGCCGCAAATACAATACATTCGAAATAAATAATATTTGTCAGCCACAAAAGAAAACGCGCCGGCCGGCCTTCTCTTCCGTCGAGAAGCCATGCGGACGTGCCGGTTCCGATTACACCCATCATAAGCACCATGCCAAAGCGAAGCGCACGGTTCCGCCATGTGTAAGACAAGCTTTCCCGCGCATTCAGCCGTATGATCAGCAGTGCCAGAAACGGTATGATGTTAATTTGTATATGAACCGCTGCACTCAACTCTTTCGTCTCCCCTTTTTCTTTGCCTGTTTTGTTTCGTACATGCGGGTGTCCGCCAGTTCGATGAGCTTTTCCACGCTTTCCGGATTCTCATTCCACAGCGCATATCCGATGCTGACCGACAGCCGGTACGGCTTTTTCCCGCTCCTGTTAAAAAGATCCGTCTCTTCCTCTATCGCCTCGATGACCCTGCGGACCTGTGTTTCGCTTTCCCACATACCTACGACGACAAACTCGTCCCCGCCGTACCTGGCCAGAAACGCCTTTTCTTTTCCGAGCCGGCGCCTGAGGATATCCGCAGTCTCCCACAGCGCCTCGTCCCCGATCACATGTCCGAGATTGTCGTTGATGTGTTTGAAATCGTCCATATCCATCATCAGCATCCCCCAGCCGGGCACTCCCTGCTCCGCGAGCCGGCGCAGATAAGTATCAAACTCTCTCCGGTTATTGAGCCCGGTAAGGCTGTCGGTCGTGATCTGTCTGTCCTGCGCATTGACATAAATATATAAAACGGCAATCGCAATCAGAGCCCCGGTCAGCTTCCAGGCCCTGAAATAGTTCTCCAGCAGAATGCTAAACAGCGGGATCAGCCCGAATGCCATCATATAAAGACATTCCTTGCGCTTTTCCCGTATCTCGTTGTACCGGTACACAAAAACCGCAATCACGATACTGATCAATATCAGTACCACGTTCTCCCCGCTGATAATCCGGTAGCACACGACCATCAGCACCGTCTCATTGCCGTTTCCGTAATGCGCGAGCTCCTCCCACGGGGCGAGCAGCACGCCTATCACCGATGCCGCAAACACTCCGTGGGCAAACCAGCTGATATATTCGGTTCGTCTCCTGTCGCTCTCGCCGCAGAGGCGGTATGCGACATAGCAAAGCCACACTGCCGCCAGCCCCGCGCTAAGCAGCAGCCGCGCCGCAAAAAAGATCCACAAAACCGGATCCGGCGTCACGGCGCTTATCTCCGCAGCCAGATTTCCGGCAATATCCACTATCATGCTCAAAACGGTAATCAGTGTCAGCCTGTCAAAATAGGCGGACGCCTTTGATTTCTCCGTCTTTCCGTGATTATTTATAAAAATGATTAAAAGCATAACAATGGGAAAAATATTGATACTCAGATACGCCAGTGCCTTCATCTATCCCGCCTTCCTTTTTCGTCTTCCCTATGGCAATTATAACATCTATCCGTTATATTGCAAACAAAAACAGGGCACAGGCGCTTTTTTTTAACGTTTTGGGCTACCTTCAGCGGACAAGGGGACACACGGTCGGAGAAGAGCCAATTTTTGCCCCTGTTTCGCTGCTTTCCTTCCGCGTACGTCTGCGGCGATCGCTTCCACCGCCTGATTCGTCTCCTTAAGCATTCTCCTCCCGGACCAGCTTATTTGCCGCCGCGACCAGAGCCGCGATGGAGCTTGTGATAATGTCCTCGTCGATGCCGACGCCCCAGTACTTCTTTCCCCTGCAGATAATCTGCACATAGGCCGCCGCTTTCGCGGAGGAACCCGCAGAAATCGCATGTTCCTCGTAGGATGCGAGTTCATAGCTGATGCCGAAATACATCTTAACCGCGTTGCTGACCGCATCCAGACGCCCGTTTCCGCTTGTCTCAATCAGGCGCCGCTCCCGGTTCTGCTCAATCGTCACTTTCGCGGTGATGCCGTCCTTCTGCTCAAAATGGCACTCGGGAATCTGAAAAATATCGTGGATATTGATGTAATTCTCCTCGAGCACGCGGTAGATGGCCTCCGGAGTCAGCTCCTGGTGCATGCGGTCCGAAACGCCCTTCACAAGATACCCGACTTCCTCTTTCATGTGATCCGGCAGCGCCATCCCGAAATTCTGCTTCAGAATAAACGCCACACCGCCCTTGCCCGACTGGCTGTTGATGCGGATAACGTCCGACTCATACTCTCTTCCCACATCCTTCGGGTCAATCGGAAGATAGGGCACATCCCAGCGCGCTCCGCTCTTACCCGCTTCTCTCCACGCCATCCCCTTGGAAATCGCATCCTGATGGGAACCGGAAAACGCGGTAAAAACCAGATCTCCCGCATACGGCGTCCGCTCGTAAACATGCATCCCGGTAAATAATTCGTATCGCTCCCGAATGCGGGCTATATTCGAAAAGTCCAGTCCCGGGTCCACACCGTGGCAGACCATATTCATCGCGAGCGTCACAATGTCGACATTTCCGGTCCGCTCGCCGTTCCCGAACAGCGTTCCCTCCACGCGGTCCGCCCCCGCGAGAAGCCCGAATTCCGCATCGCTGATCCCGCAGCCTCTGTCGTTGTGCGGATGAACGCTCAAGACCACATGCTCCCTATATTTCAGATGCTTGTGGATGTACTCAATCTGGCACGCAAACACATGCGGCATCGCAATCTGCACCGTGGTCGGTATATTGATAATCGCCTTGCGCGCCGCATCCGGTTTCCAGACATCCAGCACCGCATTGCAGACCTCCACCGCGTAATCCACCTCGGTTCCCGGAAAGCTCTCCGGGCTGTATTCGAAGGTAAAGTTCCCCTCCGTCTCGTCCGCCAGCGTTTTCAGCAGCTTTGCCCCGTCAATCGCCAGCTGCTTTACCTCTTCTCTGCTCTTTTTAAACACCTGCTCCCGCTGTGCCACGGAAGTCGAGTTATACAGATGGATCACCGCGTGAGGCGCGCCCTTTACCGCCTCAAAGGTCTTGCGGATGATATGCTCTCTCGCCTGCGTGAGCACCTGCACCGTCACGTCGTCCGGGATCATGTTCCGCTCAATCAGCGCCCGCATAAAATTATATTCCGTGTCTGACGCCGCCGGAAATCCCACCTCAATCTCCTTAAAGCCGATCTCCACAAGCATCCTGAAAAATTCCAGCTTTTCCTCAAGCCCCATCGGCTCAATCAGCGCCTGATTTCCGTCCCGCAGGTCCACGCTGCACCAGACGGGCGGCTTTCGAATCACATCCTGCTTCACCCAGTCGTAGGTCACCTCCGGCGGCATAAAATATGATTTTCCGTATTTCGCTGCTATATCCATTCTGTATGTCCTCCAAAATATCAAGAAAGTTGATTTATTTTTCTATGGTACCATAGACATTTCCCGTTCTGCAAGGTGCGTTTTTAATCAATTTGATTCATTTTAATCTATACGCCGACTCTCTTGCAGACATCCATAAGCGGACACCGGTCACAGTGCGGGCTGGTCCGCGCCGTACAGATTTCCCTGCCGTGGTCCACCAGACGATGGCAGAAATCGTTGCTCTCCTCGGGCGGTATGAGTTTCCACAGTGCCATCTCCACTTTCTTCGGCTCCTTGATGCCGTCCACAAGCCCCATCCGGTTGACGAGCCGGATACAGTGTGTGTCCGTCACAATCGCCGGCTTTCCGAACACGTCCCCCATAATCAGGTTGGCGCTTTTGCGCCCCACCCCCGGCAGCGTCAGCAGGGTATCGAAGTCTTCCGGCACCCTGCCGCCGAATTCGTCGCGCAGCCGTCTCATGCAGGCGCTGATATCCCTCGCCTTGCTGTGCCCTAAGCCGCAGGGCTTTACGATGCGCTCGATATCCGCGGCGTCCGCGGCCGCAAGCGCCTCCACGTCCGGAAATTCCTCATACAGCTCCTGCACGACCACATTTACCCTCGCATCGGTACACTGCGCCGCCAAGCGCACGCTCACCAGCAGTTTCCACGCGTCGTCATAATCCAGTGTACATCCCGTTTCCGGATACATCTGCTTTAACCGTCTTATAATCTCTTCCGCCCGTTCCTTCTTTCTCATATCGTCCGGTTCCTCCGCTCTTCGCCAAAATAGTTCACAATACCGTCCCTTCCATTATAGAAATTTTGTCCGTCTCCGACAAGTCTCTTTTCTCGACTGCCAAAATCTGCTGTTTTTCTTGAAAATCATTATCTCCGGTGCTAAAATACCATTTCGGAACGACTTTATAAAATTTTCATAAATAAAATTATAAGGAGACTCTTTATGAACGAACTGAGACCGAAACTGTTTGACGTCATGAAGGGCTACACCAAAGAACAACTGATTAAGGATATCATTTCCGGTATTATTGTTGCGATTATTGCCCTTCCGCTTTCCATCGCTCTGGCGATCGCCTCCGGCGTCGGCCCCGAACAGGGACTCTACACCGCCGTTATCGCAGGCTTTTTTATTTCTTTCTTCGGCGGAAGCCGCGTGCAGATCGGCGGACCGACCGCCGCTTTTGTCGTTATCATCTACGGCATCGTAGCCGAGCACGGCGCCGACGGGCTTATCGTCGCAACGATCTTAGCCGGCATTATCCTGATTATCATGGGGGTCTGCCGCTTCGGCTCACTGATCAAATACATTCCCTACACGATCACGACCGGCTTTACCTGCGGCATCGCCGTGACGCTGTTTGCCGGCCAGATCAAGGATTTTCTGGGACTTTCCATCGAATCCGTCCCCTCGGAATTTTTAAACAAGCTGATCTCCTACGCGGCTCATATCGACACGCTAAACCCGACAGCGGCGCTCATCGGAGCCGCAGCCGTCGTCATCATGCTCGTCTGGCCGAAAGTAACCGATAAGATCCCCGGCTCGCTTGTCGCCATTGTCATCACTACCGCAATTACATATTTTGCACGGCTGCCGGTCAATACCATCGGGAGCGTATACGGGACGCTTTCTTCCTCCTTCCCCACTCCTGCGCTGCCGTCTGCGGACATATCGCTGATCTCTCAGATGCTCTCGCCGGCCTTCACCATCGCAGTCCTTGCCGGAATCGAGTCTCTGCTCTCCGCCGTCGTCTCGGACGGTATGATCGGCGATACCCACAAATCCAATGCCGAGCTGATCGGTCAGGGACTCGGAAATATCTTTTCCGGCCTTTTCGGCGGCATTCCCGCCACGGGCGCCATCGCCCGGACGGCCGCCAATGTCCGCAACGGCGGGCGCACCCCGATTGCCGGGATCGTGCACTGCGTCACGCTGACCGTCATTCTGCTCGCCCTGATGCCTCTGGCCGCCCTGATTCCGATGACGACGCTCGCGGCTGTCCTCCTGGTCGTTGCCGCGAATATGGCCGACTGGACCACCTTTTTGCGCCTCTGCAGGACGGCTCCGAAAAGCGACGTCATTGTCCTGATCACTACTTTTCTGCTCACGATCCTGTTTGACCTGGTCGTGGCCATCGAGATCGGCGTCGTACTCGCTTCCTTATTATTTATGAAGCGCATGGCGGAAACCGCGGACGTGAAATCCTGGAAATACACCGAGCAGCCGGACGTCACTCCCGGCGAGGCGGAAAAGCTTCGGGTTCTCGACCGCAGCATCCGCGTGTTTGAAATCAGCGGTCCCCTGTTCTTCGCCGCCGCGGATCAGCTGCTGCAAATCGACAGCAAATCCTACACCCGGGTTCTCGTTATCCGCATGCGCAGCGTACCGGCCATTGACGCGAGCGCCATGAAATCCCTGCGCGAGCTCGCGGCGCGGACGAAAAAGAAAGGGATCGTGCTGCTGTTCTCCCATGTCAACGAGCAGCCGATGTCCGTCATGAAAAAGGACGGGTTTGTCGACGAAATCGGCGCCGAATATTTCCTCCCGAATATCGTGGAGGCGCTTGACTATGCGGAGCGCCTGATCCGCTAAACCGCCTGGCAGCAAAAAAGGAGCCGTGCCGCAAAATGCGTACAGCTCCTTTTTTCTATTCTTCCGTCCCTTTAACCGTCTCGTTCTTTACTACGAAATTGACCGCGTCAAGTCCGGACAAATTGATATTGCGGTTGACCTGCGCGTCGTAGGAATCCGCATTGATGATATCCGCGAGGTCTATCCCGGTGGCTTCTTTCATGCTCTCAAACACCTTCGCCATGACTACCGGCACATTGCCGGCCACCTGGTCCACGCCTCCGCCGTTTTCGCCTCCGCCGATAATCGTAATTTTGTCAATCGCTCCAAGCGGCTCCGCGATCTTGCCCGCGATCTCGGGAAGCACCTGGATCATCATCTCCGCAACCGCCGCCTTGTTATACTTCGCATACGCCTCGGCCTTTTTCTCCATCGCCTCCGCCTCCGCAAGTCCTTTGGCCTGAATCGCAGCGGCTTCCGCCTCTCCGACCGCCCGGATCCCGGCCGCCTCCTGCTCCTTCATAAAGCGGTCGGCTTCCGCCTGTGCCCGTCTCGCCTGCGCGTCACGCTCGGCCTCGAACTGCTTTGCCTCCGCGGCGCGCTGTATCTCAAACTGCTTTGCCTCCGCCTCTTTCTGGCGCTGGTAGAGCGCTGCGTCCGCATGCTGCTGTGCCGCGTACTTGTCGGCCTCCGCCTGTTTCTTAATCTCCGCCTCGAGCGCCTGCTCCTTGACCGCAACCTGCTTCTGCTTTAATTCGATTTCACGCTCCTGCTTTGCAATATCCGCATTCGCCGTCGTGATCTCGATTGTTTTTCGCTGTTCTTCCTTCTGAATCTCGTAAGCGGCGTCCGCCATTGCCTTTTTGGTGTCGGCTTCCTGCTGCAGCTCGGACTTCTTGATCGCCAGCTCGTTCTGCTTCTTTGCGATTTCCGTCTGCGCCTCCACGGCCGCGTCGTTGGATTCCTTGTCCGCCGCTGCCTGCGCCACCTTGATATCGCGCTCGCTCTCGGCTCTGGCAATCGCCGCCGCCTTCTTGATCTTTACGATATTGTCGATACCGAGGTTTTCGATCACCTCGTTGCCGTCCACAAAGTTCTGCACGTTAAAACTGATGATATCGAGTCCCATCGCCGCAAGATCCGGCTCGGCGTTTTCCTTTACCAGCGTCGCAAACTTCTGCCGGTCGGAAACCATCTCCTCAAGCTTCATCTTGCCGACGATTTCCCGGACATTTCCCTCGAGCACCTCTCTTGCGACGCCCGCAATATATTCCGTGGGCTTGTTCAGGAAGTTTTCCGCCGCGAGCCGCAGCTTCTCGGGCTCGCTGCCGATTTTGACATTGACCGTCGCGTCTACGTTGATATTGATGTAATCCGCCGTAGGCACCGCGTTGCTGGTCTTCACGTCAATCGGTATCAGCCGAAGATTCAGCTTATCGAGCCGCTCAAAAAACGGAATCCGGATAGTCGCCTTCCCGATTGCAATCTTTGACTTTTTCTTGATACCGGAAATAATAAACGCCATATCCGGCGGCGCTTTCACATATCCCGCCGCAAACAGCAGGATCACAAGCGCCGCTATCACGGCAGCCGCTATCAGCGGTATAAATCTTTCCATAATAAACACTCCTCCTTTTCTTTGGTATTCCCCACAGACATTCGTCTGTGCCTGCGGACCTGCAGCCTACGGCCGAAGTCCCATGCCGCCCTCAAGCGTGATCGTCTCACCCGACATATATTTAAAATCAGGAGAGGCAAGCTGCAGGCAGACACGTCCGATCTCCAGCTCGACATCTCCGTAATGCCCCATCGGCGGCATGTGAACGTTCTGCTTAAACGCCTCCGGATACGCCTCCTCAAAGTTTTCAAGCTGCGCGGTCCACGCCAGCGGACACACGACATTGACATTGATGCCGTCCTTGCCCCACTCATTTGCCGCCACACGGGTCAGGCCGCGGATTCCTTCTTTTGCCGCAGCATATGCGCACTGTCCGAAATTGCCGAATAAACCGGCGCCCGATGCAAAATTGATCACGGAACCCTTCGTCTCCTTTAAATACGGATAGCACGCTTTCATATAATAAAATGCCGCATACAACCCGGAATACACTGCAAGATCAAACTGCTCTGTCGTGTGATCCACAAGTGTTACGCCGGACGCCGATGCCTGCGCATTGTTAATCAGGACATCAATCCTTCCGAATTTCTCAATTGTCTTGTCCACGACATTCCCGACAACGCTCTCATTGTCCGCACCTGCGCTGACATCCGCGCGAACCGGAAGCACCTGCACGCCGTACAGTCTCTCCAGTTCCTCTTTTGCCTCCTCAAGCTTCTTCACGTTGCGGCCCGTAACTACGATATTCGCGCCTTCCTTCGCATAAGCCGTGGCGATCCCGTACCCGATCGAGCCGCATTTCCCGTCTTTGAGGACCGCGCGTCCTCCGCCGGTAAGAATCACCGTTTTTCCTGTCATAATACCCATAATAAATTCCCCTCCTAAAATTGTGCAATCTGTACTTTATTTATATCCATTATAAAAAATCCCATCCGATTTGTAAATTTTATTCTGTATAAATTTCCGAAACGGCCATTTTTCCTTTCGGTCCGCCCCGCACAACGGGCTTGTATTATTTCCATATTTATGCTAATATTTGAAGGATACTCTGAAATACACAAGGAAATGAGGTTTTACTATGAATGAAAACAAGATGGGCGTCATGCCTGTTGACAAATTAATCATATCCATGTCGCTGCCGATTATGATTTCCATGCTCGTTCAGGCGCTCTACAACATTATCGACAGTATTTTCGTCGCGATGATCAGCGAGAACGCGCTGACCGCGGTCTCCATGGCTTTCCCGATCCAAAATCTGATGATTGCCGTGGGCGTCGGCACCGCAGTCGGCGTCAATGCACTGCTCGCGCGCTCTCTCGGCGAGAAAGATTTCGACAAGGTAAATAAAATCGCCGAGAATTCGGTATTCCTTGTCTTTTTGAGTTTTCTCCTGTTTTTTATCATCGGCCTGTTTTTTTCCGAGGCCTTTTACCGCAGCCAGACGGATATTGCCGAGATTATCGATTACGGAACGCAGTATATGACAATCTGCTCCTGCCTGTCGGTCGGAATCTTTACACAGGTCATGTTTGAGCGGCTCCTGCAGGCAACCGGGAAAACCATTTACACCATGTTCACCCAGGGCATCGGCGCCGTCGTAAATATTATCCTCGACCCGATTCTGATTTTCGGCCTGTTCGGCCTTCCCGCAATGGGCGTTGCGGGAGCTGCCGCGGCAACGGTCATCGGCCAGATCGTGGGCGGGATTCTGTCTGTCGCATTTAACCACATAAAAAATCAGGAAGTGCGCATCCGGATGCGGGGCTTTCGCCCGAACGGGAGTATTATCGCTCAGATCTATCAAATCGGCGTTCCCGCGATTATTATGCAGGCAATCGGTTCCCTGATGACCTACGGAATGAACCGCATTCTGATTTCGTTTACTTCGACGGCGACCGCCGTGTTCGGCGTCTACTTTAAACTGCAGAGCTTTGTCTTTATGCCGGTATTCGGCCTGAATAACGGTATCATCCCGGTTATCGCCTACAACTACGGCGCCGGCAGCAAAGACCGCGTCGTCAAGACCATCAAACACGGCACCGCCTACGCCGTTGTCATTCTGACCGTGGGGCTGATCCTTTTCCAGGTCATCCCCGGCCCGATGCTGCGCATGTTCAACGCCTCCGACACGATGATGTCCCTCGGCATTCCGGCGCTGCGCATTATCAGTACAAGCTTTTTCTTTGCGGCATTCTCCATTGCGTGCAGCGCGGCCTTTCAGGCGATGGGCAAGGCGGTCTACAGCATGGTTATCTCTATCGTCAGGCAGCTGCTTGTACTGCTTCCGGTCGCATTTGGGCTGGCGATGCTCGGGAATGTCGATCTCGTGTGGTGGTCGTTCCCGATCGCGGAGGTGGCCGCTATCATACTCACGGTTTTCTTCATGCAGAAAATGAACCGTGAAATCATCCAGAAAATAGGGAATACCTCTCAGGTCGCTTCATGACCCGAGGGGCGCCCTCAGATTAGACATAGGGGCCGTTCGCAAAGTGCGTGCGGCCCGTTTTTTAATTTGTCTTATGCCTTTTGGAGTTTTCTGACTTTTCTTTTGAAGCTTTCCGGATGAGCCTTATCCGCTCTGGTGCGCATGATAATCCATCCACTTGTCCCGCAGCACGTTGTTCAGTAACGGATAGTTCGCATGCCCCACCGTGGTTCCCACACAGTTCTGCGCAGGCATGACGGCAGTGGCTGCCCGCATGGTCTTTTCCGCCATGTTTCCGTTCCCGTCACAGTAGCGGATCGTCATCACGGCCTCCTCAAAGGCGATTTCAAATGCTTTCAGATACAGCTCCCGCATCGTTTGCTCATCCGCCCAGAAATTAGCCAGCCGGTCGCGGCCGGTGTCCGTATCATTTAATGCAAAGTGCTTCACATAACAGAACATCCCCTGATCGCCTGCGCCGGAAATTACAGCGGCAGCCAGCTTGCCGGACAGTACCGGGTCCTCGGAGTAATATTCAAACACCCGGCCGTTGAACACAGAGCGGTGAAGATTGATGGCCGGACAATACCAGCCGTTGATTCCGCTCTGCAGCGATTCCTGCCCAAAAGCCGCACCGATCTCATAGAGCAGATCCGTATCCCAGGTCGCCGCCATCAGCGGTGCAAACCCAAAGGACGCGCTCTTTGACATATCATAACCGCCATCAATTCCCCCAGCTCCATCGGCGCGGAACACACCAGAATAACCACCACGCTGCCGCAGGTCTGCTTTGCCGCCCGGATTGCCCCCTTCTCATTTTCCGTCAGGGCAAAATAATGCGGCGTACCGTCCTCATAAGCATCGTATTTCTGGTCCTGCCCCTCCTGGCCGGAGCGCGTGATAAAAACGATTCCGGTGGTGTCGGCTGCCGGGGTCAGGTTCTCATAGACAGACGGGCCGTACTCATAAATCTTGCAGTCGCCGCCCAGCATAGAGCCGGCTTCACCCGCCGCGTTAGTCCCGGGCGCTTCGACAATAATTTCCGGCTCGCCGGCGGCAGTCATGCGATCGGCCGCCGCCGTGTCAATGCTGTATGCGGCCAGCCCCTGCTCCGGTGTCACCGGGTTTGCAACCCATTTGGCCGAACCGCCGGAAGTGAGCTGCCCGTAGATGGGATTGAGGTACGCATAGCCGAAGGGCATGACCGTACTGCCCGCGGCCAGCGGCAGAATACCGTTATTTTTGAGCAGCACGCTGCCCTCCTCCGCCACTCTGCGGGCGACGGCGTAACCTCCCTCGGTGGATTCATCCTGATTGGCATACCGGGTCTGGTAATAATTTCCGTCCAGTCCCACGGCGCCATCGGGTGTGGAAATATATGTTTCGCCCTTCCCCACATAAGTGTCTAATGTCGACGCCAGCATATTGCAGGCCAGATTTGCCACGAGCGCCAGCACGACCATGATTGTCAGAATCGGAATCAGGATCGCCCGGAAGGCTCTGTTGGACATTCGCAGTTTTACTTTCTGTTCCATTTTTACCTCCTTGCGTTTTTGATATACGAACTGTATGCGGCGATGCGCCGCCCTTTCCGGGTCAGTTTACAATAAAAAAAGAACGCCCCGCAATAGAGACGTCCTAACCTTACATATTTTGGCGCAGCCTTACACAGGCTGTCCGGGCAGCGGAATGAGAACGGACAAATGGAACTGGCAGGCCGTCCTCAAAGGTGAGCGGGCCGGAAAAATAATTGTCCACAGTAATTACCAGAAGCCCCCGGCTCTCCCGCACCTGAAAGCTGATGTTGCGGTCCTCCACCTGCTCCAGCTTCGATACCGCTTCAATGGCATTTTCTAATGCGTTGCCGAATAAAGCACAGATATCCCCCACCGGCATGAAGGACAGCTTTTCTCCGTCCGCCATGCAGGACAGACGGATGCCCTCCTTCTCACAATAAAGGCTGCGTTCCGTCAGAATTGTGTCCAGCGTGTCGTTTCCCGTTTTAACTGCCGCTTCATAAATGCCGATCAGCCGCTTCATTTCCTGCATTTCCTCCGGCAGGACCGGCTCCTCCGCCTCCTGCTCCATCTGGCTGCGCTCCAGCACCCCGGAGCGGATGTAGAGCAAAAAGACACAACAGAAAATAGACAGCTGGATGTCCATGAAAACCAGATCAAAGCCGCGGTACGGCTCCAGAAAGGACACCGCATTCGCGAATACGGTGACATGAAACGACTCGCCGATGAGCTGCTGATATCGGGACAGGTAATTTTCCAACGTCTGCACGGCTTCCTTTTCATCCTCTACAATCGCAACACGAACCAAACCCGATTCCCCCTTTCCGGCAAAAACCGATCATTTTCCTCGCTGCGGCACAGGCTCCTCATAGCCGTCCATCCGATTCCGCCTCTCACTCAGAATAGAAACCGTCAGCAGCCCCAGCAGGGAAAGCAACGACACCACCTCCGCTATTCTCCACGGCAGCGGCTCCTTAAACCGAACTGTGATATTTCCTTTGAAATCGGCCGGAAGCGAAAATGCGATGACATTATTTTCCCCGTCCGCGATCGCATATTCCCTGCCGCTCTCATCCCATACATGGTACCCCGGGTAATTGAAAAAGGGAACCTCAATATATGCCGCCTCACCGCCTGTCTCACACTGCAAAAGCATCTGTGATCCGCTCTTTCGGAGCTCTGTCACCGCTGCATTTTCCGCATAAATCTCTCCCTCCAGCCTGCCGGCATCCGTACCGGTACGCAGGTATTCCGTGCCCGTATAGAGCGTACTCAGACCGGGCGTGTCATAATTTTGCATCAGGCCCGAAACGCCCTCATCCTGAATCAAATCCACAGACCCGAACAGATCACCCGCAATATAGCAGGTCATAAGGATACACGTCCCGGCCGCCAGCATGCATAGCTTCTTTTGCTTCGCCACATCCTCCTTCCCCAGCCAGAGCAGCAGCTCACACAAAAGCAGCGTCAGAAAAATCGCCGCGATCCCAAGGTATCTCCACGGGAACTGCACCTGCGCCAACGCATTAAAAATACCGGACCGTTTCGCGAGATAATCCCACGGGAACAGATTTGAAGCCAGAAACAAAAGCAGTACGGCGGAAACCACATGAAACAGACAGCGCTTGTTTGCCCTTCCCATCAGCAGCAGATATATCGCCGCCGCCAACGCCGCCATCAAAACCGGCCCCGGTGTCAGCTGCATCCTTCCGACGATAGAATTCGATACGCCTCCCCTCATTCCCTCAAAAAAAGCAAAATACTGACCGATATACGCACCGCCCGACTGTATCGTCATCACTTCATGCTGTACCTTATTCGTTATATTGACATCCCCATTTCTATAATAATCAAGAAAAGGCACGAGGAAGTATGCGTTGAGCAGCACCGTAGCGCATACGGCTGTCACATAAACCTTTAATGTATTTTTGCGGAATGTCTTTTTTAAGAAGACCACACAAATAATAAAAAGGACAAAGACCGCCATCTCCGTCGAGAGAATATGTGAAGACAGCAGAATCGTCATACCGGCCGTAAGCGGCAGTGCGTTTCTCTTATAGGTCTCCCCGTTTTTTGCATCCTCCGCGGTATAGATGCGGTAAAAGGCCAGTGCAAGCAGCGGGAACGCCATCATAGCCGTGTACTCTCCGACCGCTGCCCGCTCGTAAATATCTAACAGCCGGTAGGGACATGTCACATAGGCCAGTGTCCCGATAAGCGCGATCTCCTGCTTTCGGAAAATTTCCAGAAAACACCGATAGCTTAGGAAAACAGTCCCTGCATTTATAAAAAATATATATATTTTGTAAGCGCTGATAACAGAAAAGCCCAGCAGCCGCAGCAACGCCGGCAGATAAAGAAACACATCCCCATAGTAAACGGAAACCGGATATCCGTACCCGTTCAGCGCTAAAGAATGAAGCTTCGCCGGGAAATTCCCCAACCGCAGCTCTCTGGCGATTCCCTCAATGCGCAGCAGATGAAAATGGATGTCATGCCCGGAATAATAGTCGGCGATCAGCTCCGGCAGTGTCGCGAGAAAGAGAATCCCAAGCAGGAGCAGCAGCTCTCTCCTGTGCGTTTTGATAAAATCGGAAAACACCAGCAGCATATCCAGCAGCAGAAACACACCAAACAGGCAGAAAATGCGGCGGATATCATAGGACTTACTCTCACTGATAACAATATTCTGAATTTTCAGATATCCCTTTCCGTGATACCGAACTGTCACCCCAAAATTGTCCACATCGTCCGTAAGCTCTATCCGAAACTCTTTTACATGACTCTTTGCGTCAAGTGTCACCTCATCCCCGCGCAGGCATCCTCTGCCGTCTATGCCTGACGCAGTAGCCACACAGCTGTTATCGCTGTCCGCATCATAGTATACCGTAATCACATAGGAGCCTCTCTCCAAATCTATGTATGGGCCGTAGATCATGTCCGCCGCATACTTGTCCTTATACACCGTTTCGTCAATATACCATGCCTCTTCGCTCTCGTCATATGCAATCAGCCATGCCTGCCATTCCGCCACATCCACATCCGGCGTTTTCCGCTCCTTTGTGAAACAAAAAAAAGCCGCGATGCCAAGCACAAATGCCTGCACCGCCAGAAGCAGCAATAGATGCCTCTTTATCCATGCCGCAGCCATAGTTATTTTTCCCGATTCTTTTTCCTTCATAGCTCACTTCTCTTTTCCCGCGTCAGGCCTGATATGCGCTGCCAGACATATTTAAGAACTGCCAGACATCCTTTCGGACATCTGGCAATTTCATGTACAGATTCATTCTATTGTACCGCTTTCTCCTAGCACACACCCTGCGCAAGCATCGCATTCGCAACCTTCTCAAATCCCGCAATGTTCGCGCCTGCCACGTAGTTGCCCTCCATGCCGTAGCGCTTTGCGGCATCGTCGATATTGTGATAGATATTTACCATAATACCCTGAAGCTTTGCGTCAACCTCCTCAAAGGTCCAGCTCAAGCGCTCGCTGTTCTGGGACATCTCCAGAGCTGAGGTCGCCACACCGCCTGCGTTTGCAGCCTTGCCGCAGATAAACCACACGCCGTTCTCCTGCAGATACTTTGTCGCCTCAAGCGAGGTCGGCATATTTGCTCCCTCGCAGACAGCCTTACAGCCGTTTGCCACAAGCTGCTTTGCATCCTCAATAAGCAGTTCGTTCTGTGTCGCGCACGGAAGCGCAATATCGCATTTAATCTGCCATACGCCTGCGCCGCTTCTCTGCTCGGCGCTTACCTCGTGATACTCTGCGCTCTTTCTTGCCGCTGCATACTCCGATAAGCGGGCACGTTTTACCTCTTTTACCTCTTTTAACAGCGCAACGTCAATTCCTTCCGGGTCATAAATCCATCCGGTCGAATCGGAACAGGTCACAACCTTCGCCCCCATCTGCTGTGCTTTCTGCGTCGCATAAATGGCTACATTACCCGCGCCGGAGACAACCACGGTCTTGCCTTCCATCGACTCTCCGTGACACTTCATCAGCTCTTCGGTTATGTACAATAAGCCGTAGCCGGTTGCCTCGGTACGCGCAAGCGACCCGCCGTAGCTTAAGCCCTTGCCCGTCAGAACCCCCTCATACATGCCGCGGATTCTCTTATACTGACCGAACATATAGCCGATTTCGCGCGCGCCGGTTCCGATATCCCCCGCGGGAACATCAACATCCGCACCGATATACTTGCAGAGCTCGGTCATAAAGCTCTGGCAGAAAGCCATTACCTCGCGGTCGGATTTGCCCTTCGGGTCAAAATCGGAACCGCCCTTGCCGCCGCCGATCGGCAGTCCGGTCAGCGAGTTTTTAAAAATCTGCTCAAAACCGAGGAACTTGATAATTCCGGTATTCACGGACGGATGCAGACGCAGGCCTCCCTTGTACGGTCCGATCGAATTGTTGAACTGCACGCGGTAGCCGATATTGACCTGTACCTGTCCTTTATCATCCACCCACGGAACGCGGAACTTAAACTGTCTGTCCGGCTCCACAAGTCTCTCTAACAGCGCTTCCTTCCGATAAACCGCCTCATTTGCGTCAATCACCGGTCTGAGCGACTCAAGAACTTCCTCCGCAGCCTGCAGAAACTCCGGCTCGGAAGCGTTCTTCTCTTTTACCTTTGCGAGTACCTCATCTACATATCCCATCTCTTTAATCTCCTTACATAAAAATATAGTATATCGGCACAGCATCCGCTGTTCCTGTCGCACCACTATTTTAAATCAAAATTCCCCGATGTGCAATCTTTTTTTCTTTATCACAATAAATTGTTAAAGCCCGACGAATTCCCGCAGCCCTTCTGCCGTTCCCCGGCGCCTCAAACCCGCGTAAACTATACCCTTAAATCAGCCGGTAAATCAGAACCGCGATCAGTACGCCGATAATGCTGGCGATGGAGATATGGATTGACAGGCCGAACGTAATCACCATGATTCCGATGTCAAACACAACCGGGCTCGTAAGGCCGAAGCTTTGCCCGTAATTCAGCCAGCCAAGACCGGAAATTCCCGACACAAGGTTTCCGATAAATCCTCCCAGCACGATTCCCGCAAGCAGCAGAAGAAATAATGCCCACGCGTTCTTTCCCATGCCTATTCTACTCATCTGCATCCTCCTGTTTGTATATCATCTGAAAATAATCAATCAGTTTCGCCAGTGCGTATATCAGTATCGGTGTCTCCTGCTCCGTCAGCTGTCCCTTGACATGCGCAATCATCCTGCGGTGGAACTTCTCGTGATGCTTATAGGCCGCCTTTCCTTTCTCTGTCAGAGAAATCCACACCACGCGCTTATCCTGCCTGCTCCGCTCCCGCGCCACATAGCCTTTGTCGGTCAGCGCATCCATCGCCTTTGTCAGCGTCCCCGTCGTCACTCCCATGAGCTTCGCGGTCGCCGTCATACTCTTCGGCTCCTGCAGTCCGATCGCTTCAATAATATGAAAATCATTATAGCTGATGTCCCTGTACGGATCTGTCACGAGGCATCGCCCCTCTATCTCCATAATATCCTTAAACAGCCGCACCAGCAATTCGTTTAATGTTTCGTCTGTGGTCATCGATCCTCACTCTCCTGTATATTTCAAGATGCTTCGCCGTGTGAACGCACCGCAAGTTTCTTTGCTGTGCCGTGCGAACCTGGGAGCCTACGGCTCTTTCGTTCACGGGCATTCGCACATCAGCGAGACTATTATACCATGATTATTTTGATTATCAAGCAAAATCTCCCCATCGTCCCTCTTGACAGGCATCCCGCGACCTGCTATATTTAAAATCACTAAAAACAGAAAACGAATATAACTGCTAGGGGTGCTTTATCCGTTCGCTGCGGCGGGCGGAAGTGCTGAGAGATGTTTTTTCATCGACCCTCATTACTTGAACCGGATAATACCGGCGTAAGGAAGCGGATTTTTGATATCCCCCTGGCATGTCTGTTCGCAAGGAGGATTTTTTTATGAACAATTTTTTTGCTACCCCCGAGGGAGCCTGGGGTGACGGCTCCGTGCGCGTGACCGCTGCAGGCGTTTTGATCATCGCGGCACTTATCCTTATTCTTTTGGTTGCCGCAGCCGTACTCCGGCACAAAAATGACGCAAAAAAAGTAACGCTTACCACCAGGCAGCTGGTATTTTCCGCCGCGGCGATCGCGCTTGCAACGGTCTGCTCCCTGATTAAGTTTGCCAATCTGCCCATGGGCGGCTCCGTCACCCTGCTGAGCATGCTCTTTATCGTCCTGATCGGCTATTGGTACGGCCCCTATGTCGGTATTATGACTGCGGTTGCCTACGGTCTGCTTCAATTTGTGACGGAACCGATATTCTATACGCTGCCGCAGATGTTCATCGACTACCCCTGCGCTTTCGGGGCACTCGGCCTGTCCGGATTCTTTTCCGGGAAAAAGCACGGCCTGCAGCTTGGCTATCTCGCAGGTGTGCTCGGCCGTTACTTCTTTTCGGTTATCTCCGGCGTCGTCTTCTTCGGCGCCTACGCCCCGGAGGGAATGCCCGCCCTTCGATATTCGCTCGGCTACAACGCCTCCTACCTTGTTCCCGAGGCCGTGCTCACGCTGGCCGTCATCTGCATTCCGCCGGTGGCCCATGCGCTCGCCGAGGTAAAGAAACAGGCGCTGACCGCATAAAGTCAAAGAATTTCCAAAGCCGCAGAACCGCCCATGCTTATTTCAGCCGGTTTCACATCTTTCTTCCACCAAATGCAGGAAATACGTTATACTTGTAACCGCACAGGACATTAAAAACAATGAAGGGCGGTGAGCCTGTGGCGAATAAGAGCAAATATCAATTTGATAGTAAAATTCATATATATCGAGCCACAAAAAGAATGACCCAGCAAGAGCTTGCCGATTTGGTGGGTGTATCAAGACAGACCATTATGCAGCTTGAACGAAACCGTTATAATCCCTCTATGCTGCTCGCATACAGTATAGCAAAAGTATTTGAAGTTACGATTGAAGATTTATTCGACTTTAAGGAGGAACATACTCGCTGGTTGCGCTGATTAATGAAATCAAGCCGTCCGTGGCTTTCCTCTTATCCTCAAAGCTGATATTCTCTCAGTCGTCCAGATAGCCGGACAGCAGATCAATTTGCTGCTGAGAAATGGTCTCCACGGATAAATCGGCAATCGCTTTTGTGATTTTCTGGCGGCGCGTGTCCAGTTCCTCGATTTTCTTGTTGGCTTAGGCAAGCAGGGCAGCGTTTGCCCCGGTCAGCGTATCAAGAGGCTTTTCCATTTCCGCCTCAACCTGTGCCAGCTCCACTTGATAGGCGGTCAATTTCGGGTTGGCCTTTTCTTCGCCGCCCCGGAGGTGTTTGAACTCCCGGAATTTCTCTCCCATAGGTGATGTTCGCCATTAGCTTTTTCCGGCATTTCAGCCAGGTGTCAGACGAAACCAGCCCTTCATGGGGAGCGATAACAAGTATCTGGTCTTTCAGGCTCCTGTCCTTGTCCTCCTTCACGTCCCGCCCCTGGTAGAGATAGCAGCCGTTTGTCCCGGCGAAGTCGGCGGCTGCCGGGTCGGGCACCATCATTTTTGTGCGGATACCCTCAACCGTGGTCGGCTCCAGCCGGAAGCCGTAGGGGGCCTGGCCGCTCATGTGGAAGCCTTTCAGGCACCGGGAATAGTAGGCGTCCGTGACGCGCTTCTGGATGGTCTCCCGTTCCATCTGGGCGAACACAATGCAGATATTCAGCATGGGCCGCCCCATTGGGGTGGAAGTGTCAAACTTTTCCGTGGAGGAAACAAACTCCACGTCGTATTTCTGGAACAGCTCCATCA
>CAJTOI010000023.1:0-52618 GCA_910577925.1 uncultured Roseburia sp.
TCAATCGGCGTACGTCCAGTACGCCTCAATTGTCTGCCTTGAAAATGCTGAAATTCTCTCCGCTTGAGGTCGAAGAGTCAGGCAGAAAAAAATTAGGGCTTTTATCCGGAGAATCATTTTCGATTCAACATAATAATTTATTGATATGTGATAATAAGAAGTAAACTTTTGCGTACGAAAAGGGAGAGCGGGGGAGGCCCGCTCTCAGTCATATCCGGCAGAAGGAGGCTTTTTAAACCACATTGCCGCGTCAAAATGATGATCTTTATCTCCCCACACGGCGGTGCTTAACAACTGCATATCGTAGATGTTGTTGTTTGAAATCCGGGCGAAAGAATCCCACAGCTGGTATATGGTTAAGTCCCAGATATTCAGCGGATTCAGGGAAAGGCTCTTATTTGCAACGGCAGATATGATATTGCCGAGTTCCATGTTCAGATTCGGTTGTGCGTGTGTTGATTTTTCCTTTCGTCCGGCCTGGAGCTTTTTTACGATTTCCATTGCCTTTTTGCTTTTTACTTTGGATAAGTCTTCTTTTTGGGGTATTTCAATGTGGTTGCGCTGCCGGATCACATCGCATACCTCCGGATAGTTCTCTTTTGTGACAAGTCCGATGAGCCGGTTGTCGCTTTGAACGGAAAAACCCTGATATCCGGGAGCGTATGTCACCGTTTCCCGGAAAAAGAAGTTGAGCGCCTTCTGCAGCAATGCGGCGTACGGTTCGTTTGCGCCAAGCATTTCAAAAATACAGTTCAGTTTTTCCTGTTCGGACAGCAGGAAGAAGGTGTCTTCCCCGCCGTCTGCCGTGCCACAGAACGCCGGATGCGTCAGTATAACGGATAAGTAGTGCTGATAAGTATTGTAGCCGACCGAGGAGATACTGCGCAGTGTCGGTGAGAGAATGCCTCCTGCATTCGGCGCCTGTATCGGATTCGGCGACAATAAATCAAAATAGTTCAGTTTCATGTACATCACCTGCTTTCATTTGTTTTTGAACCGTTTTACGGTTCACAGATTTGTAGGCTGCGCCGGCGCTGCATTCTCTGCCGGTCAAGCATTCGCTTGCCTGCGGCGGCACAATCCTTACAGTATTTTCGTTTTCCGTTTGTGTCTTTCACAAGGAGCCCGCAGCCGGTGCACCGGATGTAGCGTTCACCTTTCAATAAACGCCACTCATAGCCGAGTGTCCGGAAATCCGAGACAAACAGCGCTTCGCCGCCGTTTTCGTCGATAAATAAAACCCGGATGTTCAGATTGTTTACTTTTTTGGCATACTCGATCAATCCCAGTTCCCGAAGTCGGTGATAGTTGCTATCCTTGTTGAAAGCGGTCGCATTGATACACGCCGTTTTGTAAATTTCACCGTTGCTGTATGAGATCCAGTGATTGTTCGCGGGGTTCCGGAAGTCATTGAATTTCGCAAGGCATAAAAGTGTAAATGCAAGGCGCTCCAATACTTTGTTGTGAATTGCTTCAAGCGTTTTCCGCTCATTTGCGGTGATCCGGATGCCGGTGCATTCGCACAGCGCATATCTGTCTGCGTTTTTTGCGCAGGTTTCAAGACGGAGAGACCAGTCGGCCGGATTGTAGCCGGGATAACGCTCCTGCATAAATTCGTGAAGCGCTTTTCGGATATCCGCTTTTGGCAGGTCTTCCTCATGGCAGAGGTATCTCGCGTAGAGATTTAAAAAGACCGAAGCTTTAGACGGATGAAGTTCTCCGGTCCGGAGTATGTCTAAGACGTATTGTTTTTCGTTTAACAGAATGATAGTTCCTCAACCTCCTTTAATCGTTTTTGGTGAATCACAAAGGATTCTCCGGCGAATTGAAATTCGCCGCCGGTCTCCGCACGGACGGGATAGGAGACGGTATGGTTCTTTTTTTCCAGCAGATTGTCGATGATCGTTTTGCCGCAGATGTCCCATGCAAATTGTTTGGACGTTTCGGCGGAGTAGCACAGGTCGATCACGATGTCGCAGAGCTCTTTTTCGTTGGGGCAGATTTTTTCGCAGCTTGCCCGAAACTGCAGCTGCAGCATCCCTTTTTTCTGCGCGGTGTCTTCCTTATCTAACCGTCTGCTTTTGGCAAGCTTCTGATAAGCCTGGACGCAGGCATCGTATGCCTCTTTCTGCTTTTTGATTTCCAGATAATCGTGTTTGCTGTAGGCTGCGCCGGACTTTAGGATTCGGTAATCAAAATCGGAAACCTGCGCCTTTTTCGATATAAAATGCGAAAAGGTATCCTCCATCAGCCAGGCGATCCGGTTGACGGTACAGGGATTCGTTCCGACCGGTTTTAGCTGCTCGTAATATTTGAGAAATTCCTGTTCGCAAATCGTTTTATCCGGCTTTTGGCGCAGGTCGGCAAGGGACATTTTAAATTCGCGGATGCATTTGCTGTTTGCATTTTTGAGGTATCTTTTCCACTCCGTGTGCAGATCGGGGTATACATATTTCATAAAATACGGTTTTTTGTCGGCGACAATGCGCAGGCAGAGCGCTTTAAACTGTTTTTGTGCCTCCGTGGCATCCGGGAGCTTTTGGCATGCGGCCGTGCTGTACCAGTATTTCGGCATGGGCTTTGCGAGGATTCCCTTTGCTTTGTCGATCGCACATTGCTGATAGTGCTGTCCGCATTTGATACGGTAATCCAGCATGCGGTATTCTTCGCTGTCTTTTGCGAAAGCCGCCTGACGTTCTAACATGGCGGTGATCCGGTTTGTCGTGGTCCCGATTTCATCGCCGAACGCGAGCTTATTGGCCGCTACCAGATCCTGCTCTGCGGGGATGATTTTTTCTGCTTTTCGCTGAATGCATTCGATTGTCGGCGCATTTTTGGTATGTGCCACGAGAATCGGATGATCGGTTGTGAAAAAGGCGTCGGAGTCCTTGTCCGCGCCGTTTAACGCATCGCAGGTAGTGTCCCATGAATTTAAAATGATGCCGGTTGTGTTGTACCGGTACCAGAAATCCGTCTCGTCATTGTGTACGACTTTTCTTTTTCGAATGTTGTTATGGCAGGTCATCGGCGCGCGGAAGAGGGCGATCTCGCTGACATTTTTGTCGATCCAGTATCGGTGGTACACCTCGCCGGCTTTGAGCAGACCGGTGACGGGCAGCCCGAAAACGGACTGTGCGAGCGCGTATGGATCCCCCGACACGATCGCAAAGTTTCCGGGCAGCTGAATCGAACCTTTTGCGGCCATCTCGATTCTTTTATAGAGCAGCGCATGTAGTTTGCGGGTGATAAAAGGGTCGTCTGTCATGCCTGGTTCAATCATGATCGCTTTTACAAAATCATCGCCGACGGCGTCGATGTTGTCGTCATTTAAAAACATTCCTTTCAGAAAGACGACGGTCTTGCGCCAGTCGTTTCCCAGCACGCCGGCGATGTCTTCGATTGTGGGCCGGCACAGCTCGTATAACTCCGCATCCGATAACTCGTAGGTCTGCAGAAACTGATAGTTGGCGTTGCGCACATGTTCCAACCGGTGAGGGGTTGTTTTTGTCACGGAAAACTGATAATGGTTTTCGCTGCAGCAGGCGATAAAGTGTTCAAGGCTCTGATAGGAGTCCCACAGTTTTACCATGGAGGTCGTGAGAATCACGTCGTAATCCCTGATATCGCGCTGCGTTCCCCATGCGTCCCGAACCATGTATTCCCCGTGGTTGACTCGTTTTGCAAATTCCGCAAAGTCAAAGGTAAACAGCATGCCCTTGGTCCAGGCGTATCTGGTGTTGACGCCGGAGATCGTCCGGCCCGCAAATGCTTCCCCGTATAAATCTCGGTTTATCACACGCGAGTATGCGGGCGACATCAGCCCGTAGCCGTCCGAATCGCAGTAATCGATCAGGCAGTCCCTCTCGATTTTCAGTTCCGGCTCTCCGCCGTTTTCATCCGATATTTTTATGACGTCTTCCTTAAACCGTACCCGGCAGTCCTGCACGATTAAGATTCTCGGCATGGTAACCGGAGTGGAGGCGCTGCATATCAGCGCCTGATAAGCCTCTAATTTGGCGGGGATTATGGGCTTTGTCTTGTCTCTGCCGTTGTCCATCCGCTTTACGATTTCCTGATATACACGGTCCCCGATGTAGGTGATCGTGGAATTTTTGATGCCGCCGTTCGTTCCGAGCAGTCTGTGATAGCGATAACCGTTGACGGAAAAACCCTGATTCGCCCTGTCGTAGTCCGTGTCGGAATCCATGATGATACAGAGGTAATCCTTCTGATATTGGAGCGAGTAAAGTCTGTCGTATAAGTCCTTGATCCTGTTTTTGGTTTTCCTGCTTTTGGGCTGCTTTTTTAAATCGTACAATTCCTTTTTCAGCTTTTCGACCTCTGTGTCGATGTCGCGGGCGCCGTTTAATTCACAGATCCAGCGGAGGATCTGACTGTCGTTTAACGCCACGATATCACTCTTATTTTTCATGGCGGCGGAGAGCGGCAGTGTGAGATCCCACCCGGCGTCTTTTAACCGTCTGCTTGAAAGCTTATAGACAAATTTGTGACAGGATTGCTGTTTGGCCATTCGAAATCCTCCTCTCATTTTGATGCCTGTGTAATATACTTCTCCAAACGCAAATGAAAATTTACAAACATTTGTTCGAACCTGCTATTGACAAAAGCGAACATTTGTTCTATACTTAGTATTGTCACGGGAGGTACATAAACTATGGAACAGATATTGACGGCATATTATGCGGACAATGCAAAGAAGCTGCGTGATATGGCAGATAAAATCTTAGTCAGACTGCATTTTGCGCATGTAGACAGGGATGATTTCTATTCGCTTGCAAATGAGGTTTTTGTCTGTGCAATGAGAGATTATGAGTCTTCGATGTCATTTGACGGCTTTTTGTATTCCTGTCTGTATAAGAAGTTCTGCACGGAGATGACCAGCAGGACGAGGGATAAGCGATGCGCCAAGATAAAAGTGCGTGAGATCGATGAAAACGGAACGGTCGTTCTGAAAAACAAAATTCTTCCGGATGAATCTCTCGACGCACCGCTTGCCGACGGCGAAGACGGTACGCTCGGAGATACGATTGCCGGAGGATTTGACATTGAAAAAGAGGTTTTCGGCAGAGAGGATGAGGGGTACAGCAGAAGGATGCTTCTCTATCTTGGCAGGCTGTCAAAGCTTCAGAAAGAGGTATTGCGGCTTCATATCGCGGGATATCCTTCCAATGAGATTAAAAAGGAGCTTAAGATCAGCGAAAAGCAGTATACGGATTGCAACGCGGCGATTCATTCGTACCGGAATGTGTCCGTATTTTTTTGACAGAGAATACCCTCAGCGGACAAAAGGCGTGTGTCCCGCTGTCCGCCGAAGGCGGATACGAAAAAGAAGAGGGGTAAAGGAGGAGAGAGAATGGCAAGGCCGCGCAAACAGACGTATACACTGGAAATGTATTTAAAGAAAATCAATGAAGGGGATATTGATAACAATGCGGATGTGCAGAGGAGAATGGTTTGGAGCAGAGAGCAGATGAATGAACTGATCGTCACGGTTCTTACCGACGAATATATACCGCCGATTATTCTCGGCGAGGAGAGCAGCTCTCAGCTGCATATTGCGGACGGCGGATGCAGGAGCGCGGCGTTAAACGGCTTTTGGAACGGGACGCATAAGATTACGGGCGCTTTGGAAAATTCTCTGATTCCCTATAAGAAAAAGGTAAAAAAGAAGGACGGCGGCATTGACTGGGTGGACGCCGTGTGCGATATCAAAAACAAAACCTTCGACAAGCTTCCGGATGAACTGAAAAAGAAATTTAATGAGTATCAGATAGAGACGGTGATTCACGAGAACTGTGACAGCCATAAGATCTCAAGATACATCAAGCGTTACAATAATCATACCTCGATGAACGCGGATCAGAAGGCATTTACCTATATTGATAAATTTGCCGGCAATATCCGGAAACTGTTAGACAGCCGTTTTTTTCTGGACTACAGCGTCTATACCGAAAAAGATAAAGTAAATGGAAGCGTTGAGCGGGTGGTGGTGGAGACCATGATGTGCATGAACCATCTTGACAGCTGGAAAAAGCAGCCGAAGGCGGCCTGCAGGTATCTCAATGAAAACGCGGCCAAGGAAGAGTTCGAGCAATTTGCGGCTTATCTGCAGAGACTGGAAGCGATTATCACGGATGACATCAAGGGGATTTTTAATAAAAAAGACTCGTTTCTGTTTCTTACGCTGTTTGACCGGTTTACGAAGCTTAGAGTCGAAGACCGGCGCTTTGCGGATTTTCTCAGGGCGTTTCAGGGGGAACTCCGGTTTTCCCGGAAGAACAAAAAAGGACTGCTGTTCGATGAGATCGATAGGGAGCTTAGCACAAAGGACAGGCAGGTAATCGTCGATAAACTGGACATGCTTGAGGAGCTGCTGCTGGAGTTTCTGCATACGGATGCGGAGGATGCCTCAGAAGGCAGCATTGAATCGTTTGTCGCCGAAATGGTTGAGCTCAGTGTCGAGGAGGTGCGGGAGGATATGGATTTGTACACGGAATCACTGCACACTTTATTGGAGGAGACCGTAAAAATCGATTCCCCGCTGCGCAGCGGGGAAAACAGACCCTCTCTGCTGGCAATGATGGCGTATTCCTATAAAGCGGACAAAGATATGGATCATTGGATGGCCGAATATGCAAGGCAGCATCACACCTACTGTCCGGATCAGAAAAAGAATTTTTTAACCATGCAAAAGGAATTTGAGCGTTACTGCAGAAAGAAGGTCTGGGAAACCGTCGGGTCGTCAAAAAGCTTCCCGTCCGGAGGGTGATAGGTGAACACGGCGAAGCAGACAAAGAGGGCGGCCGTCAGCGCATACAGCAGAGGCGCATACGGGTTTGCGCGGCAGGATTGTGCAAGCCGGAAGGTAAGCCAAAATGCGAGGATGACGCTTAGAACAAACGTAGCGATATCCAGAACAAAATAATTTTTGCCGCAAACGGCGGTATAGGCATAGAAAAGTATCGGGATCAGCAGCGTTCCCGCCAGAATCCCGAAACAGAACGAGGCGCCGATACACGGGTAAGCGCCTTTCAGTTTGTGCCTCGCAGATACCGCGTACAGAAGCATCGGGAAAAACAGCAGTTTCATATGCTCCCAGACGGATTCATTGACCGGCACAAACAGACCGGCGACAGAATTATTTCCGGTCCACTCGTACACAAAATGAGCAAGGGTTCCTGTGATAATCACAACTATGATTCCGATTATGAGACAGCATTTCAATGTTTTCATGGAAAGAGTATATGCAGCTGCGCGCAAATTATGAGCGGAAAAAGTTACCGCATTTATGCAGACGATGAACCGCGTAACTGCGGCGGCGTTCGGCGGAGAAACAGCCGCGGGTCAGCCTGCCGTCAGCTCTCTTCGCAGATAGGTCAGAAACAGCTCGGCAGCCCTGGGAAATATCTGATATTTTTTCCAGATCATCGTCATGCCAAGATGAAGCGGCGGCGACAGAGGGCGGAAGAGAAGATTGCTGTCTGCTCCGACAGAGGTGAGCTTGTCCAGAGAGAATGCATAGCCCATCCCTTCGTCTACCATCAGCGCGGCGTTATAGATGAGGTTATAGGTGGCCGCGATATTCGGATGTGCGCTGCCTGCGGAAAGCCAGTGCAGCAGATCTCCCTTTTTTTGCGCCTGCCGTGAGATGATCAGGGGCAGATCCCGCAGATCCTCCGCGGTTACGGACTCTTTTGCTGCGAGCGGACTGTCCCTGCGCATCAGGATTCCCCAGGTGTCTTTCATCGGAAATTCCAGATAGTCGTATTTGAGCTTGTCGATGTCTCCGAGCAGAACATTGAAATCCAGCAGGCCTTTGTCGAGCTTTTCAAGGATATCGCAGGCATCTCCGCTGGAAATGTGGAAATGCACACCCGGAAAGTCTTCCTGTATCTTTCGGGCAGCGCGGGCAACGATGCGCATACTGTCGGTTTCCCCTGCGCCGATATAGATATCGCCGGTGACGGTTTTGTCGGAGTGCAGGATTTCCCGTTCCGTTTTGTTCACTAAATCAACGATCTCTTCTGCGCGTTTGCGCAGCAGCATGCCCTCTTCGGTCAGAGTGACTCTGCGGTTGCCGCGGACGAAAAGCTGCTTTCCCAATTCTTCTTCGAGATCTTTTATCTGCCGGGAGAGTGTGGGCTGTGTCAGGTGCAGAAACTCAGCGGCACCCGAGATGCTCTGTTCTCTTGCCACGGCAAGGAAATATTGTAAAACGCGTAGCTCCATATGTAAATTCTCCTCTGTGTCATTCCTGTTAAAGAGATTTTAACTGCCGCGTGTGAAAAAGGCAAGCGCGTCCGGACAAAAATAAAAACTATATCTGTAGGACAATTTTGTCGAAAGGAGTTGACAAGATCTGACAGGCAATCTATACTACCCGTAAGCTTGTGCCTATGGAGGAAACATGAGTACGGATAAGAGAACTGCATCATTGGAACTATATATCAGGATTCTTTTTTATCATATGCGCTACAGCACCGAAGAGGAAACGGTGCCGTTTGACATTACAAGTCAGCAGGGGCGTCTGCTCGAAATCATCATCAAGGGGCTGGAATGCGGGAAAACCATCACGCGCAAATATCTGGAAGAGACAATGCTTATCAAAGGTTCTTCCGTCACGAGTTTGCTGAATGCATTGGTGAAAAAGGGATTTATTAAGCGAAGTATCAGTGATGAGGATGCGAGGACTTTGAATATCACGGTTACGCCGAAAGGGGAGCGGACAGTTGAACAGATAAAAGTTCTTTTTGCCGAACAGGAAGAACGGATTTTGGCCGGGATGACACAGGAGGAGATCGGACAGTTTTACGGCTTTCTTGAAAAAGCCTGCAGAAACGCCGGAGTGGAGATAAAATAAAAAATTTTTTCCATTGTGTAGGATTCTATATAATTACCGCGATTCCCATGCCCGGGAGGTATGGGAATCGATTTGATATAAGCATTTGCAGTTTGAAAACAAAAAGCTTATAGTGTATTCGTGGAACAAGGGAGGAAACGACATATGATAAGTGAAAGAGTATGGGACATCCTGGCAGATTCTTTTTTTAAGATTTTCATTCCGGGTATCACGGTGACAATTCCCCTCACAGTGATTTCCTTTACACTGGCTATTCTGATTGCGGTGGTGACCGCGCTGATACAGTTTGCACAGATAAGAGTCTTAAAGCAGCTTGCAAGATTCTATGTGTGGGTGATTCGGGGAACGCCGCTTCTGGTACAGCTGTTCATCGTGTTTTACGGACTGCCGGGAATCGGAATCGTGCTGGCGCCGTTTCCTGCGGCGGTGATTGTGTTTTCCCTGAATGAGGGAGCCTATGCGTCGGAGACGATCCGCGCCGCGCTCGAGGCAGTACCGCGGGGGCAGATGGAAGCCGGATACTGTGTCGGAATGTCATACCTGCAGATTATGCGCCGTATTGTGCTGCCCCAGGCGTTTCGAACCGCGTTTCCGCCGCTTTCAAACTCTCTGATCGGAATGGTCAAAGATACATCCCTTGCGGCGAATATCACGGTGGCAGAGATGTTTATGTCCACACAGCGCATTGTGGCAAGGACCTATGAGCCGCTGGCACTGTATATGGAGGTCGGACTGATCTATCTGATGTTTTCGACGGTACTTACAAAGCTGCAGCGCATCGGAGAGCGGAAGCTGGGAGCCTATGAGCAAAGTGAGAGAGCGGTCACGGAGATGACTGTGGTAAGGCGGAACAGACGCCGCGGATTCGGCAGGTAGGAGGGACGGTATGCTGGAAATAAAGAATATCCATAAGAAATTCGGGGAGTCGGAGGTGCTCAGAGGTGTGGACATCTCCGTGAAAAAGGGGGATGTGGTGGCAATCCTCGGGCCGTCCGGTTCCGGGAAGACAACGCTGCTGCGCTGCATCAATTTTCTGGAGAAGGCGGATGAGGGGACGCTGATTTTTGACGGCGAGCAGTTTGCGCTCGGGCATATTGGAAGAAAGGACGTGGCGAGACTTCGGAGGAAGACGGCGTTTGTCTTTCAGAATTACAATCTGTTCCGCAACAGGACCGCGCTCGGAAATGTGACGGAAGGTCTGATTACGGCCCGTAAAATGACAAGGCAGGAGGCGGAGAAAATCGCAAAGCGCGCGCTCGATAAAGTCGGAATGTCGGAGCGTTGTGACTATTATCCGAATCAGCTGTCCGGCGGACAGCAGCAGCGGGTGGCGATTGCGCGGGCGCTGGCCTCCGATCCGGAGATTATCTACTTTGACGAGCCGACATCCGCGCTGGACCCGGAGCTGATCGGGGAGGTACTTGCGGTCATGCGGCAGCTGGCGGAGGAGGGCATGACAATGCTTGTCGTGACACATGAGATGAATTTTGCAAGAAATGTTTCGTCGCAGGTCATTTTTATGGAAAACGGCGTAGTTGTAGAGCAGGGAACACCGGAGCAGATGTTTGAGCGGCCGCGTATGGCGCGCACCGGAGAATTTCTCGGGACGGCGGCGAACTGATATGCGGTATCACACCGGAGAAATGAAGAAATTTTTGCATAAAGACAGGGAGGATTATCATGAAAAAGAAAAGAGTAACGGCATTGGTATTGGCGGTATTGGCGGTCGGAATGACGGCGCTTGGCGGGTGCGGCAAAGATGCGGTGTCCTCCGTTGCAGAGGACACCGTTTCCGATACGGAAAACACGGAAGATCTGCTTGCGCAGATACAGGAAAAGGGCGAGCTTGTCGTAGCGATGGAGGGCACCTGGGCGCCGTGGACCTATCACGACGAGCAGGATGCGCTGGTCGGCTACGATGTGGAGGTCGCGCAGCATATTGCGGAAAAGCTCGGCGTCACGGCCACATTTGTGGAATGCGAGTGGGACGGAATTTTTGCGGGGATTGATGCGAAGCGCTACGATATTGCGGTAAACGGTGTCGAGATTACCGACGAGCGGGCGGAGAAATACGATTTTTCCGATCCTTACGCCTATATCCGCACGGCGATTATCGTAAAAGGGGACAATGACGAAATTACGGGCTTTGAAGATTTGGAAGGAAAGAATACAGCAAATACGCTGACAAGCACCTATGCGGAGTTAGCGGAGAGCTACGGCGCAGTCACGACGGGCGTGGACGATCTGAATCAGACATTTGAGCTGCTTTTGGCAGGTCGGGTGGACGCCACGCTGAATGCCGAAGTATCCTTCTACGATTATCTGAATGCGCACCCGGACGCGGAGGTAAAGATTGCGGCGCTGACGGAGGAGGCGTCTTATGTGGCGATTCCGATGCGGAAGGGCGCCGAGACGGAGACGCTGCGCGCTGCCGTCAACCGGGCGATCGCAGAGCTTTCCGAGGAAGGCGTTCTCTCGGAGCTTTCGAATAAATATTTCGGAACAGATATTTCGCAGAATGAGTAGAGACGTAAGAGAGAGGAAAGCTGTTTGCAGCCGATGAGAGAGAGGGTCAGGAGATGTGCGATGCAACCTCAAGAGAGGCAATAATCCAAAATTTAAAAGATGCGGGATGTGCGCCAAAGCAGATAGAGGAATTTCTCGCATGCATGGAGGCGCACAAGAGCAAAGCCGAGCTGGAGCTTCTGGCAGATCACAGAGACTGTCTGCTGGAGGAGGTGCACAGGTGTCAGAAGAAGATAGACTGCCTTGACTATCTGACCTATCAGCTGAAAAAAGAAAAAAAGGATCTCTGACAGCGCCCCTGCTTTTCGTAAAACCACAGCGGGGAAAAGCGGTTTTACGGCAGCAGGACTTTTAACGTGTTCTGTTTGATTTTTTCGGTCAGCGCCGCATATGCGGCAAGTTCCTCCTCGGAAAAATCTGAAAAGCGGGCGGAGTCATAATCATTCCGGGCAGCCGTGAGTGCGGCGAGAATGGGTTTGGCTGCGGGCAGCAGTTTGATCTGAAGATATTTTTCGGACGGTTTGAGAGACGATAAACCGCCGCGTGCGCTGCGCTCCGCGTTTTTGATATCGGTCTCGGAGGCGCTGTTTTTTACCCGGATTTCCGTAAGCTTTATCAAATCCCGCGAAAGCAGCTTCTGCAGCGACCGGGAAAGGCTGCCGACGGAAAGGCCCGCATAGTCTGCCAGCTCCCTGCGGTTTTTAACGGTGTGAAGCGTTCCGAAAGAGAGCAGCAGTGTCACATCCCGCAGCGTCAGGTCATACTGTAAAGCGGCAACCTCAAGATAGTGCTCGAGCAGCTTGCGGCTGCGGTAAGATTCCATGAGAATGCCGTCGCCGGAAAGGCCGCCGGAGCAGACAAAGGACCGCTCCTCACCGAGCTTTTTGCCGCCCGGCAGAATCGAGAGCGGAGCACCGCCGTCACTGGCGGCATCGATAAAAAAGCGATACACCTGAAGCCGCTTTTTTTCATAATCTTTCTCGTCATAGACATTTTTGTAGAAATTGTTGTAGTATTCAAACACCATCAGTTTCATTTTGATGGTTTTTGTGATGCTCATTCCCTGCGAGGCCAGGGAGCCTTTTGTTTTGACATAGTAGTAAATCGGGGCCTGCAGGGCATAAAAGACATCCGCGTGCAGGATATATTCGAGATTAAACAGAAAGTCCTCACACCAGCTGACCGAAGTGTCCATGCGCAGCCGATATTTTTCGATGAGATCTCTGCGGTAGAGCTTGTTCCAGAGTACGCCGTAGTAGAAGTCCGCCGGATTTTCCATCATATGAGCGGCAAACTCCTCTTTGGTGAGCACGCCGTCTTCCTCGATATCCCCCTTGTGTGCGACGCGTTCCCCGACTACGCGGTAGAAGTCTGCGATAACCAGATCACAGCCGTGCTCGAGGGCAGACCGCACGAGAAGCTTTGTGGCGTCCGGGGTAATCCAGTCGTCGCTGTCTAAAAATTGCAGATAGGTGCCCGCAGCCGCATCGATACCGATATTGCGGGTGTCGGAGACACCGGTATTCTCCTTGTGGATGACCCGAATGCGCGCATCCTCTGCGGCGTATTCGTCGCAGATAGAGCCGGAAGCATCCGTGCTGCCGTCATTTACCAGGATTAACTCGTAATCCGTATATTCCTGCGTTAAGATGCTGTCAACGCAGCGCTTCAGGTAATTTTGTGCATTGTAGACAGGTACAATGATACTGACTGTCGGCGTCATAAGGTCCGTCCTCCTGTAAAAGTTCTTTGTGTTTTTATCTTAATCTCCTGCAAGATATTTTGCAAGGAATGTTTTCCGGGAAATAATTCTTAATTTTTTTTTAAGTAATTGCGATTTTTCTTTTCCTGTACTATAATACAGCAGACGGCGTTAATAGAGCAGGCGCCGCCAGAATAAAAAGCACGGGCCGCAGCTCTATTGCATTTTTGGCCCGGAAGAATACGGAGGGGACAGGAATTATGAAGAAAAAAGTATTGGCTATGATGATGGTCGCAGCACTTGGCGTGGCCGGATTTGCAGGCTGCGGTGACAAGGCTGAAACAAACGCACCGGAGAGCAATGTGGAGCAGGACGCAGGCGCAGCGGACGCGGGAGCGGAAGACGCGGGCGCAGCGGATGCAGGAGCAGCGGACGCAGGAGCAGCGGACGCGGGAGCGGCAGATGCAGGAACAGAAGACACAGGCGCGGCGGATGCAGGAGCAGAAGATGCAGGTGCGGCGGATGCAGGAGCAGAAGACGCAGGTGCAACGGTTGAAGACTGGTACAATTCACAGATTGACGAGATCCATGCGATTGAGGATGAGATCAACGCTTCAGCGGATCAGATGGGATGTACCGCTTCGATTTTGGTTGACGGCAATGCGCTGGTATTCCTTTATACGCTGACGGAGGAGTTCCCGACCGACGAGGAGAGTCTGGCAACACTTGCAGAGTCTTATGACACAATGTTTGAAACGCAGAAATCCGTTTTTGAGTCTCTTTGCAGCCAGATAAAATCTGAGACCGGCGTAGAGGATGCGGTGATCCGTATCGCTGCTGCGAATCCGGACGGCACGGAGCTTTACAGCAGAGATTTTTCAAACTAAAGAGGGATTTCGCGGTAAGTTCATATGATGCACGGAAATAACAAGGGTGTCCCAAAAGTCATGAAATGACGGAGGGGCGCCCTCTTTATTATAAAAATTCCATATGAAAAATAATGAGCGGTACCGCGGTACCGCTCATTATTTTTTGCCGGGACACCCCCGTTATGATTGCAGGTTTCGGTTTGCAGTCGAGAGCATCAGCTTGATGCGGTTTAGCTGGTTGACCTCGCTCGCACCGGGGTCGTAGTCGATTGCCACGATGTTCGAAGACGGATAGCGATGCCGCAGCTCCTTAATCACACCCTTGCCGACGACGTGGTTCGGCAGGCAGGCGAAGGGCTGTGCACAGACGATATTTGGGGTGCCGCTGCAGATCAGCTCTAACATTTCTCCGGTCAGAAACCATCCTTCTCCGGTCTGATTTCCCTCCGACACGATATCCCGGGCCCGCGCGGCGAGGTCGTCGATGTGAGCCGGAGCGTCAAAATGCGTGCTCTTTTCAAATTCGTCGCGCGCCGCGCCGCGCAGCCACTCAAAGAAGTTGATGCCCAGACGGCCGTTGCGCTTGGTCTTTTTGCTCATGCCGAGATGATCCGCCCGAAAGCCCGTGTTGTAGAAGCAGTAGAGCAGGAAATCGGTGAGATCCGGGACAACCGCCTCCGCGCCCTCCGCCTCGAGCAGCTCGACGAGGTGGTTGTTTGCGGACGGGTGGAATTTCACAAGAATTTCCCCCACGATACCGACTCTCGGTTTTGTGACGTCAAGGCGTTCTAAGCGGTCGAAGTCGCGGATGATTTCCCGGCACATGCGCTTAAATTTCCCGTGGGAGAGCATCTTTTTCTGCGAGAGAAAGGCGATGACTTCCTGTTTCCATTTCTCGTGCAGGACGTCCGCGGAACCCGGCGCCGCCTCATAAGGGCGCGTGCGGTAGACACAGCGCATGAAAATATCGCCGAACTCGAGGGCATAGAGCCCGTGCTGGAGCAGAGCGGGTGTCAGCTTAAAGCCCGGGTTGGACTCAAGGCCGCTTAAGTTGATGGAGATCACCGGTATGTCGGGATGGCCGAGCCGCTCTAACGCGCGCCGCAGGAAACCGACATAGTTGCTTGCACGGCAGCCGCCGCCGGTCTGCGACATTAAGATCGCTGTTTTGCTCAGATCGTATTTTCCGGAAGTCACGGCAGCCATCATTTGCCCCACGACGATCAGCGACGGGTAGCAGGCGTCGTTATTGACGTATTTTAAGCCGGTATCCACGCATTCCCTGGCCGGTATATCGGGTACGACGAGATTGTAGCCCGCAGCCCGAAAGGCCGGCTCTAAGAGCTCAAAATGAATCGGCGACATCTGCGGACAGAGGATCGTGTAGTTTTTGCGCATCTCTTCGGTGAAGACAACGCGGCGGTAGCCGGACGACACCACAGTGCGCTCCGAGGGATTTTTCAGCCGCACGCGGATTGCCGAGAGCAGAGAGCGGATGCGGATGCGCGCCGCTCCGAGATTGTTGACCTCGTCGATCTTTAAGCAGGTGTAAATCTTGCCGGATTTCGTGAGAATGTCGTTTACGGCGTCGGTCGTGACCGCATCAAGCCCGCAGCCGAAGGAATTCAGCTGGATTAAGTCCAGATCGTTTCTTGTCTTCACAAAGTTCGCCGCCGCGTAGAGCCTTGAGTGGTACATCCACTGGTCCATGACCATGAGCGGACGCTCCACTTTGTGCAGGTGCGAGACGGAATCCTCGGTCAGAACGCAGATACCGTAAGAGGTAATCAGTTCCGGAATCCCGTGGTTGATTTCCGGGTCCACATGGTAGGGACGCCCGGCGAGGACAATCCCGTGTGTCCCGGTTTTCTCCATGTAGCGCAGCACCTCTTCGCCCTTTTGCTGCATCTCCATGCGGACAACGGCCAGCTCTTTGTAGCCCTCGGAAACGGCATCTCGGATTTCTGCTTCGGGAATGCCGAATTCTTTGCCTCCGAACGTCTTAACCAGCTGCGCGGACAGCGCGTCCTCGCTCGCAAAGGACATAAACGGATTCAGAAACCGCACCTGTCCGGAGGTGATTTCTTCCACGTTGTTCTTGATATTCTCCGCGTAGGAGGTCACGATCGGGCAGTTGTAGTGATTGTTGGAATCCGGAAATTCGTTCCGCTCATACGGGATACACGGATAAAAAATGAAATCCACATTCTGATGGATCAGCCATGTCACATGCCCGTGAGTCAGCTTGGCGGGATAGCACTCGGACTCGCTGGGAATCGATTCGATGCCGAGCTCGTATATCTTGCGCGTGGACGACGGTGAGAGCACGACGGAAAAACCGAGCTTTGTAAAAAAGGTCGCCCAGAACGGGTAATTTTCGTACAGATTGAGCACCCGGGGAATCCCGACGGTCCCGCGGGGGGCCTCCGCGGGAGGAAGCGGGCGGTAATCAAACAGCCGCTTATTTTTGTAGGCAAAAAGGTTCGGAAGCTCTTCGGTCTCTTTTTTCTCCTTGCCGAGCCCGCCCTCGCAGCGGTTTCCGGTGATATACCGACGGTTTCCGGAGAAACGGTTGATCGTCAGCATACAGTGGTTGGTACAGCCTTTGCAGCGGGTCAGTTTCGTGTCGAAGGTCAGCGCGCTGATGTCGTCGACGGAGAGCATGGAGGTCTCGTGACCGGCCTCATGCCGTTCTCTTGCGATGAGAGCCGCGCCAAATGCGCCCATGATTCCGGCGATGTCCGGTCGTACGCACGCACAGCCGGAGATGCGCTCAAAGCTCCGCAGCACCGCGTCGTTGTAGAAGGTGCCGCCCTGCACGACGATATTTTTTCCGAGCTCGCGCGCGTCGGAGAGCTTGATAACCTTAAACAGTGCGTTTTTGATAACGGAGTAGGCGAGACCGGAGGAGATATCCGCAACGGAGGCGCCCTCCTTCTGTGCCTGTTTTACTTTGGAATTCATAAACACCGTGCAGCGCGTGCCGAGGTCAATCGGGTTTTGGGCAAACAGAGCTTCCCTCGCGAAATCCTCCACGGAATAGTTTAATGATTTTGCGAAGGTCTCGATAAAGGAACCGCAGCCGGAAGAGCAGGCCTCGTTGAGCTGTACGCTGTCGACGGTCTGATTTTTGATCCGGATGCATTTCATATCCTGTCCGCCGATATCTAAAATGCAGTCGACGTCCGGGTTGAAGAATGCGGCGGCATAATAGTGTGCGACCGTCTCGACCTCGCCGTCGTCAAGCAGCAGGGCGGCCTTTAACAATGCTTCCCCGTAGCCGGTGGAGCAGGAGCGTACGATGCGTGTTCCTTCTGGAAGTTTCGCGAAAAGCTCCTTTAACGCATTTACCGTGGTAGAAAGCAGGCTTCCGTTGTTGCTGCCGTAAAAAGAGTAGAGCAGGGAACCGTCCTCGCCCACCAGCGCAATCTTGGTGGTGGTGGAACCGCCGTCAATACCGAGATAGCAGTCGCCGCGGTAGCCGGAAAGGTCGGTGGATTTCACGCTGTGGCCGTTGTGGCGGGCGAGAAATTCCTCGTAATCCTTCTGGTCGGCAAACAGCGGCTCTAACCGCGCAACTTCAAATTCCATATGGATGTCGGACTGCAGCTGTCCGCTCAGGGCAGACAGTGTGGTAGTCAGAGACGTATCGCAGTTGAGCGCGGAGCCGATGGCTGCAAACAGGTGCGAATTTTCCGGGGAGATCGCATGTTCTTCGTCGAGATTCAGCGTGCGGATAAAAGCAGCTTTCAGCTCCGTCAGAAAGTGCAGCGGGCCTCCGAGGAAAGCGACATGCCCGCGGATCGGTTTGCCGCAGGCGAGACCGCTGATGGTCTGATTGACCACCGCCTGGAAAATGGAGGCGGAGAGGTCTTCTCTCGTAGCGCCCTCGTTGATGAGCGGCTGAATGTCGGTTTTGGCAAACACGCCGCAGCGCGCCGCAATCGGATAAATGGCTTTATAATTTTTGGCATATTCGTTAAGTCCGGTGGCGTCGGTCTGAATCAGAGACGCCATCTGATCGATAAAGGAGCCCGTTCCGCCGGCACAGATGCCGTTCATGCGTTGCTCTACATTGCCGCCCTCGAAATAGATAATTTTTGCATCTTCACCGCCGAGCTCGATCGCGACGTCCGTCTGGGGCGCGGTTTGCTGCAGGGCCGTGGAGACGGAGATGACCTCCTGCACAAAGGGGATCTCAAGATGCTTTGCCAGAGTCAGACCGCCCGAGCCGGTAATCATGGGGGCAACGGCGCAGTCTCCGAGAGCGGATAAGGCCTTTTCCACGAGAGCGGATAAGGTTTCCCGGATATTCGCGAAGTGGCGCTTGTAGTCGGAAAACAGCAGATTGTCCTGTTCATCTAAAATAGCAACTTTTACTGTGGTAGAACCGATGTCAATTCCCAGCTTATGAAGTGAATTGTGATTCATGGGTAACCTCCGTTGTAATACATATCGAACAACATGTGTTTCTACTTATTATAATAGTTGTTGGCAGATGCCGAACAAGCTACATTATACGACACGATTTTGCAAAAAACAATGTGCAATTCGTGCCAAAATCTAAACTTTTTATGAAGTAGAATTGCCTTGATTGACAAAAAAAGAAGGGATGGCTATACTTTACTATATTATTGTATTTACGAGAAAGGCAGGGGTGAAAACCTATGAACTGGTTAAATAAATTAGAGCGCAGACTGGGACGGTTTGCGGTTCCCAATCTGATGATTTACATGGTGGCGGCTTACGGCGCCGGCTATGTGCTGAATATGGCCGCGCCCGGGATTCTGAAATTTCTGGTCTTAAGTCCGTATCATATCCTGCACGGGCAGGTCTGGCGGCTGGTGACCTGGGTTTTCATGCCGACCACGGGAAGCCTGTTTTCGCTTCTGATTATGGCGTATCTGTATTACCAGCTGGGGACGACGCTGGAGCGCAACTGGGGAACGTTCCGTTTTAACGTGTATATTTTCGGCGGAATGCTCTTTACCGTGATAGGGGCGTTCCTGCTGTACGGCATCATGGCGCTGACCGGGAACGCGGCGGATTATGCGCTTATGTCCTACGGCATTGCGGGGGGATTTTCGACCAATTATATCAACATGTCCATTTTCCTTGCGTTTGCTCTCTCGTATCCGGATATGCAGATTCTGCTGATGTTCGTGATTCCGATTAAGATGAAATGGATGGCGCTTGTCTATATCGTGCTGACTGCGCTGCAATTTTTTGCCTCCGGTTGGGCGGGGAAGATTGCGATCGGTATGTCGCTGCTCAATTTTATCATTTTCTTTCTCTCGACGCGGAATCTGTACCGCTACACGCCGCAGGAGATTCACCGCAGGCAGAAGTTTAAGGCGCAGATGCGGGAGCCGAGGCCCGGTTCGGGACTCACAAAGCACAAATGCACGGTCTGCGGCAGGACAGAACTTGACGACCCGAATCTGGAGTTCCGCTTCTGCTCGAAGTGTGAAGGAAATTACGAGTACTGCTCGGACCATCTCTTCACACATCAGCATATGAAGCGCATGTGACGGATATGCCGCCGTGGTTTGGCCGTGGGCCAAACCTTTGAAGAAACGCAGGCGCTATCTGTAAAAGGCTTCTAAAGCGTCCATGCGGGCGCTCATATTTAAGAAAAGCGCGTCCACAAGCGTGAGAGCCGTCATGGCCTCTATCACGACCACGGCCCGCGGGACGATGACGGGGTCATGCCGCCCGCAGATGCTGATTTCGCGTTCCTCCCCGCCGCGGGTTACGGTCTGTTGGGGGGATGCGATGGAGGGCGTGGGCTTGATCGCGGCCCGAAGGACGATGTCGCCCGCGTCGCTTATGCCGCCCAGGATGCCGCCGGCATGGTTGGTCGTCTTGACGATTGTTTTGCCTTCCGCTCGGAAGGCGTCGTTGTTACTCTTTCCTGTGGCTTTTGCCACGTCGAATCCGTCCCCGATTTCAAAACCTTTGACTGCTCCGACGGACAGGATGGCCTTTGCGAGATTGGCGTCAAGTTTTTCAAACACAGGGTCGCCGATGCCCGCGGGCATTCCGCGCACGATACACTCGATGACGCCGCCGGAAGAATTTTGATCCGCCATGCAGGCATCGAGGTAGTTCTGTGCGTTTTCCGCGGCCGCAGCGTCCGGCATACAGAGCGGATTTTCAGCGATCTGTGCCGCGTCAAAGCGTGTCGGCGAGATCTCGACGGGGCCGATGGATTTCGTGTAGGTGAGAAGCGAGATGCCGAGTTTGCCGAGGATTTTTGCCGCAACGGCGCCGGCTGCCACACGGCCGATCGTCTCTCTGCCGGAGGAGCGCCCGCCGCCCCGGTAATCCCGGAAGCCGTATTTTTGATCGAAGGTGAAATCGGCATGGCCCGGCCGGTAACAGGACGCAATCTCGCCATAATCCTTTGAGCGCTGATCCCTGTTGTACACGACGACGGAGATGGGGGTGCCGGTTGTGCGGCCCTCAAAGACGCCGGAGAGAATCTCTGCGGTGTCCGCCTCCTGTCTGGCCGTCGTATATTTTGACTGCCCGGGTTTTCTGCGGTCCAAAAACCGCTGGATGTCTGCCTCGCAGAGCGAAAGGCCTGCCGGGCAGCCGTCTATGACTACGCCGAGCCCTTTCCCGTGGGATTCTCCCCAGGTTGTAATCCGAAAAATCGTTCCGAGTGTGGAACCTGCCATTGCCGTATCCTCCTTTGAATCATTTTACTGTTGTGCCGAACCGGCAAGTAAAAAATACCATATTTGACTTTTCGTGGCAACAGGAATGTGCTATAATACTCGCGTTTCCGCACGATGCGGGGGACGCCGAATGAGGGCGTCTGCATTTAATAAAAGGCAGAGAAGACAGGAGGGTTCCGATGGGAACACACTTTTTAGTTAAAAACATAAAAGAGCCGATTGACTGGACCGTAGAGGTTCCGGGTTCAAAGAGCATGACAAACCGGGCGCTTCTTTTGGCCGCGCTCTCGGACGGAACCGTGGAGCTTTCGGGGGTCCTCTTTTCGGACGACTCAAGACATTTCCTCTCCTGCCTTACCGCACTCGGGTTTGCGGTGGAGTGCGACGAGGAGAAAAAGTGTGCCGCGGTGTGCGGCTGCGGCGGAAAAATTCCCAAAAAGCAGGCTGTAATTAATGTCGGAAGCGCGGGGACCGCAGCGCGTTTTCTCACGGCGCTGCTGGGATTTTCGGACGGCGTATACACGATAGACGCCTCGGAGCAGATGAAAAAGAGGCCGATGCGGGAGCTGTTTTCACTCCTTGCGGCAGCAGGGGCCAAGATTACCTGTCTCGAGGAGGAAGGACACCTTCCGGTGAGGGTGCGCGGTGCGGGCTGCGGCGCGGCAGCGGAGGGGAAGCCGGCGGAGTTTTCGCTTGACATCAGTGCGAGCACGCAGTTTCTGAGTGCGTTGCTTTTGATTTCACCGATGATCAGGCAGGGGCTTGCCGTCCGTATCACAAGCGAGAAAAAGGACGGCTCCTACATCCGCATTACGCGGAATATGATGAGAGAGTTCGGTGTGCCGGTGTCCTTCGACGGGGAATGCTACCGGGTAGAACGCGGGGCGGTTTATCGAAAAAAGAGCTACGCCGTCGAACCGGATATGTCGGCGGCATGTTACTTTTACGGGGCTGCGGCGATTACCGGGGGAACGGCCCTGGTGCGGCAGGTGCACCCGGATAACACACAGGGGGACAGGAAGTTTCTCGCGGTGCTTGCGCAGATGGGATGCGAGGTAAGAGACACGGCGGACGGGATTGCGGTTCGCGGCCCCGCACGGGGAAAACTGCGCGGCATTTCACTTGACATGAATGATTTTTCGGACCAGGCGCTGACGCTTGCGGCGCTCGCGCCGTTTGCGGACGGCCCGGTGCACATCGCGAATATCGGGCATATCAGAGGACAGGAGTGCGACCGCATCCATGCGATTGCAGCGGAGCTTTCGAGAGCCGGCATCAGGGTGGACGAGGAGCCGGACGGCGTGACGATCTATCCGGGATGGCCGCAGTCCTGTGTGATAGAAACGTACGGGGATCACCGTGTGGCGATGGCATTTTCGCTGCTGGGGCTTCGGGCGGAGGGGATTTCGATTGCGGACCCGGGTTGCTGCGCGAAGACCTTCGAAAATTATTTTGAACTGTTAGACGCGCTGTGCGGCCGGCAGGCGGGCTGTGCGGAGGAATAGAGAGGAACGATATATGTACGAATTGTTAAAACAGGAAGGCCGGGCCAAACGCGGCGTGTTTCATACGGTGCACGGCGATATTCAGACACCGGTATTTATGAATGTGGGAACGGTGGCGGCAATCAAGGGGGCCGTGTCCACGGAAGACCTCGAGGAGATCAGGTGTCAGGTAGAGCTGTCAAATACCTACCACCTGCACGTGCGCACCGGCGACAAATTAATCAAAGAAATGGGAGGGCTTCACCGATTCATGTCCTGGAACCGGCCGATTCTCACGGATTCGGGCGGATTTCAGGTGTTTTCTTTGGCGGGTCTGCGCAAGATTAAGGAAGAGGGCGTGTATTTTCACTCCCACATCGACGGTGCGAAGATTTTTATGGGGCCGGAGGAGAGCATGCAGATTCAGTCGAATCTCGGCTCCACGATAGCGATGGCGTTTGACGAGTGCGCGCCCGCGCTTGCGCAGCGCGGTTACGTGGAGGATTCCGTGGCGCGCACGACCCGCTGGCTGGAGCGGTGCAAGGCCGAGATGGCACGGCTCAATGCGCTGGATGATACGGTAAATAAAAAGCAGATGCTGTTCGGCATCAATCAGGGGGCTGTTTTTGCGGATATCCGCATCGACCATGCAAAGCGCATCTCCGAGCTTGCGCTCGACGGTTATGCGGTCGGCGGACTCGCGGTGGGGGAGAGCCACGAGGAGATGTATCATATCTTAGACGAGACCGTTCCCTATCTGCCGGTAAATAAGCCGACCTACCTGATGGGCGTCGGAACGCCTGCGAATATCTTAGAGGGCGTGGAGCGCGGAATCGATTTCTTCGACTGCGTCTATCCGAGCCGGAACGGCCGTCACGGACATGTGTATACCAATCAGGGGAAATTGAATCTGTTTAACCGGAAATACGAGAAGGACATGCGTCCGATTGAGGAAAACTGCGGCTGCCCGGCATGCAGACGCTACAGCAGGGCCTATGTGCGCCATCTGCTGAAAGCAAAAGAGATGCTCGGCATGCGGCTGTGCGTGCTTCACAATCTCTATTTCTACAACACGATGATGGAAGAGATACGGGACGCTTTGGATGCGGGCCGGTTTGCTTCGTACAAAGAGGAGAAGCTCTACGGGATGGAACAGATAAAGCGGGACGTGTGAGAGGAGGGACGTGTGAAATTCCGAAGGCTTTGGAATGGTGGAATAAATGAATTTTATATTAAGAGCAAGAAAGTAAAAATGCCAAAGCCTGAATTATATGTGATATATACAGGAAGCAAAGGCAGAAAGTCCGATACAATATCTTTATCGCAAGAATTTTTTGACGGTGCAGATATTGATATTGAGATAAAAGCTAAAGTAATATATGAGAGCGATAAGGACAATATAATCAATGAGTACATTGTTTTTTGTAAGGTTTTTAACGAGCAGATAAAAGAGCATGGAATGACAAAACAGGCAGTTACAGAAACAATCCGTATTTGTAAGGACGAGAACATCTTAAAACAGTATTTAAGCAGCAAGGAAGTGGAGGTAGTAACGATTATGATGAGTTTATTTGATGACGAACAGATTATGAGAACTTATGCGAAAGACATTGAAAAAGAAACGGAAAGAAAGACAGCCGAACAAATGATAAGAAAGGGAAAAATGACACTTGAAGAAATTGCGGATTGTGTATCCTCTCTGTCATTTGAAGAGTTAAAAGAACTTGAAGCCGAAGTCATGCAGTTGGTGTAATCAATCATATCAATCGAAATCAAATATAGTAACAGCATTTTGCAGAGCATGACCGTCCTGAGGCAAAAAAACAGAAAAGACTTGCCGAAACTATGTCTTTTGTGTACAATCATTATAATGTTTTAAATTTTAGGAGGAAATAAGATGTTATCAATCTTGGCAACAACACAGGTCCCGGCAGCCGCAGGCATGGGAAGCATGCTGATCTGGCTGGTGGTTTTAGTGGCATTTATGTATTTTTTCATGATTCGTCCGCAGCAGAAGGAGCAGAAGAAAAAGGCGGCGATGATGGCGGAGCTCGCGGTGGGGGATACCGTGCTCACAACAAGCGGTTTCTACGGAACCGTGATTGACATCTCGGACGATACGGTAATCGTCGAGTTCGGCAGCAACAAAAACTGCCGCATCCCGATGCAGAAAGCGGCGGTGGCAGCAGTGGAGCACCCGGAGGATGCATCGAAATAAGAAGTGGCGAAGAGCTATAAGCAGATATCTATATTTCTGGTTATAGCTTTTTTGTTACATTGGCGAAAACGGCTCCGCATAAGAGCAGGTTATGCTCACCATGAAAAAGAAAAATGGAAGCAACGGTTGCAATGTTTCCGCAGATACATTATTATTATACCCATATACTGTTTATGATTAGTGTGTTAAAGCAAAGAGTCAGGAAATTATGATTCGTGTGTTAAAGCAAAGAATCAGGAAATGAGGTAAATTATGGAGTGTCGGATAGGAGTGATCGCCGGGGACGGCATCGGGCCGGAGATTGTCGCGGAGGCGAAAAAGGTGCTGAATAAGGTCGGAGAGAAGTACGGGCATACCTTTTGCTATGAGGAGATTCTGATGGGAGGATGTTCGATTGACGCGGCGGGAGAACCGCTGACGAAGGAGGCCGTCGCGCAGGCAAAAGCGTCGGACGCGGTGCTGATGGGTTCCATCGGCGGGAATACCCAGACGTCGCCCTGGTACAAACTGCCGCCCGAAAAGCGGCCGGAGGCCGGGCTTCTCGCGCTGCGCAAGGAGCTGAATCTGTTTGCGAATCTGCGGCCGGCATACCTGTACGAGGAGCTGAAAGAGGCGTGTCCGCTCAGGGAGGACATCATCGGGGACGGCTTTGACATGATGATTATGCGGGAGCTGACCGGCGGCCTTTATTTCGGGGCGCGTAAGACCGAGGAGAAGGACGGTGTCTTGACGGCGACAGACACCCTTACATACAGTGAAAACGAGATCCGCAGGATCGCAAAGCGCGGCTTTGATATCGCCGCAAAGCGAAGAAAGAAAGTGACAAGCGTGGACAAGGCGAATGTGCTTGATTCTTCGCGGCTGTGGCGGAAGATTGTCGACGAGGTGGCGCGGGACTATCCCGACGTTACGTGCGAGCATATGCTTGTGGACAACTGCGCGATGCAGCTTGTGCGCGACCCGAAGCAGTTTGACGTGATATTAACCGAGAATATGTTCGGCGACATTCTCTCGGACGAGGCGAGCATGGTGACCGGTTCGATCGGGATGCTCTCCTCGGCGAGCTTAAACGATACGAAATTCGGGCTGTATGAGCCGAGCGGCGGTTCCGCGCCGGACATTGCGGGAAAGGGCATCGCAAATCCGATTGCGACGATCTTAAGCGCCGCGATGATGCTGCGCTATACCTTTGATCTCGACGCGGAGGCGGACGCCGTCGAGCAGGCGGTAAAACAGGTGTTAAAAGACGGGTACCGCACGATTGATATTATGCCGCAGGAAGCGGCGAAGAGAACGGCCGTGACCGAGGTCGGCACGGCGCGGATGGGAGACCTGATCTGTGACAGAATAGATTGAACATAACAGAGGACGAACAGAAAGGATTGGACGATATGAAGAGTGATAACGTAAAAAAGGGGATGCAGCAGGCGCCTCACAGAAGCCTTTTTCATGCGCTCGGCTTTACCGAGGAGGAGATGAAAAAGCCGATGGTCGGCATCGTGAGTTCCTACAACGAGATCGTGCCGGGGCATATCAATCTCGATAAAATCGTAAATGCCGTAAAGCTCGGCGTCGCGGAGGCGGGCGGCGTGCCGGTGGTATTCCCGGCGATCGCGGTCTGCGACGGGATCGCGATGGGGCATGTCGGAATGAAATATTCGCTCGTCACAAGGGATCTGATCGCGGATTCGACCGAGTGTATGGCGCTTGCGCACCAGTTTGACGCGCTCGTCATGGTGCCCAACTGCGACAAAAACGTGCCGGGACTTCTGATGGCGGCGGCACGCATCAATGTGCCGACGGTGTTTGTATCCGGCGGCCCGATGCTCGCGGGACATGTCAGAGGACAGAAGCGGAGCCTCTCGTCGATGTTTGAGGCGGTCGGTTCCTACGCGGCCGGAACGATGACCGAGGAGGACGTGCGCGAGTACGAGGAGAAGGTCTGTCCGACCTGCGGCTCGTGCTCCGGGATGTATACGGCAAATTCCATGAACTGCCTGACGGAGGCGCTCGGGATGGGACTTCGCGGAAACGGCACGATTCCGGCGGTATACTCGGAGCGCATCAAGCTTGCAAAGCATGCGGGCATGGCGGTGATGGAGATGTACCGGAACGACATCCGCCCGCGCGACATCATGACAAAAGAAGCGATTTTGAATGCGCTGACCGTGGATATGGCGCTCGGCTGCTCGACGAACAGTATGCTGCATCTGCCTGCGATCGCGCACGAGATCGGCTTTGACTTTGATATCGCGTTTGCAAATCCAATCAGCGAGAAAACGCCGAACCTGTGTCATCTCGCGCCGGCGGGGCCGACCTATATGGAGGACTTAAACGAGGCCGGCGGCGTCTACGCGGTGATGAAGGAGCTTGCCGACATCGGTCTGCTGCACACGGACTGCATGACCGTGAGCGGAAAGACGATCGGGGAGAATATCGCAGATGCGGTAAATAAAAACCCCGAGGTCATCCGCCCCGTAGAAAATCCGTACAGCAAGACCGGCGGACTCGCCGTGCTGAAGGGAAATCTTGCGCCGGACGGCAGCGTCGTAAAGCGCTCGGCAGTCTGTGACGAGATGATGGTGCACGAGGGCCCGGCGAGAGTCTTTGACTGCGAGGAGGACGCGATTACAGCGATCAAGAGCGGCAAGATCAAGGCTGGCGACGTCGTTGTGATCCGTTATGAAGGGCCGAAGGGAGGGCCCGGCATGCGCGAGATGTTAAACCCGACTTCCGCGATTGCGGGCATGGGACTCGGCTCCTCCGTGGCGCTGATCACGGACGGACGGTTCTCCGGCGCAAGCCGCGGCGCATCCATCGGGCATGTCTCCCCGGAGGCTGCGGTCGGCGGTCCGATCGCGCTCGTTCGCGAGGGCGATATCATCCGTATCAATATTCCGGAGATGACGTTAGACGTAGCGCTTTCGGAGGAGGAGCTTGCCGCCCGCAGGGAGGAATGGCAGCCGAGGGAGCCGAAGGTGACGGACGGGTATCTGAAACGGTACGCTTCCCTGGTGACCTCCGGAAACCGCGGCGCGATTTTAGAGCTGCCGCGATAGGCTGCGGGAACACAGAGAGAAGAGAGGGTTGAGAAAATGCGGGCAACAGGTGCGCGGATTGTCATTGAATGTTTAAAAGAGCAGGGGGTGGATGCCGTATTCGGGTATCCCGGCGGCGCCATCTTAAATGTATACGATGAGCTGTATCAGCATCATGGAGAGATAAAACATATCTTAACGTCCCACGAGCAGGGAGCCGCCCATGCGGCAGACGGATATGCGAGGAGTACGGGAAAGGTCGGCGTGTGTTTCGCGACCTCGGGGCCGGGCGCGACGAATCTTGTGACCGGTATCGCGACGGCCTATATGGATTCCGTGCCGATGGTGGCGATTACCTGCAATGTGAATGTGCCGCTTCTCGGCAAGGACAGTTTTCAGGAGATCGACATTGCGGGAATCACGATGCCGATCACGAAACACAATTTTATTGTCAAAGATATCACAAAGCTTGCGGATACGATACGCAGAGCTTTCGCGATCGCGCGGAAAGGCCGGCCGGGGCCGGTGCTTGTCGATATTCCAAAGGACATTACGGCGGCGGAGACCGAATATACTTATCGTAAGCCGGATCCGGCCGTGCGTCTGTCGGAGACTATCGGTGATGCGGACATAGAGACGGCCGTGCGAATGATAGAGGCGGCCGAAAAACCTTACATCTTCGTGGGCGGCGGAGCGGTCATCTCGGAGGCGGGCGAAGAGCTGCGGGCGTTTGTCGACAGAGTGGACGCCCCGGTCTGCGACACGCTGATGGGGAAGGGAGCCTTTGACGGGACCGATGCGCGCTATACGGGGATGCTCGGGATGCACGGCACAAAGGCGTCGAATCTCGGCGTCAGCGGCTGTGATCTGCTGATCGCGCTGGGGGTCCGCTTTTCGGACCGGGTGCTCGGCAACGCGGAAAAATTCGCAAAACAGGCGCAGATCCTCCAGTTTGACGTGGACCCGGCCGAGATCAATAAAAATATCCGTGTGAATGCCTGCGTCATCGGCGATCTAAAGGAAATCCTGCGCCGGATCAATGCGAAGCTGAAAGCGCAGCATCATCCCGCGTGGATGGCAGAGGCGGCGGAGTTAAAGGAAAAATACCCGCTGACCTATCAGGAGCAGGGGTTAAGCGGTCCGTACCTGGTGGAGGAGGTATACCGCCAGACAAAGGGCGAGGCAATCATTGTGACGGAGGTCGGCCAGCATCAGATGTGGGCAGCCCAGTATTACCGGTATAAGAATCCGAGGACCTTTTTGTCCTCCGGCGGGCTGGGAACCATGGGCTACGGGCTCGGCGCCGCAATCGGCGCCCAGATCGCAAATCCGGGCAGACGGGTCGTCAATATTGCGGGGGACGGCTGTTTCCGCATGAATATGAATGAGATTGCGACGGCGGCCAGACAGAAGCTGCCGCTGATCGAGATTATCGTCAACAATCACGTGCTCGGCATGGTGCGCCAGTGGCAGGATTTATTTTACGGAAAGCGCTATTCGGCCACGGTTTTAGACGACGGCGTGGACTTTGTGAAGCTCGCGGAGGCGATGGGAGCCGTCGGATACCGCGCGGCGGGCCGGGAGGAATTTAGCGAGGCGTTCAGACGGGCGCTCGCGGCAGACGGCCCGGCGCTGATTGACTGTATCATCGACAGTGACGACAAGGTGTGGCCGATGGTGGCGCCGGGAGCGGATATCAGCACCGCGTTTACCGGTGAGGATTTGGCGGAGAATTAATGTTTTTATATAAAGGAGGAAGTTGGTATGAGCAGAGTCTATAACTTTTCGGCCGGTCCGGCGGTATTGCCGGAAGAGGTGTTAAAAGAGGCCGCGGAGGAAATGTTAGATTATAAGGGCAGCGGGATGTCCGTGATGGAGATGAGCCACCGGTCGAAGGTTTACGATACGATTATCAAAGAGGCGGAGCAGGATCTGCGCGATCTGATGAATATCCCGGACAATTATCGGGTACTGTTTTTGCAGGGCGGCGCTTCCCAGCAGTTCGCGATGATTCCGATGAATCTGATGAAACACAAAAAGGCGGGCTATATCGTGACCGGGCAGTGGGCAAAGAAAGCGTATCAGGAGGCTTCCGTTTACGGCGAGGCCGTAAAGCTTGCGTCCTCCGAGGATCAGACGTTTTCCTATATTCCGGACTGTGCGGACCTTGATATCCCCGACGATGTGGACTATGTATATATCTGCGAGAACAACACGATCTACGGCACAAAATACAAAGAGCTCCCGAATACCAAGGGACATACGCTTGTGGCGGACGTCTCCTCCTGCTTCCTGTCGGAGCCGGTGGACGTGACAAAGTACGGCGTGATTTACGGCGGCGTCCAGAAGAATATCGGGCCGGCCGGAGTCGTGATCGTGATTATCCGGGAGGATCTGATTACCGAGGATACGCTTCCGGGGACGCCGACCATGTTAAAATATAAGACGCATGCGGACAACGATTCCCTGTACAATACGCCGCCGTGCTACGGCATCTATATCTGCGGCAAGGTGTTCAAATGGTTAAAGCGCATGGGCGGACTGTCCGCGATGAAGGAGCGGAATGAGGAGAAGGCAAAGATTCTCTATGACTTCCTTGACGAAAGCAGACTGTTCCGCGGAACCGTTGCAAAAAAGGACCGCTCGCTGATGAATGTGCCGTTTGTGACCGGGAATGAGGAGCTGGACGCGAAATTCGTAAAAGAGGCTGCGGCAGCAGGCTTTGTAAACCTTAAGGGACACCGCACCGTGGGCGGCATGCGCGCATCGATCTACAATGCAATGCCGAGAGAGGGCGTGGAGAAACTCGTGGAATTTATGAAGAAATTTGAGGAGGAGAATGCGTAATGTTTCAGTATCATTGCTTAAATCCGATTGCGTCGGTGGGACTGGATCTGTTTTCGGATGACTATAAGAAAGTCGATCAGATAGAAGAGGCCGAGGCCGTGCTCGTCAGAAGCGCGGCGATGCATGACACAGAGCTGCCGGGGCGGCTTGCCGCTGTCGCGAGAGCCGGAGCGGGCGTCAACAATATTCCGCTGGAGAAATGCGCCGAGCAGGGAATCGTTGTATTCAACACGCCGGGTGCGAATGCGAACGGTGTAAAAGAGCTTGTGATCGCGGCAATGCTCTACGCCTCCCGCGACCTGATGGGCGGCATTGAGTGGTGCAATGAGAACCAGAATGACGAGAATATCGCGAAAACCGCAGAAAAGCAGAAAAAAAATTTTGCCGGAACGGAAATTTCGGGCAAGAAGCTCGGCGTGATCGGTCTCGGGGCGATCGGCGTGCTCGTGGCGAACGCGGCGACGCACCTGGGCATGGAAGTGCTCGGCTACGATCCCTATATCTCGGTGAATGCGGCGTGGAGCCTGTCGCGGAGCGTCAGACACATCAGCAGCGTGGAGGATATCTACCGCGAATGCGATTACATCACGATTCATGTGCCGCTTTTGGACGCCACGAGAAAGATGATTAACGCGGAGGCGATCGCGCTGATGAAGCCGACGGCCATCGTTTTAAATTTTGCGAGGGATCTGCTTGTGGACGAGGAAGCGATGGTGGATGCGCTCGCGGCCGGAAAAGTCAAAAAATACGTCTCCGATTTCCCGAATCCGACGACGGTGGGCGCAAAGGGCTGTATCGTGACGCCGCATCTGGGGGCGTCCACGGCGGAATCCGAGGACAACTGTGCGATTATGGCGGTGCGCGAGGTGCGCGACTACATGGAAAACGGAAATATCGTGCACTCCGTGAACTTCCCGGACTGCAGCATGGGCGCGTGCATGACGGCGGGCAGAATCGGAATCCTGCACAGAAACGCAAAAGGTATGCTGAGTCACTTTACGACGATTCTGGGCGATGCGGGCATCAACATCGACGAGATGGCAAATAAGGCGAAGGGCGATTACGCGTATGCGCTGATCGACGTGGACACTGCGGTCGGCGGGGATGTGCTTGCGAAGCTTTCTGCGACGGAAGGCGTCCTTCGGGTTCGGAAAATAAAATAAAAAGGCAGGGGCAAAAAAGATGGCAATCATAAAACCATTCGCGGGCATCCGGCCGTGCAGGGGGAAGGCAGCGCAGATCGCTGCCCTCCCTTATGATGTTTATAACAGACAAGAGGCGGCAGAGCTGGTAGGAAAAAATGCGCTGTCATTTCTCGCGGTTGACCGGGCGGAGACACAGTTTCCGGATTCGGTCGGCATGTATGAGGATGTCGTGTACCAGAGGGCGCATGACACGCTCAGGAAGATGGTGGAGGACGGTTCGTTTATCCGGGAGGATAAGCCGGGCTTTTATCTGTATGAGCTGACAATGAACGGAAGGACGCAGACGGGGATTGCGGCGTGCGCGGCGATAGACGATTACCTTGACAATACGATTAAAAAGCATGAGAATACCCGCGCCGAGAAGGAGCAGGACAGAATCCGCCATGTGGACGCCTGCAGTGCCCAGACCGGCCCTATTTTTTTGGCGTACCGCTCGGATGCGGTCCTCAAACGGCTTGTGGAACAGGAAAAGCGGCGGGAGCCGGAGTACGATTTTACGTCGGAGGACGGCATCAGACACAGGGTGTTCGTGATACGGGACGAGGCCGTGATTGATCGGATTTCCGAGGCGTTTGCGGGGATTGACAGCCTCTATATCGCAGACGGCCATCACAGGGCGGCGTCGGCGGTAAAAGTGGGGCAGATGCGCCGCAGCGCACATCCGGCGTATACCGGTGAGGAGGAATTTAACTATTTTCTCTCGGTGCTTTTCCCGGACGACGAGCTATTTATCATGGATTACAACCGCGTGATACGCGATTTAAACGGCCGCTCGCCTTCGGACTTTCTCCGCGAGGCCGCGGAGCGCTTTGACGTGACGGAAATCCGGGAAAATCAGGAAAAGCGCCCGGCGGAGCGCGGAACCTTTTCGATGTATCTGGACGGGCGCTGGTATTGCTGCCGCATCCGGGAGGCGGACCGAAAGACCGGAAATCCGGTCGCGGATTTAGACGTCTCCGTTCTGCAGGATAAGCTGCTCGCCCCCGTGCTCGGTATCCGGGAGCCGAAGACGGACCGACGGATTGACTTTGTCGGCGGAATCCGCGGGATCAAGGAGCTTGAGCGCCGCTGCAGAAAAGACTGCGCCGCATTTGCGATGTATCCGACCGATATCCGGGACTTGTTTGCCGTGGCGGATGCGGGGCTTTTGATGCCGCCGAAATCGACATGGTTTGAGCCGAAGCTGCGCAGCGGACTTTTTATACACGCTATTGAGCGGTGAGAGAGGCGGGAGAGACAATGCAGGTGAGAGAAATGTATGCGGCGTTTGCCGCGGCCGGCGCCGGCGCAAAGAACGCGGCAGAATCCGCGGTGAACGAGATCGCAAACGCGACGGAGACGATGGAGACGTTTGCCGCGGCAAAGGAGAATCTGCAGGAGATGGCGGAAAATCCGGGGCTTATCAGCGGCTGGATTCAGGGACTGGTTCCGGAGCTGCTGAATTTTGCGTTTCAGATCGTCGTCGCAATTTTAATATATGCGGTCGGCGGCAGGATCATCCGGCTGATTGCAAAGATGGTGTGGCGCTCGATGGAGCGAAGCAATGCGGACGAGGGCGTAAAACAGTTTGTGACGTCGGTCGTAAAATATTCCCTCTATGTCATACTGGTGTTTTCGATTATGGGACTGTTCGGGATTGCGACGACCTCGGCGGTGGCGGTCTTGGGCTCGGCCGGTGTGGCGGTGGGACTCGCGCTGCAGGGAAGCCTCTCGAATTTCGCCGGGGGCGTGCTGATTCTCATTTTAAAGCCCTTTAAGGTGGGAGATTATATTATCGCGGACGGGAGCGAGGGCAGCGTTGTGGAAATCTCCATTTTTTACACAAAGCTTCTGACCGTGGATAACCGCATGGTCGTGATACCGAACGGAACGCTCTCGAACAGCAGTCTGACGAATGTCACATCGATGGACAGAAGGCGCGTGGATATCACCGTGGGGATCGGCTACGAGGCGGATATACGCACCGCAAAGGATATTTTAAGGAGGCTGGCGGAGGAGGAACCCGCGCGTCTGCCCGAGGAGGAGCCGCTGGTATTTGTAAACGAGCTGGGGGCATCGTCCGTGGAACTGGGGCTGCGTGTATGGGTTTTGACGGACGAATACTGGAATGTAAAATGGCGTTTGACGGAAAAGATCAAGTATGCGTTTGACGGGCAGGGAATCACAATTCCGTACCAGCAGATTGATGTACAGATTAGACAATAAACGTTCACCATTGTTGACAAAATGGGTAATATATGCTAAAGTTTGTTATGTTGGACAGAGCAGGTGCCGAATCGGCTCAAACCATGTCGATTGAGAGACCTGTCGAGTTGTTAGTTAATCTATATAGGAGGCTTTGAAGGTTATGCAGCAGGGAACTGTAAAATGGTTTAACGCAAAAAAAGGTTATGGATTCATTTCGGATGCAGAGGGCAATGACGTATTCGTACATTTTTCTGCACTGAACATGGACGGATTCAAGGAGTTAAAAGACGGTGAGCAGGTAGAGTTTGAAGTGACTGAGGGAGCAAAGGGACCGCAGGCTGCAAACGTGACCCGCATCGCATAATTCATAATGGTCTACGAGTAACCGAAGGGATGTTCCGGAGTGGGACATCCCTTTTTTTGTGCGCAGAAAAAGATCGGACCGCGGTAATCGTTTCCGTGTGCCGCTGCCTGATCTTTAAGGGGTTCAGTAAAGAATCGAGTCTCTGAAAATAATTTCCGGATGAATGAAAGTCAGCTCATAGGGAGCGTTCGGATGCTCCATCCGATAAACGATCTGTACGGCCAGACGTTTTCCTAAAAGACTTGTTTTCACGTTTGCGGTGGTGATCTGTCCGTCAATGTTAGAGTATTCGCAGCTCCCGTCATAACCGGTCACAAGGATTCCGTCCGGAATACGGTCGGCATGCTCTGAAAAATAAATCTGCAGAAAATGCGCGATATAATCGCTGGCACACACAAAGGCATCCGGGAGAACGGCAAGGGAATCCAAAAATGCGCTGATTTCCTGATAATACGAAAAAATGCCGATGCTGCGCGTGAGACAGAGCCTGTCGTCTATTTCTAAATTGTGATCCTTCATACATTGACAAAACCCCTGATAGCGCTCCAGGTTTGTCTTTGCATAATTGATATCTCCGATAAAACCGACGCTCTTAGGCTCGCGCGCGAGGACGGATTCCGTAATCTGATAGAGTGTGCTGTATCCCTCGAGCAGAAGCAGATCACCCCGGAGTAGGCGGGGGTTGATCTGCGGAACCGTGTCTAAAAAGACCTTCGGGAGATTCAGTTCATTGATGAGCGTGATAAGCCTGGCATCATACACATTCAGGACAATCGCCCCGTGAATCAGATCGCCGGTCAGGATGGAGGGCATGGTAAAGCCCTCGGTATAAGCGAACGGGATATAGGTGTACATCAGATTCACATTGTAGCGGGAAAGCTCCTGTGCCATGCGGTGAATGATATTGGTCCAGAAGGTAGAGGAATCGGGTCTGGACACGATGAGAGAAACCGTTTTCTCTTCGCCGTGAGAAACCGATTCGAAATTGTTTTTTATATATCCGAGTTCTTTCGCTTTATCGAGAACGCTGTCCCGAAGAGCGGGGGAAACGCCGGCGTGATTGTTAAATACTTTCCATACCGTGACGCGGGAAATGCCCAGCGCGTCAGCAATATCCTGCATTGTTATTTTTCCCATAAATATCTCACTATTCCAAATCATTTTATATAATTTTTCTATTGTTTTCAGTATAGCAGTCTTAATGCGGAAAATCAAGAAAAGGTTAACAAAAGTAAAGATTTGCTTGATAAATGAACATTTAATGATAAATTTATGACAACAAAAGTTAACATTGAGGTTTTCAACGATAAAATGTTATGCTATACTTGTGGGAAAACGGAACGAACCGGAAAGCAAGGAGGAGAGAGATGTTAATTGGAGGAATTGAAGCCGGCGGAACAAAAATGGTGTGCGCGGTCGCGGAAGCGGAGAAAAACGGTGCGTGTCCGAAAATCATTGACCGGATTTCGCTGCCGACCGGACAGCCGAAAGAGACGCTTGCAGAGATCATTGACTATTTTAAAAAGCGGGAGATCGAAGCGCTCGGGATCGGATGCTTTGGACCCGTGGATCTGGACCGGGATTCAGACATGTACGGCCATATCACCAAGACGCCCAAGCCGGGGTGGGAGAACTGCAACATGGTCGGTGTTTTCAGGGAGGCGCTGCAGGTGCCGGTCGGGTTTGACACGGATGTAAACGGCGCGGTTTTGGGAGAAGTGACATGGGGAGCGGCGCAGGGGTGCGGGAATGCAATTTATATTACAATCGGGACCGGCGTCGGTGTCGGGGTGTACAGTAACGGCGCGCTGCTGCACGGATTGGTACATCCGGAAGCAGGGCATATGCTTTTACAGAAGCATCCGAAAGACACCTATAAAGGACGCTGCCCGTACCATCCGAACTGCGTGGAGAGTCTTGCCAGCGGACCGGCAATTGAAGAGCGCTGGGGAAAGAAGGCGGCCGAACTTGCCGATCGTTCCGAGGTCTGGGAAATGGAAGCGTATTATATCGCGCAGGCAGTGACGAATTATATCGTGACGTATTCTCCGCAGAAAATTATTTTATGGGGAGGCGTCATGCATCAGGAACAGCTGTTTGACATGGTGAGAACCGGGGTAAAAGAGATGCTGCACGGCTATATTCATCATGAGATGGTGGAGGAAAAAATAGAACAGTACATTACGGCGCCGGCCTTGGGGGAGAATCCGGGGATTCTCGGAGCGATCCGGCTGGGCATGCTGGAATCGGAGCGGTAAAAGTACATAGGGACGGACATACGGATCTATGAAAAAGACGATTTCATCATTTATGGTATGAAAAGTAAACCATAATGTTGAAATCGTCTTTTTTTAACAATTCATTTAAAATGTAAACATAAAAAGAAATTTTGTTAAAAGCTGTCGGATTGATAAATAAATCAAAAAACAAGGAAAATGCACAAAAAATAGCGCGCAGTATTGTAAAAAATATTTAAAATGTATATTTATATTGACACAAATATTAATTAATGATAAAAATATTGTAAACAAATATAAAAAAGAAGGAGGGAAACGATAATGAGCAATTCGAAAAAGCTTCACGAAGGATCTGCAAAGCAGATAAGCCGTAAAGGTCGCCGCAAAAAGTGGACAAAAGACGATACGGAATTGACTTTATTATCAGCGCCGACATTGCTATGGTTTTTGATTTTTTCCTACATGCCAATGTTCGGTATCATTATTGCGTTCAAGAACTATAAACTTGCGGGTGGCGGACACGGGTTTATTTACAGTCTCTTGACGAGTGACTGGGCCGGTTTCGGAAACTTCAAGTATTTCTTTACGTCAAATTCATTTGCGATGCTGCTGCGCAATACGATTCTTTACAACATTGTGTTTATTATCATCAGTGCATCCGTTGCGGTCGGCGGCGCGTTGATACTGAGCAATATGCGCAACAAAAGAGGTTCTAAGGTATACCAGACCATGATGTTTCTGCCTTATTTTATGTCATGGGTAGTTGTCAGCTATTTCGTATACGCATTGCTGACGCCGGAGAGAGGTTTTGTAAACGGCATTATCACGGCGATGGGCGGCGAACCGGTCATGTGGTATCAGGAAGCAAAATACTGGCCGTTTATTATCGTCTTTCTGAATACGTGGAAGGGCATGGGGTACGGAATGGTAATCTATCTGGCAAGTATTACCGGCATTGATCCTTCCCTTTACGAGGCAGCCATTATGGACGGCGCGACAAAGGCGCAGCAGGCAAGGCATATCACACTTCCCTGCATTAAGCCGGTATTTGTCATGATGCTGATTCTGGACTGCGGAAAAATCTTTAACTCGGACTTCGGATTGTTCTATCAGGTGACGGGGGGCATACCGGCGTCGCTGTACACAACGGTTTCCACGTTTGATACCTATGTATATCAGGCGATTCAGTCCACTGCACCGATCGGACAGACGGCCGCGGCATCTTTCTTCCAGGCGATCTGCAGCTGTGCAACGATCCTGCTTGCAAACTGGATCGTGAGCAAGATTGACAATGAGAACAGAATCATTTAGGGAAGGGGGCATGAGACGTGAAGAGAGAGAAAGAGGTCTTATTTGTAGAGAAACCAAGGAATCAAATTAAAAAATCTACAAATCTGGTGTTTAACATTATATTTTTGCTGCTTGCGATTATGTGCGTGTGTCCGCTGGTATTTGTGTTCTCTATTTCGGTTTCCAGTGAAGAGGCACTGCGGACATTCGGATATCGTCTGATTCCGGAGGAGTTTTCCAATGCGGCGTATATGTTTCTGTGGAATGAACGCGGAATGATTCTGCGCGCGACGTTTATGTCCATTGCGGTAACCGTTATCGGTACCGTCATCGCCGTGATTTTAAATACCACCATGGGTTATGTGATTTCCAGAAGAAGCTATAAGCTCAAACAGCTGTACACATGGCTGGTATTTATACCAATGGTATTCAACGGCGGTATGCTTGCAAACTATGTGGTTGTCAACAATATTTTGAAGCTGAGCAATACGATTTGGGCGCTGATTCTGCCGCTGGCATGTTCCGCGTTCAGCGTCACAATCTGTAAAACGTTCTTCCGCACGACCGTGCCGGATTCCATTGTGGAATCGGCAAAGATTGACGGGGCGGGACAGCTTAGAATCTGGGCGCAGATCGTGCTTCCCATTTCAAAGCCGGTTATGGCGACCATCGGAATGTTTGCGGCATTCGGATACTGGAATGACTGGTTTCAGGCTTCCCTGTATATTCAGGACGCAAATCTGCAGACCTTACAGTCTTTGCTTAACATGATTCAGCGGAAGATTGAATACATTGCGAACAATCCGTACGGCGGACTTTCTCTTCAGCAGTACAAGGCTTCCATGCCGACAGAGAGCGTTCGAATGGCAATCGCAATGGTGATTATCGTTCCGATTGCATGCGTGTATCCATTCTTCCAGAAATACTTTATTTCCGGTCTGACGATCGGTTCCGTAAAAGAATAAAAACGGTATTGCGAAGTGCAGACAGATGTGCTTGTGAATACATAGATTCCGGCAGTAAAACAGAAACTGCCAGGGAGGAAAGGAGGAAAAAATGAAAGCAAAAAGACTTGTAGCAGCCGGACTTACGGCGGCGATGGCACTCGGAATGGCGGCGGGCTGCGGAGACAGCGGAACCAACACGGGCAGCGGAACTGCGAATGCAGGGGGCGGAACGGAAGACGCCGGCAGCCCGTCTGCCGGCAGCGGAGAGATTGTCACACTGAAATGGATCACCATCGGAAACGGTATGCCCACAAATTACGACACATGGGTTGAGAAAGTAAACGCATATGCAGGTGAGAAAATCGGCGTCAACGTGGACTTGGAAGTGATCTCATGGGGAGACTGGGACAAACGCAGAAACGTGATTGTCAGCACGAATGAACCGTATGATATTATTTTCGGAAACGGCAATAACTATATCCCGGACATTAATCTCGGCGCGTATTACGATATCACGGATCTGATCGAGGCGAATATGCCCGGTCTGTGCGAGCTGATGCCGGATAAATACTGGGATGCCGTAAAAGTAGACGGCAAAATTTACGGCGTGCCCACTTACAAAGACAGTGCGATCAGCAACTATTCGGTGTGGGATAAGGAACTTGTCGATGAATACGGAATTGACATTGCGGCGCTGACCGAGATCCCGGACCTGACGCCGATATTCGAGCAGCTTAAGGCGGACAAAAATGATTATCCGGTCTATGTGAAGAACGACGGCGTTTATTACATCTTTGACAAATATGATCAGATCGGCGCCGGCACACAGATTCTTGGTGTAAGATACGACGATACGGATGCAAAAGTATGCTTTACCTTAGAGCAGGATGATATCATGGCGGAGTTAAAGACATTCCATGAGTGGTATCAGAAGGGAATCATCAACCCGGATGCGGCGACTCTGACAGAGGCGCGCGTTTACAATATGTGGCGTGTTGCCCAGGGGTGGGAATCCGCGGCGAAGACAGTCTGGGGACCGGACATGAGCAAAGAAGTGGTTGTACAGAAAATAGGCGATACGATTCTCTCCAACGAGACGGTGCGCGGTTCGATTAACTGTATCTCCGCAAATACACAGTACCCGGAAAAATGTCTCCAGTTCCTGGATCTGTTAAATAAAGATTCCAAGTTAAGAGATATGTTCTTCTACGGAGAAGAGGGCGTGAACTTCACCTACAACGAGGACGGAACGGTACACAGAATCAACACGGATTTCGGTCTTCCGGGATATACGCAGGGAACCTTCTTTACCGTGACAAGAGAAGAGACAGATGAGTACGGACAGTGGGATGAAGTAAAAGCATTAAACGACGCGGCAGTTGCCTCTCAGATGCTTGGATTTACATTTGACCCGACCGGTGTGGAAGATAAACTTGCAAACTGCCGTGAGATCTGGCTGCGCTACAGAAGCGAGATGATGACGGGCGTCCTTGATCCGGAGACGGCGGTGCCCGAGATCAAGCAGGAACTGATGAATGCGGGATTCCAGGAGATCCTTGATGCGGCGCAGGCGCAGGTAGACGAGTTTATGCAGACAAAATAGACAGCTGCAAATAAAGAAAAGGCGGAAGTGAGAAGATGATAAAAATAATTGGAGCAGATTTACCGGATATTCCATGGCAGGAGCCGAAAGGAAATGAAACGCTCCCTTTGTGGCGTTACGATGCAAATCCAATTATTGAGCGGTTTGCTGCCAAGAATTCGAACAGTATATTTAACAGTGCGGTCGTACCGTACAAAGACGGCTACGCAGGCGTGTTCCGCTGTGACAGCAGATCGATCAGTATGGATATCTTTACCGGATTCAGCAAAGACGGTATTCACTGGGATATTTCGGATGAACCAATTGAGTTCACAGGCGCCGACCCGGAAGTGGCAAAACGCGATTTCCGCTATGACCCAAGAGTCTGCTTTATCGAGGACAGGTATTATGTGACATGGTGCAACGGGTATCATGAGTATCCGACGATCGGCGTGGCATATACCTTTGACTTTCAGACGTTTTACCAGCTTGAGAACGCATTCCTTCCATTCAACAGAAACGGGGTACTGTTCCCGCGTAAGATTAACGGAAACTATTTCATGCTGAGCCGTCCGAGCGATAACGGGCACACGCCCTTTGGGGATATTTTTGTGAGTCAGAGTCCGGATATGAAGTTCTGGGGCTGCCACCGTCATGTGATGGGAACCGTCAAAGGGGATGCGTCGGCATGGCAGTGCACCAAGATCGGATCCGGCTGTGTTCCGATTGAGACTTCGGAGGGGTGGCTGCTGATTTATCACGGCGTGATAAATACCTGCAACGGTTTTGTTTACAGAATGGGATGTGCGCTTCTCGATCTGGAAGAACCGTGGAACGTAATCAAACGAACAAAAAATTATATTTTAGGACCTCATGAATTATATGAGTGTGTAGGCGATGTGCCGAATGTCGTATTTCCCTGCGCCGCGCTTTGCGATGCGGCGACGGGACGAATTGCAATCTATTACGGATGTGCAGATACCGTGACCGGGCTTGCATTTACAACTGCAGACAGGCTGATGGAATCTATGGATTGATGCGAAACGGGGGCAGGACTGCCGCAAAAAGAATATTTGAGAAAATAAATCTATTTTGCGGCAGTCCTGTTTTTTGCAGAGACAGGTGATCATATGTATTTATTGCCAAGACCGAAGAACGTAACAGAAAAAGAAGGATTTTACGAGATAAATTATCACACCGCGGTTGTGCTCGGAGAACGGATTAAAGAGAACGGGCTCTCGTACGCGGCGATTTTGCAGAGCGGCATTTCAGACGGAACCGGAATCCATGTCTCCTGTCTGAGAGGGAAGGCGCAGAAGGGGGATATTTATCTGGATTTCTCAGAAGAGCTGAAAGAGCAGGAATACCGGCTTATTGTAACGGAGAACGGCGTCTTTGTTTCGGGCGGAGACGGGGCAGGCGTTTTGTATGGGGTACAGACGCTCTGCCAGATGCTGATACAGTGCGGCGGCGTACTACCGTGCGCGGAGATATCGGATGAGCCGGACAGGAAAGTCCGCGGATATTTTCTGGACGAGACGAGAGGACGGGTATTGACGCTGCCTTATCTGAAAAAGACAGCAGACCGCTTAAGCCGCTATAAATTGAATCAGTTTCAGCTCTATGTGGAGCATACTTATCTGTTCCGCAATTTATCGGAAATGTGGCGGGATGAGACGCCGCTTACGGCGGAGGATATTATGGAGCTGGATGCTTACTGCAGAGAACGCCACATTGAGCTGGTGCCGTCTCTGGCAAGCTTCGGCCACCTTTATACGCTGCTTTCCACAAAAAGCTACGGTCACTTGTGCGAACTGGAAGATTCGTGGAAAGAGCCGTTTTCCTTCTGGGATAGAATGAGGCATCACACCGTGAATGTGACGGACAAGAGGACAATGGTTCTGATCAAAGGGATGATAGACGAGTACACGGCGTTATTTACCTCGGACAAATTTAATATCTGCGCCGACGAGACGTTTGACCTCGGCAAGGGGAAATCAAAAGAGGCTGCCGAACGGGACGGCATCCACCGCATTTATATCAACCATGTCAAAGAATTGTGCGAATATCTGGTCGAAAAGAAAAAACAGCCGATGTTCTGGGGCGATATCATCTGCGGGGAACCGGAGCTGGTTCGGGAGCTGCCGGAAAATACGATCTGCCTTACCTGGGGATATGCGCCGGAGCAGAGAGAGCACGTGTGCCGCCTTATGGCGGAAGCGGGAGCGAGACAATACCTTTGTCCGGGAGTGGGCGGCTGGAACCGGTGGATGAACCTGATACGAAGCTCCTATGACAATATCGTCCGCATGTGCGGATATGCAAGAAAATACCGGGCGGAGGGAGTCCTCAACACAGACTGGGGGGATTGCGGACATATCAATCATCCGGAATATTCGGTTCCGGGCCTGATTTACGGGGCCGCCTTTTCATGGAATCCGCAGGCGCCGGCGTTTGACGAGATAAACCGGCAGATATCCCGGCTGGAATTTCGTGATTCCTCCGGACAGATCGTCGGCCTTATGGCGGAAATGGCAGAGCAGTCGCTCTACAACTGGTGGGATGCCGTGATATTTTATGAAAACAATGCCCTGCGCCATGCGCCGGAAGGCGAGCTACTGCCGACACGGCTGAGGGGTGAAACGGCCTGCAGGGATGCGGCAGCCGCGCTGAAAACGATCTCCGGGGATATAAAAAAGGCGGTGGTTTCCTTGGACGGCGGACAAAAGGAACTGGCGGAGGCGCTTCTGATTACCGCGGATGCCATTGATATCTGGAATGAAGTCGGCGCTTTGATCTGGAAAAGGGAAAATCAAATAGAGGTGAGACAGGAAGATGCGGCGGCGCTCGCAGCCAGACTGGAAAACTGGTTTATGTACTATAAAAAACTCTGGAGAACCATAAGCAGAGAAGGGGATCTGCATCACGTATCGGAGATTGTGTTCTGGTACGCGGATTTCCTGCGTGACAGAGGTCTGTCATAAATATATTTTGCAGAAAATGAGACAGAAAGATGCGTAAAACCGCAGAGTGAGGTAAGTTATGGCATACATACGGGACAGAAAAGAAATGCGGACCGGATATCAGGAGAAGGCAGCGTGGGCGCCGGAATTGGATCTTCAATGTGATTTTGTGATGGTTTACGGGCTGGACGGCACGTTAAAAGAACGCGTGGATCAGTTCCGCGAAAAGGGGTATGAAGTCTGTCTGATGACAGGGTGCGCATGGGGGAGTTACGAAGATTATCTGTCAGGAGACTGGGACGGCAGGAAACACGAAGACGAGCGCCAGACAGACCGGGAGGGAAAGCCGATCCTGCACGGCGTAAACGTTCCCTATATGGTTCCGACCGCTTCCTTTGGAACTTATCTGGCAGAGAAGCTGAAAGAATTTGTGGATGCCGGGATTTCGGCAATTTTTATGGAAGAGCCGGAGTTCTGGGCAGCCGGCGGCTACTCGGAGGCATTTAAGGCGGAATACGAGGCATCTTACGGGGAGCCCTGGCAGGCGCCGCATGGCTCCGTGGATGCACAATACCGCTGCGCGCGTTTAAAATCAGAGCTTTATGCGGGGCTGATCGACCGTCTGAGCAGAGAAGTCAAAGGATATTCCAGAGAAAAATACGCAAGAGAGACCGGATTTTATGTGGCGACCCACAGTCCGTTGAATTATACGCAGTGGAAGATTATGAGTCCGCAGCTCAAAATGCTTTCGATGGAGTGTGTGGACGGATTTATCGCACAGGTATGGTCCGGCACCAGCGGCACCGGAAATGTGTATGAGGGACATTATAAGAGCAGAACCTTTGAGACGGCCTATTTTGAATACGGGATTATGCAGGAAATGATTTACGGGACGGAAAAAAAGATGTGGTTTCTGCATGACCCGGTGGAGGATTTCCCGGAGAATGACTGGAAGGATTACCGCAGAAAGTATTTAAAGACATTTACCGCATCGCTGTTTTGGCCGAAGGTGAACCGCTACGAAGTGTGCCCGTGGCCCGACCGGGTGTTTAACGGCCGTTATCCGAGGAAACTTGGGATGGGAGAAGGGATGATTCCGACGGCTGATATGGAGGGGGCAAGGGATATCCCAAAAGAATATGCGACCATGCTTTCCGGTATGATACAGCTTCTGGGGGATATGGAGCAGGAACGGTGCGCCTTCCTCGGAAATGAGATTCCTGTGGGGATTTTAATGTCAGACACATGCGCTTATCAGAGAAGCTTTCCGGACGCAGTCACAGCGCTTGAAAGCGATATGAATGACCGCCTGATTGCGGCAGGTAAAACGGAAAACGAGGCCGCGTTCTACCGGAATCTGGAGGAAAAAAGCGGCGAGTGGTACGGCTATATTGCAGGGTGTACCTATCCGAATTTTTTCGGATTGGCGATGCCGCTGCTGAAACACGGACTGCCGCTGCATCCGGTCTGTTTGGAGCATACAAAGAGGGATGACCGGTACCTGAGCAATTACCGCTGTCTGGTTTTAAGCTATGAATATATGAAACCGGAATTGCCCTGCTATAACAAAACGCTGGCGGGCTGGGTAAAACAGGGCGGCCGTCTGATCTACGTCGGAGACGGAAGCGATCCGTACCATGAAGTGAAATGCTGGTGGAATGAAAACGGAGAATATGCGAATCCAGCAGAACATTTATTTGCACAGATGGGATTGGGCAGGTCATTGGCGGACGGGACGTATCTGGTGGGAGAGGGGAGCCTTGTCGTGTGGAACAGGAAACCGGCGCTGCTGTCGGTAAGCCGGGAATATGCAAAACAGTACCGGGCGATCGTAAAGCAGGTATTGTTTGACACGGGATATTACTGGAGAGAGACGAACTGCCTTGCGATGGAGCGCGGCCCGTACCGGATGATCGCCGTGCTGGATGAAAGCTGCAGTGCGCAGAGCTGCCGCGCCGAAGGTCTGTTTACGGACCTGCTGAAGGACGGATATCCCGTAATACATGAGCTGACCGTACCCTGCGGGGAGGAAGGCATGCTGTTTGATTATGAAAAAATTGAAGGCGAGACACTCCGCGTCATAGCGTCCGCGGCCAGAATTGAAAAGCTGATCTGCAGCGACCGTACATTTGAAGTCTGGGAGAAGGCCGCAGACCGGATTCGTGTCAATACAAGAATCCGTATTCCGTGGAAACCGAAGCGGATAGAGGCTGCGGATGAGGCCGGAAATCCGGTGGAGGTGTCGTTTGAATGGAATGAGGAAACCCGCACGGTGCTGCTCTCCTACGACAGCCGCGACCTGCTGGTAAAAATAATCGGGCACAGATAAATGCGCGCCGTATCTGCGGTGCAGAACCGGGAAACGTGAATATGCCGGATGTTGTTTTCGGACAACACCCGGATATCATAAAAGCTATAATTTAATAAAAGACCTTGCAAAGGTCGGAGGGAGGATGAAATGCAGTTTTTAGACAAGAGAGTGAATGTCATTTGCAATGAACTCAAAAAGCTCAAAGTAAAGCAGAGTTTTCGCATTGACAGCTGGAAGTATAAGGAGGGAAATTATATCAGCCCGAACGAGGCGGAGGCAGACGACATACCGTGGGAGGAGTTTGACTGCCAGACAATGCACTGGTACGGACTTGACCGCCATTACTGGTTTAAAACCACGTATCAGGCGCCAAAGGAGCTGGACGGCAAACGGATGTGGATGCATGTAAAGACCCAGATTGACGAGTGGGACGATGCAAAGAATCCACAGTTTCTGCTGTTTGTAAACGGCGTTGCAACACAGGGAATCGACATGAACCACAGGGAGGTGCTCTTAGACACCTGTGCGAAAGCCGGCGAGGAACTGGTATTGGAGCTGCAGGCATATACGGGAATCCTGCACAAAGAATTTAACCTGATTGTTGAAATGCAGGAAATCGATCCGGATATCGAGAAACTCTACTATGACTTGTGGGTACCGCTTGCGGCATTCAGCCGTATGGAGGAAGACGATAAGAACCGCAGGGATATCGAGACGATTTTAAATAATACCGTCAATTATCTTGACCTGCGCGACCCCTATTCCGATGCGTTTTACGCGGGGTTAAAGGAGGCGTCCGATTACATTGATCAGGCGCTTTATACGGACATGGCGGGTTACAAAGACGTCATCGCCACCTGTATCGGCCATACGCACATTGACGTCGCATGGTGGTGGACCGTGGCGCAGACCAGGGAAAAGGTGGGGCGCAGCTTTGCGACGGTACTCAAGCTGATGGAAGAGTATCCGAATTATAAGTTTATGTCCAGCCAGCCGCAGCTTTATGATTTCTTAAAAGAGCGCTATCCAAAGCTGTACGAACAGGTGAAAGAGCGCGTGAAAGAAAAACGCTGGGAGCCGGAAGGCGGCATGTGGGTAGAGGCGGACTGCAACCTGACATCCGGGGAATCTCTGGTGCGTCAGTTTATGCACGGAAAGAGATTCTTCAAAGAAGAGTTTGGCGTAGACAACAGGATCTTGTGGCTGCCGGATGTGTTCGGTTACTCGGGAGCGCTTCCGCAGATTATGAAAAAATGCGGGATCGATTACTTTATGACGACCAAGCTGGCATGGAACCAGTTCAATAAAATCCCGTACGACACGATGATGTGGAGAGGGAGCGACGGCACGGAAGTGCTGACGCATTTGATCACAACCCTCGGTGTCAGCCAGCCGATCAAAGATTTCTTTACCACATACAACGGAATGCTTCATCCGGATGCGATCATGGGCGGATGGATGCGCTACCAGAACAAGGATATCAACAACGATATTTTAATTTCTTACGGATACGGAGACGGCGGAGGCGGCCCGACCAGAGAGATGCTTGAGACATCCGTCCGTATGGAAAAGGGCGTGAAGGGCATTCCCTGCGTGCGCCAGGAGTTTGCAGGAACATACTTTGACGAACTGGCGGAGCGCGTGGAAGGAAACAGACGTCTGCCCGTCTGGGAGGGCGAGTTCTACTTTGAGTACCACAGGGGAACGCTGACTTCCATGGGAAGAAACAAACGCTCGAACCGCAAAGCGGAGCTGGGACTGATGGACGCGGAGCTGCTGTCCGTATTGGCGGAGAATACGACTGCATATCCGACCGAAGAGCTGGACTCCGTCTGGAAACTGGTGCTGCTCAACCAGTTCCACGATATTCTCCCCGGTTCTTCCATCAAAGAAGTGTACGAGGTGACAGGGAAAGAGTATGCGCAGATCGCGGAGCGGTTAGAGAAGATGATCGCGGAGCGCAGAAGGGCCCTTGCCGGCAGCGGAGATGCGGTTACGGTGTTCAACACCACGGGCAAAGAGCGCAGCGATATCGTTGTACTGGGGCCGGCGGACGCGGACGTGCTGGTCGACGCGGAGGGGAATACCTATCCGGTACAAAAGACGAAAGAAGGAGCGGTCGCATATGTGGAACATGTCCCGGCAAAAGGCTACAAATCCTTCACATGGGCAAAGGCGGAGCGTGAAGCAGACGCGCCGTTTACACTGGTGAATGATTATCAGCTCGAAACACCGTTCTTTACCGTGAAGCTCGACGAGCAGGGAATGTTCACGAGCATCTTTGATAAAGAAAATGACCGCGAGGTCATTCAGGAAGGACAGCGCGCAAACTTAATCCGCATGTACGAGGATAAGCCGATTTATTTTGACAACTGGGATATTGATATTTATTACACGGAAAAATTCTGGGATGTGGATCAGGTGGAGCGCATGGAGTGGACAGAGGCAGGCCCGGTCCGCGCCGTGCTTGAAATCGAGAGAAAAGCGAGCAAATCCACCATCCTGCAGAAGATTGTCTTCTATGCAGACAGCAGGAGAATCGAATTTCAGACACATGTTGACTGGAGGGAGCACCAGACATTGTTAAAGGTCCACTTCCCGGTGGCGGTACATACGGACGAGGCGACCTTCGACGTACAGTTCGGCAATCTGACCAGAAAAACACATCAGAATACAAGCTGGGATGTGGCAAGATTCGAGAGCTGCGGACAGAAGTGGATGGATCTTTCGGAGGGACATTACGGCGTCAGCCTGCTGAACGACTGCAAATACGGCCATTCCGTAAAAGACAGCAACATGGCGTTGACGCTGATTAAATCGGGAATTGAGCCGAACCCGACCACGGACCAGGAAGAACACGACTTTACCTATGCGGTCTATCCGCACGCAGAAGGGTGGAGACAGGCGCAGACCGTCGCGGAGGCTTACAAACTGAATCAGCCGCTTGTGGCGGAGACGGGAACAGAGACAAAGCCGGCATACTCGTTTGCATCCGCGGACGCATCCAATGTGATCATAGAAACGGTCAAGAAGGCGGAGGATAAAGAGGGAACCGTGATCCGTATGTATGAATCCGAGAATGCATACACAAAGACGAAGCTGACCGTCAATGCGGAATTTAAGAAAGCGTTTGTCTGCAATCTGCTTGAGGAGACAGAGCGGGAAGCTTCCGTAAACGGAAATCAAATCGAAGTTGTATTGAAACCATATGAAGTCGTAACGGTAAAACTTGTGTGATCAGTCAAAGAAAGAGGAAATTATGTATAAAAAAAGAGGGAAAAAATTGACAAGCGTTCTTCTGGCGGCGTCTATGACGTTTGGTCTTGCAGCCTGCGGGGGAGAAGCACAGACGACAACGGAAAATGTACCTCAGACAGAGGCGGCGGAAGCTCCCCGGGAGAACGGCAGCAGCGATGCGGGGGCGGCGGCATACACGCCGACGGAAGAAAACGGAAATCTGGAGCTTACGATGAACGGACAGCCGGAATCGTCGTATTGGTTCCCGGCGCAGCTTCTGGAGTGGAACGCGGATGCGGATGAAGATTTCATCTACAACGTGAGCAGTGTGCCGCTGGCAAAGCGCGCCGACATTGCGGGTCTTGAGACGGTAAATTCGACGCAGAACAAAGATACCAAAGTGATGGCGATTTCCATTATGAACAGCAGCACCAGCGGAAATGCACCGCACGGATTGAACAAGGTGGATGCGAACACCTTTTCCTACTGGCAGTATGTGGATGTGCTTGTGTACTGGGGCGGCTCCTCGGGAGAGGGAATTATCGTACCGCCAAGTCCGGACGTCGTAGATGCAGGCCATAAGAACGGGGTTCCGGTACTGGGAACCGTATTTATGCCGCAGGCTGCACACGGCGGAAAAATGGAGTGGCTGGAGGATCTTCTTACGAAAAACGAAGACGGAAGCTACCCGGTCGCGGATAAGCTGATTGAAGTGGCGCAGCTTTACGGATTTGACGGCTGGTTTATGAACCAGGAGACGGAGGGGACGGACGAAGAACCCCTGACCGCGGATCACGCGGCGCGTATGCAGGAATTTATTCAATATTACAAAAAGCAGGCGCCGGAGCTGGCAATGGTATACTACGATTCCATGACGGTTGACGGAGAGATGGACTGGCAGAACGCTCTGACAGAAAAGAACGTGTCGTTCCTCAAGGATGAAGCGGGGAATGCGGTTGCAGACGAGATGTTCCTGAACTTCTGGTGGACGATGGAGGAGCTGTCCGAAGACCAGCTGGCGGGTCTTTCGGCGGAGAGAAGAGAGTACTATGAAAAAAGTCTTGCCGCACTGGAAGAAACGCCGCTTCTGAAAGCGTCGGAAGCGTTTGCAGGCGAAGAGGGAATCGATCCGTACCGCTTATATGCGGGGATCGATGTACAGGCGGACGGCTACAATACGGACATCAACTGGAAGTGGCTTGAGAATGAAGCGGGCGGTACGCGCACGTCCATCGGTATCTACTGCCCAAGCTGGTCCTACCAGTCCTCCGGCGGCATTATCCAGGATTTCTGGAAAAAAGAGAATACCATGTGGGTAAACACAAAAGGCGATCCGTCTGCGGACATCGAATATTCGGATGACAGACAGTGGAGAGGCATTTCAAACTATGTGGTAGAGCGGACGGCAGTTACCGGACTTCCGTTTATTACGAATTTCTCAACCGGAAACGGTTACAGCTTCTTTAAAAACGGGGAGCAGATCAGCTTGTTAGACTGGAATAACCGCAGCATCAGTGACGTTCTGCCGACCTACCGCTATATCATTGAGAGTGAGGAAGGCAACAATCTGTCGGCTGATTTTGATGTGGCGGAAGCGTACTACGGCGGAACCAGCATGATTTTGAGAGGCTCCATGGCGGCGGGCAGGCAGTCCGAGATTAAGCTTTACAGCTCCGAGCTTTCGATCACAGAGCCGATCACATTTACAACAACGGCAAAAGCAAAGGGCGCATCCGTGACGCTGGATGCGGTTCTGACAGCCGACGACGGCTCCGAAATCGTGTTAAAGGGTGACAAACCGGTCGGCGATACGTGGACGACGGTGACATACGATACCGGCGAGCTTGTCGGAAAGACCATCAAGACGATTTCTTACAGACTGTCTGCGTCGGAGGATGCGAGCGGGCTGCAGTTCCGTTTTGGAAATATTACCATGACAGACAACGCAGAGCCTGGAGTAAGCGCTGTGAGCAATGTGGAAGTGCTCGGAAAAGAATTTGACGAGGACGGCATGTATGCGGGGGTACGTCTCGCATGGGAATCCGACGTTCCGGCAGCATACTACGAGGTATACCGTATTAATCAGGATCAGACGAAATCCCTGCTTGGCGTTTCCAACAACACAAGCTTCTACATCAATACCCTGCCGAGAACGGACGAGACAAACAACTCTACCTTTGAGGTGGTTCCGGTCAATCAGATGCTGGCGGAGGGTACGTCCGCGCAGGTCAATATGGAGTGGCCGGACAACAGCATTCCGAAAGCAGGATTTACCGCGGATGCAACGCTGGTATCTCCGGGACAGAAGGTTACGTTCACAAGCCTCTGCTCGCAGAACACGGAGAAGGTAAGCTGGACGCTTCCGGGTTCCGATGTGGAGACGGCAGAAGGTGAGACGGTTACGGCCGTATACGCAGAGGAAGGCGTATACAGCGTTACCGTAAAAGCGGAAAATGCATCCGGCGAAAATGAGGCGTCACAGGAAGCATACATCATCGTAACGGAAAATGCAGCCGACGGACTGACGTTACTTTCCGGCGGCGCGGCAACGGAAGCCGATACGTTTGTAAATGAGAACGAGGCCCCGGAGTTCGCGGTAGACGGCGACGTGACAAAGAAATGGTGCGCAACGGGAAGCGCGCCGCATGAGATCACACTGGACTTAGGCGAGGTGCGGGCGGTTTGCGCCGTTGACGTATACCATGCCGAGGCAGGCGGTGAGGGCGCCGACATGAATACGAAGTCCTACGCAATTATGGTAAGCGAGGACGGCGCAGGCTTTACGGAGGTCCGCAGCGTGACCAGAAACACAGCGGGAACCACGCATGATACATTTGCCCCGGTAAATGCAAGATTTGTGAAATTTGTCGTAAATAAGCCGACACAGGGCAGTGACAGCGCGGCGCGTATTTATGAGATTGAAGTATACGGTTTAGAAACTCCTTTCGAGTAAGAGGAATGAATCAATGAATCAGGAAAAGAAAGAAATCTTATTTTTGGAACCGGTGTGCACCCACAATATCTGGGGCGGCGCGAAGCTCCGCGAGGAATTTGGCTATGCGGCGGAGGGCGATGACATCGGGGAGTGCTGGGGGATCTCCGCCCATCCAAACGGTGACTGCAGCATAAGATGCGGCGCGTATGCCGGAATGAAACTGTCGGAGGTATGGGCGAAGCACCCGGAGCTGTTCGGAAATCTTCCCTGTGACAGATTTCCGCTCTTGACGAAAATCATCGATGCGAGAGAGGATTTAAGTATTCAGGTGCACCCGGATGACACCTATGCCGCAGCGCATGAGAACGGCTCTTTCGGCAAGACGGAGTGCTGGTATATTTTAGACGCCCCGGAAAACGGAACGCTTGTAGTCGGACATAACGCGCAGACAAAAGAGGAGCTGATATCTATGATCCGCGAGGGGAGATGGAGTGAGTTTATCCGTGAGATTCCCGTGAAAAAAGGGGATTTCATACAGATTGACCCGGGAACGGTTCATGCGATTAAGGGAGGACTTGTGCTTTTAGAGACGCAGCAGAACAGTGACATTACCTACCGCGTGTACGATTATGACAGAGAGCAGGACGGCAGGCAAAGAGAACTCCATGTGGACAAGAGCATCGATGTGATTACGGTTCCCGCGAGGTCTGCAAAAGAGAGCGTAACGTCGGCGTTTGGTCTTCCGAAAAACCGGATGAACAGACTGTATTCCTGTAAATACTATGATATTTTTAAATTGGAGGTAGACGAAAAAACGTCATTTGAGCAGAAGTATCCGTTTCTTCTGATGTCTGTCGTGGAGGGAGAAGGAACGATTGACGGCCGGTCGGTGAAAAAAGGGGATCATCTGATTGTGCCCTGCGGCTATGGGATGTAGGACGGATTTTGCGGACATTCAAAATAAAAAAGAAAGTGGAGGTAACAGACAATGGCAAAGACGATTTTTGAGGAACTGGGTGGAAAATACGAACGACAGGGAGATTATCTAATACCGTGCATAGCTTTACCAGCCGAAGAAGAACAGCCGATAGGCACATGGGGGCAACGGCATC
>CAJTOI010000023.1:52672-52882 GCA_910577925.1 uncultured Roseburia sp.
AACATAAGGGCTTGTGCAAGGGAGACTGTGAACAAGGAAATTATTTATAATTAGTGAAGAAACGGTAGGATATCAATATCAAAAATCCTGCCGTATTTTAATGAGGAACGATTCTTGTTCATGGAATCATTTTCTTGATTGTATTATTCGTTTTGACGCATTATAATATCAGTTATGAAGGAGGTTATTTCAATGTTTGATTACATGAAT
>CAJTOI010000024.1 GCA_910577925.1 uncultured Roseburia sp.
AAAGGAATCTCAGAAGCCCGATGAATAAAGGCTTAGAGATTCCGAGAGTCTATTAAGAGAATAGTGAGAAATATTATTAAATATAGATTTTCTTGTGGATAAAATGATAGAAATAAAAAGAAAAATTAAGATAGTGAAAGAGAGAATATTAATTCTTAGAGCAAAAAATTTAGGGAGAGAAAGGATTGTATGCAAAAAAGAATGAAAAATTATGCCGGAAGCTGTCCGGAAAAAGATGGACGCACAATCGCCCGGATAGTATAATAATTATTATATAGAAGTAAGTGCGGATATGCAGTGCCGGGGATTTGGTTTGCAGTGCGAAAAGGGGGAGTGTTATGCGCGATTTTGGCGTGCGGTGTCTGGCTGCGGGACTTGCCGTGCTGCTGTTGCTTTCCGGCTGCGGAAGTAAAGCGGGGAAATCGGGAGCACAGACAAAAGAACAACAGGTACAGGGACAGTCAAAGGCACAGGGACAGACGGAGCAGCAGGAACGGAAGCGGACGGTTTCCGGCGAATTTGAAGGGTTCGGAACCACGGGGCTGACAGAGGAGCAGTTGAAAGAGAGCGGAGCGGTGTTTACGGACGGGCCGGTAGCGTTTCAGGACCCGGTGGCGGAGGAGATGCTGCGGAACATGCTCGGAAAACCGGACGGGGAAGTCTGGCGCAGCGAGCTGCAGCAGATTCATGCGATTTACTGGCGCTACGACAAATACTGGTCCGACATACAGATGCTTGACGGAACGATTCCATGGGATCTGGACGAGGGGTTCTGGCAGACGAAGCAGCCTGCGTCGCTTGCGGATTTTGCGCTCTGCGACAATCTGCAGTGGGTGGAGTTCGGAGCGATTGAACTGCCGTCTTTGGAGCCGCTCCTGGGACTGACACAGCTGGAAATGATCGCGTTTCACGGCGCAGCCGCCTCGGAGGAGCGGATAGACGAGCTGGCGGCGCTTCCGGCATTAAGAGGATTTATAATCGGAAACGGGGCGGGCACGGACTGGAGCGGCATCACGGACGGCAGCTTTCTGCTTCCGATGGCGGACCGCCTGGTCTATCTGGAGGCCGGCGGCAATATAGACTGGAACCCCGAGGTGCTCGCACAGATGACAAATCTGGAGCTGTTTAACATGTGGGATCCAAAGGACCTCTCTTTTCTGCCGGAGCTTAAAAAACTGCGGAAACTGTATCTGAGTGTTGAGGACGAGATCGACGGGAGTCCGATTGGAGCGCTCACACAGCTTGATTTCCTGACGATTGTGACAGCCCGGGGAAACATCACGGGAGTCACGCTTGATGATCTGCGCCCGCTTACAAATCTTCGGTATCTCGGACTGATCAGCACGGAATTGACGGAACAGTATACCCGCGAGGAAATCATAGAGGCGCTTCCATCATTGAAGATTCTGCATACGATGTGAATGTTTGAAGGAGAAGGGAACTATGAAAAAACGAGGCTGTTTTTTGTGTATCATGCTTGCCGTGCTGTTTGCCGTGCTGCCCTCCGGCTGCGGCAGCCCGAAGGAGACGGGCGGGAAGCTTACCGTCTGCGCGGACGGGAACGGTTTAAACGAAATGTATCTGGGGCCGATTTTGGCGGAGTTTCAAAGCATTTATCCGGATATTGAGCTGGAGGTCGTCTATCTGCCGCCGGCGAATATGCAGGACAGCGCGATGTCGGAGACGCGTTCGGCCGCGTTGACACGGATCCGTACGGAGCTGATGGGAGGAGAGGGCGCGGATATTTACCTCTTTTTCAACCGCGCATCGGAGAATTATGACAGCTATATGCTGTTCCCGAATCTGGAGCGTCAGATTATGGGAGGGGTCTTTTGCGATTTGGATTTTCTGTTTGACAGTGCGGACTTTGACGCAGAAGCATATATCCCGTCCCTGCGGGAAGCCGGGACTTACGAGGGGAAATCCTATATCCTGCCGCTCAGCTACACCTGTCCCGTGCTGATTGCGGCGGAGGAGGGGCTTGCGGGCAGCGGCTTTGACGAGGATGCGGCCGCGGCCGGCGTCGGACTATATCGAACAGCTGATGGCGCTGTCGGACGAAAAACGTCCTTATTTGGGGGTCGTGCTCCCGTCCCTGCTGATGAATGCGCCGACGGCGTCCCCGGTTTCCGTGCAGGAGGCCGACATCCGGCTGGATTTGCCCGTGTGGCAGGAGACGCTTGCGCAGGCAAAGCGGATTGCGGAAGAAGGCGGCGGTTCGGAGGAAGATTTTTTTGCTGCAATGGATCTGAATACATGTATTCAGGGCGGTGCGGCCGTTCTGGCCGGTGCGGCCGTTGACCCGGGGTATTCCCTGCGCGTGATCGAGGACGGAGGTAGTACGGCCAGACTTTTGCCGATTCCGAACGAGAACGGCGGTCTGACGATGATGCCGTGCATTACCGCCGCGGTTTCTTCGGGCTGCAAGAACACCGGCGCAGCGGCCGATTTGCTTCTGTTTCTGCTGGGCGATACGGTGCAGGGCAGCGGCATTCTGGAGAGCAGCGGCAGCGCGGCAAACCTGATCGGCGGCGGTACGAGCTGGCCGGTGCGGCGGGGCTGCGCGGAGAAGATGCTTGAGAATCTTACGATACAGCCCATAAAGCCGGGAAAAATCAGCGATACGCTCAAAGCGGATCTGCGGCACATGGAAGAGCGCGCGGATGCCTGCCGTCTTGCAGGCCGTTACGACGGAGAGCTGTATTCGCTGACGGAACCGTATTTAAACGGAGAGATGAGCTGGGAGGAATGTTATGCCCGAATCGAAAAAGAGTGGTCCTACCTGGATGAATAACAGAGAAAAGAGGAACAAAACTCTGCCGCTGCGAAGACGCAGGCGTTTGGTGGGAGGCTTGCTGTTTCTGCCGATTTTTTCCGGCACGCTTTTGTTTTTTGCGCTTCCGTTTGGCATGGTCATCGGGTATTCGTTCGGCCTGGGCGGCGGGCAGTCCCGCTTTGCGGGATTTTCCAACTATGCGAAGGTACTGGAGTCCGAGTCTTTTCGGCTGGCGGCGGGCAATACAGCAAAATTTCTCGTGCTCGGCGTGCCGCTTCTGCTGGTGTCTGCCCTTTTGCTCGCGCTGCTTGTGAATGCGGCGCTGGCGGGGAGCCGCGTGTGCGGCAATACGATTCTGCTGCCGCTGGTTCTGCCGATTGCCAGCATCGTCATGGTGGTGGAATGGCTGATTCCGGCTCCCGCGCTGGAAAGTCCCGCGGCTTTCTGGGTCCTTCTGGCGCCGTATCTGTGGAAGAACTGCGGCTATATCACGGTGCTGCTGCTGGCCGGGCTGGCGCTGATCCCGCGTGAGCTGTATGATACCGCGGCCATGGAGGGGGCCGACGGGCGCGAGAAGCTTATGTACATTACGCTGCCGCTGCTTGTGCCGTCGCTTTCCTTTGCGGCCGTGCTCGGCGTGATCAACAGTTTTAAATCTTACCGCGAGGCGCTTCTGCTGGGCGGAAAATATCCGCATGAGAGCATATATCTGCTGCAGCATTTCCTGAACAATAATTTTGAAAATCTGAATTATGCGAGGCTGGCGGTGGCCTCGGTGCTGACGGCGCTGCCGATTGTGCTGGCAACGGTCGGCGTGCTGCTGTACCAAAGGAGGCGCTCATGAAAAAGAAGGCGAAAAACCTGGCCGGTACGATTGTGATTCTGCTTGCCGCGGCGGCTGCCTGCGGGCCGGTGTTCTATTTACTGTGGGGGTGTTTTGCGGATCCGCAGGGATTTTGGCTGACCTTTCTGCGGACGCCGGAGTACCTCTATAAATTCTGGAACAGTCTTGGCATCTGTGCCGTGATTGCGGCCGGTCAGCTTGCGGTCAGCTGCATGGGCGGCCTTGCGCTCACAAAATATCCGCTGCCCTGCCGGCGGTTCTTTCTGGGATTTCTTGTGATTGTTCTGCTGCTTCCGCTTCAGGTGACACTGATGCCGAGCTATCTGATTCTGGATTGGATGGAATTGCTTGACACCGTGTGGGCGCTGATTCTGCCAGCGGTGTTTTCACCGTTTGGGACGGTCGTTATGTGGATGACCTTCCGGAGCGTGCCGGACGAATTGATGGATGCCGCGCGGATCGACGGAGCGGGGGTGTGGACGTTGCTCTGGAAAATTATGGTGCCCGCCGGGCGCAGCGGGGCCGCAAGCGTCCTTCTTCTGACGTTCGTGGACGCGTGGAATATGGCGGAACAGCCGATGGTATTTCTGCGAGACGCGTCGAAATATCCGCTGAGCGTGTTTCTCGCCTCGCTGGGCAGAGAGGGCTTCTCCCTCAGCTTCCACAGCGGGCTGCTGTCCATGCTCCCGGCGGTGCTTTTGCTGCTCTATTTCAGAGAGGAGCTCGTGCAGGGAGGCGGACTTCTGCTGGAGAAATAGCGGAAGCCTGCCGGAGTCTTGGGGACGGATTCTGTTTTTGAAAATACAAGGAAGGGAGGCGGCGGAAAATGAGTCGGGAAAAGCGTCTGGCAAAGGCACTCGCCTGCGGGCTGGGACTGGTGCTTGCGGTCTGTACGATCGCGGCGCAGCTTATCTACTGGCGTATGCTGCCGCGGGTGCGGACGGCGGAGGCGTACTGGGGGGACGGCGGATTTGTTCTGCCGCAGGAGGCGTTGTATGCGGGCCCGCAGGGGACCTGCGTCTACTGCATTGAGGAAAAACAGGAACGATTCGGGTCAAAGTATCTGGTGAAAGCCGTTCTCGTGACGGTGCAGGCGCGGGACGAGAAAGAGGGGACCGTCACGGTGCGGGGGATCTATGACGATACCTGGATCTATGCCGCGGGTGCGGACGCTCCGCTTGCGGACGGCGCGGAAGTAAAGGTTGTTCCGTGAAGCCGTGTCGGAAAAAGCGTTTTCAATTGCCGAAAAGAGTTGTGCCGGCACTGCGTTATGGAATATAATAAAAACAGTAGCATGCTGCGGGCGCAGCAGCGGCAGGCGGAACCGCATTCAGTTGACTTTTTTTTAAAATAAAGTATAATGAATTGTGTTTCTTGTTACGAAATATATGGAGGAGAATCATTGGGACGCCTGTCCGAATGTATTGGATTACAGGAGGGAACATGGACAAACAGCAATTATTGATTGTGGATGACGAGGAAGTCAACAGAGCGATACTTAGTATGATGTTCAAGCATGATTATGAGGTGCTTGAGGCATCGGACGGAGAGAAGGCAATCAGGCAGATCGAGAAATGCGAGGATCTCGCGCTGATTCTGCTGGATGTTGTTATGCCGGTTATGGACGGATTCCGGGTGCTTGATTATATGAAGGAGAAGGCGCTCTTAGAGAAGATACCGGTGATACTTATTACCAGCATGACGCCGCAGGAGAGCGAAGAGAAAGCGTATCAGTACGGCATCGCGGATGTTATGCACAAGCCTTTCGAACCGAATGTGATTACGCGGCGCGCGAATAATATTATTGAACTGTATCAGAACAAGCGCAATATGGAGCGTCGGCTCAAAGAGCAGGAAGAGACGATCCGTCAGCAGGTGAAGAAGCTGAAAGAAGGCAACGAATTTATGATTGATGCCTTAAGTACGGTTGTGGAGTTCCGAAATGTGGAGACCGGGGACCACGTTAAGCGCATCAAATATTTTACCAGGATTCTTCTCAAGTATCTGGCGAAATATTTCCCGCAGTACGGGCTGACACAGGAAGATATCGATCAGATTGCCAGAGCGTCGGCACTGCATGATATCGGCAAAATCGGAATCGCCGATGCGATTCTTTTGAAACCGGGAAGACTGACTTCGGAGGAGTTCGAGATTATGAAGACCCACACCACAATCGGATGCGGCATTCTCGAATCCTGCAAGAGATCTTATGCTGACGATTTTTATCAGTATTGTTATGATATCTGCCGTTATCATCATGAGAGATGGGACGGAAACGGATATCCGGATCATCTGGTGGGAGATCAAATTCCGATCAGCGCGCAGATTGTGTCGATTGCGGATGTGTATGACGCATTGGTGAGTGACAGAGTTTATAAAACTGCATATAGCAATGCGATTGCATATGAAATGATTCTGAACGGAGAATGCGGACAGTTCTCGCCGGATGTGATAAAGTGCTTTGAACTTGCGAAAGAGGACTTCTTCAACATCGTAGAAGTAATTAAGATGTTTAACTACACTTGAGGAATGTATGCAAGGAAGGCTGGAGAACAGGTATCGATTGTTTTGCAGCCTTTTTCCTATTCGATGAGAGCGGCATTGACAGACAGTCAGGAGAGGAGAGTAAAGAGATGGATGAGGCTTTTAAAAGTGCGTTAAAAGAGGCGGGAGCAGATGTGGAGACGACGGTTCGGCGCTTCATGGGAAATGAGGCAATGTATGAGAAGTTTTTGAAAAAGCTGCTGGACAATCCGAATTTCGACAACCTGAAAGTAAATATGGCGGACAAAGATTACGAGGAGGCGTATCGAAACGCCCACACGTTAAAAGGCGTAGCCGCAAACCTGGGACTGGATCCGGTGCAGAAGACGACCTCGGACCTTGTGGAGGAGCTGCGGAACAAGAAAAACGAGGAAGTGGATGTGGCGCGCGCCGAGGCGGCGTGGGGAACGCTGCAGGAGGTTTATCAGCGCTTTTACGACATTATCAGCGCCAACAAATGACAGACCGGGACAGCGATCTGCGCGTGAGAGGTGCGTGTGGAGACGCACGGAAAGGAAGCTATGGAGATTGGATGGTTAAATTCCCGGATTGCGGAGGAGACCATAGAATTGGTTTTCGTTTTTAACGAGCAGGGAGAGATTCTTTTTGGCAATCAGACAGCTGCCGATAAACTGGAATACAAGAAGGAAGAATTGACGGCTGCGAGTTTGATGCAGCTGTTCCGGCAGGAGTTTCGGGAGGGGGAAGCGTTCGACGGGACGCGCCTGAGAGACAAATCCGAGACTGCGATATACCGCAAGAACAGCTCTTGTTTTCCGGTGGGAATCCGCGTATTTCCGGGGGAAGAGGCGGGGACGTTTCTTCTTCTTGCGGAGGATATCACCGAGCGGAGAGATATGAACACGCGGATGATTAAGCTCAAAAAAGAAGAGGCTGAGAATCAGAAGGCGAGAAGTGAATTTATCGCGAATGTGACGCATGAGCTGCGGACGCCGGTAAACGGAATCAGCGGACACGCGACGGCACTCCTTTCGGAGACGGAGAGTGACGAGCATAGAAAGACGCTGGAAACCATACTTTACTGCTGCAGGAATATGTCGTCGATTATCAATAATATCTTAGACAGTGCGAAGCTGGAGACGGGCAAGTTTACCCTCGACGAAAAAGAGTTTGACTTTTATAAGATGATGGAGCAGGTGGTTGAGACGCACAGTGCGGAACTCAATAAAAAGGAGCTGCACCTGAACGTGAATATGGATAACAGGATTCCGCAGCTTGTGATCGGGGATGAGCTGCGTCTCGTACAGATTTTAAATAATCTGCTCTCAAATGCCATCAAGTTTACCTCGATCGGGTATGTGGGTCTTGTGGCCAGCAAGACGAAGCAGGTTGAGGATGAGGTGGAGCTGTTTTTTATGGTCAAAGACAGCGGCATCGGTATCTCGCCGGAGGAGCAGGACCGGCTGTTCCAGCCCTTTTCTCAGGCGGATGCGACGATCACGAGACGGTTTGGCGGAACCGGCCTTGGGCTTGCCGTGACAAAGCAGCTCGTAGAGCTGATGCGGGGGGATATCCGGGTGGAGAGCGTGAAGGGAAAGGGAAGCACGTTTTCTTTTTCCGTGAAGCTTCGGACGAACCAGAACGTGGAGGAAAACCACACGGCGGCCTACGATATCTGGTCTGACTTTATGAAGAAAGCGCCGGAGGAAGATATGGACAGCTATACGGTGTTCGGGGAGGACGCGAACCGGGAAGAACTGAAAAAACGCATGGAAAAGCTTGTGCTTTCCATAGAACTCGGTACATGGGATAAGGCGGAAATGCTTGCGTCCACCATAAAGGATCTGGTGAAAAACAGCGATGACGATATGCGGCGGCAGGTGCTTCGGATGGAGATGGCAATCCGCAAGAGCAATCACGAAAAGAGTATCAGTGCCTACGAAAACGTAAAGAAAGCGCTTGCAGAGAGAATCGGTGAATTATAGAGAGGAGAAGAATGCTATGGATCCGGGATATGCAAAAAGAGAAACACCTGTGATTTTGATTGTGGATGATATCAGTATGAATGTGGAGATACTCGACAACATCATTTCACATGAGGGTTATCGGACGCTGTGTGCCGTGAGCGTACGGGAAGCGATCGAGCTGATGAAAGAGACGAAGCCGTCGCTGATACTGTCGGATATGTCGATGCCTGAAGTGGGTGGACTGGAATTTTGCGGAATGCTAAAGAGCAATCCCGAGACAAGGGACATTCCCTTTATTTTTATCACGGTGTTAGACACCAGCGAGGAGAAAAAGCAGGCATTCCTCGCAGGCGCAGTGGACTTTATTCCGAAGCCGTTTGACGAGGTTGAGGTTATCATGCGGGTGAACAACCAGCTGAACAGCTACCGGCTCAAGCAGGAGATGGAAGATTATAACCGGATGATGCACAAGCTGGTCGAATCGCAGCAGGAGCAGATAGAGCGTGAGCAGAGAAACGTGCTGCTGGCACTTTCAAAACTGATGCAGAAACGGAAATCCCATATGGGAAATCACCTGCGGGACGTCGGCTACAACTGCGGATTTCTCGCGCAGGGGCTTCAGCTGCTCCCGGCATACGAGAACGCGATCAATGACGAATTTGTCGAGACCATCGAGATCGCGGCGCAGATACATGACATCGGAAGCTTTATACTGCCGGGAGACGACTGCACGGAGCCGCCGAATCCCAAAGCGCGCAGCATGGAATACAAAAAAGACTGCGCGAGAGAAGGGGCGGCAATGTTAAAAGAAATCTGTGCGGGACAGGGAACCGGCCGCTTTATTGCGATGGCATTAAGAATAGCCGAATGTCATCATGCCCACTGGGACGGGACGGGATATCCGGCCCTCAAAGGAACGGAGATACCGCTCGAGGCGCGGATCACCGCGCTCGCAAATGATTTTGATCATCTGATACGGGGGAGTGATGCGGTTTCCGTGGAGGATAGCATTGCGTATATCAACGAAATGAGCGGAAGCTGGTATGACCCGGATCTGGTAAAAGTTTTCAATAAAATATGGCGACAAATGAAGAGAGACTGACGTTTCGGGGAATAGGGAAAAAGTCACAAATGAGACGGACAAAAGATTGACAAAAAAAAGCAAAAGTTTTATCATAGTACTAAGTTTTTTGCAATAAATATGCAAAAACTGACTTTGTTGCCTGAGGAGGCAGGTATGATTACAGACAGCGAATTTAACCGTATTGTAGTATATGTAAAAAGTAAGTACGGCATAGACCTGAGCAAGAAGCGCATATTGGTGGGCGGAAGGCTGGAAAATTATCTGGCCAGGAACGGATATGCAAACTATGACGAGTATATGGCAAAGGTTGAGTCGGAGCCGAACAGTGCCGCGGCGACAGATCTGATTAATGTACTTACAACGAACCATACATATTTCATGAGGGAGAGCGAGCATTTCGATTATCTGACGAGTGTGGTGCTTCCGTGGGCGAAGGTGAAAGCGGGGAGAGACAGGGATCTGCGGGTCTGGTCCGGCGCATCGTCCACCGGGGAGGAGCCGTACACGCTTGCGATGGTGCTGATGGATTATTTCGGGGTGGAGCATGCGCAGTGGGATACCAAAGTTCTTGCGACCGACGTGTCCACACGGGTCTTGCAGCATGCCACGAAAGGAGTCTATCTGAAAGAGGCGATCGAACCTCTTCCGTCGAAATGGAAGCAGCGATACTTTAAGGCGCTCAATGCGGAAGAATACAAGGTGACAGACGAACTGAAAAAAGAAGTAATTTTCAGGCAGTTTAATCTGATGAATCCGTTTCCGTTTAAGAGACGGTTTCATATTGTTTTTCTGCGCAATGTGATGATTTATTTTGAAGATGATACAAAATACGAACTGATCCGGAAAATATACGAAGCCATGGAGCCGGGAGGATACCTGTTTATCGGTACCACAGAGAGTCTTGACCGGCGGAAAACACAATTTCAATACATACAGCCATCAATCTATAGAAAGCAGGGGACTTAAACTATGAGACCGATCAGAGTGTTAGTTGTGGATGACTCCATGATGTTCCGAACGATGCTGGTGAAAGGGTTGAACGCAGACCCGAACATCGAGGTGGTTGCGCAGGCGGAGGATGCCTATGCGGCCAGGGATGCGATTGTAAAATATAAGCCGGATGTGATGACGCTGGATGTGGAGCTCCCGAGAATGAGCGGGATCGAGTTCCTGCGGAGGCTGATGCCGCAGTATCCGCTTCCGGTCGTGATGATAAGCGCGCTGAGCGATAAGGTATTCGATGCCCTCGAGGCGGGGGCCGTCGATTTCGTCAGCAAGCCGGATAATCTGAATGCGGCGCAGCTCAATGTGTTTTTGACACAGGAACTTGCCGCAAAGGTAAAAATTGCTTCCACGGCGAAGGTCGGGAAGCTTAAACGTGTGGATACCGGTACGGTATTGCAGCATATCAATACCGATCAGAGCCGTGTGGTCGCAATCGGTGCGTCTACCGGAGGTACCGAGGCCACGTTTGAGGTGGTAAAGCGATTTCACCGGGATATTCCGGGAGTCGTGATTACACAGCATATGCCGCCCGGTTTTACGCAAATGTATGCGGACCGTCTGAACAACCAGTGTGAGGTGGCCGTGAAGGAGGCGCAGACCGGCGACAGGGTACTGCCGGGACAGGTGCTGATCGCGCCCGGCGACAGGCATATGAGGCTTGTCAAGGTCGGGGGATTCTATCAGGTGGAGTGCAGCGGAACGGACAGGGTCAACGGTCACTGCCCGTCTGTGGATGTGCTGTTTAGTTCGGTTGCAAAGGCCGTGGGAAAGAACGCAATCGGTGTGATTCTGACCGGCATGGGCGGTGACGGAGCCAGAGGGCTTTTGGAGATGCGGAATGCCGGTGCGCAGACGATCGGACAGGACGAGGCCACCTGTGTGGTTTACGGAATGCCGAAGGTTGCCTATGATTTGGGGGCCGTGCAGCACCGCCTGGCAGTGACGGCGATAGCAGGAAAGGTATACAGCCTGTTGAGCAAATAGATGATGTTATATAAAGGAAAGGAGAAAGGCACCAATGAAAATTTTATTGGCAGAGGATGATTTCGCCAGCCGGAAGTTTATGGACAAACAGCTGTCACGTTACGGGGAGTGCGATGTGATGGTGGATGGTGAAGAGGCAGTGGATGCCTTTATGATGGCGCTTGAGGACGGAGAGCCCTACGATTTGGCGTGTCTCGATGTCATGATGCCTGTCATGGATGGCTATCAGGTCTTAAAGGCGATTCGCGGAATCGAGGAGCAGAAGGGTATACCGAAGGAGAAGCGGATTAAAGTCATTATGACGACCGCGCTAAACGATGAGCGAAATGTGAAAATGGCGTTTGAGCTGGGCTGCGAGGCCTATGCAGGAAAACCAATAGATATGGAAAAGTTTGAAAAGATATTGGAGAAGCTGGAGCTGATTAAGAAAGCAGAATAGAAATTCTTGGGAATGGAGGAAGTATGGCAGAAGAATTTAATACAGACAGCATGCTTTCCGTGTTTTTGTATGAAAGCGATCAGCTTTTGGAAAAACTCGAAGGCATTATATTAGAGAAACAAGACGCAGACTGCTTCGACGATACCGATATCAATGAAATCTTCCGCATAATGCACACCATTAAGGGGTCATCGGGAGTTTTGATGTATGAAAATATCACCAAAGCTTCCCACAAGCTGGAGGATGTGTTCTACTATCTGAGAGAATCTCATCCGGAAGATGTACCGCATCTGGAACTGGTGGACAAAGTGCTTGCCGTTTCTGATTTTATCACGGGCGAGCTCGACAAAATCAAGAACGGAGAGGCGTCGGACGGAGACGAGAGCGAGCTTGTAGAGGACTTGGATGAGTTCTTAAGCAGCATTAAAGGCGAGATCAAGAAGCAGGGAATCCGGCTTCCGCAGGCAAACAAACACGAGGAGCCCACTCAGTTTTACATCGCGCCGGTAGCGGAGGATGACAGTCATTTCTATAAGATTATCATCCATTACAAAAACGATACGCAGATGAGCAATATCCGCGCTTATTCCGCAACCTATGCGCTCAAAGGGGTGGCGGAGGATCTGCTCTATACACCGGAAGATATTCTCTCGAATGAGGCGAGCGGTGATGTCATTCTTGCAGAGGGCTTTTATATGCTGCTGCAGACAAAGAGCACAAAGGAAGATGTCATAAATCTTGTTGACAATTCCGAGGCGGAGCAGATTGATATCGATGAGATTACCGCGGAGGAGTTCGGAAAGCGGCTCGCGGAGCTCGGCAGAGAAGACGCGCAGGCTGTGATCGACCTCGGGGAGAAGAAAGCGGCCGAGCCGGAGAAGAAAGCGGCGCCGGCGCCCGGCGATTATGTCGTGAAGGCGAAGGAAGCCGGAAAGGGCAAGACGCTTGCAAAGAATCAGCCGAAACAGCAGACGATCATCAGTGTGAATATCGAGAAAATGGATGCGCTGATGGATTTGATCGGAGAGCTTGTGATCGCGGAGGCGACGGTGCTGCAGAATCCGGACTTAAAGGTGCCGGGACTGGATCTTACCAATTTCCAGAAAGCGGCGGCGCAGCTTGCGAAGAATACGACGGAGCTTCAGGAAGTTATCATGTCGATGCGTATGATGCCGCTGACCAATACCTTCCAGAAGATGCGCCGTATTGTATTTGACGTGTCGCGCAAGCTCGGCAAGGATATCGAGCTGGAGGTAATCGGTGAGAATACCGAGGTAGATAAAAACATCATTGAGCATATATCGGATCCGCTGATGCATCTGGTGCGTAATTCCGTGGACCACGGAATCGAGGAAAACCCTGCGGACCGCACGAAGCTCGGCAAGTCGCCGAAAGGAAAGATTATCCTGGAAGCGAAGAACGAGGGCGGAAAGGTTTATGTCAGCGTAAAGGATGACGGAAAGGGCCTGAACAAAGAAAAACTGTTTAATAAAGCATACGAGAACGGACTGGTTGACGGCAGCAAGACGATCAATGATTTCACGGAGAAGGAAATTTTCCGGTTTATCACACTGCCGGGCTTTTCGACCAAGGAGCAGGTGACCGAGTATTCGGGGCGCGGCGTCGGCATGGATGTGGTTGTCAAGAATATTCAGGAGATCGGCGGAAGGCTTGATGTGGACAGTGTCGAGGGCGAAGGCTCGGAGATGACTTTGATTATCCCGCTGACGCTGGCGATTATCAACGGAATCGTAGTGAAAGTAGGAAATTCGTCTTTCGTGATCGAGACCGCTTCCATAAAGGAGTTTGTGAGAGTGGGAGAGGATGCGCTGATACAGGAACCGGGCGGCGAGGAATATCTCGTTCTGCGGGGAGAGTGCTACCCGTTTATCCGCCTGAACGAAAGATACCATCTGCCCGATTCGCGGAGTAAGATAGACGAAGGGGTCGTGGTTGTATTAGAGCATGAAGGCGAGCAGATCTGCGTTTTGATTGACAGTCTGCTTCAGGAGCAGGAGATTGTAGTTAAGCCGATTCCTCCTTATGTGAAGAAGGTAAAGGGGCTTTCTGGCTGTACACAGCTTGGAGACGGCAGCATTGCGCTGATTCTCGATATTGCGGGATTGATGCTGGACGGGGAAAGGAGATAGTGCATGGCAGAAGAATTAAAAGAAGAAGAATTACTGGAGGAGGATACCCAAAAAGGGAAATACATGACTTTCCAGACGGGAAAGGAATGTTTCGGAATCAGTATCAGCTATGTGAGTGAGATTATCGCCATGCAGCCGATTACGCCGATTCCCGAGGCGGAAAATTATATTAAGGGATTGATAAATCTTCGAGGCAAGATTATTCCGGTCATAGATGTTCGGACAAGATTTTTGATGGAGCCGGCAGAGTATACGGATCGGACCTGCATTATCGTGATTGACGTAAAGTCGACGGTGGTGGGGCTTATCGTAGAAAAGCTGGCGGAAGTGGATACCATAAAAGACGATGATATCATTCCGCCTCCTACGATCAGCGGCAGGGAGAATGAACACAGCAAGTATGTGTACGGACTTGCGCGGACAGAATCATGTGTAAAGCTTCTTCTTGATCCGGAGAAATTAATTCATCAGGATGATTTTAAGATGTTTGAAAATGTACAAGAGGAAGAAGAATCATAAAAAGGAGAATGTATGATGAAAAAGAAAAGATTTTCAATTAATGACATGAACGTCAGGGGAAAAATTACCATGTTCAGTGCGATTATGCTGACGTTGATGTGCATTATCGCAGGTGTCGGTATCTGGTCCTCAAGAAACATTAATCAGGTGCGCACCAACCGCTACAACAACTATGCGATGGGCGAGTATCACCTGAGCCAGGCGTTCAGCAATTTCTGCAACATCAAAGTGCATGTGCGCAACATTCTGTTTGTGTACTACAAAGATCCGGCGACCCTGTCGGAGCAGAAGGAGCTTGTTCAGAAATACGAGGCGAACACAAGAGATTATCTGGAGAAGTTTGAGGAGAAGCTTGACGTTTTCTCGCCGGAAATCCGCAGCTCATATCAGACCCTGGAGGGCACCATAGAAGAGTGGATTACCGCGAACGACACCTATATCCAGATGGCGGAAAGCGGTAAGGTAGACCAGGCGATCAATGAGCTCATGGGCAACGGACGTACGCTCGCAAGTACTGCCGAGTCGGAACTGGCAGATTTGCTGGCATTGATGGAGAATGAAGCCGCGCAGAATAATGACAAGGTTGAGCAGCAGTGCACCGGCATGATTGTTATTCTGGTTGTGGTATCCGCAATTGCAGGTGTGATTACGATTGCGTATGCGATTGTTCTGATCAAATCGATTACGATTCCGGTTCGGATGCTGTCTGTGGCTGCAGAGAAGCTTGCACTCGGCGATGTGGATGTGGACTGCAGAAAGGTTCACGACGATGACCTCGGTGATTTGATGGATAAATTTGCGATTATGGCAGAGGGAATCAAAGAGCAGGTAAAGATTGCGGACGAGATCGCAAAGGGCGATTTCACGGTGGAAGTAAAACCGAGAAGCGACCGGGATGTCCTCGGAAAGGCGCTGCAGAAGCTTGTTTTGGATGAGAATGCGACCCTTAATAATGTCAAAGAGGCAAGTGCACAGATCACCATCGGTTCCGAGCAGGTGGCAAATGCGAGCCAGGCGCTTGCACAGGGTTCTACCGAGCAGGCAAGCGCAATCCAGCAGGTAACCGCTTCTATGGACGAAGTGACACAGCGTACCAAGGATAACGCGACAGAGGCGAGCCATGCGAGCGCGCTGGTAAACAACATCAAAGAGATGGCGGCAGCCGGAAATGATCAGATGAAGTCGATGATTGACGCTATGGACAGCATCAACCAGTCTTCGGAGACGATTTCCAAGATTATTAAGACGATTGACGATATTTCATTCCAGACCAATATTTTAGCGCTCAATGCGGCTGTTGAGGCTGCAAGAGCCGGCGTACACGGCAAGGGCTTTGCGGTTGTAGCCGAGGAAGTAAGAAACCTTGCTGCCAAGAGCGCATCCGCAGCAGGTGAGACTGCGGATATGATCGAGGATTCGATTAACAAGGTTGCAAACGGTACGAAGATTGCGGAAGCGACCGCTAAATCACTCGATGAGATTGTGAAGTCCATCGACGAGATTGTAGACCTGATCGGCAGCATCACAGCGTCCTCGAATGATCAGGCAACGGCAATTTCTCAGATTGACCAGGCGATTTCACAGGTATCTACCGTGGTACAGACCAATGCGGCGACCAGCGAGCAGTGTGCAGCGGCCAGCGAGGAGCTTTCCAACCAGGCTCTGACATTAAAGAGCTTGATCGGACAGTACAAGGTAGTAGCTTTGGGACAGAGCAGCACTTCCTTTGTGGAGAATACAAGCCCCAGTTACAACGACAATGAGCAGATTATCTCGCTCGACGGAGATTTCGGTAAGTACTAAGACGCGATGTAGATACAGGGAAGGAAGTTTGGTTCCAGACTTCCTTCCCTGTTGCGTTACTCAATGTTATGATTCAGAAAATGGAGAAAGCGTGTTATGGGACAGTTGGTTGAAGACAGAAAAAACAGAAAGTACATGCGTATCGGACGGAAAATCGGCAATGTTGTAGTGATTATGCAGGCGATCTCCGTCGTTTTGGCCGTGGCGACCTGTGTGATTATGTATAGCGCTCAGATTAAAGGGATGCAGAAGAACATCTGCACAAGCGGTACCAATCTGCTGGAGTATGAATTGGACTGGTTGGCGGAAGAGGAAGATATCAATCAGGCGCTGGATGAATTGAAAGCGCATATGGGCTGTGAATTCACAATTTTTGAGGGAGACACAAGAGCTTACAGTACGGTAACTCACAACGGTGAGCGGGTGGTCGGAACGAAGCTTGATGCAAATCTGTGCGACATCGTACTCAAGCAGGGGCAGTCTTATGTGGGTGAGGCAAATATCTTAGGAGAGCCCTATCTGTGCTCTTATGTGCCGACAAAGGGTGCGGACGGCCAGATTAACGGTTTGATTTTTGCCGGGATATCAATGGCGGAAGCGGAGGCGGAGACCGCCAAAATCATCAATTACTCCACGGTGATCAGTGTGGCTGTGATTATCGTGTGCATTATTTTCTTAACCTTTTATCTGAAAAAGAGAGTATCTACGCCGCTCGGAAAAATCACCGAGATTGCCATGCAGATGGAAAAGGGCGAGCTTGGGCTTGCCGACGGGGCGGAAGTTTCCATCGGTATCCGCTCGAACGATGAAATCGGCATACTTGGGGAGATTTTTGAGGATACCATCAGTCGTCTCCGCTCTTACATAGGAGAAATCTCTGATGTGCTGGGGGCGATTGCAGACGGGGATCTCACAAAAGATGTAAAGCAGGATTATATGGGCGATTTCCAGACGATCAAAAAGTCGTTGGACAGTATTTTAGGCGCATTAAATCACACAATGGGACAGATTGCGGCCAGCGCCGCACACGTGTCGGACGGATCGGAGCAGGTATCGGCCAGCGCGCAGACGTTGGCTCAGGGTGCTACCGAGCAGGCCAGTGCCGTCACTGAAATTTCGACCACGATTACGGATATTTCGGAGGGCGCAAAGCAGACTGCGGCTATCGCGGAGGAAGTCAGCGGGTATGTCAATCAGGCCGGGGCACAGATGGGAGTCAGCATGGACAATGTCAAAGAGCTGAATGTGTCCATGGAGAATATTTCCAACGATTCCAAGCAGATCAGCACCATTATTGCGACAATCGAAAATATTGCGTTTCAGATTAACATTCTTTCGCTTAATGCGGCTGTGGAAGCGGCCAGAGCCGGTTCCGCCGGCAAAGGATTTGCCGTTGTGGCTGATGAGATCAGCAGCCTGGCATCGAAATCGGATGAGGCTGCCAAGGCTACGAAGGAGTTAATTGAAAGATCGGTCGGCAGCATCACGGAAGGCGCAAAGGTAGTGAACAAGGTTACCGAGGCGCTGGAGCGGACGGGAGAATTGACCGACAGCGTGATGGTCAAGATGGAACAGGTCGTAGACGCGGTGGAAACACAGACGGTGGCTATGGAACAGGTGGCGACCGGCGTGGAGCAGATTTCTGCGGTGGTGGAGAACAACTCGGCGACCAGCGAGGAGTGTGCGTCGGCCAGCGAGGAGCTGTCGTCTCAGTCCGGCCTGCTGAAAGAACTGATCGGCGTTTTTCGTCTGAAAGATTCCCGCGGCTAGGATATATGTGAAAAAGAGACGGAACAAAGAGCCGTAAACGGCAGATTTGTCAAAAGATAAAAACCCGGATAGAATCCGCAGATCAAAGGATTCTATCCGGGTTTTTGTATGTTGAAGTATTATTTCTGATTGAGAACGAGATGCTGCGGCAGACCGTTTACCATAAAAGGCTGATAATCGCCCTGAATCAGCGGTTCGATGTAATTGATAAATTCGTCGGTGATATAATTGCCCTCGTCGTTGACCCACTCTCTGGGGACGAGCTTTTCGTTGTTTGCAATGCGGTGCACATCGTAGATGCCGGCCGAGCTCATGTAGGGATCGTCGGCGATGCGGTCGATGACTACCATCTTCCCGGTGTCGCCCTCGTCGGCAGCTTTGACAGCCGCGCCGCCCACCATAAAGGCCTCGTTGATATCGACGCGGGAGGCCATGTGAGATGCGCTCCTCTGGAGCGTGGAAAACTCGATGCTCCTCGTCTTGCAGCCGAGCTCCGCCCCGAGGAAGCCGGCCAGATACGCCGCGGTGCCCTGCAGCTGTTTGTGACCGAACGCGTCCACATAGTCTGCGCCGCCGGACAGCTCGCAGACATAGCGGCCGTCGGACAGTTTGATTCCCTCGGAGACGGCGATAACGATAGAATCTTTTTCTTTGAGCAGCTCGGTTACTTTTGCCTTAAAATGATCGATATCAAACGTAACCTCGGGGAGGTAGATCAAATCCGGTCCGTCGCAGTCTTCGGTCTTGGCGAGAGCGGTAGCTCCGGTCAGCCAGCCGGCATTGCGGCCCATCACTTCTAAGATGGTGATCGTCTTTTTGTTGTAGGTCAGCCCGAGGGCGTCGCGGATCACCTCTTTGGTGGAGGCGGCGATATATTTTGCCGCGCTGCCGAAGCCCGGCGTGTGGTCGGTCAGGGCAAGGTCGTTGTCGATGGTCTTCGGAACGCCGAGGAACTTCTGGTGGTGTCCCTTGACGATGGCGAAATCCGAGAGCTTTTTGATCGTGTCCATCGAGTCGTTTCCGCCGATGTAGATAAAAGCTTCGATGTCTAATTTATCCAATATGGAAAAAATCTTTTCGTAGATTTCCGGGTTTTCGTGGATTTCCGGGAGCTTGAAGCGGCAGGAACCTAAGAATGCGGACGGAGTTCTCTTTAACAGCTCGATATCCATGTCGGAGTGAATCTGTGTGGAGAGATCCACATATTTCTCGTCCAGAAATCCTTCGATTCCGTGCAGCATGCCGTATACGGTATGAAATCCGCGCTCCTTAGCGGTCTTGTACACACCGGCGAGACTGGAATTGATGACGGACGTAGGACCGCCGGACTGTCCTACGATGATGTTGCCCTTGTGTGTTTCCGTAGCGTTGTAATTTTTCCCCAAAATAATTGCCTCCTTTGATGCAGATAATGAACTACTTCTATCTTACAGAGGATCATATTATCTTGCAAGTAGAAACAGAAGATTTGTACGACTAATTTTATGGGTTTTGTGTATTTCGGAAAACTTCTGTGTCGGAAAAACATTGCTGAAATTACCGGATTGTGGTAAAGTGTATGGTAATAGAGGATAAGCGATAGGGGGTACACAGCTATGTACCATTGTCATTTGCACTTTTATTTGACGGGCCATCGGTGTAAGATATTTGAGATTGTAAAGGACATGCCCCCGCTTGCGCATTTTACCCATGTGTTTTCGGAAGGCGGCACGTTTGAAGGAGCACTGAATGCAAAGGCGGATGTGATTTTTCTCAATTTACAGGAGATGGATGCGGCGGAGGCAACGCGCATACTAAAGACGGGCAAAGGGGAGAAAAGCCGGATTATTCTGCTGGCAGACAAAGCGCAGTTTCCGCAGCTTTCCGGATGCCTGGAGAGGATAGGGGATATCTGGACGCTTCCGATGACGGAGGAAGAGGTCCGGTTTCGCTTTCTGCGGTGGCAGCAGCGCTGCAGGCAGGAGCTGGAACAGTGGCAGACCAGCCAGTATCTCGAGGCGACAATCAACAGCATCCCCAATCTGATCTGGTATAAAGACAAAGAGGGAATCCACAGGAAAGTAAATGACAGTTTCTGCAAAACGGTCAATAAAACAAAGCGGCAGGTGGAGGGACGGGATCATTATTATATCTGGGATGTGACTCCGGAGGAAGCCGGAACCGACTGTATGGAGTCGGATCTGGAGGTCATGCGGATAAAAGAGACCTGCGTGTCGGAGGAGTCGGTGAAGACCGGGGATGGGTTAAAGCTGATGACGACCTACAAATCGCCGCTGTACGATTGGGACGGAAGCGTTATGGGAACCGTCGGCGTCGGGATTGATGTGACGCAGGAGCGGGCGTATGAGCAGGAACTGATCCAGAAGAGCCATATGCTCGAGAAGATTTTTAATACCATAGACTGCGGAATCATCTGTCATTCCATGGACGGCAAGCGCATTATTCAGGTGAATGAGATGGCGCTTCGGATACTGGGATATCGGTCCAGAGAGGAACTGATCGACTCGGGATTTGACATGATCGCGTCTTCCGTTATGGACGAGGATAAGCCGAGACTCAGAGAATGCATCCGGATGCTCAAAAAAGAAGGCGATTGTGTGAATATCGAGTATCGGGTGGAACATGACAGCGGAGAGATTCTGTATGTGATGGGCAACTTTAAAGTTCTTGAGAAGAACGGAGAACTGTATTGCCAGCGGTTTCTTCTCGACTGTACCGCGCAGAAGCTTGAGAAGGAGAAAGACAAGAAATATCAGGCACAGCTGGTGCAGGCGCTGAGCAGTGACTATGGCCTGGTCTGCTATTTCAACCTGGATACCGGCATGGGCATCACAATCCGTGCAAATGATATCGACAACCGCATTTTTCAAAACGATTACAGAATACAGATTTCCTTTCAGGAGCGTATGGAGCGCTATATCGAAAAAGTGGTATACGAGGAAGACAGAGAAATGATGCGGCAGACCTGTTCGCTCGAGGCGATGAAAAAAGCGCTTCGGGAAAAGCGGCTTTACCATATCAATTACCGCGTTCTGCAGGACGGTGAGATGAGGTATTACGAGATGAAAGCCGTGCGCGGTGCGGACGAGCAGGGAGAGGGCTCGGGCGTTGTTTTGGGTTTCCGCAATGTGGACGAGGAGACCCGCCGCGAGATGGAGCGGAGGAAACTGCTGGAGGACGCGCTTATGCAGGCCAATCAGGCGAACAATGCAAAGAGTGTATTTCTTTCCAACATGTCACACGATATACGCACGCCGATGAATGCGATATTCGGCTTTACGAATCTGGCGATTGCTCATATTGACAATAAAGAGCGGGTGGAGGATTATCTTAAGAAAATCATGGTGTCGGGCAATCATTTGCTCGGACTGATTAACGAAGTTCTGGATATGAGCCGGATTGAAAGCGGAAAAATGCAGATAGAGGAGAGTCTGTGCAGTCTTTCGGACATTGTGCACGGACTCGGGAACATCGTACAGACCGATATTCAGGCGAAAAACCTTACGTTATATATGAATACGGTGGACGTAATTGACGAAGAGATATACTGCGATAAGTTGCGGCTGAACCAGGTGCTTCTGAATATACTTGGAAATTCTATCAAGTACACGAAAGAGGGCGGAGAGATCGGCCTGTGGATTACGGAAAAGGCCGGAGCGCTCGCGGGCTATGCGAATTATGAGTTCCGCATAAGGGATACCGGAATCGGTATGAGCAGGGAGTTTATCCCGCATATTTTTGAGCCTTTTGAGCGGGAAAAGAATACGACGACGAGCGGGATCCAGGGAACGGGACTCGGAATGGCGATCACCAGAAGTATTATCGACATGATGAACGGGTCGATTGAGGTGGAGAGCGAGGAGGGCGCAGGAACAGAGGTCACTGTCTCCGTCACCTTCCGAATAAACCCTGCCGCGGAGAACGCAGAGATACCGGAGCTTGTAAACCGGAGAGTACTGGTCGTAAATGTGGATTTAAACACGCAGAACAATATGTCTCATCTGCTTCAGACAATCGGAATGCGCGCCGACTGGGCTTCGTCGGAGCAGGAAGCAGTCCGGCGCATCCGTGAAATGTCGATGCGCGGCGAGAGCTACGGCTCCTATCTCATCGACTGGCGGCTGCCGGATATGGATGTGGCCGGAACGGTTGCGCGGATCCGGTCGGAAGCGGGAGAAAATCCGACGATGGTTGTCCTGACCTCGTATGACTGGTCGGAGATTGAGGAAGCGGCGAAAGCGGCCGGTGTGACGTCATTTTGCAGCAAGCCGCTGTTCCTGTCCGAATTAAAGAGCTGTCTGCAGACGGCAAAGGACGGAGAAGAGGTCCGGGAGGACAATAGAGGGGAAGGAGTCAAATCCGATATCGGCCATATTCTGCTGGTGGAGGACAACGAGCTGAATCAGGAAATTGCCGTGGCTATTTTGGAGGATGCGGGATTTCGGCCGGAGATCGCGTCAAACGGTCAGATTGCCGTGGATATGGTAAGAGCGTCGAAGCCGGGATATTACGGACTGGTGCTGATGGATGTTCAGATGCCGGTGATGAACGGCTATGAGGCGACAAGAGAGATCCGCAGACTCGAAGACTGCAGGCTGGCTTCCATTCCGATTCTGGCGATGACGGCGAACGCGTTTGAGAAGGATAAGCAGGAGGCGTTAAAATGCGGGATGAACGGGCATATCGCAAAACCGATTGACATAGAGAAAATGCTTGATATTCTACATAAGGTGCTGGCAAAAGGGGGGGAAATGAACCCCGATATAGAGGAAATTAACGGCAGTTTCTGCATAGAATAATAGGGAAAACTGTTTTGTGAGGGATGGATGGCGCAGAGAATTGTTGAGGGAACCATGCCATATACTTCGGCACGCTGCAGCAGCGAGATTGAGGCACTTGTCCGGAGTTATCCTGCTATCGAGAGAGGAAGCATCGGAAAGAGCGTGATGGGAACGGAGATTCCTTTCTTAAGGCTCGGAACGGGAGGCACTGAAGTATGCTACAGTGCCTCTTTTCATGCGAATGAAAGTATCACGACGCCGATACTGCTGCGGTTTGCGGAGGAGTACGGGAACGCATATGCACAGAAGGAGACGATAAACGGTGTCTCGGTCGAGGAGCTCTACCGGAACTACACGCTTTATCTGATTCCGATGGTAAATCCGGACGGGGTGGACCTGGTGAACGGAGCGATCCAGGAAGGAAGCTATTACAGGCAGGCGCGGGAAATCGCGGAGGCGTATCCGCAGATCCCATTTCCGTTCGGCTGGAAAGCCAATATTGAAGGGGTCGACTTGAATCTCCAGTTCCCGGCAGGCTGGGAGAACGCGCGGGCAATTAAGTACGCGCAGGGGTATACGACACCGGCGCCGAGGGATTACGTGGGGAGTGCGCCGCTTACGGCGCCGGAGAGTGCGGCCGTCTATGAATTTACGAGAGCCCACGATTTTGCCCTGATTTTGGCCTATCATACCCAGGGAGAAGTGATCTATTGGAAATATCTGGATTACAACCCTGCGCGTTCCTATGAGATCGCATTGTATTTCGGGGAGGTCAGCGGGTATGCCGTGGAGACGACGCCGACGGCGTCCGGCTATGCGGGGTATAAGGACTGGTTTATTCAGTCTTATGACAGACCGGGTTATACGATAGAGGCGGGACTCGGTGAAAATCCGCTGCCGATGTCGGAATTTGAGGGAATCTATGAGGCAAACCGCGGCATCCTGCTCGGAGGAATGACGCAGGTATAACCGCAGATGTCCGTGATACGCTTATCGTATGCCCGCGATACGCTTACCAGATGCCCGTGACACGCATCAGAAACAGGCAGAGGACGGTGATTCCGATCCAGCAGCAGGCGCCCATCACAAGCGGCTTTCCGCCGGTCCGGATAAGCGTCGCAAAGTCGGCGCCAAGTCCGATTGCGGCAAGTGCCAGTACAATGAGAAATTTGGAGAGTTCCTTTGCCGGCCCAAAAGCGGAGGCAGGGATGCCGAAGCCGATCAGAACGGTAGTGAGGACGGAGGCGGCGATAAAGTACAGAATGAAAAAAGGGAATATCTGTCCGAGGCGGACGCAGGATTCCTCGTTTTCGGAAGACTTTCGGGTGCGCCGCCATGCTAAAATCAGGGTGATCGGGATGATGACGAGTGTCCGCGTCAGCTTTACCGTCACGGCCGTATCGAGTGTGGCGCTGCCGAGTCCCCACATGGCGTCCCAAGCAGAGGCGGCTGCGGTCACGGAGGAGGTATCGTTGACGGCGGTTCCGGCGAAAATGCCGAAAGGCTCGCCCGAGGTGCGGTCGAATCCCAGCAGCTGTCCGAGCCAGGGGAAGATCAGCGCCGCGAGTACATTGAAAAAGAAAATCACGGACATGGACTGTGCGACCTCCTCGTCTTTTGCGTCGATGACCGGAGCGGTTGCGGCGATGGCGGAGCCGCCGCAGACGCAGGAGCCGACACCGACGAGAATCGAGACGGAGGAGGGAAGCCGCAGGAGCCGGTGCAGCAGAAAGGCGATGAGCAGGGAGACTGCGATCGTGCAGAGGAGAATCGGAAGGGATTGCTTTCCGGTTGCAAGCACCACGGACAGATCCATGCCGAAACCGAGCAGGACCACGGCCCACTGCAGGATTTTCTTTGAGGCAAAGCGGATTCCGGGTGCAAGGGCAGAGCTGCCTTTGACGAAGGGAGCCGTTATCATACCTGCGGCAATGGCGATGACCGCGCCGCCGATTACGGGGAACAGCATGCCCAGAAACCACGAGGGTACCGCGATGGCGAGGCAGACAAGCAGGCCTTTTATATATTTTTTCATAGAATCACCTCTTTCATTTTTCGTGCGGCTGTATGCGGCGGAGCGGCTGACGGCAGCTGCTGTCAGTGTGTGCACAAACGCGTTGGATTATGTAAGATGCGGCGCTGTTTTTGCGGAAAAGGAGCAGAGCGGATAGGAGTGAGCGGGATGAGTATGGCTTTTTACTGGGAATGCGCACCGGATGGCGGCGTGCGCCTGCTGCGGGCGTTCGGAGAGATCCCCGAGGTGCATATTCCGGATTTCATAGAGGGAAAACCGGTGACGGAAATCGGGGCGTATTGCTTTGCCGCGGATGCGCATCTGCCGGAAGCATACCGGATGACGCGGGAGGCGGCCGGTTTGGATTGCGTCGGTGCGGCGCGGCTGCGGGAGCTGGCCGGTGATTATCCGACGGCTGTTTTCCTGCCGGATACCGTCCGAAAAATCGGCGGCTTTGCCTTTTATAACTGTGTTTTTCTTGCCGGGCTGACACTCGGCGGCCGGATGACGGAGCTCGGCGGGGATGCGTTTATGAACTGCGGGAAGCTGCACCGTCTGACCCTGCGGTGCGGCGCGGGCGAAAAAAGCGGAGCGCGGCAGATTCTCGGGCAGATAGCCGCGGATTTGGAAGTGACGTTTCTGGGGGCGGACGGGGCGGAGGCGGCAGTGCTTTTCCCGGAGTATTATGAGAGCTATGACGAGGTCGCGCCGGCACATCTTTTCGGAAGAAATATTGAGGGCGAAGGATTTCGGGCCAGACAGTGCTTTTGCGGCGAGGTCTTCGATTTTGCGCGGTATGATACGATTTTCCCGAAGGCGTGCGCCGGAGAGAGCGAGGAGACGCTGTGCGTCATGGCGATGAATCGCCTGCGTTATCCGGTCGGACTTGCGGAGCCGGCAAAGCGGCTGTATGAGACTTATATTGCCGGGCATGCAGAGATTCTTCTCGGACAGGCGGTTGCGCGGAAGGAGACGGAGCCGATTGCGTTTTTGTGCGTGCGGGGGCTTTTGGAGCAGGCGGCGCTTACCGCATGTATCGCGCAGGCCGCAAAGGCGGGGTGGGCCGAGGGGACGGTCTGTCTGCAGCGGCTTAAGGAGCAGTATTTCCCGAAAATGAGCGTGCGGGAGCGGTACGTGCTGCCGGATTGACAGGCGGCGCGCGGGCTTTTGCCGGGAGGAGGAGACATGGCACATCAGCTGACACAGGACGAGTGGGAAGCACAGACGGCGGAGAAGGTTCTCGCGTTTGTGCGGGACGAAATTTATCTGGAGCTGCGCTTTTTTGAGCTTGCGCTGACGGCGCTTGCACCCTGCCCCGACCGGGCCGTAAAGGCGTTTGCGACGGATGGAGACCGGCTTTTTTTCTCGCCGGAACAGGTTCTTCGGGTGTTTCGGACGAATGCGCCTTTTTTGGACCGGGCGTATCTGCACACGGTACTTCACTGCATTTTTGCGCACCTGTGGATCGGCGCAGACAGGGAGCGCGCGCGGTGGCAGATCGCCTGCGACATCGCGGTGGAGTACACGATCGACGCCATGGGCAAGACCTGCACGAAGCGCATTTTAAGCTGGACCAGGCAGCTGTTTTACGAGCGCCTGCAAAAGAGCGGGGAGGGGATTTCCGCCGCGGTGATTTACCGGATGTTAAAAGAGGATTCCGCCGAGGAGCTGCAGCGGCTTGCGGCGGAGTTCTACACCGACGACCACTGCTACTGGCCGAAGCAGGAGGGGAGCAGGGCGGCGCAGAGCCGTTCGGCGGCGCAGAAGAAATGGAACCGGATCGCAAGGCAGACCAGGCAGCTTTCCATGCGGCGGGGCGATATGCAAAAGGAGGGGGAGGCGCAGGTTTTCGCGCAGCTTGCGGCGGAGCGCGGACGGCGCAGTTACCGGGATTTTCTGCAGAAATTCTCCGTGCTGCGCGAGGAGCTTGCCGCGGACTTGGACGAATTTGATCTGAATTGCTACACCTACGGCTTTCGGCTGTATGGGAATATGCCGCTGATTGAGCCTTTAGAGAGCAGAGAGACGAAGAAAATACGGGAGTTTGTCATCGCGATCGACACGAGCTACTCCACGAGCGGCGAGCTTGTGCGGCAGTTTCTGCGGGAGACCGTCGACATTTTAAACCAGAGTGAGCGTTTTTTTTCGGATGCGCGCATCCGTATTTTGCAGAGCGACGATGCGGTGAGGCAGGATACGGTGATCTGCGGGCAGAGGGAGTGGGCGGGCTTTCTTGCCGATTTCCGGCTTGCGGGAGGCGGCGGAACGGATTTTCGCCCGGTGTTTTCCTACGTGGACGGGCTGCTTGCGAAAGGGGAGATCAAAGCGCTCTCGGGGCTGTTGTATTTTACCGACGGAAAAGGGATCTATCCCGGGAAGCGGCCGGATTATAAGACGGCGTTTTTATTCCTCGGAGAATATGACGACGCAGCGGTGCCGCCGTGGGCGATGCGGCTTAGGCTGGAGCCGGAGGAGTTTCTGCGGGATTCGGCATATGAGCTGCGGCGCGGAGACGCAGCCGGAGGCCTGTTTGATAAAAAATAATAATATTTCATCTTTTTTACTTGCAATTCTCATCCACAGTGTTATAATCTTTTATGTCAGCAGTTGCCGACATACGGAAGCATAGCTCAGCCGGGATGAGCGTTCGCCTCACACGCGAGAGGTCATGGGTTCGAGCCCCATTGCTTCCATTATGGGGATATAGCTCAGTTGGGAGAGCGACGCGTTCGCAACGCGTAGGTCAGGGGTTCGAGTCCCCCTATCTCCATTTTTTGAATTATCGATCGTCCGCGAGAGGCAGAGGTTCTGGCTTTTGGGACATAATTATAACCGCATCAGATTAGCAGCTGGGGCGGTTATTTTCGTATGATTGTTTGACACTTGAATCAATCCTGAAAATTGACGAAAAGCGGAAAGGAAAAAACAGACATGAATATCAAACAGGCGAAGGAAGAGATTAAGCATACCGTCCGCGCCTACCTTGCAAAGGATGCCGCAGGCCGCTACCGGATTCCCGCCGTCCGGCAGCGGCCGGTGCTCCTGATGGGGCCGCCGGGCATCGGAAAAACACAGATTATGGAGCAGATTGCATCGGAGCTGAAAATCGGGCTGGTGTCCTACACGATTACGCATCACACGAGACAGAGTGCGGTCGGGCTTCCGTTTATCAGAGAGGAGGAGTTTGACGGCAGAGCCTGTTCGGTGACGGAGTATACGATGAGCGAGATTATTGCGAGCGTATACCGGAAAATCCGTGACGGAGGACAGCGGGAAGGAATCCTGTTTATCGACGAAATCAACTGCGTATCGGAGACTTTGGCGCCTACGATGCTGCAGTTTTTACAGTGCAAGACGTTCGGAAATCAGGCGGCGCCGCAGGGATGGCTGATTGTGGCCGCGGGGAATCCGCCCGAATACAATAAGTCGGTGCGCGATTTTGACATGGTGACGCTGGATAGGGTCCGCTATATGACCGTGGAGGCGGACTTTTCGGTGTGGAAGGAGTACGCCGGGGAGCGGGGAATCTGCGGGGCCGTGATGAGTTATCTCGAGCTTCGGCCGCAGAACTTTTACCGGGTGGAGACGGATGTCGACGGGATGAAGTTTGTGACGGCCAGAGGCTGGGAAGATATGAGCAATCTCATGAGCGTGTACGAGGAGCTCGGACTGCCCGTGAATGAGGAGGTCGTCCGCGGATTTGTGCATCATGACGATGTGGCCGAGGATGCGGCGGCCTATTTTGATTTATACCAAAAGTACCGGGACGACTACGGCATTCCGGAGCTTCTGCGCGGCAGGGTAAAGCCGGCCGTCTATGCCCGTATCGATGCGGCGGCCTTCGACGAGCGGCTTGCCGTGGTAAACCTGCTGCTGGACGGGCTGCGCGGATATTTCAAGAAGTCCGCGACAGAGCGGGAGCGGACGGATGCGATGTACGCCGCGTTAAAAGATGCCGCGGGGGAAACCGCGGACAGGGCGTCGGAGCGCGCGGCGTTTGAGCGTCAGTTGAATCTGCTTGAGGCGTCGGAGCAGGAGACGCTCGGTGCGGTGGAATACGCCTTTGACTTTATGGAGCGGGCGTTTTTAAACGGGCAGGAGATGGTGGTGTTTGTGACGGAGCTTGCGATGGATGGTGCGGCCGCGCTGTTTTTGGCTGAGCACGCCTGCGAGCGGTATACGCGGTACGGCGCAGAGCTTTTGATCGGGACCAAAAAGGCAGAGCTGCTGTCTGAGATAGAACGGAATCTATGAGAAATAACAGGCCAGGGAGGAAGAACATGCAGAAGGCAAATGAACTACAGACAATATTGAGGCGTATTGACCATAAAGGCTATCCGGCTTACAAGGATACGAGAGGGGCATATCAATTCGGAAATTATGTACTTTCGATTGACCATGTACAGGGGGACCCGTTTGCGTCGCCGTCAAAGGTGAGCATCCATATCAGGGGAAATGTGGCGGGGTTTCCGCGCAATCTCTGGGAGAAGCGATGCAGGCGTCTGGCGGTGCAGGATTATCTGCTGCGCGTATTCGGGAAAAAGGTCGACGACTATTCGTTCCGCGCGAAGGGTTCCGGCAAGAGCGGCCTGATGTCAGTGAGCCGTCCCGGGCAGGAAGTGCTGGAGCGCAGCGCCTGTGAGATCCACCCGCAGAACGGGGAGATCACACTCCGGATGGAAATCGGATTTCCGGCAAACGGCCGTACCGTCAACGCAAGAGAATTAGAAAAAATGCTGTTTGATTTTCTTCCGGACTGTGTGAACGAGACGCTTATGTTTGACTCAGCGGATGCAAAGCGCATCGGTTCCGTCGCGGATCTGGCCGAGGACCAGCAGTATATCCGCGATCATTTAAAGGAGTTCGGACTTGTGGCGTTTATCGCAAACGGCGCGATTTTGCCGCGGGAGTCCGGGGTATCGGGACGCCCGATGAAAAAGGCCGTCCCGTTTGTCTCGCCGAAAGAACTCGAGGTTTCGATGGTGCTGCCCTATCACGGGGCGATTACCGGCATGGGGATCAAAAAGGGCGTCACTCTGATTGTCGGAGGCGGCTACCACGGGAAATCCACGCTGCTCAAAGCGCTTGAGCTGGGCGTGTACAATCATATCAGAGGGGACGGCAGGGAATTTGTCATCACGGATGAGACCGCGGTCAAGCTGCGGGCCGAGGACGGGCGGAGCATCAAAAATGTCGATATCTCGATGTTTATCAATAATCTTCCGAACGGGAAAGACACAAAGAAATTCTGCACCGAGGATGCGAGCGGAAGCACCTCCCAGGCCGCAAACATGGTGGAGGCCATGGAGGCGGGCGCAAAAACGTTTCTGATCGACGAGGACACGAGCGCCACAAACTTTATGATTCGGGACGAGCTGATGCAGCGGGTGGTGAACCGCAGTGACGAGCCGATCACCCCGTTTATCGACCGTATCAGAGAACTTTACGACGCATACGGGATTTCCACCGTGCTTGTGGCCGGAAGTTCGGGGTCCTATTTTCACACGGCGGACCGGATCATTCAGATGAACCAGTATGAGCCGGTGGTGATCACGGAAGCCGCAAAGCAGGCGGCAGGAGAGTTTCCGCTGCCGAAGCAGGAGACGGCGCCGGCGGACAAACCGGATTTCGGCCGCCGCGTGCGGCCGGACCGCAGTTTCCGGGAGGAGGCTCGGTTTAAGCTGAAAACGACGGGACGTGATGCCGTTACAGTCAATAAAGAGACGATTGACGTGCGCTATGTGGAGCAGCTGGTGGACAGCGAGCAGCTTGCGATGCTGGGATTTGTGATGAAATACGTCCAGTGCCGCGTGTTCGACGGGAAAAAGACCCTGCAGCAGGCCGTGGAAGAGGTCTGGAAGGAAATAGGAGCAAAAGGCATGTCTCTTCTGGTGGACGGCAATTATATTCCGACGGGGCTTGCGGCCGTGCGTAAGCAGGAGATTTACGCCTGCATCAACCGCTACCGGAGACTGGGACTATGAGTCATAAAAACAACCTCTGTGTCGGCATCCTTGCCCATGTGGACGCCGGGAAGACGACATTGTCGGAGGCAATGCTGTATGTGAGCGGCACTATACGCCGGGCGGGCCGGGTGGACAACGGCGATGCGTTTCTGGATACCGAGGAGCTGGAGCGCGCGCGGGGAATCACGATTTTCTCCAAGCAGGCCGTCATGCCGCTCGGCAGCCTGCGGCTGACGCTGCTTGACACGCCGGGGCATGTGGATTTCTCGGCGGAGACGGAGCGGACGCTGCAGGTTTTAGACTATGCGATTCTTGTCATAAACGGAGCGGACGGCGTGCAGGGACACACGAGGACGCTCTGGAGGCTTCTTGCGCGCTACCGTGTTCCGGTCTTTTTATTCGTCAATAAAATGGACCAGAGCGGTGCGGACCGGGAGCGGCTGCTTCAGAATATACGGGAGCAGTTCGGGGACGGCTGCGTGGATTTTACGGAAAATGCGGACGGGACATTCGCGGATGACGCGTTCTATGAGGATGTGGCGGTGTGCAGTGAGGAGGCCATGGAGGCCTTTTTTGCGCGCGGCGCGGTGGAGGAGGATATGATCCGCGCGCTGATTGCGGAGCGGAAGCTGTTTCCGTGTTTTTTCGGTTCGGCGTTAAAGCTTTCCGGCGTCGGCGCTTTCCTCGCGGGCTTAGAGCGATTTGCCAGACTGCCGCAGTACGGGACCGAGTTTGGCGCGAAAGTATTTAAAATCGCAAGAGACGCGCAGAATAACCGTCTGACTTACCTGAAAGTGACGGGCGGAAGCCTGCGGGTGAAACAGACGGTCTGCGGGGAAGAGAAAGTAAATCAGATACGCGTCTATTCCGGTGCAAAATATGAGACCGCAGAGGAGGCGGCTGCCGGGGAGGTCTGTGCGGTGACGGGGCTCGGGCACACGCGCCCGGGACAGAGTCTCGGGGCGCAGACATCATCTATGCCGCCGGTACTTGCGCCGGTGCTCACCTATCGGATCTGTCTGCCGGCAGACATGGACGCGGCGGCGATGCTGCCGAAGCTGCGGCTTCTCGAGGAGGAGGAACCGGAGCTTTGTATCGTGTGGAACGAAAAGCTGCAGGAGATTCAGGCAAAGCTGATGGGGGAGATACAGCTCGAGGTGTTAAAGAGCCTGATTTGGGAACGTTTTTCGGTGGAGGCGGAGTTTGGCGACGGAGCGATCGTCTACAAAGAAACCATCCGAAATACGGTGGAGGGGGTAGGACATTTCGAGCCGCTGCGCCACTATGCGGAGGTGCATCTTCTGATGGAGCCGGGGGAATCCGGCAGCGGGCTTGTCTTTGCGGCGGATTGCAGCGAGGATGTGCTGGACCGCAACTGGCAGCGTCTGGTTTTGACGCATCTGGCCGAGTGCGAGCATCCGGGCGTGCTGACGGGGTCCGCGGTCACGGACATGAAAATCACGCTGAAAACCGGGCGAGCCCACCTCAAGCACACGGAGGGCGGCGATTTCCGCGAGGCCACTTACCGGGCCGTCCGGCAGGGACTGATGCAGGCGGAATCCGTGCTGCTCGAACCGTACTATGCGTTTGTGCTGGAAGTCCCCGAACAGGCCGTGGGACGCGCGATGACAGACGTCGAGCGCATGAGCGGGACCGTCGGCTTCGGGGAGGAGCGGCAGTCTGCGGGGGGCGCGGAGAGCGGGATGCGGCGTCTGACCGGGATTGCCCCCGTGGCAAAGATGCGCAATTACCAGCGGGAGGTGATCACCTACACGCGCGGCCGCGGGCAGCTGCACACCTCCTTCGGCGGTTATCTGCCGTGTCATGATGCCGCGGAGGTCATCGAACGGATCGGCTACGATCCGGAGCGGGACGTGGAACATCCGTCCGGTTCCGTGTTCTGTGCGCACGGGGCAGGGATTGCGGTGCCGTGGGATATGGTGCCGGAATACATGCATGTGGAGAGCTGCATGGCAAAACCGCGGCAGGAGGCGCGCCCGGACGGGACGGCGGAAGAGAAAACGGCTGCGGACAAAAGGACGGCGGAGCGGGAAATTCTCCTGGGAACGGAAGAGATTGACAGAATACTTGCGCAGGCCTACAATGCTAATAAGCGCGATAAGTCCGCGCCGGGAAAGTACGGGCGCAGGCGGGCGGCGGAGAGAGCGCTGTCCGCGGCGGAAATTTCGCCCGCGCCGCCCCGACGCAGAGAGCCGCCGAAAGAGGAATATCTGCTGGTGGACGGGTACAATATCATATTTGCGTGGGAGGAGCTAAAGCGCCTTGCCGCAGAAAATATCGACGGTGCAAGAGGACGGCTTTTGGATATTCTCTGCAATTATCAGGGAATCCGGGGCTGTAATCTGATTGCGGTGTTTGACGCATACCGCGTGGAGGGACACCGGACAGAGTTTTTTGATTATCACAATATCCATGTGGTCTACACGAAGGAGGCGGAGACCGCGGACGCGTATATCGAGCGGTTTGCGCATGAGAACGGGAAAAAATACCGGGTGACGGTGGCGACTTCCGACGGACTGGAGCAGATGATTATCCGGGGCGCAGGCTGCGGCCTTCTCTCTGCGAGAGAGTTTGAGCGGGAGGTCATGGAACAGAACAGACAGCTGCAGGAGGATTACGCAGAGCGGAAAGAGACGGACAGGAATCGTCTGCTGGAAGAAAAGCTTCGGCATGGAGGTTTTATATGAAAAAAGACGAAGAAATGAAAATGACGCATTCGGGGATTCTCGCCAAAAACGGAAGGCGTTCGGTTTCCGTGCGTTTTGAGCGCGGTTCTGATGTGGCCGAGGCGACGCTGCCGGAGTGTAAGGTGATCCGGAATCAGGGATTTTCGGCGGAGGAAGTGCAGGGACTGGAAAGCTATCTGATGCAGGAGAACGACCGTATTTTTGCGCGTGCAAAGGAAATTAACCATATCAGGAATTGGTTTTGAGGGAAGAAAAAATCGATAGAGGGAAATGGAGAGAAAGAATGCTTCCACAGGATTTTTTGGAGCGGATGGAGCGGATGCTTGAAGCGGATTATCCGGCTTTTCTGGAGAGCTATGAGAAGGAGCGGTACCGGGCGCTGCGGCTGAACGTGCAGAAGGCGGACCGGGAGACGTTTGCGGCGCGCGCGCCGTTTGCGCTTGCCCCGGTCGGCTGGAGCAGCGCGGGCTTTTATTACGGGAAGGAGGATGCTCCGGGAAAGCATCCCTGGCATGATGCGGGCGTCTATTACATACAGGAGCCCTCCGCGATGGCGCCGGCGGAATATCTGACGGCGGCGGTAAAAGAGCCGGAGCGGGAGCGCATTCTTGACCTGTGTGCGGCGCCGGGCGGCAAGAGCACGCAGATTGCAGCGGCAATGCGGGGCCGGGGAATTTTGGTCAGCAACGAGATTCACCCGGCGCGCGCGAAGATTCTCTCCGGAAATATAGAGCGGATGGGGATCGCAAACGCCATGGTCACAAACGAGACGCCGCAGCGGTTAGCGGAAGTGTTCGGCGGTTATTTCACGGGGATTCTTGTGGATGCGCCCTGCTCCGGGGAGGGGATGTTCCGCAAAAATGAGGATGCCTGCGGCGAGTGGAGTCCGGCGAATGTAAAGCTGTGCGCCGCGCGTCAGGATGAGATTTTGGACTGCGCGGCCGCGATGCTTGCGCCGGGCGGCAGGCTTGTGTATTCGACCTGCACGTTTGCACCGGAGGAGAACGAGGGCAGCGTGGTCCGCTTTCTGGCGCGCCATCCGGAATATGCGATTGAGGAGACAGAGCGGTATCCCGGTATGAGCTCCGGAGTGCCGGAATGGTTCGAAGGCGCCGGGGAAGACATCAGGCGGACGATTCGGCTCTGGCCGCACCGCGTGAGGGGGGAGGGGCATTATCTGGCCGTTCTGAGGAAAGTGTGCGCAGGCGGCGGGGAGCGGGAACAAAACCGCGGGCCCGCAGTGCGGTGCGGCACGCATGACGCGCAGCCGGGGCTTTCGGCAAAAGACAGAAAAGACCCGAAGAAAGGCTGCGCCGAGTTCCTGGAGTTCGCGCGCGGCGCACTCACGGAGAAGGCATTCGAGTATTTTTGCGCCGAGACGAATTATCTGAGGTTCGCAGAGCAGCTCTATCGCTTCCCGGAGGGGATGCCGGCGGTAAAAGGGCTGCGGGTGCTGCGGCCGGGGCTGCATCTTGGCGCCGTCCGGAAGAACCGGTTTGAGCCGTCGCATGCGTTTGCGCTTGCGCTCTCAAAGGAACGGGTGCTGCGGGCGGCGGATTTTCCTGCCGACAGCCCCGAGATCCGCCGCTATCTGGCGGGAGAGACATTTCCCTGTGCGGGGGAAAAAGGGTGGTATCTGATTGCGGCAGACGGGTACGGCATCGGCTGGGGAAAGCTTTCCGGCGGTGTGATGAAGAACCATTACCCGAAAGGGCTGCGGAGAATTTAGCGGAAAGGACAAAACGGGTTTTGGGAGCGGAGCTTATGCTGAAAATGCTGGCGGGCTACAGCCTGGCGGTTATGTGCCTGTTTGCGGCAGTGCTGCGGCCGGCGTGGAAAAATTATTACATTGCGGTAAAGACCGTCTGCAGTTTTTCGTTTCTGGCGGTTTTGACGGCCGCGGCCGTCTGCGGGGAGCAGGAGGCGCAGTTTATGCGGATGCTGCCCGCGTTTCTCTGTTGTCTGGCCGGGGATGTGTTTCTGGCCTTCTACAACCGCTTTCGGAGGCGGCCGCAGTTTTTGGCGGGACTTTTTTGTTTTCTGGCGGGACATATCGGATTTGTGCGCTGGCTGTGCGCAGGCCGGCCCCTTCGGGCCGGGGATATGCTTTTTCCGGCTGCGGCCGTGCTCCTTGCACTCGGCCTGACAGGCGGAACGTATCTGCACACCGGCAGGCTCAGGCCCTATATCGCGCTGTATACTTTTTTTGTGGCGCTCTTTTGTGCAAAAGGCGTCAGCCTGCCGGCGGCCGAACCGGGGACGGCAAGCCTGTTTACGGCGGCCGGCGCGGCGCTGTTTTTCCTCTCCGATTTTTCGATTTTGTTTCTTTACTTCGGGAGGAGGAAAGGTCCGTGGCTTCACGTTTTTAACCTCGCGACCTACTATTACGGAATGTTTTTTCTGGCGGTAAGTCTGCTTTTTTGAAAAAAATCCGGATTTGCGCGCAGTTTCGTATGAAAACGGCCGAAAGATTGTTATAATAGACAGTACCTGTGAATACAGTATGGGAGTGATAAAAATGAGTCAGGATACAAATGAAAAAAAGCTGGAACAGCTGTGCCGTGCGCTGGCGGATGCGCAGCATGCAAATCAGGAGAAGAACCGCCTCCTGGAGCGCATGAGTCATGAAGTCCGCACGCCGCTGAATTCGATTATCGGGCTTTCCTATCTGACGAAGGAATATGCGGACGACAAAAAGCAGGTGCTCGAAAATATGGAAAAAATAACGATGTCGGTACATTTTCTCCTGTCCTTCATGGATGATATTTTAAATCTCTCCAAGATTGAGTGCGGAAATATCGCTCTCAATCAGGGGAATACGGAGTTTGGGACGTTTCTGGAAGAACTGCGTCAAACGGCGGCGGAGCGGGCCGAAAAAAAGCAGATTTCCGTCTCGCTGGAAACGTGCGGTGCGTTTGATCGGATGTATTATTTTGACAGGGAAAAGCTCGGAAAGGCGCTGTACAATATTCTGGAAAATGCCGTCAAGTTCACGATGCCGGAGGGAGCGGTCACGTTCCGCGCGGAGCTGATTTCCGAGATGCCGGAGGCGGCGGTCATCTGCTTTTCGGTAACGGATAACGGGATCGGGATGGAGGAGCGCTTTCTGCCGGATATGTTTGAGCCGTTTGAGCAGGAGGACGGCGGCGGAACGACGCTGAGCGGCGGAACGGGGCTCGGCCTTGCAATCGCCCGGAATATCATTGACTTTATGGACGGTCATATCGAGGTCTCAAGTGTGAAAGGCAGCGGATCGGTATTTTCCGTCACGGTGTCCGTCGGGAAGGTGGCGGATGAAAAGGCATGCGCGTGCGCTCAGAGCGACCCGGGAGCGCTCGCTTATGATTTTACGGGCAGGCGGGCGCTGCTTGTGGAGGACAATGAGATCAATATCGAGATTACCAGAAATATTCTGACGCACAGGAATTTTGCGGTTGAGGTGGCAGTCAACGGGGAGGAAGGAGCCGCAATGTTTCTTGCACATGCGCCGGGGTATTATGACGTAATTTTGATGGACATCCGCATGCCGGTGATGGACGGCCTTACGGCAGCCGATAAAATCCGAAAGTCGGGGCGTGAGGACGGCAGAAAGATTCCGATTGTCGCGATGACGGCAAATGCGTTTGAGGAGGATGTGCGCAAGTCTTTTGCGGCGGGGATGAATGCGCATCTGAGTAAACCGGTGGATATTATGCGGATGTATGCGGCGCTTGACGAAATGCTCCGCGGATAATTCGGCTGTTTTGTGACGAGGTCACGGTTTTATTCGAAAAAACGGGTATACTTAAGATATAAAATACAGAATAAAAGATAAAGGAGAGATGAATATGGCGGCATTACATGTGACGACGGACAATTTTGAGAAAGAGGTATTACAGGCAGCGGAACCGGTGCTGGTAGATTTTTGGGCACCGTGGTGCGGCCCCTGCCAGATGCTTTTACCGGTGATAGAGGAGTTGGCAGGCGAGGTAAAAGATGCGAAAATCTGCAAGGTAAATGTGGATGAAGAGCCGGCGTTAGCGGAGCGGTACAGTGTGATGACGATTCCGACGCTCATGGTATTTAAAAACGGCAATATGGCGGAGAAATCAATCGGTGTGATACCGAAAGAACAGATTTTAAAACTGATTCACGGCTGAAAACAAAAAGACGGGTGAAAAGAGTATCTTTTCGGCCGTCTTTTTTTGTCGAAAAAGGTAGAAGAAAGAAGAGAATGGGCGAGAGATGGAAAGAAATGTCAGAAACCAGTGTCATAAAATGTGAGGATAAGTTATACTCTTGGGTAAACCAGAGGGAGGCGATAAAGAATGAATAAAAAGCAGACGATGCTGATAGCGGACGATTTAGTAGTGAACCGGACATCCATCCGGGCAATGTTTGAGGAGGAGTATGATGTTTTAGAGGCGGAGGACGGCGGACAGGCACTGCAGATTCTGCAGGAAAAGCAGGTGGATGTGGTCGTTATAGATTTACATATGCCGGTCGGACAGGGAGAAGATGTCATCGGTCAGATGAAGTCAAATCCTGCGCTGCGCAATATACCGGTTATTGTAAAGACGGCATCCGAGGGCGATGCGGAAGAGAAGATGCTTGAGCTCGGAGTGGACGATTTTATCTTTTCACCCTGCAATCCGGCCGTAATGAAGCGGCGTATCGACAATGTCGTGCAGCGCTACGGGATTTGGAAAGAGAGATGGCGGCAGCACAGAGAATCGGAGGAACAGTTCGGAAAGCGGCTTGGCGCATACCGGGCAGGGGAGATTCGGAAGCTGCGGGGGATGCTTGAGGAGATTGCGGCGCTGTGCAGAGACGGCGCGAAGGAAGATGATTGCGGCAGACAGAAGCTTGATTTCATCGGCAGACAGGCGGCATGCGCGCTGAAAGTATGCGGTCAGCTGACGGAGGAACCCGGATGGCTCGGAGAGGAATCTCCTGCAAATAAATGTTCATTTCATTTGTACGGAATTGCGTCCGATATCCTGCGGGAATACACGGCAGTCTGTTGGAGCAAAGACCTCCAGTTTTTTGCGGAGCCCTGCAGGGAGCCGGACGTGAGGCTTTACGGGGACGCCGCAGGGATAAAATGCATCTGGAAAAGCCTGCTGGAAGGCGCTTATTTCTGCACAAAGCAGGGCGGCCGGATTAAGACCGGCTGTCAGGCAGAGAAGCTTGACAACGGCCGCATGGAAGTGGTGATTGCAGTGGAGAGCGGTGAGGCGCCGGGGGCGGAGTATCGATTTGCCGGGGCGCTGGCGGAGTCGATGGACGGAAGCATTGCGCTCAGACGGGGAGCGGACGGCGCGTATGTGGCGGAGGTACGTCTGCCTGTCTCGGTCGACAGAGCGTTTCGGCATGTGCCGAGGAGCTTTAAGAGTATGCGGGTTATGGTGCTCGACGACAACGAGACGACAAGCGGTTACTATGCGGCGATTGTGTCAAGGCTCGGACTGGTCTGCGATATTGCGTCAAACCAGACGGAGGCGCTGTGTCTGCTGGGAGCTGCCTATGACACAAAACGATATTACGACATTTGTATTTTAAACTGGAATATGAGAGGGGCAAAGGAGCTGACGGAGGTGATCAAAAACAGCAGCGTGCGCGGAAATATGGCCATTGTCTGCGCGACGCACGAGAGGGCGCGCATGGAGCCGGACATGCGCCGGGCGGGCGTGGATTATATTGTGGAGCACCCGCTTTATCAGGCGACGCTTTATGAGTTTCTGTCGGGAACGTTCAGTGCATAAAAAAGGGCAAAACGGTTTACACTATCCATTGTTATCAGACAGGACAGCTCCGCCGGGCGGACTGCTGCAAAAATGCACAATGGAGGGAAAACCATGAGCCAGATATCAGAAAAAGAGCTGTCGGCATTAAATGATCTGCTGACAGAGGAGGAACTGCTGATCAAGAAATTCCAGATGCTTGCAGAGCACACGGAGGACACGGAAATCAGCGCCAAATTTACGGAAATCTCGAATAAGCATCAGGGACATTTCAACGCGCTGTATGCGCAGTTAAGCTGAGGAAAGGACGCGGTGAACTATGGTAGAACAGATTTATACGGACAAAGAAATTTTAGCGGATGCGCTGACCGCGGAGAAGACAGCGACAAATAATTACAATATGCTTGCCAACGAGTGTGTTCATGACAGCGTGCGGGACGCGATTCTCAAGTGCTTAGAGCAGGAGCACTGCATCCAGGAGGACGTGTTTAACATGATGCATGAGAGAGGTTACTATCCGACGCCGGATGCGGACGTAAACAAGGTTGAGGGCGCCAAACAGAAGTTTTCACAGTGCGTGAAGACGGCAGGAATGTAAAATAAGGCTGCCTGAACCCGCGGAGAATCTCCGCGGGTTCTTTTGCGGAAAGAAACTGGTCATACCACATGTCACATAAAGAAAACAAAATTGTGCACAAAAAGAAACATGTAAATATGGTATAATATGCGGTTGCTTTCGGTTTTGATGTATGTTAAAATTTAAACAATCATGAGGTATGACCAGACAGAAGCACGTTGTGCCGCAGGCGCTTTTGCCGTCGGGGATTTCGCGTGCCGCAGAGGATGAGGGAAAGGGATTTTAGCTATGAGCGATTTTAAAGTGATTGAGATTAAAAAGAATGTGCTCGAGGACAATGAGAGGGAGGCGGATGCGCTTCGTGGGGAATTAAAGGAGAGAGGGACATTTCTTTTAAATCTGATGTCTTCACCGGGTTCGGGTAAGACGACGACACTGCTCCGGACCATCGAGGCGCTGAGAGAGGAGATGAAGATCGGCGTGATGGAGGCGGACATTGATTCCGACGTGGACGCGGAGGCGGTCGCAGAGGCCGGGGTAAAGGCGGTTCAGATTCACACCGGGGGCATGTGCCATCTGGATGCGGATATGACCAGACAGGGAATCGAGAGCCTCGGAACCGAAGACGTGGAGCTTGCAGTCTTAGAGAATGTCGGAAATCTGGTCTGCCCGGCGGAATTTGATACCGGAGCCGTGAAAAACGCGATGATTTTAAGCGTGCCGGAGGGGGACGACAAGCCGTTAAAGTATCCGCTGATGTTTTCCGTCTGCGACGTGCTTTTAATTAATAAGATTGATGTGCTGCCGTATTTTGATTTCGATATCGAAGCGTGCAGTGCGCGGGCAAAAAATTTAAATCCGGATATCCGGATTATTCCGATCTGCGCCCGTACGGGCGAGGGGATGGAAGCGTGGTACGAGTGGCTCCGCAGCCAGGTAAAGCAGTGGAACGAGTAAGAGTGAGAAGAGGAGAACGTTATGGCAGAAGTGAGAGAACCGATTATCAAATTAGGACAGATGATCACAGACCGCATCGGCGTGAAGGTGACCGAGAATGACCCGGAGTACTGGGGACTCGCGGAGGTTTTGACCGATGAGATGGCAGAACTGTGCCTTTTTATGAAGGTGCGCAGGCCGATGACCTTAGAGCAGCTGGTGAAAAAGAGCGGATGGGAAAAGGAGCGCGTGGAGCGTCTCTGCGAGGAGATGTCCGTCATCGGAATGCTGGAGTATAACTGGGAGAATCCAAAGCGCGAGAAACAGTACGTGCTCCCGATGTTCGTGCCGGGCTGTGCGGAGTTTTTCATGATGAACGCAAAGCAGGTGGAGGAGCATCCGAGGGTCGCGGACTTCTTTGAGAATATGTCGCGTCTGCCGCTCGAGAAGGTGACGCCAATGGTACCGCTCGGCGGTTCCGGCATCGGGATGCATGTGATTCCGGTGGAGAAAGCCATCCCGGCGCAGCAGCAGTCCGCGAGCGTGGAGCATATTTCTCACTGGCTGAAAAAATATAAGGACAAATACGCGGTGGGCGCCTGCTCCTGCCGCCGTCAGCAGAGAGTCCGCGGCGAGGGAACCGGCGAGATTGAGGGCGATCTGTGCATCGGTGTCGGCGACATGGCGGATTACCTGGTGGAGACCGGAAAAGGGCGCTACGTCACTTACAAAGAGGTCATGGAAATCTTAGAGCGCTCCGAGCGCAACGGGTTCGTGCATCAGATCACAAACATTGACGGCGTGAATAAGATTTTTGCAATCTGCAACTGTGCGCCGGGTGTCTGCAACGCGCTCCGCACCTCCCAGCTGTTCAACACGCCGAATATGTCCCGCTCTGCGTACCGCGCGCATGTGGAGAAGGAAAAATGCGTGGCCTGCGGGCGCTGTGTCGAGGTCTGCCCGGTGGGCGCGGCAAAGCTCGGCCAGAAGCTGTGCACCAAAGGCGGCGGGGAGATTTCGTACCCGAAGGCGGAACTGCCTGACAATGTAAAGTGGGGACCGGAAAAATGGGATCCGGACTACCGCAACAGTGCGAAGATTAACTGTCACGAGACCGGAACGGCGCCCTGCAAGACTGCCTGCCCGGCGCATCTGCCGGTACAGGGCTATATTAAGATGGCGGCAGAGGGACGATACATGGATGCCCTGAAGCTGATTAAGGAGGATAATCCGTTCCCGGCAGTCTGCGGAGCCATCTGCAACAGACGCTGTGAGGATGCATGTACGCGAGGTCGCGTCGACGAACCGCTTGCGATCGACGAGATTAAGAAATTTATCGCGGAGCAGGAGCTGCATGAGCACAAGCGCTACATACCGGTCTGCGAGAACCATGTGGGCGAGCAGTTTGCGCAGAAGATGGCCGTGATCGGCGCAGGACCCGCCGGAATGTCGGCCGCATACTATCTGCGGACAAAAGGCTATCCGGTCACGGTATTTGAGAAGGAGCAGAGAGCGGGCGGTATGCTGACAAACGGGATCCCGTCGTTCCGGCTTGAGAAGAATGTGATTCAGGCGGAGATTGACGTGCTTACAGAGATGGGCGTCGAGTTCCGCTTCAACACCGAGGTCGGGCGCGACGTGACAATCGGACAGCTGCGCGAGCAGGGTTATAAGGCGTTTTATCTTGCAATCGGCGCACAGGGCGGCCGGATGGCGGGCGTTCCGGGCGAGGACGCAGATGGGGTTTGCACCGGCGTGGATTTCCTGCGCAGCGTAAACTTAGACGAGGAGAACGCGAGAGTAAACGGCAAGACCGTCGTGGTCGGCGGAGGCAACGTGGCGATCGACGTGGCGAGAACCGCGCTGCGCGCCGGCGCAGCCGAAGTCGTGATGTGTTGTCTTGAATCACGGGATGCGATGCCGGCGGCAAAGGAAGAAATCGACGAGGCGCTTGAGGAGGGAATCACCGTAAACAACGGCTGGGGACCGAAGGAAATTCTCACGGAAAACGGACACGTGACGGGGATTGTGTTTCAGAAATGTACCTCGGTCACGGATGCGGACGGCCGTTTCAATCCGCAGTATGACGGGAACGACTGCATGACGGTCGCGTGTGAGAATGTACTGCTGTCCATCGGACAGAGCATCGTGTGGGGCGACCTGCTCGCGGGAACCGCGGTCAAGACACGCCCGAACGGCGCCGTAATCGCAGATGAAGTGACCGGTCAGACCGGCGAGCCGGATATCTTTGCGGGCGGCGATGTGTACACGGGCCCGCGGTTTGCCATCGACGCGATTGCGGCCGGAAAAGAGGGCAGCGTGTCGATGCACCGCTTTGTGCATGAGGGGCATTCGCTGACGCTGGCCCGCGATCTGCGCAGGTTTGTCGAGCTAGACAAGGACAATCTGGATCTCGAGAGCTTTGACAACGCAAAGCGCCAGATTCCGGGCACCAAGGCCGGTGTCGCAAAGGAAACCTTCCGCGACCTGCGCTCGACCTTTACCGAGGAGCAGGTGAAAGAGGAGGCACGGCGCTGCCTGGGCTGCGGCGCATCGGTTGTGGACGAGAACAAGTGTATCGGCTGCGGTCTGTGCACGACGCGCTGCGAGTTCGACGCGATCCATTTAAGCCGCGACTTGCCGGAGGCAAGCTACATGCGCAAGGCGGAAGACAAATTAAAAGGAATCCTGCCCTATGCGGCGAAGCGCGCGATTAAGATTAAACTGAACCGCGGGGACAAATAAATGCATGAATTGGGAATCATCGTACACATCAATAAAACGCTTCACGAGCTCGCCGAAGAAAACGGGCTGACGGAAATCGGTTCCGTCACGCTTGAGGTGGGGGAGGTCAGCACGATTGTGCCGGAGTACCTGACGGACTGCTGGGCCTATTACCGCAAAAAGTTCCCGCTAATCGAGAATGCCGAGCTTCGGATGGAAATGCTGCCTGCGGTAACGTTCTGCGAGGACTGTAAGGAGACGTATCCGACCGTGCGCTACGGCAGAGAGTGCCCGTACTGCAGCGGGGGGAATACCTATCTCGTCGCGGGGCAGGAGTGCAATATCAAAGAGATTGAGGCAAAATAAAAGAGAGAAAAGAGGGGCCGTATCGGAGACGGGAGTCTTTGGTGCGGCCCCTTTTTGCGTGACCTGATCGGCATTCTCAGGGAACATGGGAGCAAAGTGCAGATAGCACCAATAAAAATACATATTTTTTAAAATATATCTATGGAAAAACGGCTTCTGTTTCGGTAAGATGGAAGAAAATAAAAAGGGCGAAGGAAGCCGGAAGATGAAAAAAGACAGAGACGACAGGGAAAACTGGAATGCACAGTGGCTTACGATTCCGCAGTTTGCGGATATAAGGCCTATAAATCTTTTACATAAGGAACAAGAATGCGCAGTGTGCGCGCGGCAGTCGGACACAGAGCAGGAAAGCGCGCGGCAGTCGGACACAGAGCAGGAAAGCGCGCAGCAGGCATGGCAAAATCTGCATGTGCTGGTGCGAGCGCACTTTTCTGCAAAGAAAAAGCAGGAAAAGCTCTATCTGAACATTACGGCGGATGACCGCTATAAGCTGTATCTGGACGGCGATTTTGCCGCGGAAGGACCTGCGCCCGGTTATCCGCAGCACTATTATTACAATCGTATTTTATTGGAGCAGGTGGAACCGGGGGAGCATGTGCTCGGAATCCATCTGTATTATCAGGGGCTGGTCAACCGGGTCTATTACAGCGGAGACCGGAGGTTCGCGTTTGCGGCGCAGCTTTGGGACGAGACCGGAGAGGAGGTGCCGCTCTCGTTTTGTTGCAGGAGAACAGATGCCTATCAGGGGGAGACGACCGGGTATGAGACGCAGTTCCTCGAAAACTTTGACAGCAGGAAAGTTCCGGAGCGCTGGAGGGAACCGGATTTCCCGGAGGAGGGATGGGAGGCTCCGGTTCCTGCCGCATGGGCGGACTACAGGCTGTATCCGCAGTCGACAAAGCTGCTATTTTATGAGCGGAGGAAGCCGCGGGAGATTGCAGTGCGGGAGGACGGGAGTATTTTTATCGATGCGGGCGAGGAGCTGACCGGAAGCATCTGCCTTGCGGCGGAGGGGCATGCCGGGGACACGGTGGAAATTTTCTGCGGGGAGGAGCTTGATGCGGAGGGAAACGTGCGGTATGAGCTGCGGTGCGGCTGTACCTACCGCGAAGTCTGGACGCTTGCGGACGGCGTGTGCAGGCTGGAGCCCTACGATTACAAGGGATTCCGGTATGCCGGGATTGTTCCGTCCGCCGGGGTCGCGGTGCGGGAGATCTCGCTTACGGTGCGCCATTACCCGATGGATCCTGGGGCGTGTACCTTTACATGTACGGACGAGGCGCTTGTGCGGATATTTGATATCTGTAAAAACGCGGTGCGCCTCGGCACACAGGAGCGCTATATCGACTGTCCGACGCGGGAGAAAGGGCAGTATCTCGGGGACGCGATCGTGACGGCGCACGCGCAGGTGCTGCTCACCGGGAAGACGGATATGCTGCGGAAATGCATTGATGAGTTTGCGCAGACCGCACAGGTCTGTCCCGGGCTGCTTGCAGTCGCGCCGGGCGGGCTGATGCAGGAAATCGCAGACTTTTCCCTGCTGTACGGACAGCTGCTGCTGCTCTATTACCGCTTTACCGGAGACAGGGAGACGGTGGCGGAGTATTTTGATACGGCGCGGGGAATTGTCACGCATTTCGCGCGGTATGAGAGGGCGGACGCTCTGCTGGAGCAGGTTTCGGACAAATGGAATCTCGTGGACTGGCCCGAAAATCTGCGGGACGGCTATGATTTTGCGCTGACGAGGCCGATCGTTGCGCCGGGCTGCCACAATGTGATAAATGCGCTTTATCTCGGCGCAAAGAAGACGTTAAACGAACTAGCTGTGATTCTCGGAAGGAAAGAGGAGTACGCGCTTGTCCCGTCCTTAAAAGCTTATCAAAAGGCATTTTATCGGGAGGACACGGGACTTTTGGCCGACAGCGAGACGAGCGGCCACTCGGCGCTGCACGCGAATGTCTACGCACTGTATTTTGGTCTTTTGCCGGAGGAGAAAGAGGGAAAATTAGTTTCGTTTCTTGTTGAGAGAGGATTTTCCTGCGGTGTGTGGGTGAGTTATTTTGTATTGCTTGCGCTGGCAAAAAAAGAGCGCTATCATGAGATGTATGAGCTGCTGACAAACGATGGTGCACACGGCTGGAAGCATATGCTGCGGGAGGGCGCGACCGCCTGCTTTGAGGCGTGGGGAAAGGATCAAAAGTGGAATACGAGTCTGTGCCATCCGTGGGCGAGCGCGCCGATTCCCGTAATTATCGAGCATCTCTGCGGGCTTTATGCAGATCCGGATGCACCGGACGGGATCCGGTTTGCGCCGCACATCCCGGAGGAGATCGAAGAACTTGTACTGCGGGTGGCCTGTAGGGGGAACGTGTTTCTTCTGGAAAAGAAGGGGGCAGATATTTGTTTGACGCAAACAGGAGTTATTTGATGCGTCAAACGAACGGCAGCATAGCTTCGCACGCCAAGAAAGGAGTATGATTATATATGGAGAATCAAACCGTAAAAAAAGACAGTGCGGATATCAGATGGTTAGACGACCCGGAAGTGTTCCGGGTCAATCAGGAGGAAGCGCACAGCGATCATGTGTTTTATGAGAGCGAGGAGGCTTACAGGGAAGGGAAATGTGCGCTCCGGCAGACTTTGAACGGAGACTGGAAGTTCTGTTATTCGAAAAATGCGGCCGGGCGGCCGAAAGAATTTTACCGGACGGATTATGACCGGTCGTCGTTTGATACAATCCGGGTTCCGGGGCATATCGAGCTTGCCGGCTACGATAAAATTCACTACATCAATACGATGTACCCGTGGGAGGGGCATGTCTGCCGCAGACCCGCCTATACAGGGGAGCAGACCGGGATGCCGGAGAGCTTTTCCGCGGCTGATTATAATCCGGTCGGCTCCTATGTAAAAGAATTTGATTTAAAACCGGAATTTAGCGGGAAACGCATCGTCATTTGCTTTGAGGGGGTGGAGCAGGCGATGTATGTCTGGCTGAACGGACAGTTTGTGGGCTATGCGGAGGACAGCTTTACGCCGTCGGAATTTGATCTGACGCCGTTTGTGCGCGATAAGGGGAATGTGCTGGCGGTTGAAGTGTATAAGCAAAGCACGGCGGCTTATCTCGAGGACCAGGATTTTTTCCGGTTTTTCGGCATTTTCCGCGATGTTGTGCTGTACGCAAAGCCCGGGGTGCATGTGGAGGATTTATGGGCAAAGCCGGTGCTTTACGCGGACTGCACAAGCGGCAGCTTTGCGGTGGATTTAAAAATTTCGGTGCAGGAGAAAGAGCCGGGCTGCACCGCGGAAATCAGCCTTTGTGATGCGGACGGGAAATGGCTTGCAGGGCAGATCCTTCCGGTCTCGCCGGGGAAAACAGGCAGGGCGGAGGTCTGTATGCCGCCGCAGGAGCTTACCGGGCTTGTGCCGTGGAGCAATGAGCGGCCGTATCTGTATTCGCTTTTGATCACCCTGCGCGACGGGGCAGGGAATGCGGCGGAGCTGGTTCCTTATCAAATCGGTTTCCGCCGGATTGAGATTGCGGATAAGGTGATCCTGTTTAACGGCAGCAGACTCAGGCTGTACGGCGTCAACCGCCACGAGTGGAGCGCGGAACGCGGGCGGTGTATCGGGAATGCGGAGATGGAGTTTGATATTGAAGTTTTTAAGAAGAACCATATCAATGCGGTGCGCACCTGCCATTACCCCGACCGGATTCCGTGGTACTATCTGTGCGACGCAAACGGGATTTATGTGATGGCGGAGACCAATCTCGAGTCCCACGGTTCGTGGCAGAAAATGGGTGCCGTCGAGCCTTCCTGGAATGTTCCCGGCAGCATCCCGCAGTGGAGGGAAGCCGTGGCAGACCGGGCCAAAACGAATTTTGAGACGTTTAAAAATCATCCTTCAATCCTGTTCTGGTCTCTGGGGAACGAGTCCTATGTGGGGGACAATATCGCGGCGATGAACCGGTATTTCAAGAAGAAGGATGAAAGCAGGCTCGTTCATTACGAGGGAGTCATCTATGACAGATCTTACGAGGATGCGGTTTCCGATGTGGAGAGCCGGATGTATGCGGCGCCGGAAGAAATCGAGGCATATCTGTCCGACAATCCGAAAAAGCCGTTTTTGCTCTGCGAGTATATGCACGGTATGGGAAATTCGCTCGGAGGGATGCGCTCTTATATGGAGCTGTTCGACAAATACGAGATGTATCACGGCGGCTTTATCTGGGATTATATCGACCAGGCGCTCTTGGTGAAAGATGAGGTGACGGGCGAGCCCGTGCTGCGCTACGGCGGCGATTTCGGCGACCGGCCGAGCGACTATGAGTTCTCGGGAAACGGGCTTTTGTTTGCGGACAGAACGGAAAAACCGGCAATGCAGGAGGTGAGATATTATTATGGAAAATAAGGAAAAAATGCTGCGGATTGTGTGCGGGGACGTGACGTTCGGCGTACACGGGGACGGGTTTTCTTATATTTTTTCGTACGCCTGCGGAGGGCCGGAATCGCTTGTGACGGACGGGGAAGAATGGCTGTACCGCGCGCCGCGGCCGACGTTCTGGCGCGCGCTGACCGACAACGACAGAGGAAGCGGGTTTGCGTATAAGTCCGGCATGTGGCTTGCGGCGGATCTGTTTCTCCGCTGTACGGACAGCCGTGTGCGCATCGACGGCGGGGCCTGGACGAAGATGGCGGCGCCCGCCAACAACCGGTGCGGCGAAAACGATACGGCCGGGGAGGCGGAGATTGCCTTCGTATATGAGACGATTACGATACCTGCGGCGACGGTCGAGGTCACCTACCGCGTGAATGGGGAAGGGCAGATCCGGGTGGATGTGCGCTACTGCGGCAGGGAGGGACTTCCGGAGCTTCCGGTGTTCGGCATGCGGTTTGTCATGCCGTCAAAGGCCTGCGGATACCGCTATGAGGGCCTTTCCGGTGAGACCTATCCGGACCGGATGGCGGGCGGTGTGCCGGGTGTGTACGAGGTTGCGGGCCTTCCCGTGACCGGATATCTGGTGCCGCAGGACTGCGGGGTACATATGGACACGAAGTGG
>CAJTOI010000025.1 GCA_910577925.1 uncultured Roseburia sp.
CTTGATAATAATTCAGTCAGCATTTTTTCATCATCAACAATGAGTATCTTATATGCCATAGCAAAAACCTCCTAATCTAAAATATTATAAAGCTTAAAAGTCAAAAAGTGGTCAAGTGTTGTGATTTGGGTCAACCGCTGGATTTCTGCCTTTGGCAGAGTAAGCCTGATACAGTAAACTGTAATCCAGATCCTCCAATTCGTGGCTCAGTAGTCGAACAGAATCATCATCAGGAACCAGACCTTCTAAATTTAATGGCAAAACCAGTTGATAAGGTTCGCCGAATTCGGTATAATTTTTATGGTATTTTGAATTATTGGTCATAATTAATTATACCATGGATTGTGGACTCTTCGGAGTCCGTTTTCTGTTTTTGGGGTATAAAAACGGAGCTGCCGCTCCGGTAGATTATTCATCTACTTTTGCGGCAGCCCCATATTTTATTTCAAACCCTCACTCATTCTTTTCCTGCGTCTGCGCAGCAGCAGCACCCCGGAAGGAAGTACCGCTATGGCTGTCACGCCCCCGATTGTTCCAAAGAACAGCAGCCGGTTATGTAAGAAGCGCACCCACATATTCGTGGTTACATAGAAATCGCTGATTTCCTCCACCTGTTCGTTTCCCGCCGCATCCGTCAGCACAATCCGCAGATCGTGCGCATGCGTCTGATCCCCTGAAACCGCGAACGAATAGTCGGAAAATTCTCTTGCCTTCTCGTCGATTTCCTGCTCGTTCCACGCCGCGCACACGCTTCCGTCAAGCACGGCCTTAACCGAGACAAGCTTCATATTGTCATTCGCCTGCATCCGTACATCCAGGTTTTCAACCGGGTAGGTCATACCGCTCTCGAGATTTGTCACGACAAGGTTCGGCGCCGTCTTATCAATGCCGAACGAAATCTCCACGTTCTTGTTATCCAGCGTATTGTCCGCGACATTTCCCGCCGCGTCCTGTGAGTAGACGGCCAGACGGTAGATTCCGTCCTCGGAAAAATTCTCCTTGTACACATTGTAGGTATATGCGTACCAGGTTCCGTCCCCGCCCTCGGCGGAAACATTGTAATCGCTCCCCTCCGTGAGCGCGACCGTCTTATCATTTTTAAACAGCGTCACGCGCGTCTCCTCAAGCGCGTCGACGTTAATCTCGGTGATCACGATATCGGTCGGTTTGTTGGAAAAGCTTCCGTTTATCGCGCTCGTCTCCTCGCTTACCGTGTAGGCGGAACCGTCCCTGTTTACGGAGAACATGACCGCGGAGAGGCTTCCTCCGCCGTCGGCCGTCAGATCCGATATCTGATTTCCGGCCATATCCGCGGCCTCGCAGGTCAGCGTATAGACGGCGTCCCGCTCGAGGTTGGAAACCGCATACACATAGCCGTTTCCCATCGTCGAAATCCTGCCCTCCGACGTCATGTCCACCGTGCGGATACTGCCGTCCTCCTCCCGCACCTCGGCCGTCAGCTTCGGCGCAAAAGCGTCCCCGTCGAAATTGGTATCCTCCGCCACGACTTCAAAGCCGATCTGCTCTTCCCTGTTCGCCGAATAATTTGTGATTCCGCGGACGGCAATCTGCGGACTTTCCGTGTCGATGGTCAGCTGCTGCGATTGATATTCCTCCATCTCGTTCCCGGAGCGGTCCTCATAGCGGACGGACACGACATAATCCCCGTCTCCGCTCAGCGCAAAACGCCCCTTATGTACGTCCACGCTCTCGTCCGTCCAGCGTATCTCCGGTACCTGAATCGTCTGCCCGTCACGCTCCACCGCCACGGTCACGTCCTCCTCGTAAAAGTTCGCTTCCGTCACGGTCAGCACCGCTTCAATGTCACCGCTGTAGTACGCGATTTCCCCGGTCGTCTGCACGGGCTCGCTCCACTCTATCTCTGCGTTCGGGGCAATATTGTCCACAATCAGGCGCTTCGTGTCCTCAAACTCCATGCTGTGTCCCGCGCGGTCCTCCGCCGCAAACGATATGCTGCCGTCAAACTGACGGTCGCCGCGGACTTCCCCGCCGGGAACCTGAAATGTCGCCGTCGCAAGGCGGTCGCCGTTCGAATAGACGATCTCGTTTTCTTCCACCGTCTTTTTCTCCGTTGCCGCATTGACATCCGACACACCCTCGCTCCTGTTGCAGCTGTAGACGAACCGGTAAATTCCGGATATCGCATCCTCCGCCGTGATTGTTACGGTTACCTGCGCCTGATAAAAGCCGAACGTCACGGTTCCGAGAATCGTCTCGAAAACATTATCGCTGTACTCCACAGTCAGGTTTTCCGGGCTTCCGGTATCGACGACAAAGGCATTCTTCTCATACGCGTCCGCTTTGCGAAGCGCAAGGTCCGTATAGCCGATATCAAATGTATAATCCGCATCGGACGAAAATGTAATCCGCGCCGTGTGCCGGTCCCCGTCTCTGACCCAGCTGCCGGGCCGTTTCAGGTATTCCGCATAATCCTGCGCCGCGATATCGTCGCCCGCGATATTTTTTGCCGTGATTTCGGCCTCCACATCCTCCGCGCGGAAATTGCGCTCGGTAATCGTGATAACCGCCGTCTGCCCCTGCGCGTAATAGCGCTTTTCATCCGTTTCCAGCACGCGTTCATCCGGCGTATAGCTTACGTCAATCACCGGCTTTTTTTTATCGATCGTAATCTGCTCCGACGTGTAGGAAACCATCTCATTTGACGAGCGATCCGTATATTCGACCGTCACAATGTGATCCCCTTCCCCGGAAACCGGAATACTGCCCGTCCAAACGTCGCCCTGCCTGCTCCAGCCGGTCACTTCCACCTCCTTTTCGTCCACCGCGGCCTTCACGTCCTCCGCGTAAAAATTCGCCTCCGCAATCTCGAGCGTCAGCTGCATGGCTCCGTCATAATAGAGGATCGCGCCGGTGTTTTCCGCGCTGTAGCCGTAGTCTTCTATCGTCCGCAAAGTCTTTTTGTCGACGACCTGCTTTGCCGGACTGTAGCTGACGGTGCGGGTCGGCGAAACCGTATCCACGATCAGAACGTTTCCCGTGTCCGTCTTCCGGTTGCTGATATTTCCCGCGCGGTCCGTCACCCGGAAAGAGATATTGCCCCGATACTGCGCGGCCTGTTCCGCGGTCAGTGTAAATTCCGCCATCGCCGTCCGGCCGCGGTTGCTGAACGTCAGCGCGCTGCGTCTGATTTTCCCCGACGCTGTCTCTTTATGCGCGGCCCCAGCTCCGCTCTCCCGCTCATAATACCATTCCATCGAATCCACGCCGGAGGTCATATCGTCCGCATAGAGCCTTACGCGCACCTTTGGCCGATAGTAGCTGAACGTGATCTTATTTAATACTTTGTCGAGCACGGACTCGCTGTATTCAATGTGGAACGAATCGGTATCTGATTTTTTGGTGTCGACAACAAACGCATCCGATGCAGATACCGCATGCTTTGCCGCGTCACAGACATTTACCGTCACCGTATAATCCGCGTCCGTATCACAGCGCAGCGTCGTGCTCCACACATCTCCCTTCCTGCTCCATCCGCTCTGCTTTTTATCGAGCGCAAAGGAAACCGGATTTCCCTCCACATCGACGGTCTTCACCAGAAGCTCCAGATCGTTCGGGCCGAGATTTTGGTCGGTCACCGTGATTTCCGCCGTCCGCTTTTCGCTGTAGTACTTTCCGTTTACCGCCACATCATTGTCGTAGGCAATCGCAATCTCCGGCGACGTGGTGTCAATGACGATTGCGCGCGACGTAAAATCGGCCATCGCATTTCCCGCGCGGTCGCGGTATGTGATCACAACCTGATAAACGCCGTCCCTGTTTCCCTCGCCGAGTGTCAGGTTTAACGTATGCTTCATCCGGTCTGCCCCGTCCTGCTGCCAGTTTCCCGCCACATACCGGTATCCGTCTCCGTTCCCGAGCTCCGTGCCGTCGCGGTACACGCGCACATTCACATCCTGCGCCAGAAAATTCGCCTCCGTGATAACGGCCGTAAGCGTCACCGCATCCGCGTATACCCACCGTGCGCCCGCCGCATCCTCTGTCACTTCGTTTCCCTGCGCATCGCGCACGCTTTTTACGTCGCCCGAATAATCCGCACTGCTTAAGACAGGCGCGCTCCCGTCCAGCGTCGGATACCACACATACTCCGCCTGATGATCTGCAAGGTCTTTCGCCGACAGCGAAAACGTATAGGCGGCCTCAATTTCGCAGGGCAGCGCCGCGGAATAAACATCCCCGCTTTTGCTCCAGTTTCCTTCTTCCGAAAGCCATGCGTCGTAATCCACGCCGTCCTTTGTCAGCGCGATCTCATTTCCCTGCGCATCCAGCGCCGTGACCGAAATCCGCAGATCCTTATGGCGAAAATTCGCCTCGGTAAGCGAAATGACCGCTTCCCCGGCCTTACGGATAAAGAGGGGGGTCCCCGGCTCCGCCGCTTCCCCGGAGACGGTAAACGCGGCGGACGGGGCGGTCTTATCGACGATAATATGCTCCGAGACGTAATCCACCCCGGTATTTCCGGACGCATCCTCATAGTGCAATTCAATGACATGCGCGCCCTCCTCAAGCGCGAGTGTCCCGACCCAGGTTCCCGCCGTCGATCCGGCATTCCATTTTACGGCCTGCGCAATATCGCTGCCGTTGTCGGTCAGCCTGACATCCGCGGCGTCAAAATTTTCCTCCGCAACGGTAAACGTCAGCTTTGCCGTATCACTGTAATACAGATTGACGTCTGTCCGGCTCTGCGCCTGATAATCGGGAATCTCCGCGAGCGGGTCCGCCGCGTCCGCAGGTTCCGTCGCGCGCACCCATTCCCCGTATTTTACCGGTTCAAGTGCCGGAGGCGTATTATCTACCACGATCGTCTTTCCGTCCGTGTACACCGCCGCCTCATTTCCGGCCGCATCCTTCGCCGTAAAAAAGATATCTCCGCGAAACGGGTCTGGTATCTCAAATGTGTAACGGTATCTTCCGTCCGCCTCCGGTGTCAGTTCGCTTTTTGCCACGGTGGTCCGCCGTGCGGGATCATCCGTCTCTCCCGCGCAATACGAAAAACTTTCGATGCCTGACACCGTATCCTGTGCCTCTAAGGTTACCTCCGCCTTCGTCTGATAAAAGCCAAAACTGATCAGATTGATAATCTTCTCCGTCACCGGCGTTGAATAGTCAATCTTCAGATTTGACGGCGCCGTTTTGTCTACAATGATATGTTCCGAGGTATAGTCTGCACCTGCGTTTTGGGACGCGTCCTGATAGTGCAGTTCAATGACATGCGCCCCCTCTTCAAGCGCAAGCGTTCCGACCCACGTCCCCGCCGTCGTTCCCGCATTCCATTTTACTTTTTCTGCGATATCGGATCCGTTGTCGGTTAAGACCACATCCGCCGCGTCAAAATTTTCCTCCGCAATCGTAAACGTCAGCTTTGCCGTGTCATTGTAATACAGATTGACGTCCGTCCGGCTCTGCGCCTCGTAATCGGGAATATCCGAGAGAGGATCCGCCGCGCTTTCCGTCTCTGTGGCCCGCACCCACTTGCCATACTCCACCGGCGACAGTTTGGGCGGTGTCTTGTCCGCTATGACCGTTTTCCCGTCCGTATACACCGCGGTCTCATTTCCCGCCGCATCCCGTACCATAAAAAAGACGTCTCCGCAAAACGGATCGGTTATCTCAAATGTATAACTGTATTCCCCGTTCGCTCCCGGCGTCAGCTGATTCTGCGTTACCACCGTCCGCTGCGCGGGATCGTCCGTTTCACCCGCATAATACGAAAAACTTTCAATCCCCGACGCCGTATCCTGCGCCGTCAGTGTCACTTCGACCTTTTTCTGGTAGAACTTAACGTCGCCTTTCTCTTTCACAGGCTCCGAATAATCGATCTTCAGATTTGAGGGAGCCGTTTTGTCAAGCTTTATCTCCTCCGCAATCGGAATAGCGCCGGTGATACCCCCGGTCATCTTTTTCAGATAGATCTCCTGACTGTCATAGACACCGTCCTGATCCAACACGAGCGCCTGCTTCCACTCGTTTGCTGTTTCATCGCGGGAACCGGAAGCGCTGATAAGGTATCCCTCCGCGGGAGTGACCGTCACATCCCCGGTATACCATTCGTTTCCGTCCTCCTTTTTTCCGGATAGCGTGTATGCCTCCACATCCGCAGGCACTGCCTCATAAACAACAGACAGATAGAATTTCACTTCCGGCGACGGATTGTAGCATGTATCCCCGTCTTTATATGCCGTCACACAGACAATTCCCGTCTTTTCATCGGCAAACGAAAACGCCCCTGTCTTCGGGTCAATGCTCTCCACAACACTGTCATCCCCGCTGACCGTCGAACAGTCATAAATAATCGCACCGCTTCCATATCCCAGTCCGTCTTCGGCGTCCGTATCCGGTATTTCCTTCGCCGGATTGGTAAACGGCTGCCCATATGACAGCACATACGGATTCTGCTCGTCCGACTGTATCTCAAAAGCAATCGCCTGATCCGCTTTTTCCGTTGTATTTTCACGCTCTTTTGCACTTACCGGATCATATGCGTCATCCCCTTCTTCCGCCGCATTATCCGTAAGCATCCCCGCGGGTTCTTCACCCGCGGCCCGATGCTCCGCATCCCGCAGACCGTCCGACGCCTCCGTAAATTCCTCACTCACCGCCCGGCGCTCCGCATCTCTCATCCCGTCCGACGCCTCCGCAAACGCCTCCTCTTTTGGCTGCGCCGTCTCACCCGCGGCTTCCTCTCCGGACTGTTCTGCCCGGATTGTACTTCCCGGAATATTTCCCGCAAACAGCAGCAGCGCCAGTAACAGCGCAAGCAGCCGGGTCCCTGTTTTCCTGTTTCTACTCATCTTTGTAACTATTCTCCTTTCCGTAAGCGGCCGCATAATGACTGCCGTTTAAAATACTGTGTATTCCAATCAGAAACACGAATCCCGCTATCTGCAAAAACGACAGCAGCTGGAATCGCGAACCGATTCCGATTCCATCCAAAATCACGCTGCAGACAAATAAGAACAACAGCGCGCCGTCCGCGATTGCAGCGGGCCGGTTTCTGAAAAAACAAAAGATCCCGGGCCTCTTGCGCCCGGCTCCACGCCCCATCCACAAAATCCTCAGCGTCAGGGCAAACCATGCAAAGAATGAAGCCCAAAACAATGCCGCATTGGCATAGAGCGCGCTCCGATAAAAACTTTTTCCGTACAGCCTGTCCGTTCCGTACATCAATGCGATGGATATCGCCCACAGCGCCAGCGCAGCGATCTGCCACCGCAAATACCTTCTTTGCTTTTTCATACGATTCCCTCATTTCTGTGCCGTCAGTCTATTGTCTCCGCGCTCTCCGCAAATCCAAATTCCACGTCAACCGTCATATTCTGCGCCGGGATTACCGGCTCCGGGACATACTGTGTGTGCACCGTCGTCTCCGATGTCACGGCGTTTTGCGCAAGCACCGTCGTCTCCGGCGTTATGACGCTCTGTGCGAGCACGGTCGTCTCCGGCGTCACGGCGCCCTGCGCAAGCACCGTCGTCTCCGGCGCCGTATCTGCGTCCGCCGCGGACGTCTGTTTTTGCGGCCGTAAGTGCCCTGTTCGAAAACGTTCCGTCGAAAACGATTCCCGTTCCCGACGCGCCCGTCTGCTCTTTCGGCCGTTTCCGTCACTGTTCTGCTGCTCAATCGATTCGATTGCGCGCCGGGCTGTCGTTCCGCTCAGATCCCCGACAATCTGCGGTACATGGAACACAAAAAACAAAAGTACCGCTATTCCGAGAAAGACGCCTCCCGCAAGGTATGCCGCCAGAGACAGGTTCTGCAACAATTCCACCGTCATACGCTACTCCTCCCTTTCCTGTGTTTCCGTCTCCGCCTGCTGCTCTGTACCTTCCATAGGCTCCGGCTCGATTCCCGTCGCATAAGCCATTGTGATTGCCTGTCTCGTATCGTCAAGCAGCGCCATTGTCGCATCCCGCTTTTCCGCGGTCAAATCCGTTGTTGTCTCAAGATTTTGTATCTGCTCTGCCACCTCTTCGTGAAGCGAAAGCATTTCCTCCTGCGTAATCCCGTCCGCCTTAAATTTGGTCGCATACTGCTGCATCGCGCCCCGCGCAAGTTCCAGCAGTTCAAGCTTTACAATCTCGCTCTCCGCTTCATCCGCACAGACCGCGGCAACCAGTTCCTGCAGACGCACAAAAAAAGGCTGATACATTCCTCTGTCGCTGGCTTCAACCGTATGAATCGAAATATCGCGGTAAAATTCACCGATACTCGCATACACCTGCGCCATCCCCAGATTGGGATATCCTTCCGGCGCATTGTGAATCACGTCTGTAAACCACTCAATCGCGCTTTTCATCCGGGTCACCTGATTATCACTGCCATCGCCGTAGGAATAGTAATACCAGTATAATTTCGCCGTCTCAAAACAGACCTCGACATAATTCTCTGCATCCGCCTTTAATTCGGTCTGATGGTTTTTTATCTGTTTTACAAGGATTGCCTGTTCGTCAGGATCAAATTTTCCGTCTTCTTTGAATATCTGAATCAACTGCAGATAGGCCTCCGGATTCCCCGCCTTATTCGGAACCGCGATTCCCTCCTGATACAGGGCAATCTTTTCCTCATAATCCGCCGTTTTTGCGGCTTCCTCCATCAAGCTCTGATAATTGTCCGTCGCCTGCTGCACCGCCATGTGTCCGAATACCGCCCCTGTCACCGCAAATCCCACCGCAAGCACCGCGGAAGCGGCAAATGCGCCAAGCTTCCTTTTCTGTTTCCGCCGGTACTTATCGTCGATCTCCTCAAAATGTTCGAGCGCATACATCAGTTCCGCGCAGGATTGATACCGGTCGTCCGGGTTTCGCTGTACACATTTTATAATGATGTTCTCAAGCCCGCCCGACAGAGACGGATTGATCTCCCGTATCGGCTTAATCTCATAGGGCGGCTCACTGGGATTGCAGCCGGTCACAAGGTGATAGAGCGTCGCTCCAAGGCAGTAGATATCCGTTCTCGCATCTGTCTGCCCCATCCCTCCGAACTGCTCCGGTGCCGCGTAGCCGATCGTTCCGAGACAGGTCGTATCCGCGATATTGCGCGTCTTATATTCCCGCGCCGTCCCGAAGTCAATCAGCGTCAACGTGCCGTCCGGCTTTAGCATCACATTGGCCGGTTTCATATCGCGGTAAATGATCGCGGGCTCCCTGGAGTGGAGATACCCCAGCACATCGCACAGCTGCAGTGCCCACTCGATCACATCCTCCTGCGGCTGTGCGCCATATTCGTCCAGCGCGGCTGAGAGCGAATTTCCCTCGATATAATCCATGACAATCAGAAAATTATCACTGTTTTCAATCACGTCAATAATACTCGGAAGATTCGGATGCCGCAGTCTTTTAAGCATATCCGTCTCCACGATGAGCCCCTGGCGAACAGCCTCAAAATCAAGCACCCCGTCTTTCCGGACCTCCTTGATCGCCCATGTCTTATTGGCTTTTTCATTGATCGCCATGTACACGACACTCATCCCGCCATGACCGATCTCGCTTAATATTTTGTACTTTCCATCCACAAGGGATCCTATCTCAAGCATCTCTCTCACCCGCAAACAAAGCTTTTAAAAGGTTCTTATCGTAATCACAGAAATGTTATCCCGCTCATTTCTCTGCTTATTCAGCGCAATCAGCGCCCGCTCTCTTTCCTGCATCGTCTCCGCGCTTACCATGCGCTCCGGAGAAAAATACGCATAGATCTCTTCCGCGCTGACCTCATGGCGAAACCCGTCGCTGCAGAGCATATAAACTGCGTCTTTTTTCATTTCCCCGGAAAAGAAATCGGGATATACCATATCCGACGCACCGATGCACTGCAAAAGCACGCTTCGTCTCGCATCCCGCTCGGCCTCGGCCTCAGTCAGCTGCCCCTGCTCTACTTCCCGCGCCACAAGCGTCTGATCCTTTGTCAGGACACGCGCGTTCTGCACAATCTCATATACCCGGCTGTCACCGACATTTCCGATATAATAGCGTCCCCGGTACAACAGGAGCACGACTGCAGTAGTCCCGAGCTGAATCGCACTTTTCTTTCCATAATCCTTAATCTTTTCGTTATATTCCATAAAAACCCGGCTCCATTCCGTCCGGATACCGCCCTCCGCCACCCCGGCGGCACAGAGCGCCGGCAGCCGCTCTTTCGCCCATCGGTCAAACGCTTTTACCACGCTTGCACTGGCAAGCTCCCCCTTTGCCAGCCCGCCCATCCCGTCGCAGAGAACGGCAAATACCAGTTTTTCCCCGTTGACCGTCAATACTTTTACTTGCAGGCTGTCCTGATTGCTTTCCTTCACCGTCCCGATGTCCGTACTCGCAGATACAATAAAATTCACGTCTTATACTCCTTTACATCATCCGAAATTCAAACTCCTCATCCGCCAGCGTCACCTTATCCCCGTGCGCTAAACCGCTCTCCGTATTGCTGGGAATCATAGCGCCGTTTATAAATGTATGATTTGTCGAATTTGTATCTTCCACAAAAAATGCTCCGTCACGAAAAATAAAATTTGCATGACTGCGGCTCACCGCCGTGTTATCCCCGATAAAATAATCCACAAAGCTTCTCTCCTTGCCGACGCGGAACATCGGCTTGTTCAGCAGAATCTGCTCGCCTGTTTTCCGCCGCACCAGATACGCCTGCCGGCTGCCTCCCTGCGGTGAGATTCTCAACACCGTCGTCTCTCCGCTTGCCACGGAAAGAACCGTCGTCTCCCCGAAATTCCCGCTCTGCGGTATCGAAGCTCCAGTACCGCTCTGCGGTATGGGGCCGGATATTCCGTTCCGCGCGCCGTACGAGATATCCTGCAGCGTCATATTCTGCGCCTGTCCCGGTGCGGCAGCCGCCCCCGCGGCGCCTCCCTGCGCCTTTGACGCTTTTCCCGCCTTCGGCTGCTTTGACGCCTTTCCCGCTTTCTGCTTTTTACTCTCCTTTTTTAAATCTTTCTGCGCTTTGTATGCCGCCGCATTTTCTTTGTTGTAATGCTGCAGCAGATAAAACAGCGAAATTTCTTTTTCACCTTGCGCCGCCGGTACCGGCTGCTGCGCAGGCGGCGACGTTACGGACGGCGGAATCGCCATCGACGGCGGCGCAGACAGACCCGGAATCTCCGGCTGTATCTGCGAAACCTCCGGCTGTGTCTGCAAAATCCCCGGCTGTGTCTCCGGCTGCCTCTGCATAACCTCCGGCTGTGCCTGTTGCCGCAATGGCATGGCGGGCGAAATATTCCCTGACGGCGGCGCGGCCTGCGCAGACAACTCCGGCGCCCCCGGCCCGACCGGCGGCTGTCCGAATGTCGATGCGGCCTGCACCGGATTCCGGTCCGTCAAAATCATCGTCATATTTTCGAGTTCCTGCAGCAGACTGCCAAACGCGGAGAGCGAGAGCACCGGCGCGCTGTTCAGATAATTGATGATCCGCGCCACATAATCGCAGTCCTCTCCCGAATCAAACTGTGTGCAGAACATAATATTCTTAAAAAAGGCTCCCATATCCCGCACGGGCTGCTCCGGACTTAGCACAGGCATGCAGATGAGCTCGACTTTTCCGCTGCTCACATCCACATAGATATATTCCGCATCCAGCAAAATGGAACCCACATCTATCATATATTCTTCCGCCGCCATAAGCGCCGAAACGATGCTGGTAAAGACTCCGAGCAGCCGTTTTTTGCTGACGGTTCCCATAAAAAACTGTTTCAGTGAGATTCTTGCGGAAATGTTATATTTTAAATATTTTCTGCTGTCCTGCTGCGTATAAAGCGCCGGTATAATCCCGGTTATTTTATTGTTTGTAATCATGCCAAGACTCATCGTGTCAATTTTTTCTGCGGACAGATCATAGATGAGCCAGGTGCTTGTCCCCTGAGTTTCGTAGCTAAATTCTCTCATTTGTTCTCACACTTTCTTTTTATCAGTCCGAAATCATACAATCGAATACAGACGTATCAGCGTCCAGTCGTCTCCCCGCTTCACCGGAGCCGTCCCGTCCTTGTTAAACGGATAGGCCATATCAAATTCGGCCTCAACCACAATTTCTCCCCGCAAATTGATATACCCCCATTTGCCATCGTACCTGACCGGCGCCAACCCCTGTGCGAAAGGATATGCATCTTCATAGACAGCCTCCACGACCCACTCTCCGTCCGTATTGATATAACCCCATTTCCCTGCGGTACACACAGCGGTCACTTCTTCTGCAAACGGGCGTGCGGCTTCATAGAGCCGTTCCCCGACTGCCTCTCCTTTTTCGTTCAGCAGCATATAGCCGTCCGCCGTCCGTGCAAAAATCCGTTTTTCTCCGCAGCAGAACCCCGCCTCATCCGTAGCCACATCGTCATATACATACTCTGTCAACAGTGTAAAATCATCTTTTATCAGCGCCCATTTACCGTCTTTTTTGACTGCGGCCACCCTTTCCCGAAATGCGGTTGCCTCCTCCCACTCCAGTTCCGTCAGCACATGCATCGCTTCGTCGACGTACCCCGCTTTTCCGTCCTTTTTGACTGCGATACGGTTTTCCGACAAAACCCCGAGTTCTTCGTACTCCTTGTCCGGCACGATTTTTTTCCGACCCTTTTTATTGACGTAAAAGCATGCTCCGTCCTGCATGACAGGTGCAACCTGCGGTTCATCCCCACAAAAATACCCCGCCTTCTCGCTTGTGATCGGAATCACAATATTTCCTTCCGTATCTACAACACCATAACTCCCGTTATTTCCTGCCACCGCATATTGTCCGTAATAGGGAAACATTTCTTCGCAATAGAAATAAATCTCTTCATAATATCCGCGATACTGTCTCCACAAAGCATTTACACGCTCATTTTTTTCCTCATTATTTCTCAATTCCTTCAGCAGCAGAACCGCATCCTTTTTCTTCCCGTTTTCGCAATAATATTCCACAAGCATCTCAAGCGCCGTTTCATCTGTCTTATGCTGATAAATCAACGCTTCGCATGTCGTGACAAATTCCGTCGTATCTCCCAGCAGCAGCTGCATTTCCGCAATTTTATGGCTGATTTCTGAGCTCTTGGGCGTCAGGGATAACGCCGCTTCATACTCTGTCAACGCATCCTCGTAGATCTCCTTTTTCTCATATTCTCTTGCAGCCACCACATGCTTTTCTGCCTCAGCTGATTTCCCGAATACCGCCTGTACTGTCTCATACCATCCAAGTACCAGCAGGAATACCAGTAAAATTGAAATCTTTTTCCTCATAATTTTCCTCATTTCTGCGCGGCTTTTTGCGCATATCAAGTTTGTGGATGCCCCGCAGACACAAACTTGGGAGTGAAAGATTTGAAAAATCTTTCACTCTTAACTCCATACGCACATGCTTTTTATCTGTTTTATACGCCGAGCAGCGCCGTCGCAATAAATCCGGCAAACACAAACGGGACAAACGGGATCTCATCTTTTAAATGAATTTTTTTGCCGAGCAGCTTTCCTGCGCTGTAAACCGCCGCCAAAAATAACGCCCCAAGCATTACCGACAATACCGCATCCGGCCCCAGATAAAACCCAATCACGCCAAACAGCTTAATATCCCCGGCGCCCATCCCATTCCTGCAAATCAGATTCCCCAGAAAAAGAACTGCCATACCGAGAACCGCCCCCACCACCGAAGATAAAAGAAAACTCCCCAGATATCCCGGATACAGCAGCGCCTCCGGCACAAAAAGCGCAAGCCGCAGCGCAAGCAACAGCAAAATGCTTTTATTGGGCACAATTCTCTTTTCCAGATCCACAGCCGCAAGATACGCCAGCATATAACCCAGCAGAAAATAGCGGATTATTTTTACGGCCCCATATTCCAACAGAGAGGCAACACAGGAAAATCCCAGCGAAAACAGAACAATTCCGACCCATATCATTCCTTTTTGCAGCTTCGTCATCATGTTCTCCTCTGTCACCACAAACGTGTAGATGCATTCAGACACATCTCGTGCTCTCCAAAATCAAGAAACGGGAACATCTGATTTTTCACCTTAAACCGCACCGTGATAGTAATGTCTTTTTTCCCGCCTTCCAGCATCAGCTTGGAGTCCCCGAAATCCAGTCCGTCCATACCGCCCACAATTCCGACTTCCTCCAGATAGGCGTCCGGATCGTCCACAAGTTCTTTCAGATAGGCTTCCAGCTGTCCTTCCGCAATCTTTGAAAAAATGGCTGTGCAGATCGCATTCTCCAAATCCGATTTTCCAACCGCCACCAATCCTGTCAGGAGTCCTTCCGGATTATTAAAATATCCTCTTGTAATGTCCGCCGCGGCATCCGCATCCCGCATCGCATCGATCAATCCCGTCACTGTTTCCTCCGTAAGCCCGCCTCCAAGATTCTGCACCGCCCCGGATAATCCGCTCACCGCGGACACAATCTGTGAAATATTACTTCGCGTCTCTTTTGCATCGTCCGCACACTGCCCCATCGTCGCAGCCATCCCCGTCTTTGTCAGCAAATACCCGTACTGCGATATCTGCATCGCTGTTCCATTGATGGCATGCTGCATCACCGTCTGCGCGCGCGTCAATCTTGCAAAATTAAGCAGCGTCAGAAATGCAGCCAAAAATAAAACGAGAAACACGGCGGCCTCCACCGTCATGGAACCTTTTTCTTTTCTTTTTTCCATACCGCGTCCGCCTTCCTTCTAATATCCAAGCACACTCTGATACGAAATCGTATACCAGTCGTCCACTCTTTCACGCACACCGCTGTCCGGCAATTCCGCCGCCTTACGCAAAAAGGTCGTCCGCGACTTTACGTCTGCGGAAACCGCCAGCATCGTATAGCCTTTTGTGATGTCCATTTCCGTGTTGAGCTGGATACAATCCGCGATGCGGGCAAGCGTTTTTTCCTCTGCGCTGCCGAATGTCCGCGTCAGCAAAAAAATCGTCAGATACTCCCGGTAATTCATCTTCACGCTGTGGTCCGGGGCACTGCCGCTTCCCACCGTACCGCCAGGCAGCGTAAGCCATTTGTTTCGCGCATTTTTAAAAAGCGCGATATCTTTTCCCTGCATGAGCGCGCCGACATCCATGACCGTCTCCATCCCCGCTACCGCAACCTTTAACAGTACCGAAAATACAGGTACCAGAAAGCCGATTCCACAGGACATCGCCGTCGCCATCGGAGTAATGACTTCCCTGAGTTCACTGTCAGAAAATGCGTAAATCAAATTAAATAGCATCCGCACGCCGTACAGCAATAATCTTGTATTTTCCACATTCTTTTTTGCATCCTTCTGCCCCCAGAGCATATATTCCACTTCCGCGCGGTAAAGCTTGTTATTTGACAAATCATCCCCGCTGATGCTCTCCGGATGAGCGATCTCCTTAACTATCTGTCCCTCCATTGTCTTATTGACCGTATAGTAAGAAAACATCTGCATTCCATATTCCGTCAGATAGAGATTCTCCAGCATTTCTTCCAGCAGCTGATTCAGAACATCCAAAAACCCCGATATTGCGCTCAATGTATTTTTTGCGTTGCCGATCGCCTTTTTCCTTCCGCTTTTGCCGGTTCCTCCTTCCTCCGTCATCGCATAGCTTTCCCCTTCATCCGCGCTGCCCGCCGCAAGAACCTCTGACGGGAGCGTCACTGCCGTCCAGTCAATATCATCGATATCCACAATCGGGTCTAACGCCGCCGACGCCTGCTCCAGCAGTCCGTCTGTGGTATCCTTGTATTGTTTCGCCGCATCACTCTCCGGTCTTTTCTTGCAGATTTCCTGCAATTGCTTATAGAAATCATCCGAACGAATCGAAGACATGTCGCAATCGCCCGGAATCAGTGTTTTCACATAATTTGCCGATATAAACCGCAGGATGGTATCCTCAAGCTCCCGCCTTATTTCCACGCTTCCGTCTTCCATAATCTGCGGCAGTCTGCAGTGCCATTCGGAAATCTTTTGTCGAATCTGTTTTCTCCCTTCGTCAAGCAACGTATTTGCAATCAGCAATTCACAGAAGGTATTTGCTTCCAGCGCCTCCCGCATTCTCTCGAGACTGTTTTTGTTTCCTTCCAATTTTTGACGCAGGGCATTCAACTTTTCTTCATTCAAAAGATATTCATACTCCGCCGCCTCCGCGCTCATATTCGTTTTCTGGTCTCCGGCAGAAAGCGCATCAATCTTTCCTTTCCAGTTTCCGTGCGCGGTCTGCGCATTTCTCAGTGTCTCCTCAAGCGTATTAAGCTTTTCGATTGCCATATCAATATGGCTCTTTGCATTCGTTACCCTTGCATACCAGTTCCCGATATAGTGCCATGCTTCATCCAGTTTCTTTTGCGCCATCTGCGACAGCGACAGCACATAGGCGCTCAATACGGCCTGATTTTGCAGGTAAGCGTCGTATGTTTCCTGCAATTTTCCTGCATCTTCCGCCGATGCCGCCTCTTTTTTCTGTTCGATAAGCGTTTCCAGGTTTTCTGTCGGTATGTTATTTTGATAATACAGACAGGCCAGATACGCCTCGAAATATGCGGTGATGTTTTCCGCGTCGTCACTCACATAACCCGACACGGTTTGTGCAAACTGATTGTAATGCTGCATGGATTCCATAAAATCCGCCGCGTCATCACGCTCCTCGTATCTCTCAATGATATCCAGTATAAACAGATACCGCACTGCCTTCACCAGAAACTCCTCGACCTTTTCAATGTCCTGATTTATATTTGCCGCAAGTATTGCGGGCAGATCATCTTCCGCCTCCTCACAGTATTTACCGATTGCCTCGTTTGCGGCTTCGCAGGCCTCCTGCAAAGTATCCATCGTCTCTGCAAAGTCCATCTGCGCCTCGACCGCTTCCACCTGTTTTTTTGTCTTTTTTATCTGGTCTATTTTATCAAGCAGTTCCCCTCCAATGCAGACGGGCCCCCGATATTTCATGTATTCTAAAATCTGCTGCTTCTCCACCTCAGGCATATAGATTTCTGATCCCGGCACATTTTTCACCATAAAATTTTCACTTCGTAAATCCAGCAGCGCGGATACGTGTTCCGCGCCGTCCAGACCGGACGCCTGAATCGTACGGACAAAATACTGCTCTAAACTTTCCTGCATTTTTTCCGGCGTCTGGTTCATCACCAGCATTCCGTAGTGGTCTTTTAACTCCGTATTGTAACAGGAGAGCCCGGCATTCATCGCAAGCTCTCCCGCCTCAGACACAAGACTTTCCGACTGGTAAATCCGCACCGCATCTGTCATCAGTCCCGCAAATACCACGGTCGGAAGTAAAATTAATGACAGAAAAACGGAAATCGCACCCCGGCGACGCTCAAACAATCTCATAGTTAACCCCATTTTTACCCTAAAATTTTATTTACAATATCTTTTGTCTTATTTAAAAATTCATGATAATTTTCCGATACGCCCAGCTTTTCCATCAGCCCGTCTAAAAGGTCCGCAGCCAGGTCTACATTTCTCACAAATTCCCCCGGATTGACGATCTGTTTTGTCGCGCGCGTCTCGATTGCAAATTTGCTGTCAGAAATTCCCAGATAACTCACTACCTTCGGCACCGGCAGCGTGTGCGTGATCGTCACAGTGACGGAGGAAGAAAAAAATCCTCTGTCTATCTCTACCTCCGGCGGCGTGATATGTCCCAGAGAAAGCAACGTAACCGCTGTGACCGCCGTCGCATATTTGCTCTCATAAACCGTTTCCCTGCTTCCGCTCCCGCCAATCATTTCCGCCAGCATGCCGACTTCCCGGTAAAGGTCCCCGATACACGCGTGATACGCCTCATAATAGGACGTCACGGTCTCTTTCGAAGGCACCCCGCCGTCCCATGCGAAATCCACATTTCTGCCCTGGTTCATGCCAAGCACATGATATCCCAGATAGGCCTCCCCTCTCGACGCCTCGAGCGCCACGCGCTCGGCCACATAGGAGAGCGCAGCCTCCTGCATCTGGAACAGTCCAAGATAGATCATCGCAATCACGGTGCAGATCACCAGCGGGAAATAGATGGAGGCCTCCACCAGGACAGCGCCGCGTTCTGTGTCTTTCATTCCCCACCTATAAACTTATTCAGACTTTCAAATATTTTTCCTACTGAACCTTCAAGCTGAGTCCTAAACAAACCAGCCACCGCAATAACAATGACAATCACCACGATAATCTCCACCATATGGGACGCCCCCGTCTCGTCCGCCATGAAATTCTCGAGCGCGTTCCTGCACTCCATTTTTCCTCTCAGATACCAGTACATCGCTTTGTTTTTCATCGTTTTCCCTCCATAAATTTTCTATTATAATCATCTGCATGAATTATAACCGCTACATATTGGCAAACGCCGGCACCATAATCATGATTAATATTCCGAGAAAAATGCATGCGGTCGGCAGCATCAGCTTGGAATTGGCCGCCTCCCCCTTTCGCTTTGCCAGATGCTTTTTCTCCTCCCACATCTCGTCCGCCATCTCGCGCAGGAAAAAGGCGAGCTCCGCGTTTCCTTTCTGCAGATTCTGCACCATCGTGGACGAAAACCGCCGGATATCTTTTAACCCGCACCGCTCCGCAAAATTGCGGTAGATCTCGACCTCCGTCACACCGTTTTGAAATTCCTGCATCGTCACTTTCATCTCCTCGTACATCACCCCCGCGCCGCTCTCTGCGACCTTATTCCACGCCTCCCGCATTACCATGCCGGAATTTACGAGGAGCGCGAGTTTTGAGAGCACCTGCGGGAAGTCCGCCTGCAGCGCATCCCTGCGCTCAGAAAGCTTATTGTCCAGCTCCTGTTCCATATACATCGCCGCAAGCGCCGCGAGCAAAATTCCAAGTCCCGCAAGCAGCGTGCTGCCCGCCACCATAGAGAGAACTGTCATCCCCATCAACGCCAGATATGCGTATGTAAGTTCCGCTCCCCTTGTCACATAAAAATAATACTGCGCATATTTTTTCCCTGTGATTTCCGCAATCTCATGAATCCGCTTTCTGGCCTGCTTTGTATTCATGTTATAATGAACCGCATGCATTATCCCAAAACCCACAAAAAACAGTTCGGGATACCGGTATTCCTCCCCGTCAATACTGCCGATCACTTCCGTAAAGCTTTCTTTATATCTGCGGTTCAGCACAAACCAACCGACCGTCAGTACGGTCGCCGCCACGGCTATCGCAATCTGAATCATAATTTCCTCCATGCCGTCTATATTTTGATATCAATCATCTTTCTTCCCACCAGATAAGAACCCGCAAAAATTGCAATACAGATCATCTTTATCACAACATTCAAAAATGTATTGGCTGTAATTGTCGATGAACCGAGTCCCCCCAGCATCGGAACAATCAAAAGCGGCATCAAAACCATTACGTTCAATTCATTTTTATTGGCCTGCAGCATCGTCTCGATTTCCATCTCGATCTCAATTTTATCGTTGATGATCTCCCGGCTGTCCGCTATGATCTGCTTTAGATTACTCCCCTGCCTGTTTGCCACCTCGAACACATTTGCAAAACTTTCCACATCCGCAAGCCCGCTGCGCGCAGCAAAATTAAACAACAGCTCCTCCGCCTGAAGATTATTGTCCATCCCCCGGATCATCAGTTCCACCTCCGCAGTGATATCCGCATCCTCCCCATAGACGGAAATCATATCGTTTTTCGCATCCTGAAAGGCTCCCACCGTATTCTGCCCCGCCGAATACGAAGAGGAAAGCGATTCCAGCAGATCTTTGAATTGCAGAAGAAGGGTTTTGCTCCTCTTTTGTATTTTATAATCCCGGTAAAACCGCTGCGCCGGCACAAGCAGCAAAATCCCGCCGGCCACCCCAAAGAGAATGCTGTGAAAAAACACATACACAACGACAATCGCCGACGCAAAGCCGAGCGCTGCGGCGATGATCCGATCCGACAGCTTCATCTCATATACATGGTAATCCACGGCCTCTTCCAGCAGTCCCCGCACCGGCTCATAGATTTCCTTCTCTTTCTTTTCCCTCATAACATCTCTCCGTCTTTTCGTCCTATATCTCCGCCCGAATCCCCGAGAGCTTCAGCTTAAAATCATTCTGCAGCGGATTTTTTGTCCGCACGAGCGCTCCGGACACCTTTTCCAAGGAGGTATTTTCGTCCTCCTCGAACACATACAGCGGATTCAGCTGAATCTTTCCGTCCCGGTATCCTGTCACCTCCGTGATCTCCATCGTCTTGCGGGATTTGTCCCGCAGCCTCGACAGGTGAATGATGATATCTACCGCCGACGCAATCTGCTGGCGGATCGCCTCAAGCGGAAGCCCCGCCGCTCCCTGCAGCACCATCGTCTCAAGGCGGCTTAACATATCCTGCGTTGAGTTCGCGTGCCCGGTGGAGAGCGATCCGTCGTGCCCGGTATTCATCGCCTGCAGCATATCGAGCGCTTCGCCGCCGCGCACCTCGCCGACCACAATCCGCTCCGGCCGCATGCGAAGCGACGATTTGATGAGGTCGCGGATCGTAATCTGCCCGGCTCCCGAGCTATTCGCATTCCGCGTCTCAAGGCTCACAAGATTTTCCACCCCGACAATCTGCAGCTCCGCCGAATCCTCAATCGTGATTACGCGCTCGTCCTTCGGAATATAGTTGGAGAGTGCATTCAGAAACGTCGTCTTTCCGGAACCGGTACCGCCGCTGATAAAAATGTTATATTTCGCCCGCACGAGCATTTCCAGTTTTTCCGCAATCTCCTGTGTGACAGAACCGTACGCAATCAGCCGTTCCATCGTCATCGGCGTTTTGGAAAATTTTCGAATTGTAAGCGTCGGCCCGCACAGCGCGATCGGGGGAAGCACGACATTGACACGGGAACCGTCCGGCAGACGCGTGTCGCAGATCGGGTTCGCCTGATTGACTTCCCGCCCCGCAAGCCCCACAATCCGCTGAATGATATCCTCTAATCTCCGCTGGCTCTCAAACTGCTTATCCAGCTTAAAAAGCCGGCCGTTCTGCTCGATAAAAATATGTTTTGGCCCGTTAATCATCACCTCCGTGATCGTGTCGTCGCTGATAATCGCATCCAAAAGCCCAAATCCGCGGATTGCGCTGTACACCTGCCCGACAATTGAAACCTTCTGGCCGATCGGAACGTATCTGTCCTGCAAATGTTTTTCCGTAATCTCCTCGACCTGCTCCTCTAATTCCTCGTCCGAAAGCCGGCTTAACGGCAGCGTATCGGTAATATATTTTTTTATCTCGCTGACAATCTGCTGCTCCTCGTCAAATTCCATCCATTCCCTCCTACGCCATCGCGTCAAAGACCTCGAGTGCCGCCAGTTCCTGCAAAAGCTGTGATATGCGGTATCCCTCGTACCGCTTGATTCCTCCATATTTCCGCAGTTCCCGCCCGTTTAGTTCCTGCGAGATGCGGCTACCAAAACGGTTATAAAGAATACCCATGCGCATCAAAAGCTTTATGTCCTTCTGCTGTTCTAAAATCGAAAGCGAATCCAGCATACGCTCCGTTTTCCGATTGGACGCCTCTCTGCCGTCCGCGACCAGTACGATCTGGCTGCACTCTTTCAAAAGCTCCAACTGCCCGGGCTGCATGGAAAAATCGAAATCAAGAATCATATAGTCATATCCGCAGTAGGTTCTAAGTTCCACAAGAATCTGCCGGATCTCTTCCTCCTGCAATTCCATCCGGTCTAATGCCACCGATGCGGCAGAGAAGAAAAACACGCCTGTCTCATCCTGTTTTACCGTGCTTTCCAGCTTCAGATAAAGATTCCCTTTCTTGCTTTTGATCGCATAGATGATGTCCTCTAACTTTCCCTGTCCCTCACCTTGGAAAAATACGCCCGCACTCCCGAACTGTTCCAGATTCAGATACAGTACTTTTTTCCCCTTGCGCGAAAAATGTATGGCGCACGCGGCAGCTGCGGTGGAACAGCCGGTGCCCCCGGCAGCAGAGATAAAGGCGATCGTTCTGGCTCCCTGCCCATCTTGTGGATTGATTCCTGTCACCGCCGCAGTTTTCTCGGAAAAAATATTGAGTATCCTCTTATAGATAAGTTCCGCTTTCTGAAATCTGCACACGGCCTCCGCCCCATACATCATCTCCACATCCGGCGAATCTACAAGATAAGCAAACCCGCATCGGGACGGTATCTGTTTCGTGTCAATCTCAAAGACATCACTTGCTAAAAGCACATCGATTTTCGCATCCGTAAGTTCGCGCATCGCACTGCTTTCATTTGTAAACGAATAAACCTCAAGCTTATCCGCGTACTTTTGGGTAAAAACCGACACGATTCGTCTCAGATACGCCTCATCGCTCTCAAGAATCGCCAAATGCACCTTCATAATCTTCCTCCGATGTCGCTTTCTTCCTTCTTTTGTCGAGTACATTACACATTTTATTGCGCTGTCGTGCAATATTTTTTAGAAAAAATATCTTACTCTTACTCATAAGATGTTACTGTTCACGGCCCAGGGAGCCGCTCATAGCAACGATTCGGGGCGATATTATGAGTTTTGCCCTGCAAAAACTGCCCCTCACACCTGAACCATATCTCTGCGGAATGCGCAGCTCATGCGCATTCCTGCCCCGTGAAAAGTAACCATACGATACCTTTTAATCTGATTTGTTACGAGGAAACAGCATGAAAAACGACAGCAGCATTGACCGGATTATCCAGGTAAACGACATCTGCATCGGAGCCAATATTCGAAAGCTCCGTGAGGGAAAGAAGATCAAGCAGACAGACATGGTAAAGAAACTTCAACTCCTCGGTGTGGATATCTCCACGTTCTCCTACAACCGTATTGAAAAGGGAACGCAAAACCCGACGGTTTCCTTTCTTCTGACCTGCTGTAAAATTTTTGAATGTGATATAAATGCCATTTTGGGCATGTAAAAAAGCGCCGGAATCATGTTCCAACGCTTTTTTTGTTTCATGAAGCTGCCGCATTTTACACAGACGATTACAGGCATGCAACATACATGTGAATGAGAATCCTTATTGCTTATTCAATTTTTAACCCGCGCAGTCAGCCCGTCTCCTTCCATATCGATAAGGATGGTGTCTCCGGCGCGCACCTCGTCCGCGAGAATCAGCTTTGCGGACAAAGTCTCCACATGCTTCTGCAGGAAGCGTTTGAGCGGTCTCGCGCCGTATGTCGGGTCATAACCGTGGTCTGTCACATATTGCTCTGCCGCCGCGGACAGCTCTACCGCAACCTCTCTGTCCGCAAGACGCCGGTTCAGATCCCGCATCAGCAGCGTGATAATATTTCCGATATTCTCCTTTGTCAGCGGTTTGAATAAAATCGTCTCGTCGAGACGGTTTAAAAATTCCGGCCGGAAGCTGCCCCGCAGCTCATTCATCACCGCCGCTTCACACTCCGGTTTAATGTTTCCGTCTCCGTCGATTCCCTCAAGCAGATACTGGGAACCGAGGTTCGACGTCATAATGATAATCGTATTTTTAAAATCTACGGTTCTCCCCTGGGAGTCCGTGATGCGCCCGTCATCAAGCACCTGAAGCAGCACGTTAAACACATCCGGATGCGCCTTCTCCACCTCATCGAAAAGGACAACGGAATACGGTTTCCGCCGCACGGCCTCCGTCAGCTGACCGCCCTCGTCATAGCCGACATATCCGGGAGGCGCCCCGATCAGGCGGGACACGGAATATTTCTCCATGTATTCGCTCATATCGAGCCGCACCATATTCGACTCGTCGTCAAACAGGCTCTCAGCCAGCGCCTTTGCCAGCTCCGTCTTGCCGACACCCGTCGGCCCCAGAAACAGAAACGAACCGATCGGTTTGCTCGGGTCCTTAATCCCCGCTTTCGAGCGGATAATCGCTTCCGATACCAGCGTCACGCCCTCATCCTGCCCGATCACGCGCCGGTGCAGCTCCGCATCCAAATGCAGCGTCTTGTTCCGCTCGCTCTCCGTCAGCTTCGCGACCGGGATCCCTGTCCACCGGGAGATAATCCTTGCGATTTCCTCCTCGCTGACGCTCTCGTGCACGAGTGACAGCTCCCGCTCCTTGACCGCAGCCTCCTCGACCTCAAGCTGCTTTTCCAATGAAGGAAGCGTGCCGTACTGCAGCTCTGCCGCCTTCTCAAGGTCGTAATTCTGCTGCGCCAGCTTGATCTCGCTCTTCACGCGCTCGATTTCCTCACGCAGCTTCTGCACCTTTTCCACGGAGGTCTTCTCGTTCTCCCACTGCGCCTTTTTGCTGCTGAACTCATCCCGCAGCTCCGCAAGCTCCTTCTGCAGCGCGGCCAGCCGATCTCTGCTTAAGCGGTCCGTCTCCTTTTTGAGCGCGGTCTCCTCGATCTCCATCTGCATCACGCGGCGGTTCAGCTCGTCTAACTCTGTCGGCATCGAGTCGAGCTCCGTCTTAATCAGCGCACACGCCTCATCCACCAGATCAATTGCCTTGTCCGGCAGGAAACGGTCCGAGATATACCGGTTTGAGAGCACCGACGCCGACACAAGCGCCGCGTCCATAATCTTCACCCCGTGGAACACCTCATAGCGCTCTTTCAATCCGCGCAGAATGGAAATCGTGTCCTCCACCGTCGGTTCATCCACCATGACCGGCTGGAAACGCCGCTCTAGCGCCGCATCTTTCTCGATGTACTCCCGGTACTCGTCGAGCGTGGTGGCGCCGATGCAGTGCAGTTCGCCGCGCGCGAGCATCGGCTTTAACAGCTGTCCGGCATCCATAGCCCCGTCCGTCTTTCCCGCGCCCACAATCGTGTGCAGCTCGTCGATAAACAGGATAATCTGTCCCTCGGAACTCTTCACCTCGTCGAGCACCGCCTTCAAGCGCTCCTCAAACTCACCGCGGTACTTTGCGCCCGCAATCAGCGCTCCCATATCGAGCGCAAACAAGCGCTTATCCTTTAGGCCTTCCGGCACATCGCCCTTTACGATACGCTGTGCAAGCCCCTCCACAACCGCCGTTTTTCCGACGCCCGGCTCTCCGATCAGAACCGGATTATTTTTGGTCTTGCGCGAAAGGATGCGGACGACATTTCGAATCTCCTCGTCCCTTCCGATGACCGGATCCATTTTCTGCGCCCTTGCCCGTTCCACCATGTCATAGCCGTATTTCTCAAGTGTATCATACGTCGCCTCCGGGTTGTCCGAGGTCACCCGCTGGTTGCCCCGGACCGCAGACAGCGCCTGTAAAAAGCGCTCTCTGGTAATGCCGTATTCCTTAAAAATATCCTTCATCGCCGCGTTGGGATATTTTAACAGCGCGAGGAACAGATGCTCCACGGACACGTATTCGTCCCCCATCTGCTTCGCCTCGTCCTCGGCATGAATCAGAACATTGTTCAGATTCTGTCCCACGTATATCTGCGCTCCGGACACCTTTACTCTGGCGGCAAGCCTGCGCTCCGCGTTGTCGGTAAAGTGCTCCTTTTGTATCTCCATCTTCTCGATCAGCTTCGGAATCAGACCGTCTTCCTGGCGCAGCAGCGCCGCAAGCAGATGTTCCTGCTCCAGCTCCTGATTGCCGTACTCATAGGCAAGCTTTTCACAATCGTTAATCGCTTCGACCGATTTCTGTGTAAACTTCTGAATGTTCATAATCACACCTCCTCGTTTTGCCTCTTTGCTTACAAATGAGTTATAACACCGATTGTTAGCACTGTCAAGAGGTGAGTGCTAATTCTTTTGTGAAGATTGTGTGAACGTTACGAGCCATGCACATTTACGTGTATAGGGCGACAGCCCTACAGCGAGGGAATTCTTTCCCGAGCTGTGCATGGCGTAACATTCTCTTTCGCACTCGATTTTCTTGATTTGACCACATTTTTACGACAAATCTTTTGGAAAAATATATTCGTCTGATTTTCTTACCACATTTTACGACAACGGCTTCTGTTTTATACCACAGCAGGTACGGTTTCTGGCAGGTTCATTTTAGACATCTCGTTCTCCACATGAGACTTCTCTGCAATATGATTGTAGACATTCATTGTGATCTGTGCATCTGAATGTTCTTCGCTCCGCTACGGTCGGTGCTAAACGGATCTCCACCGGACATCCAGCACCCCATCACATACTGCATAACTTTGGGATTGACATTATTCTCACCCAGTCTGGTACATCCCGTATGACGAAGGGTATGCGATGAACTAGGAGGCATCAGGTTCAGCTCTCTCTGTTTACGGAACGCAGCATATACCATCTGTGTCATAGGAATGTCTCTGATTTCTGCATCCGTTTTAGTTTCTGAATCATGGAAACAATATCCTTCATCACCTTCATAATACACAAGCTGTCCACCTACATGGATCTCCAGATTCTTCATATCCACATCTGATCAGGTTAAGCCGATGGTCTCACTCACTCTCAGGCAAGCCCCAAACATAACCTGCATCATTGGAAGATGAGGCTTATACACATTACTCTGTTCCACAAACTTCAGAAGTTTTTCCTGCTGTTCCAGTGTCAGTGCTTCTTTCTCCTTTGCCGGAGCCCCATAATCTCCTAGTGTTCCAGTTACCGGATTCTTACGGATAATCCCATCTTCTACTGCCAGTTCAAAACTGGGATTCAATAAGCCATAAAGACCTTTGATCGTACTGTGTGCCAGTCCTTCATCTGACAATGTAGAAAAGAACGTCCTTACGTGAGATATCTTAAAATCCACAACATGAATGTTTCCCAAAGTATTTCGTATCCGGTAGTCCCACATACGGATATAATTCTTTTTCATTTCTCTTTCCTTTTCAAACCAGCCCTGCCTTGTGGCAGAAGCTCCGACTCGTAACAACTAAATTGACACAATCAGCTTAATCTGCGAATCAGTTTCAGGATTCTGTCTGCACAAAGACGGATTTCCTTTTCTGTAAGTTTTCCTTCTTTATACGCATCACGAATGTTTTTATCATCATCCGGATTCCCCGGCATAATAATATCATTTCCTGCTGCCACACAAACCCACGGAATGCTTCCATCCTCCGGTACTGTTGTATTCCAGTCAGACATTATAACTCCGTCAAATCCCCACTCTTCACGTGCAATCCTTGTACAAAGGTCCTTGCTGTTTGCTGCATGCACACCATTGATCAGATTATAGGAAGACATAATCGCAGTTGGTGCACCCTCTTTCACGGCAATTTCAAAACCTCTGAGATAAATTTCTCTCAATGTCCTTTCTGATACGTGTGCATCAACCCCCATTCTGTTATCTTCCTGATTATTGCATGCAAAATGCTTGATTGTAACACCACATCCCCGTCTGCTCTGAACTCCTCTGGTCACCGCTGCTGCCAGTGTGCCTGCAAGAAATGGATCTTCTGAATAATATTCAAAGTTTCTTCCACACAGCGGATTTCTGTGAATATTCAATCCCGGTGCAAGCCAGAGATTAATATGAAATTCTTCCATCTCTGCCGCAACCTTCCGTCCAAACTGTTCCATCAGTTTTTTGTTCCAAGACTGTGCAAGTGCTGTTCCTACCGGAAATGCAGTACAATACTGATAGTAACGTTCTGCGCCCTCATGGTCTTTTTTTCCAACAAGATAACCATTTTCAAGTGAACCAAGCACACCTGTTCCATAAACTGTATCTTTCTCACGGTCTACTTCATAAGTTTGCTGCAGGCGGATTCCGGCCGGTCCGTCTGCCATGATCAAAGATGGGATTCCGTATTGATCAAGCAGTGCTTCACTCGTCTCTCCTGCTGTTCCCGGCACTTTAATTCCAGATGCTCCAAGTGTACTTCTGATTTCAGACATATTTCCATACAGAAGTGAAATCAAATCTTCTACAGGAATCTCCGTTTCTTCTGGAAATCTGCATACTTTCTTTTCTTCTGCCTCTGGTTCAAATGATACGTTCGGAAGTTCCTCAAGTAGTGCTGTCCATTCTTCTGCGCGTCTGCATAATTCTTCTGCACAGTCTTTGATTTCAACGACTTCACTATGATCTTCCAGTTTCTTTGTTTTCTCCATCATTACATCAGCAGATACCTTTACCCCCGCTGAAAGTTTTGCCTCTGACAAGCTGTTTCCAATCCATATTCCATAAGCACCTGCCTGGATTCTCCACTCCTGCTGCTCTTCCAAAAAGCTTGCGAACGCCTTTGCAGGAAGAACAATATTCAGCATCTCTTTCTCTCCCGGTTTCAGTTCTTCTGTCTTTTCATATCCGACCAGACGACGGAATTCTTTTCTGCTTCCATCCTGAGGAAGAGAAGCATAAATCTGCACAACTTCTTTTCCGCTGTATGTTGTTCCTGTGTTTTCTACCTCAACAGTTACTGTCACACCTTTCGAAGCAGTATTTATACCGCAAAGTCGAATATCAAATTCTGTATAAGACAGACCATAACCAAATGAAAATAATGGTTCAATTCCAAAGCTGTCAAAATAGCGGTATCCAACATAGATTCCTTCCGCATATTCTTCCGTCTCAAGATTTCCGTTCAAATAGCTGAACTCCTCTGCTGCCGGACAATCATCGTAGCGTTTTGTCCATGTTGTTGTCAGCTTTCCACTCGGTGTAAATTCTCCAAACAATATATCAGCAACTGCATTTCCACCTTCCTGTCCAAGCTGGGAAATATTCAGGATTGCACATATATTTTCTGTTCCAGCCAGCAGGTCTGTAAGTTCTACCGGTCCACCTGCATTAATGATCAATACAGTTGGGATTTTCTGCTCGTTCAGGAAATACAGATCTTTTTCTTCCTGGTCACTCAGATAATAATCCCCTTTTCTTTTTCTTCTGTCCTTTCCTTCGCCGGAAATACGGCTTATAACATAAACCGCTGCTTCTGCAGCCTTGATATCTTCATTTGTCACCGCACGGCCATCCGGCATGGCAAATGGATTGGCAGCATAGGCATCAAACGGATTGTCTACATGTTTTGCAGCTTCTAAGATCTGCTCCTTCCACTCTGTTCTCGCCTGCTCATAGCGGTTGTGATAATCTTTCAGCCACTCCTCGCTTACAATATCAGCGTTTTTTTCTTTCATTCCGGCATATATAGATACACTTTCTCTGTTATTTACATCTCCGGAACCAGTACCACCTTTGATCGTCTTCTCTGCCCCAATTCCCAAAAGTGCAATCTTTGTATCTTTTTTTAATGGAAGAAGTCCTTCATTTTTCAACAGGACAATTCCTTCTTCTGCTGCCTCACGCGCAAACACTGCATGATCTATTTCACGCTGGCAAACTTCTGTACTTCTTGTTCCACTATGTTTCAAATTTGTTTCCATTTACACATCTCCTTAAATAAACCAACTGTAAGAAAAAAGCTGCCCACTAAATGGCAGCCTTCCTCCAACAACTTAATTCTTATTATTCTTTTACTCCACCAAGAGTAACTCCTGCAATAATATATTTAGACAACAGCAGGTATATAATAATGATCGGCACGATTGCTACTGTGATCATCATATAGATTTTACCCATATCAAAGTTCATATAGTCTGCTCCACGAAGTGTTGCGATCAGGATCGGGACTGTCATCTTATTCTTTGACTGAATGATCAAAGCCGGAACGAAGTAATTGTTCCAGGAACCAACGAAAGTAAAGATTGCCTGAACTGCAATTGCCGGCTTCATGATTGGAAGAACAATGTGGTTAAATGTCTTAAATTCTCCAGATCCATCTATTCTTGCCGCTTCTACAAGAGAAATCGGAAGGGAAGACTGCAGATAACTGTACATGAAATAAAATACAGCCGGTGATGCAATTGATGGAATGATCAATGGAAGCAGAGAATCATACATTCCCATGTTCGTAACCAATTTCAGGAATCCCATTGCTGTAACCTGTGTAGGCATAACAAGGATTGCCATAATAAATGTAAATGCTACTTTTTTCCCTTTAAAATCATAAGCATAAAGTCCATATGCTGTCAGAGCTGAAAAATAGGTACATAATGCTGCTGAACACCCTGATACGATCAAACTGTTCAAAATACCACGGAACATCGGGAAGCTTCCGTCATTCGCTACATTTTTTAGATTTGTAAAGAAATATTTTCCCGGCAGTGCTGAGAATCCCTTCTGCAGATCTGCATGAGAACGTGTTGCATTTATAATCAACACATAGAAGAAAAACAGACACATAAGAGATAACAGAATCAATACGGTATGTGCCAGTATGCTACGTCCACGACTTGACTTTGTTTTTGATTTCATTATCTCTTTCTCCTTTCTGCTTTTGCTCTTTTCTTAGCTGCTTTCTTAGAACCATTCGGATCGTTATCATTTGTCATACGATATACAAAGAAACAGAGGATTGCACTTACGACAAACAGATATACAGAAAGTGCACCGGCCATTCCATAGTTTTTGCTCTTCAGATGACTGTTCAGGAACATGATCAGAGTCATGGATGTTCTGTTCGGGTTACCCTGTCCATTTGTCAGGATCTGAGGAACATCGAACATCTGAAGTCCGCCAATAATGGATGTGATCAATGTATATGCCAGAATTGGACGGATCAAAGGCAGTGTAATATAGAAGAATCTCTGGATACTGTTACATCCATCCAGGTCAGATGCCTCGAAGACGTCCTGACCGATTCCCATGATTGCTGCCATCAACATAATAGTTGTATTTCCAAACCACATCAGGAAGTTCATAAATCCGATCAACGATCTTGTTCCAAATACAGATCCAAGGAAATCGATCGGTTTTTTCAGGATTCCGATTGACATCAGAATTGAGTTAATCGGTCCATTTGTTGAGAACATTGTAAAGAATAACAATGCAAATGCAGATGCCATAATCAGGTTTGGAAGATAAATGACAACTTTGAAAAACTGCTGCCCTCTAATCTTTAATCGGACATCAGTGAACCACGCTGCAAGTACCAGCGCGATCACAATCTGAGGTATAAATCCGATCATCCACAGAATTAAAGTATTCGCTCCATATTTCAGCATATCTGAATGAAGAAGACTCACATAGTTTGCCATTCCTATAAAATTCGGTCCAACCTCTTTAATTCCTGATCGGTAATATTCAAAGAAACTATACCTTACTGTATCGATCAACGGTATCAATGAGAAAGTAATGTATGTTACGAAAAAAGGAAGAATAAATATATATCCCCATTTTCCATAATCAATACTTTTTTTCTTTTTCTTCATAATGGTTCTTCCTTTCCACAATATCTTCTAACAGAACAGAGGCTCTGCTGTCACAGAGCTCCCTGCGTTAGTAGCTGTTCATTCCAGACATTATTCTGGCCAAACAACCTCTGTAATGTCAGGATAACGTTCTTTAATTGCTGTTTCAAAGTTTGATTTTGCTTTCTCAAAGTCAACTTTGCCCTGGAAGTAATCGCTGAATGAGTTCTGGATCAACTCCACACATCCCTGATCGTAAGCGGAAAGTGGTGCGATCTTGATGTTTTTAGCAACTGGTGCAAAATACTGGAATGGGTTCTGTCCGCCAAGGAATTCTGAACCATATGTAGCATCATCGTTTGCTGCTTTCTGCATACCGGATTTTGTATTTGTAAAGTCTGAGTAATCCTGGGAGATCTTTAACAGATTATCTTTTTTTGCTGTCATAGCAAGGATAATGTCTTTTGCATGTTCCGGATTATCTGTACCTGTTGCAACATGGATGTAAGATCCTCCCCAGTTGTATTCCTGCGGTGGGTTTGTTACTGCCCATACGCCGTCTTCTCCATCCCAGTTCGGTTTCAGTGTGAAATCAATACCCCATGCCGGGAAGAGGAATGCAAATACTTTGGACTGACTTCCCATTGCTTTGTTCCAGTCATCATTCCACTGACCTTTTACTGTCGGGTTTAAGTAACCTGCATCCAGCCATTCTTTTGAATCATTAATCCACTGCATGATCATTGGATCAACTGTAACCTTTGTGTCTCCATCTTTTACCCATGAATCAGAAATGTTGTTTCCATAGAGACGGAATGTATCAGCATAAGAAGCAAATGCATAATATCCTTTCTGCTTCAGTTCTTCTGCTGTCTGTTTCATAGTAGCCCAGTCTTTTACTTTTTCACCTACAGCAGTCGGATCGTCTGTTCCGAATACCTCTTTTGCAATATCACGACGGTAAACCATTGTTCCCGGACAGCACTGCCATGTAGATCCTCTCTGAACTCCGTCTGCATCAGATGCTGTTGTTCTTGTGAAGTCGTACTGATCTGCAAGATCTTTATCCGGATCAATTCCAAGATCCTTCAGTGGCATTGCAGCGTCTGCTTCAGCATCTGTATATTTGTATACATAGTCTGTCTCTGACAGGAAGATATCTACTTTATCATCTGTATCAGCATCTGCCTGTTTCATAAGTGCCTCATCAAGTTTCTGCTGATAAACACCATCCTGATTTGGATTGATGATCCAGTGGATCTCTGTTCCATCTTTCAATGTTGTAACAGTTCCATCTTTGGATGTTGACTTAACTTCAGGATATACAGCTTCCAGTCTCTCACGGAACTCATCATTCCAAGAATAAATGTTAATTACCTTTCCTTCTTCTGTACTGGCCTCTCCGCCATTTCCCCCTTTGCTTCCACATCCGGCAAGTAATCCAACAGCAACTACTGTTGCCATAAGAATCGCAACAACTCTCTTTTTCATTTATAAATCCTCCTTTATCTAAGCACTCTGCTATGCTTTTCTTGTTGTTGAACTAAATATACCATCTTTTTTCCTCCGATTATATTATTTATCTTAACAAAATGTCAAATTCGTGTTATAATATAAAAAAGGAGATTTTTTATGGCTTTATCTAATGAATGGTACAATACAGAACTCGAAAACAGCGAATTAGAAACGCTTCACAGATCACCAACTGTAGAATATTCTTTCTATAATGCTGTACGCTCCGGCGACATGGAAGCAGTCATTAAAAACTGTTCCGAAGATGAATTTATTCGCCTGGAAGGAACGGGCGTTCTGTCCCGTAATGCGCTTACTAATATAAAATACCACTTTGTTGTCACTACTGCAATGTTGACCCGTTATTGTATCGACGGTGGGCTCGAACCAGAGCAGGCTTACAGGCTCAGCGACTTCTATATTCTGAAGATGGATCCCTGCACAACGATCCGTCAGGTTGCAGATCTTCACCATGAGATGGCAAAGGATTTTACAGGTAAGATGATTCTTCAGAAAAAGAGTTCCATTTTATCAAAACCCGTTACGCAATGTGTTGATTATATTTACAGTCACATCAAAGAAAGAATCACGATTCAGGTTCTTGCTGACCACACCGAACTTTCCACGAATTATCTTTCACGCATTTTCAAGCAGAATCTGGGAGTCTCTGTCAGCGATTATATCCGTGAGCAGAAGATAGAAAAAGCAACTCATCTGCTGCGATACTCAGATAAATCAATTGTAGATATCGCAAATTATCTTGCTTTTTCTTCACAGAGTCACTTCATCCAGACATTCGAGAGCTTTACCGGGCTCACCCCAAAGAAGTACCGGGACAAATACTATACAAGCATGTGGTAACATCAGAATTCTTCTCAGAAGAATTCTCAGATTTTCCCACAAAAAATACTGTCAGAAAGCAATTCTCTTTCTGACAGTATTTTTATCTTTTTTTAATCTGTCGATTATACTAATTCAATTTCAATCTTATGTGTCTCTTTCACTGAAAGCATCTGAATCTCTCTCTTTGAAAGTATTGTACACCTTTCAGCTGTTATTTCTAATGCTTTTCCATCGCAAGCTGCTTTCCGGATCTTCAACTGATTAAATTCTTTCTTTTCTTTATTATAGAATATAATCTCAAAGTTCCTTCCGGCAAATGTCATCTTAAGTACTGCTTTTCCATCCTGATTATACTGTTCCGGCATAAGTGCAGGTGCGATCTTCAAGTCACCGCAATCTCCTTTCACCCCAAACACTTCTGTGATCATGGTAAGCATATACCAGCTTGCAGCGCCTGTCAGATATGCATAGAGGCCTCTTCCCTGATTATCAAAATATTCCGGAAGTCCAGGATACATCTTACTGTTATCAAATTCCATTGCTGCATCTAAAAGTGCCTGAAGTACTTTATTTCCTTCTTTTGCAAATCCTCTCTGGTACAATGCATTTGAGTACATAACAGCCATGTGTGAGAACACTGCTCCATTCTCTTTCTCGCCATAAGCAAATCCAAACATTCTTCCAAGATCAAATTTTTCCTCATGGAAGTTTGTGTTCAAACGGTATCCGCCGGCTTTCTGATCATAAAGATACTTGTCTGCACTCCTGCAGATAGATTCCACCTGATCTTCTGTTGCCGTTCCACTCATAATGGCAAATACTTGTCCGGTCAGCATCATTCTCACGCTTTCATCCATAACGCCTTCTACTTTTCTGCCATGGTTATCATAATAGCCATTGAACCAGCCATCTTCTCCATCCTTCACCCATTCGTTGGCACGGATGTTTTTCATCATCCAGTCTGCTTTTCCCTCAAGATTAGCAGCAAGTTGATCCAGTCTTACAACAATTGTGTCTCCACTGATATTATGTTCACATTTCTTTGCGTATCCTGCAAGGAGTGCCTGCTTACGTGCTGCATCTTCATACAGTTCCACGCTTCCTGCAAGAAGATCTTCCATCTCATGTGCAATTTCAATCTTGCTGCTTCCACTGATTTCTTCCAACTGACGGAGTGTTTTTGCAATATTTCTCAAATTTCCGGCATAAGCACAGGTAAATGCAACACTTTCACCCTTCTCCCATGCCATGTCCAGTGCATCATTCCAGTCGGCACCATGAAGACGCATTTCATTATGCTCTCCTACATCATAGAACGCACACAGATTCTGTAAAAGAATATGCTCCAAAACTGTTCCGAAATAAATGTGGTCTCTTTCTGTTTTCTGCTTCTGTCCATATTCGCTGTTCCAAAACTTATCATGTGCAGTACCTCTCATAGACTGCAGATCTTTAAAATACGGAACCTTTTCAAACAGAACCTCCATATCTCCTGTCTGATCCAGATACAGACGAGTCGTTACAAATGGCCAGAATGCATGATCCATCCAGACACGTGTAATATTGTTTCTGTCTGCAATAAACTCACCCTGCTTATTTCCGATGATTGTCGCATTTGTTCCATCAATTCTTACTCCGCCATAATTATCCACGATCATCTGACGGACGTTTGAGGGATTCATAATCAGAAGTGCAAGGCAATCCTGCCAGAGATCTCTCCAGCCTCTTCCTCCTTTTCCATAATCGTGATATGGAAGGAAGGAACATCCATAAATTCTTCTTAAAATTGGCTGGAAGCAAATCCACTTCAGATAATTGTCTGTAGCTTCATCACCGGTTTCAAACTCTACATTTACTTTTTCTGTCCAATACTTTTTCACTTTGGCAAGCTCGTTTTCCGCTTGCTCCTTCGTACCAAATAAAGTACAGATTTTTGAAATGGAATCCTTTTCTCCCGTTGCTCCGGCAAGAACAACATACTCTATTGATTCATTTGCTTTTAATTTTCTGCGTTCAAACCTGAATGCCCCAACAGCCTCTTTCCCCTCCAGATGGCAGCCTGCGGTACATCCCGTTTTTTCTACACGTACTGCTTCCGGAATCAGGAAAGAACCTCCCTCTCCAATAAAGCTTTCAACAGTCGGATAAAACTCCTTCGGGGCATTTCCTTCTGCTGTAAAACCATATACAAAATAAGTCGTATCATTTTTCTGATGTCCACGCTCATCAAAGGATAATACCGGTGTAACTTCTACGCCACATTCTTTCGTGTCGATTCTGTGAAGAAGTGATGTAACATGTCTGTGGTCGCGGATATTATCTGCGCTTCTTCCATAAACCGGAATGGCAACGATCGGTGTTACTTCCTGTTCTTCTTCCGAAAGATTTGTAATCTTGATCAGCTGGATCTCTGTTGTGCCATCAATAGAAACAAAGGATGTGATTTCTGACTGAAGATCATATTTTTTTGAAGTTCTTGTCAACTTCTGCCACATCATTCCTGCTTCCAGAGTGCTTTCATCCTGTCTGTCTGTATATTTATCAAACTCCTGCTCCGCTGAAACTCCACATGCTGACCAGTAGCCTTTTCCTTCTACCCGACACCAGAAATTTCTGGTGCCACGGTTATTGTGAAGGTTTTCAATGCTGACAGGTTCGAGAAGGAAATGATTCTGGTCCGTTTTACTATCTCCCCCCAAAGTTGGTGTAATACTGGATTTCAGACCTTCTTCTCCTGCCAGTGGTAAGTAAAGTCCACTATAATTTTCCGGATTTGTAATCGTAAATGTTCCGTTTTTATCTGTAAAATTGATTTTTCTCATGTCCAGTCCCTCGTCATTTCATTTAAGAAAGGAATAATTCTACCTCTGTTGTCTTTGTTAACTTCTCCTGTGGAATATAATTATCTTTCATTTGTTCTCCATTTACGAAAAGTTTTTCACATCCTGACTCTGCATGCCCCGGATTTTTCACAACGATATGTAAATGTGAACCTCTGAAATCTTTTTCGATTTCAAATTCCTCCCACTCTTTCGGTACTGACGGAGCAATCTTCAGTCCATAGAAGTCTGGCCGCATTCCGAGAATTCCTTCTACACATCCCACCATAACCGTAGATGCTGTTCCTGTCAGCCAGTGTACATGAGAACGGCCGAAGTTCGGGCTGTGTTTTCCTTCTGTAAACTGTCCATAGCAGTATGGTTCAAGTCTTCTGATCTCTGCACGATTATTCTGTGCAGCCGGTGCATTTTCAATAAAATAGTTAAATGCTCTCTCTCCGTGTCCACGAAGCGCCTCTGCAAGAATGATCCATCCCTGAGACTGTGAGAAAATTCCTGCATTTTCCTTTGTTCCGGCATTGTAGATCACAGCCAGTGCACCGTCAAATGCATGTGCATGATACGGAGGATCCATCAGGATTGCACCATATTCTGTATTCAGTTTGTCATATACATTCTGAAGTGCAAGATCTGCCTGCGCTTCATTTGCAAGCCCACTGATCACAGACCAGCTCTGTGGGTTCAGCCACATATTTGCCTCCGGATCTGTGCGCTGTCCGATCACTTCACCATCCTCTGTGAAGCCACGGATAAAGCGGTCTTCGTTCCAACAGAGATCCTGGATCAGTTTTTCCAGCTTCTTCTGACTTTCCTCCAGATAATTCAGATATTCTGTGTCTTTCTTATACTCAGCAAATTCCTTCAAAATTGTCATTGCATAGTAGAACTGTAATGCAACGAAGGTTGACTCTCCATCTTTTCCGAGTCTTAAGCAGTCATTCCAGTCAGCATAAAGGCCTGCCGGCATACCATGCTTTCCAAGATGATTCATGGAGAAATCTACTGCACGTTTCAAATGCTCGTACACGGTACCTTCTTCTTTATTTGCAAACGGAATCACTTCGTCGATAAATTCCAGATTTCCCGTCTCGGAAATGTATTTGTATACTGTCGGGAACAGCCACAGCGCATCATCTGCACGATAAGCCGGGTGTCCTGTCTCCTGCACATAAGAAGCATCATCCGGTGTATCCTCATGTCCCGGATTGTGTGTGAATTTTACAAGTGGAAGCCCTCCACCATTATTTACTTGTGCAGAAAGCATGAAGCGGATCTTCTCTACTGCCATCTCCGGTGCCAGATGGATCACACCCTGGATATCCTGTACTGTGTCACGATAACCGTATCCATTTCTCAGTCCACAATATGTAAAGGATGCAGCACGTGACCAGATAAATGTCATAAAGCAGTTATATGCATTCCATGTATTGATCATTATATTAAATTCTTCGCTTGGTGTCTTCACCTGGAAATGGGACAGATGTCCATGCCAGTACTGGATTAATTCTTCCAGTTCATTTCTGCAGATTGTTTCACAATCCTCATAACGAGACACGATTGTTTCTGCATCAACATCTTCTTTCATACCAACAAGAAATGCTATTTCTTTTGTCTCTCCCGGATATAAAGTCAGGATTGTAGCTAATGCTCCACATCCATTTTCATTATAATTTCCTTCACAATTTAAAATACCATCTTCCACTCCGACCGGATTGTTGTATCCATGATATCTTCCAAGGAAACCTTCCCTGCTTCCACACCAGGAATCAACCTTTGCACCTGCAAGTCCGAAGAAACGGTCAACAACGATCTTGTCATCCACATCTTTTCCATCTTCCAGCTGATCCAGATTGGCATGGATCAGCTGCCGCACACGGTTTCCACGGAACACTGTTCTTGTAATGAACTGAGAGTACTGAAGATTTACCTGATCCTGCTCGTAATTGCTGTTGTTTGTAAATTCTGCATAGCCTGTTACATTGATCTTGCGCATGCGATCCGAGGTATTTGTCACTGCAAGATTCCACACTTCATAAGACTGATCCAGCGGAACATAGTATCTTACTTCTGAATGGATCTCGCTATAATCAGCCATCATCTTTGTGTATGCTGTACCATGATGACATTCGCTCTTATAAGAATTCAGATCTTTTCCTACCGGCTGCCAGGAAGCTGACCAATAATCTTCACTCTCCTGATCTCTTAAGTAGATATATCTTCCCGGCTGGTCAAACTGATTGAAGATATATCTTAAAATTCTTCCGTTCGCTCCTGATTTTGCAAAGCTATATCCACCTGCATTATTAGAAATAATTGCTCCATATTCTGGAGATCCAAGATAGTTCACCCAAGGTGCCGGTGTATCCGGTCTTGTGATCACATATTCTTTTTTCGATTCGTCAAAAAAACCATATTTCATACTTCTCATTCTCCTATCACACTTATTATAAACAAATTGCAGCCATTCCTACTATCTGCAATTCTATCTTTACTTTGATAAAAGAATATCAAATCAGAACACATTAATATACAAAATAAGAACTCAAAATATCAAATTCGTGACATGACAAAAAGGGATTTACCATATCTGGTTTTACTATTTTCTGATGTCCGGAGATAGAAATTTCCTATGACCTGATTGTCCCAAATTGGACTATCCGCTCTTAGGCACTTCTCTTCTCCACTTAATCATTTTCTTCTCCTAATGGAACTTCCCAGATAATATATTCGGTATCGCCATAAAAGCCATACTCATTACGCAATCTATGACGTTCTACATATCCATGATGCTCTAATTCCTTAATTGCAGAACGAACAGAATCAATCCCATCTCTGCTCAATGTTGCCAGTCCTTGCATATTGTAATTCCAGTCATCTGGCAAACTTAACATCAGCGATAATAGACCTTTCGCTTTCAATGTCAGATTCTTATTCTTGAAATGGTGATTACTCATTACCGTAAAATTCTTAGTTCTCTCTACACGAAAAATCTGTGCCATGCTCCCATCCTCCTTTTAAGTTCAAAAGAAAAAGCGTAAGTAATATCTCTATCACTCACGCCTTCTCTAAACATTTTATTCTTTTTTCAATAAATTTTTAATCTGTCCAATTACCTGTTCAATCCTCAGTTACCAGCTTCAACTTTGTTAAACATAGATCAGTTCCTTTAAAATAATCTCTTCCGCAATCGCTTTGTGTTGATTAGCAGCTCTTACCCAGGCCATCTGATCTGCTTCTTTATCCGCCAATGGTTCTTTTTCTTCCAACTGTTTCAGAATTACCTCTTCCCGTTCTCTGGCTGCCTTGTCCACTTCCAGAAGATGCTCTCCAAGCGTATCCTGCAGAAGCATCACCTGATAGGTTGAATTTCGATGGTTTTTCAGATAATCTCTGCGAAGAAAACCATACTTGCCAAGTTGCTCCATCTGCTCACCGGATTTATAAGTAAGATCCGGAATCAGATATCCATTTACATTCGTATACGTTAATTTCATTTTATTAGCACTCTCCATTTCTCATCATTTTTTGACCACAAATTTACGACATTTACGACAAATCTGACACTGCTTTACAATATCAGACAAAATGACTGATGCCCCGGAAAGCCTGTAAAACAGGCACTTCTAGGATACACAAGACAGGACAAAAATCGACTTCCATTATCAAGAGGTGAGTGCCAGTATTTTCTGAAAATTTTATAAATACGTTCTTTCCGTTTTATTTTTTCTCATTTGGGCGCGGTTTACTCATTTTTTTATTGCTCTTTCAAGTAAATGCCTCCCGGCTATCGTCTCCCTTTTGGCTGGTTCTGTGCACCATCCAAAAGCCGCAGATAGTGATTTACTTCGCGGAGCACATGGTCCGCCAGAAGCGGGAGAATAATCGAACGTATCTCACAGCCCGTAATCCCCTCCGCTCCCGCTGTCTTAAACTGCCGATACGCTTTTGTGGTCTGCAACGTTTTTGCAGTCAGAGCGTTCGTCATCTTCATATCCTGTTCTCTCGCTTCCTCTAAGAGGCGGCAATAGTCCTCGGCAAATCCGTCGGCCGTCTCAATCAGTTCGCATTCCGTCGGGTCCAAAAGCCCTCGAATGAACAGTGCATGCTCCATCATAATCTGATTCCAGAACAATTCCATATTTCTTAAATCGAGCACAGCAATTCTCCCCCGCCTCTCAAGCTCCGAAAGGATCTGACGGTACAATTTTGCCTCCCGCAGAATATGCTCAATCAGCAGCGGATAATTTGTCGTATAAAGGCGGCATGCTGCCACTTCCTCGAGAATCTCTTCCTTAAACGCAATCAGTCCGTTCAGGCTTTTGAGCATTTGCCGGTTCAGCATTCTCACCTGAAAAACGGTTTCTCTGTTTATCATGGCTCCCCGTCCGGCGCGCAGCCGTTCTTCGGCCTCGGTAATCTTTCTGTCAATCGGAATCCCCGTCAAATCTCCTGTCTGACATTCCGCCTTCTTTGTAAATTCTGTCACAATCTCTCCGGAATTTAAAACCGATTCGCTCACGATACCGTCCGCGAGCTTTACCGTCTCTTTAAGCCCCTCCTCAAATTCTTCCCGAAATTGATCCGCACGTTTTATATATTGTGTTTCCTTTGCCGGGAATCCGGCGAGCAGAAAGAAAGAATGTTCCTTCATGATTCTTCCGAAAAATAGATGTGTTTCCAGCGATAGTGTTACATATTCTTTCATATTTTGGCATATCCTTTCATATTATATTTCTTTATACTATATGCCAAAGATATAAAAAGGAAAGTGCCCTCAGTTGATCTGCCCAAAGATATTTTACACATTCAAATACAAAATACTTTCCACTTCCGTATATTCCTTTTCGGTATAACCAAAAGATATAATCTGTTCTTTTGTGGCGCCGGCCTGAATCATCCTCTCAATCGCACTAATCCGCTCTTTTTTAATGCCTTTTTCCATTCCTTTTTCTATTCCTTTTTCCATTCCTTTTTCTATTCCTTTTTCTATTCCTTTTTCCATAGCTCTTTCCATAATAGCTTCTGACCAATTACACATAGTCTGCATCCTCCCTTCCAGTTCTGTTGTCATTATCATTCCGTATTCTTCTGTAAGTACACGTTTCTTTTCCTCTACACCCGTATCAGAAAGCAGTTTCTCCAGCATAGAGATCAGTGTGTTTTGGGAATCTTTTATTATTTCCCCGTTCCTTACATTAATAATGATGCCCCGCATCAGATCTATGTCATACGGATTTTCCTTATTTCCAAAAACGGTATTTCTGTTAAGACTAATCTCCTCAATGGAATCACCGTCCTCGCTGTTATCCAAACACAGCCATATGCTCCGAACTTTCTTTAAATTGTCATAATCACTGCGGTAAAATTCCGTCTGTTTCTGTGCCGAAATCATTCTGGCAAGATAAAATATGATCCTGTTCTCCAGATGATACCCTAATTTACCGGGATCTGACGAACGCTGTGCCTCTAAATTAATTAAAAATTTCATTTCCGTTTTTTATGATATGCCGTAAAACGGATATCAAAGAAGATTTTTCCCTCTCCCGGAATATTATCCTCCGTGTTGGTTGCGTTTACGCGTCCCAGATTTGAAAGTCCCGCATCCAGCGGCCTTGTCCCGATTTCAATATCCTCGCCAATACTGACCATAATATCTTCAACCGCCATATCCTTAAATTCCGAAACGGCATATTTCAAAACCCGTGCCAGTATTTGTCTGTCTGCAAGCAGGAATTTTATATTTGTATCATAGAAGCTTGAGACATCTGCCGCCTCAATCGCCTGTGCTAAATTCGTATCTGCCATTTTCTTTCCTTTCTTTTGTATTTGCTTACAATACCCTCAGTGGACAAAGGGACACATGGTCGGAAAAGAGCCAATTTTCGCCCCTGCTGCGTTGCTTTCGTTCCGCGTACGCCCAGTACGCTGATTGAGGACAACGCAGGAAATCACCCGAATATCATGGTTCAGGGCGTGTGTGCCCTTGTCCACTGAGGGTAGCTGACTTTTTTAACCCTTCAAATCCCTGCTGCGCTGCTTTTATTATACTTAACTCACACAATAATATCAATCATTCTGCCCTGCAAAATATAAGCGGCTATCTACCGGTTGCTGTTCACGCCTTGAAAATCCGCTCATAGCAATGATTCGGGGCGATATTATGAGTTTTGCTTTGCAAAAATCGCCCCTCACACCTGAATCATATCTCTACAGGATGCACCGTTTATAGTGCATGTTCCATCCAGGCCTCCTGTTTCTTTCACAAAATTGTCATAATTCGTGTATGATATATATCTAATACAAACTTTACACTCACTTTACAAAGGAGAAATCACTATGAACAGCATGCCATCTTATATTTCGGACTATCTGGAATACTGCCGCACGCAAAAGCGGCTGGACGAAAAGACGCTAAAGGCCTATCGAATTGATTTGCGGCAATTTTCGGAGCAAGTGACTGAGTCGGAAATTACAGCCGTCACTTCCGGCGTTTTAGAGGATTATATCGCCCGGCTCCACGCAAAGTATAAGTCCAAGACCGCAAAACGAAAAATTGCCTCCCTCAAAGCCTTTTTCCGCTATCTTGAATACCGGGAGTATATTGACTACAATCCTTTTACTAAAATCCAAATACGTTTTCGGGAACCCGTTATACTGCCAAAAACCATCCCCCTGCGTACGGTCGAAACTTTTCTGTCTGCAATCTATAAGCGGCATCAATGCGCCGGGACCGTCTACCAGAGAAGAAATGCCCTGCGCGATGCCGCCGTCGCGGAACTACTCTTTGCCACCGGCATCCGAATCTCAGAGCTCTGTGAATTAAAGGATAATGACGTGAACTTGTATGACGGAACGCTCCTGATTTACGGAAAAGGTGGCAAAGAGCGGCGGATTCAAATAGGAAGTGAAGCCGTGATTGATGTTCTGAAAAAGTACAGAGACAATTTCTGCACGGAAATCCACGCCAGCAATCATTTTTTCGTCAATCAGTCCGGCAGCGCATTATCCGATCAGGCAGTGCGTCGGATGATAAACAAATATACGTCGTTAGCATCCATAGAACAACATATCACACCCCATATGTTCCGGCATACCTTTGCGACGAGTCTTTTGGAAGCCGACGTCGATATACGCTTTATTCAGGAGATGCTCGGCCACAGTTCTATCAATGTTACGGAAATATATACGCATGTAGCCGTTGCAAAGCAGCGGGAAATTCTGGTCGCCAAGCATCCGAGAAAAGATTTTCGGATATGAGGAAGGGGAAAAAGCATTCCTGCGGGGGTGCTCTTTTTATTAATTTTAGAAGAATAATTAAAAGTTATCCGTTGGATTTGGTGGATGAAAGTGTTATAGCAGATCGGGTATTACCCTAAATTATTAAAGAGGTACATGAAAATGCATATTCAATCTGTAAATAATTATTCTACAGATATTCATGATATATTGGAGCTGGCAAACAAGGAAAACGCCTATTTTATTTCCAGCTGGGATAAGAATGATCGTATTTTAAATATCGATTCTCACCTAGTTGAACAAAGCGTACATCAGCAGGAACATAAAAACACATACATCATGTCTAAAGACATGGAAATATTAAAAAAACAAATATCCTTATACCTCAGCAAACAGGGTATAGAAACACCTAAAGATTGTATTACTGTTGTATCCAACGGAACAAGTGCTGCATTTATTTCATTACTACAAACGTTTAAACGAGGAGCAACAAATTTCCTTTTTATTGGACCGATCTACTTTACCTATATACATCTACTAAATATTTTTGGAAAAAAAATATACCATTATGAAATAAATTTATTTGAGAAAATTACATTTAATTTTATTACATTGGAAAAAGAAATTCAGGAAAATAATATACATTCCATAATTTTAATCCAACCATTTTTTGGTTCAGGAATAACCTTGAAAAATTCTATTTTAGAAAAATTTATATCATTATGTGAAAAACATCATATTTATTTATTAATAGACTATGTATATGGAAATATGGAGTGGAATTCATCCTCTCATATCCATAATACTAAATTAATACAATTAGCGGATACTTCCAATTTCTGCATTTTATATGAGTCGATTTCGAAACGTATATTTTTAAATGGAATGAAAAATGCAGTTATATTTAGTTCGCCCAAATTTATTAGCGATATAAACACGGATTCAGAAATATGTCTAGGGAGTATATCCTATATTCAAGAATCTTTGTTACATACCATATACTCTCCAGACAATATAAAATATGTTAATCAGTTTATCATAAACGCATTAGAATGCGCTTCAAACAACTATGATTTATTATGTACATTAATTTTAGGAACAGACTTCAAACTTTGCAAAAGTACATGTGGATATTTTACCCTATTAGGGATTCCCAAAATACACTTTAAATCTTCAAAAGATCAGGAAATCATAAATGAAATATACAATGAGACAGGTATTGTAACTATTCCCCATTCAAGGTACTATTATAATTCGTCAGAATATTATTGCTTTAGAATCAATCTCGCCACAGAAGCATATGAGCTATTGAACGCAATAGAAAAGATATTACATATTTGCGGTAATAGCGGAAATTGCGACATCCATTAAATTCTTTGATATATTTTTATTTATACATTCGCCAGCGGGCAGCAGTAACTCAGCTTCTTGAGTTACTGTCGTCAGTTTTTTTATGTCTTTTAGAGATATATCAGTGGCTTCTAATTTTTGTAAAAGTTTATCACTTAAAACCTTTTTTGTTTTTATATCAAAATAAATATCTGCGAAATTTTTTATTATTTTAGGCAATGCAGCCAACACGATCACTGTTGCTGCTGAGTATATAAGTATCCAAGAACCTTTCTGTTTTTCAATCAGCGTCCAATAACTTTCATCAGAAATAGAATTTAATAACTGTTCTGCAGTTTCAACACATTTATCATAATCATCGCTATTCAATCTGATACTTAATGTAGAGATACTGCTTACATCAATTTGAGCAAGATACTTTTCACTATGTGGTTTAAGATATAATGCATTTTGCAATTTAGTACACAATGCATCAATTTCAATTCGTTCATCAAAACTATAGCTAGACATATCTGCATCTGCAATAATTGTTATTGCCTTATTCAAAATATCATAATCTACCGTTTCGTATATTGCCGCGAAAGCCAAACTCTCTAATATAATAGAAATATCCAACATTCGGCCATAAGGTAATTTTTTATAGTAATAAAAGCTTTTTTTCAATATATCCGGTATCTTTTCTTGTGATTTTCTACTTATGTAGAAGTTAATAATATCATTATAGCGATGTTCTGCTTCAAATGTCTTTACGAAATCTTCTACCAATATATCTTCAAAAGTCACGTAATCTCCTCTATATAAAAAGGTAACTTGATTCCATGTGCAATTTGCAATTGAATAGCCAAAGAAATAGCTTGAATCTATGCAAACATTATGGAATTGACACTTCACAAACTTATGATTTTCAGCATGCATAGTAGCCAAATTAGTATTGAAAAAAATACAATTATCAAATGTATCACTGTCCGTAGTTGACATTTCGAATGTACAACCGCCAAAAGTACAGTTTTTTAGCTTGCAATGTTGCATATTAATTAAAAATGTTTCATCTGGAAACTCACAGTCAATAAATGTTGTTGAATGTATCGAAGTGTTTCTATAAAGATTGTTTGTAAATTTAACATTTTTGAAATAGCAATTTTTCATCTGACAACAACCAAATTGCACCTTTTCAAAACTACAATCAATAAACACTGCACTCAAGAAATCACTTCTATCAAAATTGTTTTTATAAAATTGGATATTAGTAAATTTGGTTCCTCTAAAATCACTTCTAAAAAATGAAATTAAATGTATAAATTTATGAAAATCAATATTTTCAAATACGGCATATGATAAGTTTCTGCTTTCAAACTTCTTAAAATCTATGAAATCATCTTGCTTATACAATTGCAATTTATTCATCGTATATTTCTCCTTCATATTAGGGTAATACCCGATTTGCTATAACACTTTCATCCACCAAATCCAACGGATAACTTTTAATTATTCTTCTAAAAATTATTTCCAAACTACAAATACCGTAATTCATTATACCACATCCCTCTTGCAAAAACAGCTCTTTTTCGATATTTTCCATCTATGCGTCTCTTATACCAAATATCCCCCTGAATCCTCTTAGCCCCTGATAACACAGACTTCCATATACTACGTTCTCCATTTGACGCCGTCCCCACTTACTCCCATTCCTCTATGCCATCTTCCGTTATAAAATCATATCCATTATCCATAAGCATTTGCAGATATGCGTCAAAAGAATCCGCCACAATCACCAATTCATCCGGGTCGTGAAGATAGCGCAGAACCTGTCCCCGTTTTCCCTTTGCCGAGGGCGAAAAGTCAATAAAAAGCTGTGATGTCCCGCCGTTGTTCACACAGTCGGCAAAATGCAGCCAGCACAGTTTGTCAAAGTTATCGCAAACACCCTCATCTACCGGGATATCGTCAAATTCCCGGGTAATCAGATATTCTCCCCACGCCCGAAAGTTATCTTTCGTATCCATGATCTGCTGCGCGGACAATAAAAAATAGGGATATCCCTCCATGTCAGACCCCAGAAAAAGCAGAGCAATCTTCTCTTCCCCATATTTTCTCCAATAGGTTCCGTCCACAATTTTTAGCAATTGCAGTAAGCTCTTCGGAATATCAGGATATAATGACCGTAATCTTTCCATATCCCCATCACTTGCGCCATGCATTATCCGCTCAAAATTATTCCATTGCTTTTCCCCACCGTTTTCATAATAAGCCTCTTTTAATCCATCGACATACGTTTGAGCAATATTCATATACAGCCTCCGTTCTGGCGCCCTTCCGCCAAATGCAAATAAGCAGATTTTTCGCTTTCTTCAGTCCCACACTATTCCAAAACATTGAAATCCATCCGGGACAGGCGGCCTGCAGGAAAAGAAAGAATCCAGTTCTGAAGTTTCCCATTCCTCTGCCCCGCCGGAGCACAGCCATTTGCAATCCACCAGTTCTTCCAATTCTGACGCCTGGACGGATGTGCATATAATAATTTCATCTCCCCAAAGTTCCAGCATCTCTTTTCCTTCATACTCTATGATTCCTGTGTCATCATGCAAAGCGATACGAACCCATGCCACATTCCTCATTCCTTCAATTTTTTGCAGCATATCCCATATCCTGGCCAATGGCGGGCGGCCAAAATCGCATTGATTCGGTGCAATCGAATCTTCCGCCGTATTTCCCTCGAAAAATTCATCCAGGGTCAGCAGCGGCAGGCGTTCCTCATTTTCATCCATTATCTTTTTGAAAATGTTGCAATCCATCATAATTTTCGTCTTCTCCGATTCCAATAAACAGAAATTGTTGTCAAAAGCAATTCATGGCCGTTCGGCCGGTATAATGTCTGTCAGCATTATAACATAATCAAGGCTCATCATCACTATATAACTCCCGGTACGTCAATGTAAAAAGAACTTTCTGCGCGGATTTTTGCGCATGTCAAGTTTGTGGACGCCGCGCAGACACAAACTTGGGGGGCTGTCGCTTTAACGATTAAAAAATGGTGAAGCGGCAGCTTCCTTTTTGCC
>CAJTOI010000026.1 GCA_910577925.1 uncultured Roseburia sp.
AGGAAATCTGCCGGAACGGAAAAACGACACAGTGCATTGCGGAGGCGGTCTCGGCCAAACAGCTCGGACGCGGCATCGGCAGCGCAAGACTCCACAGGTAAAAAGAACGGAGCTGCCGCTTTCATTAGAAAGCGACAGCCCCGGTATCGAAACACGCTCTTTATTCCCTCACATCTTTGCTCTTTACTCCGCGCCTTCACTCCGTCAGCGCCCGGACAACCTCCGCGTAGCCCATAAAGTGCGACGCCTTGACCAGAATCGTATCTCCTTCCCGCTTCCAGTGTTTTATCTTCTCTATCAACTCTGCCTTATCGGAAAAATAGAAGACTGCCGTATACGGACTTTCCTTTCGAACCGCCTCCGCGATTTCCGCGGACAGCGTTCCCGTACAGAGCAGCAGATCAATCCGCTTTCCCGCAAAATGAGAGCCGACCATCGCATGAAGCGCCCGCTCATCTTCTCCGAGCTCTCCCATATCGCCGAGCACGGCGATTTTCCGCCCCGGCGCGTTTGCCAGCACATCGATGGATGCCTGCATCGACACCGGATTCGCATTGTAGCAGTCGTCGATAATCGTAATGCCGTCCTTACGGATAAGATTGCTGCGCCCGCCGATGGTCTGCACCGACTCAATACCGCGCTTGATCTCCTCCGCGGTCAGTCCCAGCTGCTTTCCGACACAGGCGGCAGCCAGCGCATTGTAGACATTGTGCTCTCCGGCGATCGGAATCTCCGCCGCAAAGCGCTCCTCCCCGAGATGAATCACACAGCTCGTTTTGGTAAGCCCCTCCGTCGCCACCTCCGTCGCATAGACTTCCTTTTCGGCAAACGCCAGCGCGCCGTTTTCCGCCGCAGGGTTTTCCGCCGCAGGGTCCCGCTTTGCTTCCCGTCCGATACCGTAGAACACTGCCGGTCTTCCGTTCACCGTCTTCTGTGTGCAGAGCTTATCGTCATCCCCGTTTAAAACGGCTGTCCCGCCGGGTTTCAAATGCGCAAAGCACTCTGTCTTCGCCTTTAAAATACCGTCCCTCGTCCCGAGATTTTCGAGATGGCAGAGACCGATATTCGTAATCACGCAGATATCCGGCCGGGCCATGCGGGACAAGCGTTCCATCTCCCCAAATTCCGAAATACCCATCTCGAGCACGGCCGCCTCGTGATAACCGCGTATTTTAAAAATCGTCAGCGGAAGCCCTATCTCGTTGTTGAGATTCCCTTCTGTTTTTAAGACGTTATATTTCTGAGCCAGCACGGAAGCAATCATCTCCTTCGTGCTGGTTTTCCCGACACTTCCGGTAATGCCGACCACGCTGATATCCAGCGTCTTCCGATAATATTCCGCGAGCCGCTTCATCGCCGTCAGCGTATCCTCCACCAGAATATAGGCTCCGGCGGGATCTTCCAGTCGACGCTCCGAGAGCACCGCGAGCGCCCCCTGCGCAAAAACGGCGGGAATAAAATCATGTCCGTCCGCTCTCGCTCCCTTTATCGGAATGAACAGAAAATCTTCCTCCACCAGCCGACTGTCAATGACAACCCCTTTGATCTCCCTCTGTTTTACATCGTCACTGCCGACGTAGGTTCCCCCGCAGGCGGCGGCGATAAGCTCCGGTGTCATATTTTTCATGCCAAACTCCATTCAATATCTGCGTAATGAAAGCTCAATGATTTTCTCACAGAGCTGATTGAAATTCATGCCGACTGCCTGCGCCTCCTGCGGAAGCAGGCTTGTCGGGGTCATACCCGGAAGCGTGTTCGCCTCCAGACAAAACACCTCATGCTCCGCATTCATAAGAAAATCCATGCGGGAGTAAGTCTCAAGTCCGAGCACCTGCGCCACCGCCTCGGCATACCGCTGCATCTTTTCCGCGACCTCTTCCGGCAGGTCCGCGGGACAGGTCTCCACCGCGCTTCCGGCTTTATATTTGTTCCTGTAATCATAGAACCCTTCCACCGGCGCAATCTCAATCACCGGCAGCGCCCGGTAATCCATGACGCCGACGGAAAATTCTCTTCCCTCAATATACTCCTCAATCACAAGCTCGTTCTCCCAGCGGAACCCTTCCGCGAGCGCATCGCCGAATTCGTCCTGGGTGCGCACAATCGAAACCCCGATACTTGAGCCGCCGCGGCAGGGTTTTACAACACAGGGCAGCGAAAGCCCGAGTGCTCCCGCACACTCCGCATTCTCCCCGCGCGTCACCGAGACGCCCTTCGGCGTCGGAATCCCGTTCTGCACAAAGAGCTGCTTTGCCATTCCCTTATCCATCGCAAGCGCGCTGCCGAGATAACCGGTTCCCGTATATCGTATGCCAAACAGGTCAAATGCTGCCTGTATCTTGCCGTTTTCTCCGTTCTCCCCGTGAAGCGCCATAAATACCACATCCGCCATCCGGCAGAGCTCAATCACATTCGGCCCGAAAAAATTGTCGGACTGGTCCGCACGGCCGGCTTTTATCTCCGCAAGGTCCGGCGCCACCTCGGGAATATTTCCCGTTTTCACGCTGACCTCTTCCGCGCGCCCGAAAATCCCTGTCAAATCTTCCTCTTTATCACTGTATCCCATAAACACATCCAGCAGTATGACCTGATGCCCGTCTTCCCTCAATGCTTTTGTAACCATCTCTCCCGTTTTAAACGAAACATCCCGCTCGGTGCTTAATCCTCCCGCCAAAACTACTATTTTCATGATGTACAACCATTCCCTTTCTATGTGCTTTGCGCCCTTCATTATACATTTTTATTCCCCGCATGACAACTCCCTTCTATCTATTTTTCAGACTGTCTTCTACCGACTATTCTCTCTCTTCCAACATTCCCAAAAGCCATAAAAATAACTGACGTGCAAAAAGCTCTTCCGCTTTAATCTGACTTCCGTACAGATAGATCTGACTCTTCACCAGCTCTTTTGGACCGCCCTCTAATCCGTCTAATATCTCTTCCACCAATTCCATGCGCTCCCTGTCAAAAGGGCTCGCCGCCCTGATAAATTCCATTAAAACCGTTGTTTTCATACATCCCTCTTTTACCGCTGTTACCTTTTCTTTTTTATTACTCATCATCATTTGTATTCTGTCATGCGGGTTATACGCTACAATTATAGTTCATTTTCCCGATTTTCTAAATATGTACTTTGCGGCCTTATCAAACGCAAAAACCGGAATCCTGGAGTACCCTCCAGAATCCCGGCTTCCGCTTCCTGAAATTTATGATTTATATGAGACAGCACATCTCTAACCACCGATTACATTTCCGGCTCTATCAGACCGTAAGTTCCTCCTTTGCGCTTGTACACCACATTGACATCCTCGGTCTCCGCGTTGATAAACACAAAGAAATCGTGTCCGAGGAGCTCCATCTGCACGCAGGCATCTTCCGCATACATCGGCTTCATGCTGAACTTCTTTGTGCGGATAATCCGAATCTCCTCATCTTCATCCGAAACCGCATCCAAAAACTCCTGCTTAAAAATCGCTCCCGCATTCTGCTGCTTTGTCACAAGCTTCGTTCTGTATTTCTTCAGCTGGCGCTCAATAACCTCCTCCACAAGGTCAATAGAAACATACATGTCATTACTGACCTGCTCCGAACGGATATAACTGCCTTTCACCGGAATCGTTACCTCTATCTTCTGCCGCTCCTTTTCCACACTGAGTGTCACGTTTACATCGGTATCCGGTGTAAAGTACTTCTCAAGCTTGTTCAGCTTGTCCTCCACCGCTGCCTTTAACCCGTCTGTCAGTTCGATATTTCTCCCCGTAATCTTAATCCTCATGATGTAAAACCCCCTCGCTGCTTATTTGATCGGGCATTCCCGTATCATAGGTATATTATAGCATATTCCTATCGTATATCAAGAATATATGTATCATTTAGAAATATTTTCAGATAAAATTTATAATTGCGCAGACTTGCGCGTAAATTCATCCGCACATTCTGCGCAACGATTCAGGCCAGAGTCAGTCCCAGATATCCCATACTGCTCCCGCAATCTTTCATATGCCCCGGCAGCCAGCACATTCCCGGAAGCGCCGCGGTCTCCGCCGTCTTGGTACCCGTTTTGGCAAACAGCACAGGCAAAAACCGTTCCAGCTTATCCGGCAGGAGCGTCGTCTCCAAAATACAGAGGCACTCTCCCTGCGGATAATACATGACCACATCCCGCTCTTTGCCGTCCGGCGCCCCGGAAACGACCGCAACCGTCTCCCCGCCGCCCCTTTTATTCAGGCCCATCGCATAGCGCACCGCCTCGGCGTCCCAGCGCACATAGCCCTCTTTCTCCAGGCGCTCGTCGCGGATTCTCACGTACTCCTCCGGGCTTACCGGCTCCTCCGTCAGCGCTTCCTGCGGCTGCAGCTCCAGCGCGCGCAGCGAGGCCCCTTCCTGCACCCGCTCCTGCCGATGCCACTCTCCCAAAAAAGCCGTTTTGAAACCGCGCTGCGCATAGTAATCCGTCAGCCCTTCGTCCGCCGGAGCCAGCAGCAGCGGCGCCCGGTACCAGGCTTTTGCAAATTCCAGTATCTGTGTCGCGTAGCCTCTGCCCCGGTACTCCGGCAGAGTGCCGACCGCATACACATAATACGCGTCCGTATATGCGCCGTCTATCCGATACTGTACCGGCAGAAAACTCGCCATGGACACGATTTTGCCCTCCGCATGGATGACAAGCATATTCTCATTTGTCATGCGCTGTTCCATATAGTACGCGACATCTGCTTCGGTATCATCGAAACAGGCCGTCCAAAGCTTTTTTACCGCATCTGCATCCGCGCCGCGGTCGGCAAATACCACTGTGCTCTCTGCCGCGCTGTATTTCTTGAGCAGTATCTCGGGATAGTAAGAAAGCTTTGCCTTCCGCAGCCCCTCGTCGCCGGTGTCGTCCTCCCGATTCACATAGTCGAACGCTCCGCAGGCGTGCTGCACAAACTGCTGATTAATCATCGGATAGGCGCCCTGCAGCATCGGGTATGCCTTCTCAAAATGTACCACAAAGGTGTCCTCCGTCAGAGGCTCCCCCATGGTAAAGGCCACGATTTCCTCCCCGCGGTAGAGCACGCCGCCGACCAGCCCAAGCTCCTCCCTGTGGTCAAACGCCTCATGGAGCACCTCGATCTCCTCGTTCATCTCCTCGTTCCACTTTTCCGACCGCATCCGAATCCATGTATACGTCATCTGCCTGCAGTCCTCGGCATTTTCCGCCGTCAGAGGCTCATAGCGCCAGTCTCCCTCATCTTTAAACCGTGCAATGTGGTTCCGTTTTCCGTGCAGCTTTTTTCCTGCCAGCGTCTCAAGTTTTTCTCTGGAATAGATATAATCAAAATTGTCCCTGCACTCCGCAATCAAAAACCGTCCCGGAAACCATTCCGCCAGCTGCCGCCGTTCCGCCTCGAGTACCGGAAATAAAAAAAGGCTTTGGCCCGCTTTTTGGCACAGCGCAAGCAGCCGCACGATCGCCTCCTTCTTATCTCCCTCCCCGACGGGATATGAGTAGACAAAAGAATCGTCTCCCAGGGAGCGCACAATAAGGCAGCCGCAGATTTCCGCCACGGCGACCCCGTACCTCTTGCGCCAAATAAAATTATTGGCAAACGTATACTCACAGGCATTTTTCCCTTCCTCGGCAAATTTCTCATCCATCCACCGTTTGTCTTCCATCGTTATCTCGTGAAATGTAATGTCATGCGCTTCCATATTTCCCCCTGTCAAACCGCAGTCTGCAGGTTTTAAACGGACGAAACCTGCAGATAAAAAGTGTATTTTTCATGCCTTCCCGGCCTTGCTGCTCTCTTATTTTCTGCCGGCTCTCTCTATTTTATTCCAAAAAATACTGTCGGTACTCTCTACGGCTTCTGCCGCAAATCAAACGCCTCTGTTTCACCTTCGACGGATTCGTCGTTCCCAACAGGATTGTCGTCTCACCCTTCTCTCTGCGCATGTAAAATTATCTCCTCCGCTTCCTTCGCCCCGGCCTTTGTGAGCTGCGGCGTATCTGCCAGCGGGTATTCCAGCCCGAGACTTTCGTATTTTACCCGCCCCATCGCATGATAGGGCAGTACTTCAAGCTTTTCCACGTTCGAAAGCGTTTTTAAAAATTTCCCGAGCTCCAGGAGCGCATCTTTTTGATCCGTGATTCCCGGCACTGCCACATGGCGAATCCACACCGGTTTTCCCACCGCATCCAGATAGCGCGCAAATGCGAGCGCATTCCGATTGCCGTGCCCGGTCAGACGCTTATGCGCCCCGCCATCCATATGCTTGATATCAAGCATCACAAGATCCGTAACCGCCAGCAGGTCATCCACCCGGGTCAGCGCATCCCCCTGCGCCGCTTCACCGGCATCCGCGCTCCCCTTCCGCCCCATAGCGGCCCCGGCGCGCCGGCCGTCCGCAGTCACCGCTTCCGCGGGAAAGAGAATCCCCGAGGTGTCAAGGCAGGTGTGGATATCAAGCGCTTTTGCCTTCCGAAACAGCTCCGTCAGAAAATCAAGCTGCGCCATCGGCTCCCCTCCGGTCGCGGTAATCCCTCCCGTCCGGTAAAACGAGCGGTTCCTCCTGAAACGCTCCAATATCTCATCCGCGCCCATCTCCCATCCGCCGTCAAAGTCCCAGGTATCGGGGTTATGGCAGTACAGGCAGCGCATCGGACAGCCCTGAAAAAACACGACAAATCGCACGCCGGGCCCGTCCACCGTGCCGAATGTCTCGACGGAATGAATTTTTCCCATATCGTCTCCTCACATGCGCTCATGGAATGTCCGCGCAATCACCTCATCCTGCTGCTCCTTTGTCAGTTTGATGAAATTTACCGCATAGCCCGATACCCGGATCGTAAGCTGCGGATATAACTCCGGATGCCGCTGCGCGTCCAGCAGCGTGTCTTTGTTCAGCACATTGACATTCAGATGATGTCCGCCCTTTTCCGCATAGCCGTCAAGCATCGCAATCAGATTCTGCTTTCCGCTCTCCTCATCCCTGCCGAGCGCATCCGGCACAATCGTAAACGTGTTTGAAATCCCGTCCTGCGAATCCATAAACGGTATCTTTGCAACGGAGGCCAGAGACGCCACCGCGCCGTTGGTATCGCGGCCGTGCATCGGATTTGCCCCCGGAGCAAAGGCCACGCCTCTCTTTCTCCCGTCCGGCGTCGCGCCCGTATTCTTTCCGTAGGATACGTTAGAGGTAATCGTGAGCACGGAAGTCGTCGGGATGCCGCCGCGGTAGGTATGGTTTCCGCGGATATAGCCGATAAACGTGTGCAGCACTTCCTTCGCAATCTCGTCTACTCTGTCGTCGTCGTTTCCGTATTTCGGGAAATCGCCCTCAATCTCAAAATCGACGGCTATGCCGTTCTCGTCACGAATCGGCTTTACTTTCGCATATTTAATCGCGGACAGCGAATCCGCCACCACGGAAAATCCCGCGATACCCGTCGCAAACCAGCGCGTGACCTTCTTGTCGTGAAGCGCCATCTGGATTTTCTCATAGCAGTATTTGTCGTGCATATAATGGATGATGTTGAGCGCGTTGACGTAGACGCCGGCCAGCCACTTCATCATGTCCTTATACTTTTCCCAGACCTCATCGTAATCGAGATACTCTGACGTGATCGGACGGTATTTCGGCCCGACCTGCTTTCCGCTCATCTCGTCGACGCCGCCGTTAATTGCGTAGAGCAGACATTTTGCAAGATTCGCCCGCGCGCCGAAAAACTGCATCTCTTTGCCGATTTTCATCGAGGACACGCAGCAGGCAATGCCGTAATCGTCCCCGTGCACGACACGCATGATATCATCGTTCTCGTATTGAATCGCCGAATGCCTGATCGAGGTCTCTGCGCAGAACCGCTTAAAGTTTTCCGGCAGATTTACGGACCAGAGCACGGTCATATTCGGCTCCGGCGCCGCACCGATATTATTTAACGTGTTCAGATAGCGGTAAGACATCCGGGTCACCATATGTCTGCCGTCCACGCCGATACCGCCGATGGATTCCGTCACCCAGGTCGGGTCCCCCGCAAAAATATTGTTGTAATCGGGCGTACGCGCAAATTTTATCAGGCGCAGCTTCATCACGAACTGGTCGACAATCTCCTGTATCTCCTTTTCGGTAAAGGTACCCTCACGCAGATCGCGCTCCGCATAGATATCCAGAAACGTGGAAGTGCGCCCCAGGCTCATCGCCGCACCGTTCTGCTCCTTGACCGCCGCAAGGTAGGAAAAATACACGGCCTGAACCGCCTCTTTCACGTTCCCCGCCGGCCTGCTGATATCGCAGCCGTATATACGCGCAAGCTCCTTTAACTGCTTTAACGCGCGGATCTGCTCCGACAGCTCCTCGCGCTCGCGTATCACGTCGGAATACATAATAATGCGGGTTGTGTCAAGCTGCTCTTTCTTGTCCTCAATCAGGCGGTCCACACCGTAGAGCGCGGGCCTTCTGTAATCGCCGATGATCCGTCCGCGCCCGTAGCCGTCCGGGAGTCCCGTGATGATATGCGCCGAGCGGCAGGCCCGCATCTCCGGCGTGTACGCGTCAAATACCCCCGCATTGTGCGTCTTTCTGTGGGCGGTGAACGTCTCCACGACCTCCGGGTCCACATGGTAGCCGTTGTCCTCACAGGCGCTGACTGCGATGCGGATTCCCCCGTAAGGCTGCAGCGCGCGTTTAAACGGCTTGTCCGTCTGAAATCCGACAATTTTTTCCTTTTCTTTATTCAGGTAACCCGGTCCGTGAGACGTGATGGTAGAGATAATCTGCGTATCCATGTCCAAAACGCCGCCCGCCTCGCGCTCCTGTTTTGACAATTCGAGTACCTGCTCCCACAAATCGGAAGTGTCCTGTGTCGGCCCCTCCAGAAAAGAACCGTCCCCGTCATACGGCGTATAATTCTTCTGAATAAAGTCTCTCACATTGATTTCGCGCTCCCACGCTCCGCCCTTAAAGCTTCTCCATTCCTTCTGCATGCTACCTCCCATTCTGCCGCCCGCAGCGGCACAAACACTGTGAAGAAATCTCATACTTCTTCTCTGCCATGAGTTTCTGTCAGAATCCCGCTGCGCATAAATATAGCCGGCAGTCCGGGTATTCTCGCCCAGACGGTCGGCTTCTTTTTCGTTATACTCCACGTGGTTTTCTCCACTGATTCCGTCAGTCATATAACAACCTGATAATACTATGACCGGACACATTTTGCAATAGAAATCTTTGGAAAAATTTGTTTCTACTCCTCGGTGACGTCAAGCTCGTCGATCACGACCCCATCCTCGGTGACGTCAAGCTCATCGATCACAACCTCATCCCCGGCGGCGTCAAGCAATTCCGTGCCGTCCAGCATTTCCGTGCTCTGCTCCATCGTCGTGAACAGATTGTCGAAGCTCACACGCTCCCACACCTTCTCATCCACGGTCCAGGTATGCTCTGCTTTCCACTTCTCGACAACTCCGTCGTAATACTCGCTCTGCCGCTCTTCGATCAGCTCCTGCCGTTTATTCTCGGTAGCCCCCGCGTCCGTCTTTGCATCCAGCCTTGCCACATAGTAGAATCCGTCCGTCTCTATCACGTCCGTCACCGCACCCTCCGCGCAGTCTTTCAGCGCGGCAAGCACGTTCTCATCGATCAGCGTATCGTCCGCGGTAAACGTGTCCGAACTCACCGTGTACGCATAATCCTCCGCCGCGCTCTCGAGACCTTTTTCCTTTGCCTCGGCGCCAAACGCTTTCACCGTCTCCGCCAGCTCTTTAAGCTCGTCCTCCGTGTACTCGGCCGCATCCCCGTCCTCGTCGGTATAAGAAGTTTTCGATACCCGCACATAGCTGTAAGCGCTGGTATTTGCCTCCTCGTCGCTGACCGCGGTATCGGCTTCCGCAATCACCGCATCGTACATCCTGCCCTGTATCGTCATAAGCGTCAGATATTCCTCGACAATCGCCTGATCGGCCCCCATGGCCGCAAGCGCCTTCTCGTCATTTCCCGCGATAAACTCCGAAGCCGCCGCGGTAATCGCAGCCTTCTCGTCATCGGTAATCTCTATCCCGTACTCCCCGGCATGCGCCTGTAAGGTATAACTCTCAAACAGGCTGTCCAGCACCCCGGATTTGACCTCATCTTCCATCGTGGTTCCGTCTCCGTATAAATCAGAGTCCCAGACGCTATTCCCGAAATATGCGGCATAAAAATCATCGTAACTCGCCTGCTGCAAGCGCGCCGCAAAGTTCGCAACACCAAGCGAAACCTCCGTGTCGTCAAATGTAGCCACCACCACGCTTTTATCTACTTCGCCGCATCCCGCAAGCAGGGACGCTGCCGTAACGCCGCATAAAAGGGATGCGGCAATTTTCTTTTCTCTCATCATAGAACCCTCCGTTTTTGACAATTGTCTGCTCTATTATAGAGCTTTTTTTAAAAAGCCGCAACCTCTTTCATGGTTTTTTCACAGATAAGTATATCTATAAAATACTCCCCTCTTTTCGTATTGGAGTGCCATTACCGTCAAAACATTGCTTATCTGTTCCCGGAAACGCCTGCACTAATGCATTGCGAACACTTGTCTCCTCTTCAAACACCATCATCCAGACAGAAAAAAATCCATATCCTTTCGCCTGATTCACAATGTTCTTCAACTGCTCTTCTTCTCCTGGCACTCCTTTATATTTCAGCCATATCTGCTTTGCTTCCATTGCCACATTAAAGGTATTGATGCGCCGCATCCAACGTTTATCTTTTATCTTTCTATCTCTTTTTGATTTTATTTCCGCTTCATTTGCACTAGGACAATAGTCCAGCGCCAGATCCTCAAATGTCTTCTTTGCCCTGCCATATACAACCGTATCCAGTGTCTGTAAATATTTTTTGTTCAATTTAGGTGCCGCATCTTTATATGTAAACGCCAAAAAGGTATTATGACTATCCGGCCATATCCATTTGTCCAAATCTCCTTTTTTAATTTTCTCACCCTTACGGGAATTACAGTACACACAGCCAAGCAATAAATTGTCCCAGTCTGTCAATGCCCCACCGCTGTTTTTGCTCTCTTTATGTTCTACGGCAGGTGCATTACAAATCGGCATTTCACAAAAAGAGCAGTACGATCCTATCTGTTTTTCCAGATATGCCTCCGCCTCCTGATATTCGTCAATCTCCGAATAAGGCGAGTTCCCTTTATCTACCGGTCTCATAAGATCATCCTTCCATTTCCGACACTTTTTCCATATATTTTTGATTCAAAAATGCATAGTACGCCGGATTTTCTGCAAATCTTGCCGTCAAATAATCCAATTCCCTTTTTACCGTCTCCAGACTGTTTCGATCTGCTGCCTGATTGAGTTTTGCAAAATATTGCTCCGCCAGAAGATACATTTTCTGTTTCTCGTCACTGTACTGCGGATTTTCCACTCCCATAATGTCCTCGGCAATATCCTCTATGCTCTGCCCTGAATATTCCTCTTCGACCGAACCATCCATCGAGATAAGCTGTCCCTCTTTCAGCGATTGCACAATAAACGGCGAATGGCTGGCACAAATAAACTGCACTTTCGGAAATATTCTCATCAAAGTATTTATCATTCTTCTCTGCCATGCCGGATGCAGGCTTAAATCCAGTTCGTCAATCACGACGACACCCGGCGTTTCTTCCAATGTTTTTTCTTTTAAATATGGATTCAGAATACACATTCTTGACGCAACATCCGCTATAATCTTTATCATATCGCGGTATCCGTCACTTAAACCTTCGAAAGGAATCCATGTGCCATCCGTAGAGACCAGTGCAAGTCCCTGATAACGCAGAGAATATTCGATCTTATCCCCGCTCTCCAACTCCCCCTCCATGCTTTTTTGAATTGCCTCCATAATTAATTTATACGCGGGAAAATCCACACCGTTTTTCTCCTGCGCAGAGATTTCAACCAGATGGCGCAGATACTGAAACGGCATCTGCATGCCCCGCTTTCTGTCCAGGCATCTGTGATAGGCATCTGTCCGATTAGGGATTTCATAATTAAACTCCGAATTTTTGTTTTCGTTCCAAAGCCTTGCAGAGCTTAAATATAAAACCAATGGGAAAATATGTTCCGCATCGCTCTCATCTCCGCGTTTCATAAGCTGTTCCCATAAAACAATTTCCTTCTGCATTGGATTATTTCCGTCGAATTTTGTCCGACCATCTTTTTTCTCGAGAATCCTTTTGTAATCATATATCCTGCCATTCATCGCCAGCTCCGCGCCCACCATGCACGGATATTGTCCGATATCCGAACTGATCAGAACATCCTGTCTGCTTGTCCTCTGATTCACGCGGCGCACATCGCTCTCCGAAATATTGTACACAAACCGACTTGGAACATAGGTCTTATATGCCGCAAGATATGCTCCCAGCGCAACATTTACCGCTTCAAGAACCGTCGTCTTTCCCGATGCGTTCCTGCCAATCAGTAAATTCATATTTTTATCAAAACGAAATGTATGGTCTTCAAAGCGTCTGTAGTTGTGTAATGTTATCTCTCTCAGATAAAATTCGCTCATCCCTTCGCCTCTCCATTCTTATAACATGTAAATATTATACCGTTTTTATCTGTCGTATACAACATTCGAATCCATGAAATATGAAAAGGCGGAAACCGTGCATTTGCATTGTTTCCGCCGCTTTGGGACTACCTTATTGCTTTATTTCGTCTTGTCTCTGTTTGAGTTCTTACACTGCTTCTTACTTTACGCTCCTCACCCAAAGCGCCAACAAAAGCGCAGGTCTTGCCGTAGGTATTTTTACTTCAAACGGAAGTCCTCTGTATTAATCGCTTTTATTTTTTTACCTTCACGCTTTTTACCTCAGAATATTTTCCGTACACCTTCTTGCCGTTTACCGTGCAGTAAGCGCGTACCTTGTAATAGTATGTTTTCCCTTTTTTCAGTTTTGTGTTTTTGCAGGAAGTTGTCCCGCCCTTTTTCACAGTCGCGACTTTTTTGTATTTTCCATTCTTACTTGTCGCGCTGTAAATCTCATAACCGCTCGCGCCGCTTACCTTTTTCCATTTGACAGTCACCGTCTTCGACCCGAAATTTTTTATGGAAGAGAGCGCCGCCTTTGCCGGGACCGGCTTTGCGGACACCTTCTTCGAAGCGCTTCCCTCCTTTTTCCCGAGGTATGGCTTCACCTGATAATAATAGGTCTTTCCCGCGGTCAGCTTTTTATCCTTATAGCTTGTCGTCTTTTCTCCCTTGACTGTCTTAACGCATTTATATTTCCCGTTTTTGCTGTCGGCGCGATAGACCTTATAGCCCGTCACACCGGCAACCTTCTCCCAGCTGACTTTCACGCTGTCATAGCCCGCGGAAGCCGCTTTTACGCCGGAGACATTTTTTATAATCTGAAAATTCACCTTTTTGCTCCCGGTGTAATTTCCTTCTCCCTTCACGGTGACCGTAGCTTTCCCGGCTTTTGTGTTATTCGCATAGGAAACCGTATAGTCTGTGTCTTTCTTTAATGTCTTGCTGCCGTCCTTTACGGTTACGGAAGGTGTCTAAACTGCTCCCGTGTAAGTGCAAGATGTCGCGGAGAGCGTTACTGTGCAGGAGGAAATATCCGCCTGTGCAACAGCATCCAGCAACTGATAACGTATATTATTGTCAATTGCATATTGATGCGCGACAGAGTTTTTCTCGCAGCAAATGGTTAGATTGTTGCAACCTGTAAATACCCCATCTCCGATACACGTCACTCCACTCGGAAGCTTAATCTTTGTTAAATTACTACAATCTCGGAATGCATTTCCCTCTATGTCTGTTACGCTTTTGGGGATTTCTATTCTTGTTAAACCATCACAATTAGTAAATGCATTGCCGCCTATATTTGTCATTCCCTCTGTCATTTCTATACTTGTTAAATCATGGCAAAAGGCAAATGCACAATCCCCTATGCTTGTCACACTTCCTGAGATCTCTATTTTCTTTAATTTACTACCATTTCCATAATTAAAAAACGTAAATGCCCCTATTCTCGTCACCCCATCGCAAACCTTAACATTCCTAATTTTGCTAGATGACCCAAACGGAGTACGAGTAAAAGAATAAGCACTGTAATCTTTCATCTCCCCCTCTCCATATATCCACAACGTCCCATCCTCAAACAGCATATACCACACACTGCCTCCGCATTGTCCTTTTGCAATTACATACGGCACATTAATATTTTCGCCGGATTCGCTGCTTTTCCCTTCCGCCACATGAACCGTAATCGTATCGGTAAAGCCGCCGTCTTCTGTCGTCGCGGTCACGGTGACGGTGCCCGCCTTATGTGGCTCCAGCACGACGATAGGCCCGCTGATGTCTAAAACAGACGTGTCTGAGGACGTGTACCGCACGCTGCTGTTTGTCGCATGAGCCGGTGCGACCACCGGACTTACAAAGGGATGATACGCATCCCCGAGCCACACAGTACACTCATCTTGCGGAAATTCGATGCCGGTCACCGCAACGGTTCCGGCCTCCTCTTTTTCTTTCATCAGCGCCGCATAGATTTCCGGGTATTCGGATTCCAGATCGTATAAATAGCCTCTTCTCAAATCACTCTGGAGGCTTGCGGAATAATTCTTAATATTTGTCGCGACCCGCTTGAATTCTTCGTAGGTCTTATCACCGCAGAGCACCTGCAGAGAACCCGGAACGGTATCTCCGTAAATAATATCTGCGTAGGACAGGGCAAAATCACAGCTGATATTGCCCGCCTTGTACATCAAAAAAACTGCCTCTATATAACTCTGCGCATTGATCGTCGTTTTTCCGGACTGAAATCTCTGTCGAAGGCTTTTGATCGTCGACCGCACGACCGCATCCACCTCGCCGAGGCATTTCATTTTTTCGTACTGCTCAATCGTCTTATCCGTGGAAAACAGTGTATTTGAAATAAAAATGCCAAGCTTCGCCCCGCTAAGAAACGTCTTGCTGTATGTATTCGAGTTCAGCAAAGTCGTCCACCAGTCATCAATCACTTCTTTTGCCACGCCATACCCCATATCTACCGTAGCTTTCAGCGCGCCTACAGAAAACGCTGTCTCCATATTTGTCACGGAAACGGCCGCATCCCGCAGCGCCTCTTTTAAGGCCGCATTCCCGGATGGGCATTGTGCGTACATCTCCAAAAGAACCGCTTTCATCTCTGCACCCATCTGTGCAAGCTGCATGTAGGAGGTCAGCATCTTTACGCCGTCTATCACGGAATCCGTAAATTTAAATACATCGGCGACACTGCGTGCAATCTGGCCTGTATTTTTTAAATCCGGGTACTTTTTTTCATATACCTCACTCAGATATTTTTTCTACGTCATCCGGCGGTATATTTTCTATTTTTCCATTTTTTATATCAAATTCCGCCGATAACTCCGTTGTTTCCTTCACCCATTTTTCAACCTGTGCAAGTATTTTATTCGTGTCCCCTGACACTCTATCTACAGTGTCATAGACATAATTGTCACCGCTTGTCTGTGTCAGAAAAAGACTGAATATAATCGCTTCATAATACCCCTGCTCATCGAGCTTTCCAGCGGCGATCTCTGAGGGGCTTACCGCAATGTTTGCGGCCTTCCATGCCTTTACGCTGTTCTGGAAACAGCCGTCGGCGTCTAAAAGCTTTACCACAATCTCTGACGGCATCTCCACCTGTGAATACAGCTCAATACTTTTATAAGAAACGCTTGTACTGTCTAAAAAGCACTCCGCCTGATACACCGCAAGATCAAAGCCATTCGCCGCGCTGCCGTCCTCAGCCGCATAAAGCTCCAGCCCCTGCTCCAATAACGGCATCGCTATCTCCAGCTCCTCACGGGGAATTTCTGAATCCATCTCCCGATCCGATTCCCCGGTCTCCTCGAAAGCCTCTGTCTCCTCTTCCGCGGGCTGTTCCGTCTCTGCCGACTGCTCTGTCTCCACAGGTGCTTCCGTTTCTTCCGTGGCAGCCGTCTCTGCTTCCGTCGGCTGTTCTGTCTCCGCAGGTTGCTGTATTTCCGATTCTGTTTCCGTCTTCTCCGCCTCTTCCGGATTCTCTGTCTCTTCTGGCGCTTCCATTTCTGTGGATTGCTCTGATTTCTCCGTCGCCTCCGTGTTCGTCGCCTCCGTGTCCGTTGTCTCTGTTTCCGCAGGCAACTCCGTCTCTTCTGGCGCTTCTGTCCCCGCAAGCGCTTCCGCCATCTCAGCCCCTTCCGAAGCCTCCGCCTCCTCCGTACCGGCCGTTATTTGTATCCCCCCGCAAGCAACGGCTCCGCCGGTGTCGCAACTATCAGAGCCGCCGCAAGACCAAGTGCCAGTCCCCGTCTCCATAATGTTCCTTTTTCAATAAGATTTTTTCTTCACACCGTTTCCTCCATTCGAGTGTTAAATACCCGACCTCATGCGCTGATTTTTCTGCCTGTAATGTTTTATTTCACCTTCACACTCTTATACTTTGAATAATCTCCATATACTTTCTTTTTCCCGACATTTTTATATGCCCTGACTTTATAATAATAGGTCTTTTTGCTCTTGAGCTTTTTGTCCGTATAGGTCGTCGTTTTTCCCGATTTTACGGTAGTGACTTTCTTGTACTTTCCGTTTTTACTCGTACTGCGGTAAATCTCATAGCCGGACGCACCGCTCGCTTTTTTCCATGTGATTTTTGCCTTTTTCGAAGACGTGCTTGTCACCTTTGAAATGCTTACCTTTGCCGGTTTTATCTTGGCCGATTTTACGCTGGAATACGGACTGTAAAGTTTCGTTTTCCCGCTCTTTTTATAGGCTCTGACCTTATAATAGTAGGTCTTTCCCATCGTCACTTTTTTGTCCGTGTACGATGTTGTCTTTCCGCCCGTGACAGTCTTTATTTTCTCGTATTTTCCGCTTTTTTTCGTCGAACGGTAAATTTCATAGCCGGACGCGCCGGACAGCTTTTTCCATGTCAGCTTCGCGCCTGTCCCGTCGGATGCCTTTAACGACACCTTTGCATCCGAAAAATATTGGTTGAACTTTACGGAATAGACTGAATCGCTCCAATAATACCAATCCTTTGCGACTTTCACATAATATGTCCCCGCAGCCACGCTGCTGCTCACCGTAGTGCTTTTCGCATTTCCTTTGCTTGCCGCACTTGCCTGCTCCTGATAATTTGCATTATAAATCGTAACTTTCCAGAGATTTTCATCACTGCTTACCGAATCATGCTTAAAATCCACAGCGAGCACGCCGGAATGTGAGACCTTTATTTTATAATAATCGACATCATCACTCTCCATAATCGTCCCTTTGCGCGTCTTTCCGACAGATGCGCTGTCCGCCGTTCCAAACGAATCGTTCCACTCGCTCTCCCAGTCCGATGCTGATTTATAACTTACCGTCAGCTTGTACGGTACATCGCTCCAATTCCAACTACTGTATCTGTTTATCTTTATATAATAGGTTCCCGCGGCAAGCCCCACTTCCGCCATTGAAATGCCATTCTCTTTCCCCGCTGATGCACGATATTGCAACTCCTCGTATTGATCATTAAACAGGCTGATTTCCCACAAGTTATTTGAATTGTTCACACTCTGATGTGTAAACTTTACCTTTACATGCCCCGCTTTTGGAATCGTAATTTTATAATAATCAATATCATCTTCCTCCATCACAGTTCCATTCATTGTTTTTCCGGATAGAATATTATCCGCTGTCTCGAACGAATCATTCCACTCGCTTTCCCAATCCGACGAAGCTGTATAATTTACTGTCAGCTGATATGGCGCATCACTCCAATTCCAACTACTGTATCCGTTTATCTTTATATAATACGTTCCTGCAACAAGCCCCACTCCTGTCAGTTCTGTTCCCCGCTCCTTCCCTATCGAAGTTCGGTACTGTAACTGCTCATACTGGTCGTTATACAAACTGATTCCCCATAACGCATTCGAACTGTTCACACTCTCATGTGTGAAGTTCACCTTCACATAGCCCGCCTGCGGCACAGTAATTTTATAGTAATCCTCATCCTCGCTTTCCATCATTGTCCCGTTGACTGCTGTCCCGAATCCTATACTGTCTGCCGTCTCAAACGAATCATTCCACTCGCTTTCCCAGCCCGATGCCGCCGTATAATTGACTGTCAGCTGATATGGCGCATCACTCCAATTCCATCTACTGCATCCGTTTATCTTTATATAATAGGTTCCCGCAGGAAGCCCTGTTTCCGCCAGTTCTGTCCCCCGCTCCTTCCCTGTTGAAGTACGGTATTGCAGCTGTTTATACTGATTGTCATACAGATGAATTTCCCATAACGCATTCGCATTATTGACACTCTGATGCGTGAAATTCACCTTCACATAACCCGCCTGCGGCAAACTAAATTTATAATAATTATCCTCATCCAGCGCCCCGTCTACCGGACGATTGACACTGATTGCCAAAGCTTCGGAAAACGAATGATTATTCCCCTTAATATCTTCCTTTTTTCTCCTCCGCTTCTTCGGTCGCTTCCTCCGTATCCTCTGACGCTTCGTTTTCCTCCGTCATTTCCGTTTCTTCCTCAGTATCTTCTGCCGTTTCGGTTTCTTCCGTCGTTTCCGTTTCTTTCTCTGTCTCCGTCACGACTTCCGTATCCTCTGTCGTCTCCGTTGGTTCCGTCGACTCCGTCGTCTCGGTCACCTCTGACTCTGTTGCAGTTTCTGTATTCTCTGCCGGTTCCAACCCCTCTGTCTCCGTTGCGTCCTCCGTACTCTCTGTCGGTGCCTCGGTATTCTCTGTCGTCTCCGTTGGTTCCGTCGACTCCGTAGCTTCTGTTGTCTCTGTGGCCTGTGTCTCCGCAGACGCTTCTGTATTCTCCGTCGGTTCTACAGTCTCCACCGCTTCCCCCGCATTTTCCGCAGGATCTAATGCTTCTGTCTCTGCATCATTTTCTGTCTCTGCCACAAATTCTGTTCCTGCCTCTGCCGCAAACAGTGCGCCGTCTGCCGAGGCAACGCTTCCCAGTGTCACACAAATTGCCATTGCTATCGCTATCCATCGTTTTCTCATAATTTCCTTCATTCCGAAACGTTTGCAAATTCCTTCCTTAACACCATTATAGTTGTGATACGACTATTTTTCAATAGTCCTATCACAACTGAAATGAACGAAGGAGGACCATTTATGCAATTCGAAAACATCCGAAATCTCAGAGAAGACAGCAACAAAACACAGCAGGAGCTTGTCGACTATCTCTTAGGCAGAACAACGGGCCGCACGCTTCGCGAACAGCCCTTATGTTCAACAAAAAACCGGCGGACTCCCTGAATCCGCCGGTTCCTATACATTTTTTATGAAACATTAATCACAGGATACATATAACACAATATCTACTGTCTTTAACAGATAATCATCCGCCTCAGGTATTGTCTTTTTCCATCCGCAGGCACTTCGCATCCTGTAAAAATTTCTCGACAATTTCCCTCCCGTCGACATTCTTTTCGCGCGAATTTTTTTTCAGGAAATAGGTAAAATACGGCGCCTTCGCATCCGCGGTAAATTTCAGATTCGGAGCGTAGCCCGCAACAAACCCCGGCAGCCCCGCAACGTCAATCTGTGCCCGCTCATACAGCGTAAACCGGATATAATCCGCCTTCTGCGCCACTTCCGTAAAATAGCCTTCATGCGCCAGCGATTTAATCCTTGCGATATAGAGCAGATTTTCCACGGATTTCGGCGGTTCGCCGAAACGGTCAATCAGCTCCTCGAGCATCTCTTCGGCCTCCTCCTCATTCTCAATGCCCGCAATGCGCTTATAAATATCAAGTTTCTGCGTCTCATTCGGGATGTAGCCCATCGGGATATAGGCGTCAATGTCAATGTCAATCGAAGTGTCAAAGCTTTCCTCCACCCGGATGCCTTTCGCCTCCTTGACCGCCTCGTTGAGCATTTTGCAGTACAGATCGTACCCCACGGCCTCCATATGGCCGTGCTGCTCCGCCCCTAAAAGATTGCCGGCGCCGCGGATTTCCAGATCCCGCATCGCAATCTTAAAACCGCTCCCGAGCTCCGTGTATTCCTTGATCGCCGCAAGGCGCTTCTCCGCTATCTCCTTTAACATCTTATCCCGCTTGTACATCAAAAACGCATACGCGGTACGGCTTGAGCGCCCCACGCGGCCTCTGAGCTGGTACAGCTGCGAAAGCCCCATATTATCCGCATCGTGAATAATCATCGTATTCACATTGGAGATGTCCAGCCCTGTTTCTATAATTGTAGTAGATACCAGCACATCAATTTCGCCGTTGATAAACCGGTACATAATATTTTCGAGCTCGACCTCTTTCATCTGGCCGTGCGCATATGCGACATTCGCCTCCGGCACCAGCTCCGCAAGCTTGGCCGCCACATCCGCGATCTCGCGCACACGGTTATACACGTAATATGCCTGTCCGCCCCGCACCAGTTCCCTGGAAATTGCCTCGCGCACCAGTTCCTCATTGTACTCCATCACATAGGTCTGTATCGGAATCCGGTCCATCGGAGGTTCTTCCAGCACACTCATGTCGCGGATGCCGATCAGACTCATGTGCAGTGTGCGCGGAATCGGCGTCGCCGTCAGCATCAGCACGTCGACATTCGTTTTCAGCTGCTTGATTTTCTCCTTGTGGGTTACGCCGAACCGCTGCTCCTCATCGATGATCAAAAGCCCCAGATCCTTGTATACCACGTCTTTTGACAGCAGGCGGTGCGTGCCGATGACAATATCCGCCTCCCCCTTTTTCAGCCGCTCCACGGTCTTTTTCTGCTCTGCGGCGCTGCGGAAGCGGCACAGCAGTTCCACATTGACCGGAAAATCCTTCATGCGCTGCACAAAATTATTGTAGTGCTGCTGCGCGAGAATCGTCGTCGGCACGAGAAACGCCACCTGCTTGCCGTCCTGCACGGCCTTAAACGCCGCCCGGATCGCAATCTCCGTCTTGCCGTAGCCCACATCGCCGCAGACAAGGCGATCCATGATCTTGTCGCTTTCCATATCCGCCTTAGTCGCGGCAATCGCAAGCTCCTGGTCCTCTGTCTCCTCAAACGGAAACATCTCCTCAAACTCTCTCTGCCATACGGTATCCGGCCCGTAGGCAAACCCTTTGTCCCTCTGGCGCACCGCATACAGCCGTACCAGATCCCCGGCAATCTCTTTGACGGCCCCGCGGACTTTTGATTTTGTCTTTCCCCACTCCTGCCCGCCGAGCTTGTTGAGCCTCGGCTTTTTCGCATCCGCACCGGCGTATTTCTGAATCAGTTCCAGCTGCGTTGCCAGAATATAAAGATTTCCGCCGCCGGCGTATTCAATCTTGATATAATCCTTGACGGTCTTATCGACCTCAATTTTCTCGATGCCCCGGTAAATGCCGAGGCCGTGATTTTCATGCACCACATAATCCCCGACATTCAGGTCCGTAAAGCTTGCGATCTTCTCCCCTTCATAGGTCTTGCGGCGCTTCTTTTTCTTCTTTTCCCCGCCGAAAATATCGCTCTCGGAGATCACGACAAACTTCAAAAGCGGGTACTCATAGCCCTTTTTCACTTTTCCGCAGCTCACCATAATCTCTCCGGGCTTAATCTCATGTTCAAAGTCTTCCGAATAAAAAGCATTCAGCCCTTCCGCAAGCAAATCCTCCGCAAGCCGCTTGGCCCGCGTCCGCGAACCGGAAAGCAGGATTGCCTGAAACCCGTTTTTCTTATAGCGTGTCAAATCCTTCACCAAAAGCTCAAAGCTGTTATTATACGGATTCACGGTTTTGGATGTGATATTGATTCTCGATTTGATTTCCAGATGCGGATTTTTTAAATCCAACGCCACAAGCGAAATACATCTGCGCTGTAAAAGCTTCGCAAGAATTTCCCGGCACGCAAACAGCTCACGCATCTGTCCCGGCAGTATATAACCCTTTTCTAAGCGCTGCTTCATACTCTCGGCAAATTCCGTCTCGGTCGCCATCCCCCGCTCGATGCTCCGAATCGTCTCGTCTAAAAAGACGACGGAACTTTGTCCGTCAAAATAATCGAGCAGCGATACGCGCTCCCCGCAGAAATAGGAGAGATACGCGTCAAGCCCGGCGCTGACGCCAAGCTCTCCCGCGGTCTCTGCAATCTCTTCCGCCGCCGACAATACACGGTGGGCCTCCTCCGTTTTCATCTCCCTCCGAAGCTTCGCGGAGACCTCTTTTGCCTCCGCAAGAATCCGCCGGATTCCTTCCTCGCGCTGCCGCGCGGAAAGCACGAGCTCGCAGGCCGGATAAATGTGCACCTCGCTGAGGTTCTCAACCGAGCGCTGGCTCTCCGCGTCGAAGGAGCGGATGGAATCCACCTCATCCCCCCACAGCTCAATCCGGAACGGATTCTCCTCCGTCAGAGGAAAAATGTCAATAATACCGCCGCGCACCGAAAATTCTCCCCGGGTCTCGGCCTGATAATTCTTCTCATAGCCAAGCTCCGCCAAATGGCGCGAAAGTTCCTTTAAGTCCACGGTATCTCCCACGGCAATCCGCGTCACGGCCTGAATAAACGTCTCCGGACCGGGCATCGGGTTCATAAGGGCGTCAAAGGTTGTGATAATCGTGCAGGTTTTCTCCTCCGCCATAAGCTTGAGCGCATTGATCCGCTCCGCCGTCAGCACGTTTCCGCGTATGTCCGACTGATAAAACAGGATATCCTTTGCCGGGTAATAAGCGGCGCGTCTGTCAAAAAAGTGGTACTCCTCCCACAGCTCCTTCGCCCGCTGCTCGTGAAACGTAACAATGATTCTGTTTCCGGAACCATTGTTTACGCTGTATATCATGTGCGGTTTTGCCGCGTCAATACAGCCCGAAATCTGAACGACTCCCGACAGCCCCGGGAGACTGCGCTCCAAATCTTCGAACTCCTTCCACCCCTGCAGGGGTTCTGTGAATGTCCTCACTTATGCCTCCTGTTTCTTCCCGTTAAACTCGTTCATCGCCGCATCCGCTCTGCCGCACACCGCAAGTCCGACCGCGGCTGCGGCATCCGTTACGGCCTCCTTCACCTTCGCGCGGTCCGCCGCATCAAAGCGTCCGAGCACATAATCCGCCAGATCCCATCCCTTCGGCTTTTCACCCACGCCGACTTTAATCCGCATAAAATTCTGCGTGCCTGTCACCGCAATGATATTTTTAATGCCGTTGTGCCCGCCGGCGCTTCCCTTTTTGCGGATGCGGATGCTTCCCGGCGCAAGACTGATATCGTCAAACACCACCAGCATCTCTGTCTCAGGGTCCAGCTTATAGTAATTCAGAAGCTCGGCCACACTCTCGCCGCTCAGGTTCATAAAGGTCTGAGGCTTTGCAAGCACCACCTTCTGTCCCTCGATGACGCCCCTGCCGCAGAGCGCTCTGTGTTTCTTCTCGCTGATACTGATATTATATTTGTCCGCAAGGGCATCCATGACATCAAATCCCACATTATGCCTTGTATGTTCATACTGTCTGCCCGGATTCCCCAGTCCGATTACCAAAAACATGATTCTCCTCATTTCCGCGCCGCTGCCTTGCCCGGATAATCTCCGCCGCTGCCGCCAGCTGCTCTTTATCGTTGACTCCCGTGATATCCTCCGCATTCTCCAATGCAAACGCATCCACGCTCCGCCCCTTTTCTCTGATAATGGTGAGCGTATCCGGCAGATAATATTCTCCCTGGGCATTATTCGGACGAATTTCCTCTAACGCCTCCCGAAGGTCTCTTGTCTCGAAAATATACATTCCGGAGTTGATCTCGCAGGACGCCCGCTCCTCCTCGGTCGCATCCTTATGTTCCACGCTCTTTACAAAATTTCCGTCCGCATCGCGGATAATCCGGCCGTATCCCGTCGGATCATCTGCCTTTGCGGATAACACCGTCACCGCATTCCCGCATTTCGCGTGGTGCTCCCGCAATCTGTTTAGCGTGTCTGCCGTAATCAGCGGCGTATCGCCGAACAGAATCAGCGTCTGTCCCTCTTCCCCGAGAAACGCTTCGGCGCATTTCACCGCATGGCCGGTCCCGAGCTGCTGTTCCTGAAATGCAAAGACCACATCCTTATGGGCAAGCATCCGTTTCACCGCCTCATGCTGATATCCCACAACAAGGCAGATTTCATCCGCCCCCGCCTGCTGCGCCGCATCAATGACATAGTCTGCCAGACATTTCCCCTCTATCGCATGTACCACTTTCGGCAGGTCCGATTTCATTCTCGTTCCCTTTCCCGCCGCAAGAATGACTGCTTTTAACTTCATTTTCATTCCTCCTTACATTGCTTACGTTTCATTTTACCGTAGATTTTAGAATTTACAAGCCGAAAATTTGGGCTGCATATTTCTATCTTATACGCAGCCCCGATTTTTCATGTCAAAAAAGGAGACCGTCTCCGACGGTCTCCTCTATCTCGCATTTGCGATACCCCTATCGTATTTTTACCCTTCTGCCTCTACAGTCTCCTGATACCGTTCCAAAATCAACCGCTGAATCCGGTCTCTGGTATCGGAATTAATCGGATGTGCAATGTCGCGGTATTCTCCGTCCGCTGCTTTGCGGCTTGGCATTGCGATAAACAAGCCCTTTTCCCCTTCGATCACCTTAATGTCATGCACCACAAATTCTTCATCGATTGTGATGGATACCACCGCTTTCATTTTCCCTTCTTTTTCGACTTTCCTGATTCGCACATCTGTAATCTGCATAATCTTATGTCCCCCTTCATGTCACTTTAAAGTACATATCTCTCGTTGTTTTCAGATACGATCTTGATCCCGTTCTCCCCGCAGTAATAAGTGTTCGCCTTGAGCGTATCCCTGCTCTCGACGATGCAGTTCTCTATATGTGTATTGTCTCCGATATACACATCGTTCAGGATAATGGAATTCTTAATCACACAGTTCTTTCCGACAAATACCTTCTTAAATAAGACGGAATTCTCGACCTTGCTGTTGATGATACAGCCGCTTGCAACAAGGCTATTGCGCACGTCGGATCCGACATTGTACTTCGCCGGCGGAAGATCGTCAACCTTGGAGTAAATCTTCGGCTCGTCCCGGAAGAAATACTTGCGGACTTCCGGTTTCAGGAAATCCATATTGGTCTGATAATAAGACTCCACCGTCGCGATATTGCTCCAGTATTCTTTCATCTTATATCCGTAAATCTGCTTCATGTTCTTGTAGCGGATCAAGATATCCGTCACAAAATCCCACCGGTCTTCATCCGCGCTGCGCTCAAGCATCTCGATCAGCTGTCTTCTGCGCACAATATAAATCCCCGCCGAAATCGTATTGGATTTGGAGACCATCGGCTTCTCCTCAAACTCGATGATCCGGGCATCCTCATTCATCTTGACGACTCCGTATCGGCTGACATCCTCACCGACCTCCATGTCCTTGCAGACCACGGTGATATCCGCCTTCTTCTCGATGTGGTAATCCAGCACCTTATTGTAATCCATCTTGTAGATGCAGTCGCCGCTGGTAATGATGACATACGGCTCGTGGCGCTTTTTCAGGAAGCTGATATTCTGATACATCGCATCCGCCGTGCCGCGGTACCACCAGCTGTTGTCCACCGTCACCGTCGGATTGAACACATACAGGCCGCCCTGCTTACGCCCGAAGTCCCACCATTTCGAGGAACTCAGATGTTCGTTTAAGGATCTCGCGCTGTACTGCGTCAGAACCGCCACCGTCTGAATATGGGAATTGCTCATATTGCTGAGTGCAAAGTCAATACTGCGGTAGCTGCCTCCCACCGGCATCGCTGCAATCGCCCTCTTATTGGATAATTCCTGCATGCGGCTGTTATTACCGCCTGCTAAAATAATACCTATTGCCTTCATATCGAGTCACCTGCCTTAATAATTACTTCGCCGCTTCCAAGTGTTCCGTCCGGATAATCCTGCTTCCCGGTCTCCCCGGATATCGCCGTATTCTTCCCCACCGACACACCGTCCGGTACAACAGAACCCTCGCCGACGGTCACCAGTCCAAAGGAATAGATGCTGGCGTTAAGTTTATTCGGTGCCTCTTCTCCAACGCCAAGTGTCACGCCGCTGCCGATCCTGCAGCTCTCTGCAATAATCGATTTGTCAATCGTCGTGTGATCCCCGATCACGGTATCTGCCATAATAATGGAATCCCGTATCACGGTCCCGTCGCCGATGGTGACATTCGGCCCGATCACGGAATTGTACACCGTGCCGTACACCTCGGAGCCCTCGCCGATGATACTCTTTTCTACCACCGCGTTCGCTGACAGATACTGCGGCTCAATCATGTCACTCTTTGTATATATTTTCCAGTATTCCTCGTAGAGATTGAACTCCGGAATCAAATCAATCAATTCCATGTTCGCCTCCCAGTAGGAACCAAGCGTACCTACGTCCTTCCAGTAGCCATTGTACTCGTAGGCAAAGAGACGCTGCCCCTTGTCATGGCAATACGGAATAATATGTTTTCCGAAATCACAGCCGCTCTGATCCTTCATCGCGTACAGCGCTTCCCTGAGTACTTTCCAGCTGAATATGTAGATACCCATGGAAGCCAGATTGCTGCGCGGCTCTTTCGGCTTCTCCTCAAACTCCGAAATTTTCTTATTCTCGTCCGCAATCACAATGCCGAAACGGCTTGCCTCCTCGAGCGGAACCGGCATCGTTGCAATCGTGACATCCGCATGATTCTCCTTGTGAAAATCAAGCATCACTTCATAGTCCATCTTGTAGATGTGATCTCCGGACAGAATCAGTACATATTCGGGATTGTAATTTTCCATATAATTTATATTCTGGAAAATGGCATTCGCCGTACCGCTGTACCACTCGCTGTTGTCGCTTCTCTCATAGGGCGACAAAACCGTAACTCCTCCGTTGTTCCTGTCCAGATCCCACGGAATACCGATTCCGATATGTGTATTCAGCCGCAGCGGCTGATACTGGGTCAGCACTCCTACCGTATCAATTCCGGAATTGATACAGTTGCTGAGCGGAAAGTCGATAATGCGGTACTTTCCCCCAAATGCAACTGCAGGCTTGGCAACCTTCGCGGTAAGCACCCCAAGACGGCTTCCCTGTCCTCCTGCCAACAGCATTGCAATCATTTCTTTTCTAATCACGTCCTCCACCTCTCGTCTCTTTCTACAGTGTACCGACACAAACGCTCCTTACACCGGCACCTCTTAGCACTTAAAATTATAACACACCGCCTTTCTTATGTACATCATTTTTCACAATTTTGTTTTCCTTTTCTCCTTATTTTTGACATTTTACACAATTTTTCTCTGTTTTCGCTCTGTTTTTTTCGTCATGTCGAAAAGATTTCCCTTAAAAGAATTTGCAAAATTATCATATAGGGTTATAATTAATATTGGCAGTAAATGCCTAAATCCTACAAAGAAACAGGCAGGTATGATAAATGTACAAAATTAATTTCAGGGAACCGATACATATCCATTTTATCGGCATCGGCGGAATCAGCATGAGCGGTCTTGCCGAGATACTGTTAGAGGAAAATTTTACGGTTCAGGGCTCCGATGCCAGAGAATCCGAATTGACCAGACATTTAGAAAAAAAGGGAATCACTGTCTTCTACGGACAACGGGCATCCAATATCATAGACGGTATCGATCTCGTAGTGTACACCGCGGCCATCGCGGAGGATAATCCCGAGTTCGCCGCCGCGCGCGCAAAAGGGCTTCCCATGATTTCCCGCGCCGAGCTGCTCGGACAGATTATGGACAATTACAGCCGTTCTATCGCAGTCTCCGGCACCCACGGAAAGACGACCACGACCTCTATGATCAGCCAGATTCTGCTCTCCGCCGATACGGACCCGACCGTCACGGTCGGCGGCATCTTAAAAGCCATCGACGGGAATCTCCGGGTAGGCAAGTCCGATGTTTTTATCTCGGAAGCCTGTGAATATACGAACAGCTTTCTCCATTTCTATCCGAAGTACAGCATTATTCTCAATGTGGAGGCAGAGCACCTGGACTTCTTTAAAGATATTCAGGACATCCGTCATTCATTCCGCCGATTTGCAGAAAATACGCAGAAAGACGGCGTACTCATCGTCAACGGTGAAATCGAAAATTACCGGGAGCTGACGGAGGGGCTTTCTCCCCGCGTCATCACATTCGGACTCAGTGACTCGTGCGACTACTATCCGAAAGATATCTCCTTTGACGCCGGCGCATGCGCCACTTTCACCGCCATGTACCGCGGCAGCGAAATGATGACCGTCTCCCTCGCCGTCCCCGGCATCCACAACGTGTCAAACGCGCTTGCGGCCATCGCCCTCGCCGTGGAGATGAAGCTGCGGCAGGAAGATATTTTGAAGGGGCTTCTCGCCTTCGGCGGCGCGGACCGCCGCTTCCAGTACAAGGGCACCGTAGACGGTGTCACCGTTATCGACGACTACGCACACCACCCGACCGAGATACGCGCCACTTTGAAGGCCGCCGAAAATTACCCGCACAAGCGGCTGGTTCTTGTGTTCCAGCCCCATACCTACTCGCGAACCAAAGCGTTTTTAGACGATTTTGCGGAGGTTCTCTCAATGGCGGATATCGTTGTCCTTGCGGATATCTATGCCGCACGCGAGAAGAATACCTACGGCGTGAGCGCAAGGGATATTCTCGTCCGTCTGCAGCAGAAAGGGGTGGACTGCCACTACTTTCCCTCCTTCGAAGAAATCGAAAAATTTTTGCTGAAAACCTGTATAAACAATGATCTGTTGATAACTATGGGCGCCGGGAATATCGTAACTGTCGGTGAACATATTCTCGGAAAATAGATTATCCACATTATCCACATTCGGGTTGGGGAAAACTTCAACCTTTGAATGTGGATTTTGGGTTTACATAATGCATTTTTAACAGAATTGGAAAAGTATGTCTTTCCCGCCGAATTTTCCCGCTCCGCGGTTTCCATAATCTGTCTTTCTGTTTTTTTGCCCTCTTTATCCACATTATCCACATTCCCGTAAAGCCTTGATTTTACTGGGGTTTCAGAAAAAAATGTACTTCTCATTTGCAAAATCCTGTGCTATAATGCATGACGACACAACGTGAGGGAGACACGCTGTCATTTTCGGATTATAAGGAAAGAAGGTTCTGATATGGCCAAAATTGCGCTTTACAGTGACAAATCAGATTCTGTTACCAGTGTATCAAATGTTTTTATCGATGAATACATGTCGGACGCCAACGGAGAGTTCGTCAAAATATACCTCTATCTGCTGCGTCTTTTGAATCAGCCGGAAGCATCCTTTTCGATTTCTTCGATCGCGGACAAGTTTGACCATACCGAAAAGGATATCAAGCGGGCACTGTGCTACTGGGAGCGCATGCATCTGCTCCGGCTCGAATACGATACCGCAGATAATCTGACCGGCATTCATCTGCTCGATTCCGGATCGGCCGGGGATGCCGCCGCGGCGCAGACTCCTCCGGCACAGCCGTCCGTTTCCGCGGCACAGGTTTCGGCCGCGCAGCCGTCCGTCCGTGCGGCAGCGCGCCCCGGGGATCTCCAGGATCCCGGCACAGCGCTTCCCGCGGAGAGAAATTACTCCGCCGACGAGGTGAAACAGTTCCGGGAAAACGAAGCCATCGCAGAATTGTTCTTTATTATTGAGCGGTATCTCGGACACCCCTTAAGCCCGACCGATATCCAGAAAATTCTGTTCTTGTACGACGGTCTCCACTTTTCCACCGACCTGATTGAGTACCTTGTGGAGTCGTGCGTGGGCAGCGGGCATAAGAGCATGTCCTACATATATAAGACTGCTTTCCGCTGGGCGGACAGCCGGATAACCACGGTGGAGGAGGCCAAACAGGTTTCCATTCAGTTCAACCGTTCCTATTATACCGTGATGAATTCCTTCGGTCTTTCCGGAACCGGGCGCAATCTGACGCCGGAAGAGATCCGCTTCCTCAAAAAGTGGACCGCGGAATACGGTTTTTCCGATGAGCTCATCACCGAGGCCTGCAGGCGCACCATTGAGGCAACCTCACGTCCGAATTTCAGATATGCGGATTCCATTCTGACGGGCTGGCATAAAAATCAGGTGCGCCACCTCTCCGATGTGGCCGCCCTTGACGCGGAGCACTCGAAAAAGAAAACTGCCGTGGTTTCCAAGACCGCTTCCGCGGCCCCGAAAAACAAGTTCAACAATTTCACGCAGCGCAATTACGACTACGATGAATTGGAACAGCTGCTTCTGACCAGCAGCGCACAATAATTCCGGGAGGACTCACATGGCTTTAAGCAATTCCCAATATGATGAAATCATCCGCACCTACGACGCCAGGCAGCTTAAAAATCAGCGCCTGCGCGAAGCAAAGATTCGGAACGCTTACGAAAGGCTGCCGCGCCTAAAGGAGATTGATGACGCAATCGCCTCCTGCTCCGTGGCGCACGCAAAGCGTCTGCTCGACGGCGATGAAAGCGCGCTTGCCGGGCTTGCCGCACAGCTTGCCGCTTACCGCAGTGAGCGCGCCGTCCTCCTCGCCGAGAACGGCTTTTCGGATGACTGCTTTGCTCCTGCCTATACCTGTCCCGACTGTAAGGACACCGGTTATGCAGACGGTCGGCGCTGTCACTGTTTTGAGCAGGCTGCCATCGACATGATTTATACGCAATCCAATTTGAAGGATGTCTTACAGCGTGAAAACTTTTCTACTTTTTCCTTTGATTATTACTCGGACACGGAGCGAAATCCGGCGACCGGCTTATCCGCACTCGACACCGCACGCGATGCCGTCGAAAAATGCCGCCGCTTTATTGACACCTTTGACGATGCCTTTTCCAATCTCTATTTTTACGGCGATACCGGCATCGGAAAAACGTTTCTCTCCAACTGTGTGGCAAAAGAATTACTCGACCGCGGACATTCCGTGATCTACTTTACGGCTTTTCAATTATTTGATATATTAAGCAAGGGCGTATTCCAAAAGGATGCCCGGGCCGTCGCCGCGCATCAGAATATTTTCGACTGTGACCTGCTGATCATTGATGATCTCGGCACGGAGCTGACAAATTCCTTTACAACTTCACAGCTGTTTCTGTGCTTAAACGAACGTATTCTGCGAAAGAAATCTACGATTATCTCCACCAATCTGGGGATGAGCCAGTTGGCGGACATTTATTCGGAGCGCGTGCTCTCACGCATTTCGAGCAACTATACGCTGATCAAGCTGTTCGGCCCCGATATCCGCATTTTAAAAAAGCGGCCGCACTGATTTCTGCATTCATTAGAGCCAGCTCTATTGAAATAAACGTTATTTTTTATGGAGGAACCATTTCATGCCAAACGATGAAAGAAATTTAGAAACCCTTCCCGACGGTGCACTCGGCCTGATTCCGCTCGAAAGCTGTAAGGAGCTTGGCCTCAAGGTTGACAAATTCCTTGTGGGCTGGCGGGAAAAAAGACAGCTGCAGCATCCGGACGACCTTGCGTTCAAGGATTACCGCCGGGACAGCTATCTTATCTCCACCGTTGTTCCGCGCTTCGGAACCGGCGAGGCGAAGGGCGTTATCCGTGAGTCTGTGCGCGGCTACGATTTATATCTGATGGTGGACGTTACCAATTACAGCCTTACCTATACCGTCTGCGGCCATGAAAATCATATGTCCCCGGACGACCATTATGCGGACTTAAAGCGTATCATCGCGGCTGTCGGCGGAAAAGCGAGACGTATTACCGCCATCATCCCGTTTCTGTACGAGAGCCGTCAGCACAAGCGCACCGCACGCGAGTCTTTAGACTGTGCGCTGGCTTTACAGGAGCTCACCACAATGGGTGTCGACAACATTATCACGTTTGATGCCCACGACCCCCGCGTTCAGAATGCGATCCCGCTCAAAGGCTTTGAGACCGTACAGCCCGCCTACCAGTTCATCAAGGGCATTTTGCGGGAAGTAAAAGATCTGCAGATTGACTCCGAACATATGATGGTCATCAGCCCGGATGAGGGCGGTACCAACCGTGCCGTTTACCTCGCAAGCGTTTTGGGACTTGATATGGGTATGTTCTATAAGCGCAGGGATTACAGCACCATTGAAAACGGCCGCAACCCGATCGTCGCGCATGAATTTCTAGGCGCCTCCGTTGAGGATATGGATGTCATCATTATCGACGACATGATCTCTTCCGGCGAGAGTATGATCGATGTCGCCACGGAGCTCAAAAAGAGAAAGGCGCGCCGCATCTTTGTCGTTGCCACGTTCGGTCTTTTTACCAACGGTCTTGCCAAATTCGACGAGGCGGTCGAAAACGGCACGATTTACAAAGTAGTCACCACAAACCTGTGCTATCAGACTCCGGAACTGCTCTCGAAACCCTACTATGTCAACTGTGACATGAGCAAGTATATTGCATACATTATCGACACCTTAAACCATGACAGTTCGATCAGCGATCTGTTAAATCCGTACGACAGGATCAAGCGGCTTGTCTCCAAATATAAGGAAGAGCAGACAAACGGCTGACATTCTATTCAGACAAAAAACTGCGGCGCGAATCCGTTTCGCGCCGCAGTTCTTTTTCTTATATTTTTATATCTTCATGCCGGATTAGAACAGATCAACCTTGCCTGCAAACTTCTGGTTAATCACATAATATGCCGCAAACTCTTCGGGCTTCAGGTAAAGCTGGAGTGTCTTGATGGAAGACATTCTGTGTCCCTCTGACACAAACTGCGCTTTTGCTTTCTCAACTGCCTCGCCCACAGCCGACTCATTTCCCTGAAACTGAAGAATAATCTCAGGTTTCAGTTCCTCCTGTGCCGCTTTCGTTTTCTTTGCTGTTCTGGTGGTCTTTTTCATTTTTGCAACCTCTTTCTCTGCCTGATCTTTTTTCTCGACAGCCTCTGCCTTCACTGCCGCTTCGGTTTCCTTTGTCTCCGCTGCCTTTACCCCCGCTGTCTCGTTTACTTCCACCGCTGCTGCCTTCGTCTCAGGTACTGTTTCTTTTGCCGCTGTCTTCGCCCCTGCAGGCCTTCCTGGTTTTTTCTTTTCCATAGCTATCCTCCTCCTTTAAACCATAACTACTGACACACTAAAAATTTTTCCATTGCAACTAAAGCTTCCTCTTCATCGGTACCGTCCGCAACGATATTAACGGTCATGCCCTTAGATGGATTGAACGCCATAATTCCCATAATACTCTTTGCGTTGATTCTCCGATTATTGCTTTCTAATATAATCTCACTGTCAAAACGACAAGCTACCTGAACCAATTCGGCAATTGGATTATTATGTTCTTCTGATACATCTGATATAATTATTTCTTTTCTGCTCATGTTCCTCCACTTCCTTAATTTCATGTGTTTATCAAAATATACTCCATCTAATTTGAATTTGCAATACATGCCCGGCAAATCTGTTAAACTTACACAAAAGATCTTACTATGTCCGTCTGTTTTTTTGTATTTTTATTCGGTCAAATACGTGAAAAAAACCTTTCCGACATTTGCGAATAATTCGTCTGCTTCGGCGATGGATTCGCGGTAAGTGATCCCCAGTTTCGGATCGTAAATACTAATACTGCCCGCATCATAACCGACGATCAAAACCGCCTCCTCACTCTCTGTCATCGCAAATACCGGACTGCCGCAGCTGACATAATACAGAATTTCGTCTACACTGCAGCCGGTCAGATCCAGCACGACCGCATCCCGCATCGTATTGTGCAGAATACTTTTCGGCGTCTCGCCCGATGCGATCAGCGCTTCCACGTTAATATTGATACCTTCCTTTTCCAGCATTGCATTGATGCACTGTGCGATGCTTCCCTCTCCCGCATTCTCTCCCGATGTCCCGATATCCGAAAATGCATTCTGTGCCGTTTTTCTGGCGCGCTTCCAGACATATTTCTGATTGTCCCCGATCACCACGCCGAAATTCTCATTCGCCGTGATTACCGCCTCGCTGATCTTATCCGTCGACAGCAGTACGTCCCCTTTCACATACACATAATAGCGTCCGGTCCGGTTCTCCGTTTTGATTTCCACAGTTCTCTCCTCGGGGAGAATCGTTTCCTTGGGCGTCAAGAGCCGCAGAGAGCGCTCCGCAGTCATGCCCGGAACCGCAAGCCGCACTAGTGTTTTTTTCACCGGGTCCGCGCCCGATGCAACCGCGATCGTCTGGCTTCCGTCTCCCTCCCGGTTCATAATCATATCCCGGTCCGCCCCCACAAATGCGGTACCGTTATACTGAATACGGTTCAGGTACATCGTGTAGCCGTCAATCTCCACATCCGACACGTAGTAGCCGTTTCTCTCATAGGTTTTGAGTTCTTCCGGCGCATCGGCCGTGACATCCATTATTTTAATCCGATACATCGGCATCGTCACATTGCCCGCCGCGTCCTCAAGAATATCCTCTTTTCTGGAGATTCCGTATACAAAATCCTCCCCCATGAACCCTAACGGTCTCACAAGTTCGTTTTGCTTCCCCTCAAAAGTTCCGACCGTTTTCAGATTCGACAGGTTCAAAATATGAATCGCCGCTTCCGTGTCCTTTCCCTCCGTCCATGCCACGTATCGGTTTGTCTCCGATACCGCATACGAACCGTCCGCAAGATCTTCTATCACAGCACGCACCTCCCGTGTATTCAGATCAATCCCGTAGACGTTTCCTTCCATCATCAGAAACAGTTCTCCCCCGTCGTTCACATACATCAGCTTTCCGAGTTCCGACTTCATCACCTCATAGGAATGTCTTGAAGGAATAAATACCTGTTCCTCGTTGGCGTTTGACAGCCCGTCATAATGGTAGACGGCCATGCCGACCTGCCCCTCATGGATTCCCCGGTTCATATATCCGTACACAATATAATCCACACTTCCGGCCTCGTCGATATCGACGATTTTAATGTCATGCTCCCCGTAATTTTCCCGGATATCAATTCCTTCATATCCCCGGAAGCTGAACACTTTTGCGAGCGTATGTTCCGTCACGTTATAGCTCCAGAGTTCCCCCTCCTGCACAAACGCAACATTATTTCCGGCCTCGTTTGCTTTGTATTCCACGTCCCCGGAGCGTATTCCGAGCTGAATATACGCATCATAAATATTCTGATTCTCTCCCCGGAAAATCTGGTTCATCCTGCGCTCAAAATTCAGCAGATAAATCCGGCTGCTGGTATAGCGCACCCGATAGTATTCTTCCACATTGTAATACTCAAGCTCGCCGGCTTCCCCCACGCTGCTCACGACATAGTCGAGCACGATCACGCTGTAGGTATTTGTGATCTCCTTAATCGAAGGCATCGGATCCGTCAGCCGTTTCCCCTCAAAGTCCGCCCATCCCACCTGTTTTAAGGAGGAGTGCAGGCTCACATAATGCAGGTTGGAATTATCACCCGTCGTCCGCTCCATATAGGTTGCAAGACTTCCCGTCGTCTCGCTGTTAAACGTCTTATCGTTAAAATCCAGTACAAATTCCACGCACTCCTCGACATGCGCATCCACCGGCTCCATGATTCTGGTATAATAATAGACCGTTTTGTCTCCGCACTCCAGCTGGATGATTAACAGATATTCCTCCCCCGCCTGGAGCAGATTCTGAATCGTAAGCTCTGCGTTGATTTTCCCCTTTTTTTCTTCGTAAGATGTCACATCCGCATTCGCAATCAGCCGCTCGGCATCCAGGCTGCGGATTTCGTAAGAAATCGTATCCACCGCGGTCTGGTATGTCTGAATGGTAATCGGAAGCTTCCGGTCTTTTCCGATCGGCATAATTGCATCCCGCATATAGGCCATATCCATCTCTGTCGAATACCCGTGCAGTTCATTGAGCTCCACATCGTTTTGATACAGCGAGACGACCGGCAGCGTAGCCTCCTCCATCTCCCTGGTCAGATCCTCGTTCGTATGATTGGTCATTCCTCCGAATACAAGCACTGATACCGCAAATACCAGCACAAGAACTATCCCTTTTATCGTACTTTTCTGCACGGTTCATCCTCCTAAAAAATAGCTACCGCTTATGCGATAGCTATATTGTATGCATTTTTATGGAAAACCGCAACAATTTTTGCGGTTTCGGCCTACCACCAGCGCCTGCACCTTCTGTGTCTGCACCGCCTGCGGTACATTTCGTTATTCAGGATTACGCCGATGAGCTCCCGCAGATGATTCTCCGGTCTGTGCGGCGGTCTCGGTCCGGATCCCGGCGGCGGTCCCTGCGGGGGTCTTTGCCCCGGTCCCGGCGGTCTCGGTCCCCTGTACTGCTCGGCCGTCACATCCGGCTGCGTATCCTCCACCTTTTGAAGGATTTTGTCCACAAGCATCTCAAGCATCAGACGGTCCGGATATTCGTCAAACATCAGGCTTCCTTCGTATTCCATCTTGTCGCACTCGTCTTCGACATATTCCAGAATCCGCCTGACTTCCCTCGGATACAGCTCTTTCATGCGGTCCATATCCTTTTCATATTCCATCTCTGTCAGATACAGGTTCTGCATCGGATAGCTCATATAAAAAGGCATCTTGGGCACCGCAAACTGTTCGTTAAAAAACTGGTCTTTCAGATAGTCCACTCTCTGCTCCTATGGCTCTCTTCATCTATATCATATGAACGGCCCGCAGACTCTGTGCTTATTTTGCAATATCTTTCAGCTCGTTCAGAAGCTCAAGGTCCGACTGCAGCACTTTCAAATTGGTCGTCATCGGCTCCTCTCCCGGCCGCGTCACCGTAATCTCGATCACGGTTCCCTCCTCAATCCTCCGGGAAAAAAGTACGTTTAAAAAGGCCGTAAATTTCGGATGATTTTCCTCAAATTTATTTTTTGCATTCATGATCTTCATAATAGATGTCGGGTTCATATTTACCTCCGTATGCCGCAGTGCTCATTTCCATACAAACATTATAGCACAAACCGCCCTACAGTATCTTTTTTTTGTGGAAAAAAACAAATTCCACCGCCACAATCCCGACACTCACCGCCAATACCACATAGTAGGCCTTCCGATACGTAAATTCCGGCATATACGGGAAATTCATGCCGTACCACCCCGCAATCAGCGAAAGCGGCAGAAAAATGGTCGTCACCACGGTCAGCATCCGCATCACCTTATTCTGCTCCACATCAATCAGCGATTGGTACAGGTCACGGATCTGCACCAGATAATCCCTCAGAAACTCCACATAGCCGTGAAGACGTCCCACCTGGTCGATATACAGCTGCCAGGAGACGCCTTCCAATTCCTCCGCGTCCTGCGTCTGCCTCGTGCGCAGCTGCATCTTTTCTCCCAGCGCCAACAGCTGTTCATAATACATATGATACGTCAGAAACCGCCTGCGGTATCCGATAATCGTCTCATGAAAGCGCTCCGGTATCTTTTTGAGCAGCCCTTCCTCCATCTCGGAAAGAAGCTCCTCCTGCTGTCCCAAATACAGCATATCATTTGCAATCAGCCGCTCGAAAAGAAGCAGCAATATCTGTCCGGCGCCGGCTGCCCCGCAGTCATTCTGCTCGATTTTTCGGAGCAGAGCACCAAACAGCTGCCCGTCCTCAATGAGTAAAAGCTCGTTGTCCCGCAGATAAAACCCGCAGAACTGCCCTGTCTTTTCCGTCCTGCTCCCGCCCGGAATTTTCAGCGTCCCGAGCACACAGTCCGCATAGGTTTCCACCATGCACTGCCCGGCCGGGCACATGCTGCGGTACAGTCTCCGCCGGTAAGGATAATCCCCCTGCAGATTTTTAAATTCCTCCATTGTCAGCAGACGCACCTGCTCTCTCCAATCTTCCTGCGGCATAAGCAACAAATCCTTTTTGTGATATACACCTATTATCCCCCGTCCGTCTGCGCCTATTCACGCGGCGTATTCCGCCGATTCTGCACATTTTACTACATTTGTCTTGCATCCTCTGTCCCTTTCTGCTAGAATAGGCGCTGAAATACTCATACATTTTCTTAAATAGCACCTGTCTCACCCAAACACTCACAGGTGCTATTTTTTATCTTCATTTATCCGTTCTTCCGAATAACTCGCTTTCCTCAATCAGCCCTGCGCCGCACGCCGCTTTTTCCGTCTCGGCAAAGATGACCGACACTGCGCGGAACACATCACATAAACGGAACTTGTCATAGTGTTTCTCCACCTGACTCCACGCTCTGTGCACAAACTGATTGCGGATTTTTCGGACCTCTCTTATATACGCCAGTTCGTCTTCCAGCGTTTTGACCAGACTGCACTCACAGCACTGCCCGATTCGCCCAAGGTAAAACGTAATTTCATCGTCTCCCCGCTCCTTCCGCCCCAGCGGCACCGAGCGCTCCTCGCAAAACCATTTCGCGATTTCGTTCAGAGAAGACTCCAGATAAGAGAGCACCAGCAGCAGCAACGTACATTTATTGATATTGCGGGAAAGCTTTTCCCAGGTGACGACCGGAGAAAACATGTATGCGGGGTCAAACAGTTCTTCCATGTCCTCCGCCGCAGCCTCTTCTTTGCGGCGGTACCCTCTTATCAGCTTAAACGGAACGTCAGAGTCCCGGATTAACGTTTTTAATTTTTCTTCCAGCTGACATAAGAGAAAGAGACAGTAATCATTGATCTCTGCCAATTCTTCCTCGAATTTAACGAAAGGATACACGGAACTGATGCTTGAAAATAAGGCGTAGGGCAATTCTTTGTCCTCATAAAATTCCCGGCTGTCAACCAGCCCTTCTCTGTCAAAATATACGTTCATAACGGCTCCTTTTTATCTGAAAAGTGAGGTCCTTACACTTGTTCCTTATGGTACATGTCACGGCGCAGCTCTTTTCCGATGCTCTGTGAGACACGGCTTGCAAACCGGTTCCGCAGGATCGCGCAGACCGCCCCTGTCAGTGCAATCCCGAGCATGCGCATGCCAAAGAAAAGAATCTGTTTTACATCGGCATTTCGGATTCCTGCTCTACCGTCATTATATTTAAGCCGCATATGCCTGTCAATCGACCAAACTTTCTCTTTGTCCGCCGAAAATCATGGTTTTGCATTGTGTCTTGCCCAAAATCGTGCGCGTTCCGGCATGTTTGACCGCGGGCGTTTAAGGAGACCTACGGCATTACACCGGAAGAATACAAAAAGACACGTCCGATGCTGAATACGTTTCTCAAGCCGGAGCTCTCTTGGAACTATGTGCTGATTGACGAGGGTATGCCGCTCATTATCGAGGATATTGTTCTGGAAATCCGGAGAGAAACTTTAGACGCCGCGGAAACTTATATCGGTTTTACGGCCGATGTTCCGATTGCGGCGCAGACGCCTGTGGGAGAAGCCACGGGAATTGATGTCCCCGGGCGGCTTTGGACCCGCTTTCATAATGAGAAGCAGGCGCTTGCCCCGTATGTGATTCCCTCTGCGGAGTTAGGGATGTCCTATATGGCGGACCCAAAGAACGGCATTTTTCAGTATTTTGCAGGTGCGCTCCTGCGGGATACGCCGGACTTTACAGCTGATTTCGTCATCCGGGAATTACCCACGGGAGATTATATCGTCTGCAGGATCGAAGCGGAAAATTTTGAGAAGCTTGTGACAGAAGCGTTAGACAAAGCCGGCAAGTATCTTTTCGGCACCTGGCTCCCGAATCACCAATTGACTTCCGAGCCGTTTTCCGCGGAAAAGTATGACAGGAATTGTGATTGCGGGAACTGTGTGGAGATCTGGGTGAAGGCTTTAAGTGCGGAGCTCGCGCGGTGATTTTGTGGTAGATTTCCCTTTCTCCCACATAGGGTGATACATGGTTTACAGTTCCAGTTTTATAATTTTAGAGGGGCGGCAGCACTTTTTACTGTCGCCCGCTGGCTCGGCTGGATTTGCTATTTATCAACTCTTCGCAACAGAATATTGCACATAACAACAGCTAAGACAAAAATCAAAAGGAATGGTAAAAAGTTTTCAGACTTAAAAACACTCTCTGTCATCAGCTTATATCCCCATGAAGCCGGAAATAGTTTTCCTATTGTTCCAAACGCTTTTGGAAGTAATTCCATAGGGAACATAATTCCAGAAAGCATGGTAGAAGGTATAAAAATAATAATAGAAAACATAGAAGTTTTTGCCTGGTCTTTTACCGCCAAACCAATTATACTGGCAATACTAAGAGATACCGCAATAAAAACGGCAAGACTGATAAAGTACCTCCCCGGATTTTCTGGTACTTCAGCATGAAAAACAAGCGGTGCGGCAATATATAAAATCATGCTCATAAGGAACAAATGAATATATGCTGAAATATTGGTTAAAGCAAGACCTAAGATTAATGGAACACCATTCGCTTTGTAAACCTTTTTAATATCGCTACTGTAAATTTCAACAAGAGAGGGCGGCAGACCAATCAGCGCCCCCATCGTCACACCAAATACCGTCATTGACTGAATAAGCGTATATCTCGCTTCTGGCATGACTGATGTAAATATACCGCCCATAATTACAAAGAACAAAAGAGGCACGATATAGCAGGTTGTAAGTAATGTCTTACTTCTTATGTCTAACTTCCATTGTAAAGAAACTCCGTATAAAAATGCTCCCATTGTTACTCCCCCTTTGCAATTTTTATAAAGTGCTGTTCCAGTGAACCACGGTCTATTTTAATATCTGTGATAGTTTCTCCTTGTTCCTTGTACTGCATGAGTAGCGAAAGCAGAGAATTTCCGATATTTTCCGATTCATAGTTTTCAGTTCTATTTTCTGTTTGGATTGTGATATTATAATGCTTTCCGATTGTTTCGCCCAGCTCATCGACAGTCCCGATAAAGGCAATTTTACCGCCGGAAAGAACGGCAATCCGGTCACATAACTTTTCAACCTCTGCCATATCATGGCTTGCTAATATGATTGTTTTTCCCATTGCTTTTAACCGGCGGATTTGTTCATGTAAAGATATTTGTCCCTCAACGTCAAGTCCTGCAGTTGGTTCATCAAGAAACAGAATATCTGGATTTCGTGTTAAAGCAAGCGCCAGATGAAGCCGCCTCTTTTGCCCGGTTGATAATTGATAATACGGCTTTTCTGCAAGTTCATAAATACCGAGAGCGTCAAGCGTCGCCCTGTCAAGAGATGTCTTATTCCATTTAGCAAACAGCTTTACAGCTTCCAGTGCTTTGATGTATTTCGGCAAAGAAGCCGATTGTAATTGAATGCCCATGATTCCATTTATGGTAATGCTTCCGCTGTCATATTTTCTTAAACCCTCGATACATTCAAGCGACGTGGTTTTTCCAGCTCCATTCACGCCGAGCAGAGCAAAAATTTCTCCTTGTTGTACGCTAAAATCTAAACCATTCAGCACAATGTGAGTTCCATAACTCTTTGATAAATTGCTGATTTTTATAGCTTCATTCATTCTGTTTCCTCCTTAAATGGGTCAATGCCTAAACGGGAAAAATAAACACCTAATGCTTGTTCAACATATCCGTTCGCAATATCCTGGGCTACTTTCCATTTATGGTCTGCATTCTGAAACTGCCCTAATT